>CAZBRS010000020.1:0-1341 GCA_964494475.1 uncultured Myxococcales bacterium | reverse complement strand
AAAAAAAAAGCGGCGGTCGACCCCGCGAGGAGCCGACCGCCGCTTCTTCGAACGTCAGCCTCTCGGCTGGCCGATTCGGGAACCTAGAGCAGCTTCGCCAGCACGTTCTCCTGCTCGAGCAGGATGTACTTCTGGCCGCCGTGCTTGACCTCGGTGCCGGAGTACTTGGCGTAGATCACCTTGTCGCCGACCTTGACGTCGAGCGGACGGCGCTCGCCGGTCTTCTCGTTGATCTTGCCGGGTCCGACGGCCATGACCTCGCCCTGCTGGGGCTTCTCTTTGGCGGTGTCGGGCACGTAGATCGAGCCGATCTTCTCTTCGGTGGACTCGAGCTCCTTCAGGAGCACGCGATCGCCCAGGGGCTGGATATTGATGGACATGCTGTCCTCCTCTTTCTTCCGTCGTGGCCTAGTAGTCGAAGTCGCCGCCGCCCATGCCGCCCATGCCGCCCATGCCGCCCATGCCGCCGCCGCCGCCCATCGGCATCTTGTCTTCCTTCTTGGGCTTCTCGGCGATGACGCACTCGGTGGTGATGAGCAGGCCCGCGATCGAGGCCGCGTTCTGCAGCGCCGTGCGCGTGACCTTGGTGGGGTCGATGACGCCGGCCTTGACCAGGTCCTCGTACTCGCCGGTGGCCGCGTTGAAGCCGTAGGCGCCCGTGCCGCCCTCGAGCACCTTCTGCACGACCACGGAGCCCTCGAAGCCCGCGTTCTCGACGATCTTGCGGATGGGCGCCTCGATGGCGCGGTAGACGATGCCGACGCCGATGGTCTCGGTGTCGCTGGCGCCCTTGAAGCCCTCGAGCACCTTGCGGGCGCGGAGCAGCGCCACGCCGCCGCCGGCCACGATGCCCTCTTCGACGGCCGCGCGGGTCGCGTGCAGCGCGTCTTCGACGCGGGCCTTCTTCTCCTTCATCTCGGTCTCGGTCGACGCGCCCACGTTGATGACGGCGACGCCGCCCACCAGCTTGGCCAGGCGCTCCTGGAGCTTCTCGCGGTCGTAGTCCGACGTGGTCTCTTCGACCTGCGCGCGGATCTGCTTCACGCGACCCTCGATCTCGCCCGGGCTGCCGGCGCCGTCGATGATCGTGGTGTTCTCTTTGTCGATCACGACGCGCTTGGCCTTGCCGAGGTCACCGAACGTGACGTTCTCGAGCTTGAGGCCGAGATCCTCGCTGATGACCTGGCCGCCCGTGAGGATGGCGATGTCGCGGAGCATCTCCTTGCGGCGGTCGCCGAAGCCCGGGGCCTTGACGGCGCACACCTTGAGGGTGCCGCGGATCTTGTTGACGACCAGGGTGGCCAGCGCCTCGCCCTCGATGTCTTCGGCGCTGATGACGAA
>CAZBRS010000019.1:80732-91772 GCA_964494475.1 uncultured Myxococcales bacterium | reverse complement strand
GGGCGCGGCAAGCACCGCCCCTACACACCGTCGTATCTCACCGGTATGTAGGGGCAATTCACGAATTGCCCCTCTCCGGTCGATGAGGAATCGGTGAACCCCGCCTTCTCCGTTGACTCCCGCACCCCAGCCATTAGACTCGGCGCGTCAATTCCCCTCGGGAGACCCCCATGAACCGTTTCGCGCGCGTCGTGTTCGCCGCCGTGGTGCTGTGCCTGGCCCTGCCCGCTTGGGCCGACGAGACCGCGGCCTCCGAGGCCGATCAGCCCTGCGCCTGCAAGGCCATCTCCGAGGCTACCACGCTGCAGTCGGGCGACTTCTCGCTGCAGCTCCACTCGCGGTTGCAGGTGTGGGGCGGGTGGGTCGGCGACGACGCGCTGCTCACGAACGGCGACAAGATGCAGGAGTACGGCTTCCGACTGCGTCGCGCGCGCTTCGGCTTCGACGGCGACCTCACGAAGCAGATCTCCTACGGCGTGACCCTCGACCTGTTCGATCAGGAGCGCACGGGCGGCCCGCTGTACGAGGCCTTCCTGGCCTACGAGACCTGCCCCTACGCCACCATCGTGGCCGGCATGACCAAGTACCCCTACTCGAAGGCCGAGCTCATGTCGTCGGCCTCGCTGGCGCACCTCGATCGCTCCGTGGGCACCTTCGCCATGAGCCCCGCGCAGACGGTCGGCGTGGCCATCGAGTCCAAGCCCTGGGGCGAGCACCTCACGGTGTTGTTGGGTGTCTACAACGGCCTGCAGCGCGCCAGGTCGTTCCACGAGGGCTACGAGAGCGTGGGCGTCTCCACCGGCAACCGCTTCGAGCGCCTCAGCTTCGCCGGCCGCGTCGACCTCGAGCCCCTCGAGCCCGTGGGCAAGGCCGAGGCCGACCTCAAGAAGGAGGCCTCGTTCCGCTTCGGCGTGGGCGGCGGCGGCTTCTTCAACGACGGCAGCAGCATCCGCACCTGGGGCGCCTCGGGCTACGTGCACCTGAAGGCGTGGGGCGTCCACCTGTTCAGCGAGGTGCTCCTCGACAACAGCCAGCCCCGTACGCAGCCCACCAGCACCTCGACCATCAAGGCCGAGGTCGACCGCCTGTCCCTGCAGGCCAGCCTGGGCTACATGATCCTGGCCAAGACGCTCGGCGTCTCGGCGCGCGTCGAGCTGCTCGACGACAACCGCGACCGCGACGACGAGGGCGACGAGCTCATCGTGGCCGGCACGCTCAGCTGGTACGTGGCGGGCAACTTCTTCAAGACCTTCGTCGAGTACCAGCACCGCCAGGAGCGGCACGGCCAGGCGCTCGACAACGACCACGCCATCGCGGGCGTGCAGCTGGCCTTCTAGTGCGTTGACCGGACCCGAGACGACGACAGAGGAGGACGGGATGCGCACGCATCGCAGGCTTCTGGCCACCCCCCTCGCATTGCTCCTGGCCGCCACCCTGCTCGCGGGGTGCGCCGAGAAGCGCGAGTGGGTGCGGGCCGTTCAGGTATCGCGGCAGGACGAGCTCATCGGCGGGCCGTCGGCCAAGGGCAAGATCGGTGACTTCCTGATCGAGAACGATCAAGTGCGCGCGGTGGTGGCCGGCAACGGGCCCACGTGGGCGGCCGGCGTCTTCGGCGGCGGCCTGGTCGACCTCGACCGGGCGCGTTGGGAGGCCAGCGAACGGAACGGCAACGGCTTCGACAGCTTCAGCGAGACCTTCCCGCTGGCCAACCTGCTGGTGGCCAACCCCTCCGACGGCGGCTGGCAATTGGCCTTCGGCGACGAGGGCTTCAAGGTCACCCAGACGGTCTCGGCCATCACGCTGGTCAAGGACGGCTCCGACGGCGAGGCCATCATCCGGGTCGAGGGGCACTCGGGCTACATGTTCGACGTGCTCAAGTACCTGAACCGCGACTTCCTCGAGTCGTTCCTGGCCAAGGGCTTCGCGGGCATGACGTTCAAGCAGCTGGTGGGCATCGCCAAGTCGGTCTTGAAGGTCGATCTGCTGGGGCTCCTCAATCGCCTGCAGATCTCGTTCGACTTCACCACCGACTACGTGCTGCACGGTGGCGAGCAGTACCTGACCATCCGCACCACGCTGCGCCTGTCGCCGCCCTCCGAGAAGGCGCTGAACGGCTGCCCGCCGGTGCCCTGCGACAAGACGTGCGAGCACGGCTACGCGCTCGAAGAGGTCCAGCTCGAGCTGCCGGCGCTCGAGGGCGGCAAGGGCCCCAAGCTCTGCCCGCTCTGCGAGTGCGCCGAGGCGCGGCCCGACATGCCCACCTTCAACGAGAGCCGCGACTTCTTCAAGATCCTGCTCGGCTCGTCGACCGACTGGGCCGATCCCGAGTGGAAGGGCGGCGTGGTGGCCGGCGACTTCCTGTTCTTCGGCGGCAACTGCGACATCTTCGCCCCCGAGCTCGGCTTCGACTACGACCGCAAGATCTTCACGAACATGTGGCAGGGCGTGGGCACCATGGGCAGCCCCTTCGCCCTCGAGTACGTGTCGGGCGTGGGCGAGAACGTCAGCTACACCTGGACGGCGCGCAACAACCACGTGCGCGAGGGCTTCGACTGCCCCAGCTACCGCCTGGTCGTGACCGACTTCCCCCGCGACGACCCAGCCCGCGAAGACGCCCTGGCCGTCGCCCTGGCCGACGAGGGCATCGGCCTGGCCGATGGGGTGGCGAAGAACGCGGCGCGCGTCGCCGTGGTCGACCACACGCCCATCCAGCTCGGCTACGTGGTCCCGATCGACCCCGCGACCGATCCGGGCGCCGACGCGCCGCTGGCCGAGCGCCAGGCCGCCTTCGACGCCTGGATCGCCTCCGTCATGGCCAGCCCCGAGGTGAAGGCCTACCAGCAGTTGCTGGGGCCCGACGTCACGCTGACCCTGCGGCCCGAGCACGCCTGCCTCGAGTCCAAGGTGCTGGTGCCCCTCTTCACCACCTCGGCCACGGCCATCCTCAGCCACTTCAGCGAGGGCGACCGCCTGCAGAAGACCGAGGGCGGCACCTACATCGACAAGGTGCGCTCCTACACCTTCGAGCGCTACCTCATCGTGGGCGACGGCGACGTCGGCTCGACCCTCGGCAGCGTCTACGCGCTGCGCGGCACGGCCCACGGCTTCCTGCAGGGCGTGGTGCTCGAGGAAGACTCGGGCGCGCCGGTCACCCACGCCGACGTGTTCGTGCTCGGCGACCCGCGCGCGAACCCCGCCACCGACCCCGTGCCCGCCACCTTCGCCGACTACCTGGCGCTGGCCGAGAAGAAGTGGGGGCACGCGGGCTTCCTGTCGCAGATGCAGACCGACGTGGGCACCGACCCGGTGCACGACGGCGACTTCCGCGCGCCCATGCGCCCGGGCTCGTACCTCGTGCTGGCCCACCTGCGCGAGTACGGCACGTCGGCCATCGTCCCCGTCACGGTCACCGCCGACCGCACCGAGGTGGTCAACTTCGTGCTGCCGGCGCCCGGCGCCATCGAGTTCCAGGTCACCGACGAGGGCGGCCAGCGAGGCCCCGCGCGCCTCTCGTTCATCGCCCTCGACGCCGCCGGGCTGCACGCCGGCTGGGAGGGCCGCGCCGAGCCGTACCTCGGCGACGCCCAGCTCGACCACGGCATCCTGAAGCTCGAGCACTCGGCCGACGGCCACGGCACCGTAGCGCTGCCGGCCGGTCGCTACGACGTGCTGATCTCGCGCGGCTTCGAGTACGCCTCGCGCACGGTCGCGGGCGTCGTCGTGAAGCCCGGCCAGACCGCGCTGGTCCAGACCTCCCTGCCCCGCGAGCTCGACACCACGGGCTGGCTGGGCGCCGACTTCCACATCCACCAGTTCCCGTCGTCCGACGCCGGGCTCGAGCTCGACACGCGCCTCAAGGCCGGCGCCGCCGAGGGCCTCGAGTTCATGTCGTCGTCGGACCACGACCACCTCATGGACTACGAGCCCCGCATCCGCGAGCTCGGCCTCGAGGCGTTCCTGAAGACCCAGGTGGGCGTCGAGATGTCGCCCCTCGAGTGGGGCCACTACAACGGCTTCCCCCTGGCCTACGACGACACCGACGGCAACGTGCACAACCCGCCCCAGTGGCAGGGCGGCACCCTGGACACGGCGTTCGCCGAGCTGCGCAAGCGCGCGGCCAACCCCGACGACTTCGTGCTCGAGGCCAATCACCCGCGCGACGGCACCCTCGGCATGTTCTCGCAGATCGGCCTGAAGGGCTACGACCTCGAGCGCAAGACCCCCGGCATGCAGATGTGCAACGCGGTGCTCGAGTCCGTGCCCTGCGACTTCGACGCCATCGAGATCATCAACGGCAAGCACGTCGAGTACCTGTGGACGCCGACCATCGGCGAGATGAAGGTCCACAACGGCTGCTACCGCGAGATCGTCACGGCCCGCTCCGCGACCGACTTCGTGCTCGACGCGTCGGCGCCCGACACGTCGGTGTGCGGCTGGTTGCAGGTCGACCCCGCCGGCGACTGCGACACGCTCGAGGCCCTCACGGCGGCCTCCGAGGCCGATCTCTCGCGACTGCGCGCTCGCGACCACTGCCGCTGGCACCGCGCCTTCAAGGCCGAGTTCGATCGCTGCGGCGACGAGGGCACGTCCCTGGTCGACTGCAAGCGCATTGCCCTCGAGGCCATCAAGCAGCTCTCGGTTCGCTACATGCTCGAGCGCACGCCCGAAGAGCTCGCCTCGTACCGCGCCACCACGGCCCTGACCGACCTCGGCTGCGACTTCGAGAAGGCCTTCGCCGGCTGCACCGCCACGGCCGCCGACGACGGCACCTACGCCAAGGGCTGTGGCGGCGAAGACTGCGGCTGCGAAGCCTGCGTGTGCGCCCTGCACCCCGAGTGCTGCCTGACCGCGGCCGACGGCGGCACGGGCTGGAGCCCCGAGTGCGCCACGTCGTGCGCCGGCGAGTGCCGGGGCTGCGGCAACCAGCCCTGCACCGACCGCTTCCAGATGCTCGACGACTGGTTCGCCTTCCTGAACGCCGGGTTCGAGGTGGCCGGCGTCGCCAACAGCGACTCGCACAACACCCTCGACGAGGTGGGCCTGCCGCGCACCTTCGTGGCCTCGAGCACCGATCGGCCCATGGCGGTCTCGAACCACGAGATCGACCGCAACCTCAAGAAGGGCCGCGCGGTCCTCTCGGCCGGCCCCTTCATCGAATTCCAGTTGCTGACCGGCGACGCGTCGGCCGGCGTGGGCGAGACCCTCACGGTCCCGGCCGGCCAGCCGCTGAAGGCTCGCCTGCGCGTGCAGACCGCCTCGTGGTTCGCGATCGACCGCGTCGAGCTCTACCGCAACGGCCTTCAGGAGGCCGTGTTCTTCCTCGACCCCGAGACCACCCGCGACGCCCAGGTCGAGCAGATCGTCGACTTCGACCGCGTGCTCGACCTCGAGCGCCCCGCCGAAGACTCGTGGTACATCGCCATGGCCTACGGCATCCAGACGGGCAGCACGCTCAGCCCGGTCTACAAGCGCCGCCCCTTCGGCCACATCCTGTTCACCACGGTCATCTCGCTCGCGGCCGAGTCGCTCCTGGCCGGCTACTCCGACCTGCTGGCCAAGCTGCCGGCGGGCCTGCTCGACGTCAACTCGCTGCTCGGCTCGCTCGAGCAGCCCGACAGCTTCCCCGTCATCCCCTACGCGGTCACGAACCCCATCAAGGCCGATCTCGACGGGGGCGGCTACTGGGCCGTGAACGCCCTCGACGAGAACAACGACCAGAAGGCCGACTACCCGCCCTTCTGCTCGGTGCCCTGCGAGCCCGCGGCCGACGACCAGGGTGTCTACGGCGCCTCGACCTGCGGCGTCAACCAGACCTGCGTGCCCGACGAGCGCTACGCCGAGGGAGGCCTCTGCAAGATCCCCATCCCGCCCGAGTGCGTGGGGCTTCAGCCCGTGGCCGGCGCGCCCACCGAGTCGCTGTCATCGGCCCTCGGGTCCGGAGTCCAGAGCTTCGAGACGCAGATGCCGGGCGGAATCCTCAAGACCTTGTTCGATCCGCATCGCCGGTGAGCGTCCCCCGATAGTCGCACGCATGGCAGGAGGTCCTCGATGACCGATCCCACGACTTACGAATCCATCCTCCGGCTGAGGATGGGCTCCCACGACGCGCACTACGCCGGCGACCTGGTCGACGGCGCCAAGTGCCTGCAACTCTTCGGCGACGTGGCCACCGAGCTGCTCATCTGGCTCGACGGCGACGAGGGCCTGTTCGTAGCCTACGACAAGGTCGAGTTCCTGGCGCCCGTGTACGCCGGCGACTACGTCGAGGCGCGCGGCCGCATCGTGAAGGTGGGCAACACCTCGCGGCGCATGGAGTTCGAGGTGCGCAAGGTCATCGCCCCGGTCAGGGGCACGCCCCACGTCTCGGCCGCCGAGGTGCTGGCCGAGCCCATCGTGGTGTGCCGCGCGTCGGGCACGTGCGTGACGCCGAAAGAAAAGCAGCGGTTCGGGCACTGACCCGCCTTCGCCAAGGCTACGGCGGGCACGGTCTACAGCGAAAACACCATGTAGTTCAAGATGACGGACATGTCGCCGCTGACCTGCTCGTCGTTGTGGAAGTTCGTGTAGATCACCGTGCCGCCGCCCGGCCCGAAGGGCTTGTACGACATCACGAAGGGCTGCACCGCGTTGAACTTGGGCACGAAGCCCTGCACGTGGGCCAGCGACAGCCCCGCGTTGTCGACGGCCACCAGGGGGCCCAGGCCGAAGTTGGCCTTGAAGGTGCTCTTGCCGAGGTAGGCGATGAGGTCGGGGTCCAGCACCGTGGCGTCGAGCTTCTGGTTGCCGTCCATCTGGATGGGGCCCGAGCCGCTGCCCATGCCGCAGGATTCGTCGTCGGAGCCGTAGAAGTCGATGTAGGTGGGGAAGGCGTACTCGGAGAAGCAGTAGGCGAAGTCCGAGGCGTAGAGCGAGCCGCCCTCCTGCACGAAGGTCTTGATGTTCGGGACCACCGAGGGCTCGCTCTGCACGATCTCGCAGTGCGATCCGCCGCAATCGATGAACAACACGTCGCAGTTCGCCTGCATGGCGTTCAGGTCGGTCAACAGGTCGACGCCTTCACTGCCCCACCAGTCCTCGTCCCAGTTGGGAACGTCGTACAGCTTGAACTGGAAGCCGAGCTCCTGGATGGTGTCCTCGATGGAGTCCCAATCGCCCGTGATGACGCAGAGGCGCGCGGCGGTGGCGCCCAGGCACATCTTGATGCCCTGGTTCGACACGTCGGTCACCTTGCCGCTCTCGACCTGCACCTGCACGTAGTGCGTGAACGAGCCCTTCTGGATGTGCACCTCCCAGGTGCCGCAGGGCACGTGCTTCAGCTCGTAGTTGCCGTCCCAGCCCGACAGCGTCTCGAGGTGCACGGGGTTGCCGTCGCAGCCGATGGCGTCGACCCAGACCTTGGCGTTGGTCACGTAGGTCTTGCTGTCGGGAGCGCACACCCGGCCCTTCACGTCGCCCAGGCCGCAGGCGGTCTCGCACGGCACGCCCACGAACCCGTCGCCGGGGTTCGTGTCCTCGGGGGGCGGAAGTTCGGGCGCGCCGGGATCGGCGGGCACGTCGGTCGCGGCCTCGACCGAAGCCTCGACGTCGGCGTCGACGGCGTCCTTGCCCGGGTCCTCGTCGGGCTGCGCGTCGAACGGCGTCGTCGAGTCTCCCGCGCCCACATCCTCGGACGAACCGGAAGAACACGCCACGAGGCCCACCGTCAGCAGCAGGATCAGCCCTTTGTTCATGATCTGTCCCCTTCGTCTCGTGTCGACCCGAGCGGGCACAGCATAGCCGGACTTCTCAAAACCGTCGAGTGCGTCTATGATGGGATGTTTTCTGTCGACGGAACGCATGAAGGCCCTCCTCCTCCTCGCGCACTTCGCGTCATTGCTCCCCGGCTGGGGCGGCATCCCCGAGGAGTCCCTGCTCTACGTGCGCAGCCCTGCCTATCGCCCCGTCGCCTTCGAGTTGGCGCGCGGCCGCGAGCGCGAGGCCCTGGCCGCGCTCGAAGCCTTCCTGGCGGCGCCCGACGGCCCGCTCGGTCTCGAAGAAGTCGAGGGATTGCGTTTCCTCCACGCGCGATTGCTCGTAGATTCAGGCCACGGCCTCGAGGGTCGCGTGGCACTCGAGCCCATCGCCGAGCGCAACGGGCTGTTCTCCGACGCCGCGCGCTACCGGTTGGCCGTGCTCGCCGAAGCCGACGGCCACGCCTCCGAGGCGCTCGCTGGCTACTCGCGCGTGCTGCCCTGGTCGCTGGTGGCCGACGACGCGGCGCGCCGAGCCCTCGACCTGCTGTTGCACGCGGGCGACACCGAGCGAGCCCGCGTGGTCTTCGAACGCCTGCTCGCGACCACCGGACCCGACGACCTCGATCCGCGAGGGCTCCCAAGCCTGTGGCTGCCCTCCGACGACGACCGCCCCGGGGGGCGCCTCCGCCTGGCGCTCGACGGCCTGCGCAAGGACGTGAAGCGCCTGGGCGCCGGCGGCGCGCTCTCAGCGTGGCGAGCCCGCAACGGCAAGGGGGCCCTGTCCCGGCTGGGTGAAGCCGTCGTGCGCTGCGAGCCGGCGTCACCCGAGGGGTCGTCGGCGCGCTTCGAGGCGGTGCTCCAGGGCAACCCCGACCCCACGCTCCGCGGCGTGGCCCTGGCCGAGTGGGTGCGCTGCGCCGCCGACTATACCGACCCGGCCGAAGCCGCGGCTCGCTACACCGAGGGCACCGAGGCCCTGGCGATCGTCGGCCTGCAGGCCGACGCCGGCCGACGCACCGTGAAGGCCCTGCTCGGCATCGGTGACCTGCCGGGCGCCATCCGCGTGGCCAACGACCTTGCCCTGGCAGCGCGCGCCGATCCCGAGACCACGCGCGCGTTCTTCTCCATCGGCCTGGCCGCGTTCGAGCAGGGCGACACCCTCGACGCGCGCTCGGCCTTCGAGTTCGTGGCCGCCTCGCAGCCGCTCAACCTGACCGACGGCGCCGTCACGTGGGAAGAGAAGTCCCTGTATTGGCTGGGGCGCGTCGATCTGGCCGAGCGACGGCGCGACGACGCGCTGGCCCGCTACCGCAGGCTGGCCGCGCGCTACCCGGTGTCGTACTACACGCTGCTGGCCGCCTCGCGCTTCCACGAGCTCTCCGACGAGCCCCTGAAGCCCGCTGTCGTGGCGCGACCCGCAGGTCCCCTGCCCGATTACCTCATCTACCAGGACCTGGGGCTGAACCGCGACGCCCACGCCGCCATGCAGGCCCGGCTGCGCGAACGCGAGGTGTTGCCCTCGAGCGATCTGGCGCTCTACCTCTGGCTCGATCCGCTCATCGACCGGCGCGCGCCCGACCGCGTCTTCAAGCACTGGCGGGGCCAGATCCCCCTCGGCACGGCCGGAGTCCCCGACGAGGTGCGGCGCGTGCTCTACGACCTGCCCTTCGGCGACGAGATCGTCGCGGCGGCCGAGGCCGTGCGCCTCTCGCCCTGGCTGCTCGCGTCCATCGTCCGCAAGGAGAGCGGCTTCGACGAGACCATCCGCTCGTCGGCCGGCGCGGTGGGCCTCTGCCAGCTCATGCCCCGCGTCGCCAGCTACGTGATCTCGAAGCACCCCCTGCCCTTCTCGCCCGGGGCCTACCACACGCCGGCCAACAACCTGCGCGTGGGCGCGGTCTACCTCAAGAGCCTCGAGCGCGCGTTCCGCAGCGTGCCCCTGGCGGTGCTCGCTTACAACGTGGGGCCGGGTCGCGTGTCGCAGTACCTCCGCGACCACCCGAGGGTCGACGACGTCGACCTGCTGCTCGAGTACATCCCGAGCCGAGGCGGCCGCGACTTCGTGGTCAAGGTGCTGACGGGCTGGGCCGCCTATGCTCAACTGGCCGAGCAGCCGTTGCCCCGGGTCGAGACCGGCATCAAGGTCCGGCCCGACGGCGTACCGATCATCAAGGGAGAAGAGCATGCTGGCGCGCGAGAAGGTGTCCCAGGCGGCCGCGATCCTTCGTGAGCTGGGGTACGGTGCCTGGCTGACGTTCGTGCGGGAGACCTCGGTCACCCCCGATCCCATCCTCGAGCTCGTCCTGGGCAAAGACGTCACCTGGGCCAGCGCCTTCCTGGTCTCGGCCGGCGGGCGCACCACCGCCATCGTCGGCAGCCTCGACGCGGCGGCCATCACCGACACGGGCGCGTGGTCCGAGGTGCTGCCCTACGTCGAGTCGGTTCGCCCGCCCCTGCTGGCCTGGCTCGACGCCGAGGCGCCCGAGACCCTCGCCATCAACTTCTCCGACGACAGCGAGATCGCCGACGGCCTCAGCCACGGCATGTTCCGCAAGCTCACGGGCTACCTCGAGGGCACGCGCCACGCGACGCGGCTCGTCTCGGCCGAGCGCGTCATCTCGGCCCTGCGCGAGCGCAAGACCGACGACGAGCTCCGCCGCATGCGCGAGGCCATCCGCGTCACGCTGAAGCTCTACGACGAGGTGGCCGGCTTCCTCCGCGCGGGCCAGACCGAGGCCGAGGTGGCGTCGTTCCTGCGCCGGCGGATGTACGAGCTGGGCGTCCCGCCCGCCTGGGCCGAGGAGCACTGCCCGGCCGTGTTCTCGGGCCCCGACACCGCCGGGGCCCACTACGGCCCCACCGAGCGTCGCCTCGAGCGCGGCCACATCGTGAACATGGACTTCGGGGTGAAGATCGAGGGCTACTGCTCCGATTTGCAGCGCACGTTCTACCTGCTGCGCGAAGGCGAAACGGTCGCCCCGCCCGAGGTCCAGCGCGGCTTCGACGTCCTGCTCTCGTCGATCCAGCGCGCCTTCGCGGCGGTGCGTCCCGGAGTGCCCGGCCGCGCCCTCGACGCCATCGCGCGCTCGACCATCACCGACGCCGGCTACCCCGAGTACCCCCACGCCCTCGGCCACCAGGTGGGTCGTCACGCCCACGACGGCGCGGGGCTGCTGGCGCCGCCCTGGGAGCGCTACGGTGCCCGCCCCGATCTCCTGCTGCAGGCCGGCCAGGTGTACACCCTCGAGCCGCGCTTGCCGGTGCCGGGCCACGGCGTGGTCACCATCGAGGAAGAGATCCTCGTGAC
>CAZBRS010000019.1:54298-80632 GCA_964494475.1 uncultured Myxococcales bacterium | reverse complement strand
GCTTGCCGGTGCCGGGCCACGGCGTGGTCACCATCGAGGAAGAGATCCTCGTGACGGAGACCGGCGCCGAGTGGCTTTCGACGCCGCAGACCGAGCTGATCCTGATCGACAGGTGACGACGCGACCGCCGTCGACTACCGGATCCCGGCCGGACGCCCGCCCGCCGTCGACGGAAGTCGCGGCTCACGGTACGAAGCCTGCCTTCGCAGGCTGACGGCCATCCCTTTGCAGCGCCCGGCAGCGAATCCGCTCCCAGTCCGCGCAGGCGGACTTCGTAGCCCCAGCCGCGACTTCAGTCGACGGCTGCCTGATCTCCGCGACCGGAACCGCTCCACACCTCGCGCCCCTACTCACCACCGGTGGGCACGACACGTCGTGCCCCTACACGCCGGGAGGGCACGACACGTCGTGCCCCTACACACCGGGTTTCGCTTGATTTCTGCGGGCTCTTCCTCAAAATGGGACGATTCTCTGTCCTGCAGTGAGAGGGACCAGATGCCCGCTCCGTCGGCCTACGACAAGCTGAAGCCGTTCCTGTTGCCGCTGGGTGCGCTGCTGCTGCTCACGGCGGGCACGTGGCGCCTGGGGCTGCTCGACCCGTGGGAGATGAACCGCACCCACGTGGCCCAGGTCATCGCAGGCGGCACGCGCGTGGTCAGCGTCGGCGTGCCCCGCGACGCCGCGGGCGAGGCCTTCCACGCCGCCGTGGCCGATTGCTGCGTGGCCTACGACTACGCCGACGAGAAGAGCTCGACGCTCGACGCCGCCCTCACGCGGCCCTTGGCCGATCTTCGGGGCACGCTCGTCCACGTGTTCACGATCTTCCCCGACGACCTGCTGGGCGCCGACGAGAGCGTCACGACGCTGGCCAAGCGCATCGAGCGCCTGGTGACCGAGAACCCCGGCCTGGCCGTGGTCGTGGCCACCGACAAGCACCGCGTCGACGAGGAGGCCTTCCGGGCCCTCGGCGCCAGCGACGTGGTCGCCGTGGCCGACGCCGGCGCCGCCATCCGTGCGCACGCCTCCGATTCGTGGGTGCGCGTCCAGTTCCGCAAGGCGGGCCAGACGCTCTCGCTGCCCGTGCTCGAGCCCTGGTTGATGGCCGCCTCGTTCACGCTGTTCGGCCAGAACGAGATGGCCGCGCGCCTGCCCTCGCTGCTGCTCGGCCTCGCCCTGGTGCTCGCGGTCCTCGGCCTCGCGCGCCGCGTGGGTGGCAGCGACCGCACCGTCGCGCTGGCGGGCCTCGTGCTCCTCACCATGCCCGTCTTCCTGCTCTCGGCCCGCAGCGTGGCCGACGGCTGCGCCTTCCCGCTCTTCCTCACCCTGGCGGCGTGGCCCCTCGTGGCCTCGGCCGACAGGTCGCCGCGTCTCCGCGACCTCGTGCTCTTCGGCACCGCCATCGCGGCCGGCTTCCTGGCCCGGGGGCTCACGTTCGTGCTCATCACCAGCCTCGCTGCCCTGGCGTGGGCCGTGGTGGCCCGCGTCGAACGCGCGCGCACGTGGCCCTTCGTGGCCGTGTCCGCCGGCCTGCTCGGGCTCGGGGTCGCGCTCGTCTTCCTGCCCGACGGCTTCGGCTTCTTCGACCACTTCCGCTTCATGGCGCGCCCCTTCCTGGGCGGCCCCATCGCCAACGACCGCAACTTCGACTTCTTCGTGAACCGCACGGGCTTCGCGCTCGGCCCCTGGGCGGCGCTGGTGCCGTTCGCGCTGGTCCTCGCCGTGCTCGGGCACCGCGATCCCGAGCGCGCCCCCCGCGACCTGGCGCTCGCGGTGGTGGCCCTCGTGACCTACCTGGCGCTGTCGGCCATGCTGCCCCACTTCGGCCACGCCTCGTACGCGCTCTTCCCCCTGCTCGCCGTGGTCGTGGCCCGCTACCTCGACGAGGTGCTCGGCGACCCCGACCTCCGCGGCCGCTTCGTGGCCTTCCTCGGCTTCGCCATCCTCGCCGTGCTGGCCATCCAGGTGCGCGAGAGCCCGCTGGCGGTGCTGAACACGGTGCTGCTCGATCCGCCCCTGGCCCGTGAACTCGGCGACTACAAGCTGCCCCCCGACCTCAAGATCGCCTCGGCGGTTCCGCTGGCCTGGCTGCTCTTCGGGCTCGTCATGGCGTGGGTGTTCGCCCGCGGCTGGACGCGCGGTCGCGGCTTCGTCGAGGCGCTGCGCGAGCCGCGCCACGCGGTGCTGGTCTTCGCGGGCCTCGCCCTGCTGCTCCTGGCCGACGGCTTCGCGTCGGGGCTCCTGCGCATCAACAGCACGGTCGTCTCGAGCCAGGCGTCACTGCTGCCCGCCGAGGCCCGCCGCTGGCCCTACTTCGTCTTTGGCGCGCGCTTCGAGGCCATCCTCTCCTACGCCGCCCTCGGCAGCCTGCTGCTCGCGGGCCTGGTCGCGTGGCTGCTCCGCCACCTCCGTCCCGAAGCCGAGCCGAGCCAGGGCCCCCGCGTCGTGGCCCACGAACGCCTGCTGCTCGCCCTCGCGGGCCTGTTGCTGGCGGCGGGTGCGCTCTACGCCGCCGCCACGTCGGGTTCGTCGGCGCTGGTGCCCGTGCTGCGAAGCCCCGCCTTCGCGCTGTGGCTCGCCCTGTTGGCCGGCCTCGGGCTCGCGCACCTCCGGGGTCCGGCCCGCACGTTCGGCGCCCAGGGGGCGTTCCCCTGGCTCGGCGCCCTGGCGCGCCCCGAGGCCTCGACGCGCGCCCTGGCCGCGCTCGTGCTGTACGGGCTCCTGTACCTGGGCGTCGCCTTCACGCGCACCGCGAACGCCACCCCGATCGTGCTCTGGGCCACCTCCTCGGCGGCGCTCGCGCTGGTGCTCTGGTGCGTCGTGCCCTGGGCCATCTCGAGCGGTCGGCGCTTCACCCTGGCGCTGCTCTCTGCGCTCGTCCTCTTCGGTCTGCTCTTCGTGCCCTACATCGTCGAGACCTGGATGACCTTCTCGAGCGTCCTCTATCCGGAGATCCCGGATCGCTACGCGCACCGGGTCTTCCTGGAGGCGTCGGACGTGCGCTTCCTGTGGTTGCTCGTGGCCGTGGCCGCGTGGAACGTGCTGTGGGCGCGCCGGTCCGCGCTCTCGTCGGCCCTGCAGCGCCGCCCCGTGCTGCTCGGCGCCGCGGCCGTGCTCGGCGTCGTGCTGCTCCTGGCCGCGTCGCTCGCCACCCACGTGTTGATCGCGTACGACCCGGCCTTCTCGACGGCGCTCTCCAGGGCGTTGGTCGGACTGGCCGCCCTCGCCGGTGTCGGCGTCTTCATCGGCGTTCAACCCCGAACCACCGCCCTCGCCGGGGCCGCCCTCCGGCACCCGCTCACCCTGCGCCTCGCGCTGGCGGGCGCCGTCCTGGCCGCGCTCGCCGGCCTCTCGATCGATGCCCCGGTCGCGCTGCTCGCGGCCCTTGGCCTGGCCGTGGTGGCGCTGCTGGCCTGGCTCCTCACCGATCGCACGCTGTCCGACCTGCCCGCCGCGCTCGAGTCCCCGGCCGTCGCGCTGCCCGTGCTCGCCCTGCTGGCGCTGGTCGGCGCCGTGGGCACCGGCCACGACCTGCTCGGCCGCGTGGCCGCCCAGTTCTCGCAGAAGCACATCCTCGACACCTACCTGTCGCTCGAGGGGCGCGAAGACGTGGGCCCCAACCTGTTCAAGCACGGGTCGTTCTCGAAGACCGACCAGGAAGACACCAACTTCTACACCAACGCGGTGCCCGAGGTGCGCGACCGCGCCAAGGTGCTGGCGCTGCTCGACCCGCAGGAAGACGTGGCCCTGCGCCTGGTCTGGTCGAGCCGCGGCGCTCACCCCGACGCGGTGGTCCTGCCCGGCTGGAACCCCGCCAACGACAAGAACGGCGACGGTCGCCGCGACGCCCCGGCCGCTGCGGGTCTCGCGTCTGCGGGCACCGAGGGCCGCCTCGAAGACCGCACCGCCGCCTGGAAGCCCGACGAGTGGAAGGGCGCCACCCTGGTCGACAGCGCCAAGAAGAGCTACCCCGTGGCCGGCAATGACGCCACCTCGCTCACCCTGGCCGGCACGCCGAACTTCCTGGCCTCGAATCCCCTGTTCAACGCCTACTCCCTCGACGCCGGGGCCGACCTCGAGCACCGCGCCACGGCCATGACCGAGCCCACGTACTACTTCATCTTCCCCAAGGCGTCGTTCGCCGACCTGAACCACGCGTTCCGCAAGGAGCACCGCGGCGGCTTCATCCCCATCGTCGACGATCGCAGCGACTTCTTCCTGCTGGCCGCCAGCCGCCTGGCCGCGGGCCGCGACGACCGCAACTGGCTGCGCCGCGCCGTCGTCACCGAAGACGAGTTGAAGACCGATCCGCGCGTCAAGAAGTGCCACGCCAAGTTCCAGGACTTCGTCGAGCTCGTGGGCTTCCGCATGGGCAACGAATCCGTCACGCGCGGCACCAGCGCCGAGATCAACCTCTACTTCCGCGTGCTCAACGACACCTCGACCTCGTGGCGCCTGTTCATGCACGTCGACCGCCCCGGCAGCCAGAACCGCATCAACGGCGACCACTGGCCCCACAACCTGGTCAAGGAGACCGAGACCAACAACAAGTGCGAAGGCTGCTTCAAGACCACCCAGTGGATGAAGGGCGACATCGTCATCGACCGCTTCACCCTCGAGGTCCCCATCGGCACGCCCTCGGGCACGCAGGAGGTCTGGGTCGGGCTCTACAACCCCACCGACGGAAATCGCCTGAAGGTGGTCGACAACGACAAGAAGGTCACCGCCCACGACGGCGGCAACCGCGTCAAGGCCGGCACGTTCATCGTTCCATGATCACAGGATGATCACCGTCCCGCCCGCCCAGTGATCCTCGAGGAACTTGGCGTCCTTGGCCGTGCCGATGATGTCGCCGTAGTGCATGGGCACGACGACCTTGGCGCCGATGCGCGTGGCCGCGTCGACCGCCTCGCGCGCCGTCATCACGTAGGTGCCGCTGACGGGCAACAGGGCCACGTCGGCCTTCACGTCGGCCATCTCGGGGATGAGGTCGGTGTCACCCGCGAAGTAGACCGTGGTCCCGTCCAGCGTGAACACGTAGCCCACGTGGCCGGCGGCCTTCGGGTGGAACTTCTTGTCGACGTTGTAGGCGGGCACGGCCCGTACCTTCACGGCCTTTTCTTCCAGGGAGTCGCCGGCCTTCACGTAGCGCACGTCGCCCGGGATCTTGCCCCGGCACGAGGCGGCCGCCACGATCACCGTGCCCGCCTTCGCGACCTTGGCGAGGTCGTCGGGGGAGCAGTGGTCGAAGTGCTCGTGGCTGACGAGCACGAGGTCGGCGTCGTGGGCCGCGCCCTGCACCTTGAAGGGGTCGGTGTAGACGACCACGCCTCCGCCCTCGAAGCGGAAGCAGTCGTGGTTCAATCGGCGCACGTGCGCGCGGACGTCACTCCACATGGGAGGCTCCTCCTCGCTGTCGTTGCTCAATGCGCGTGATGGCATCGCGCGCCGACGCCGACACCTTGGCCTCGGGCGCCTTGGTGGTCTTCAGGAGCGCACGCAGGGTCTCGCGATCGCCGATCTCGCCGAGCACGCGGCACGCCTCGGCCTGCACGTTCGGGCTGCCCGTCGCCTTGTGCCAGCCGAACACCGACAGGCTGAGGAAGCTGAGGCCGCCCGGCAAGAGGCTGATCAGCACGTCGGTGGCGGAGCGCCCGCTGGCCAGCGTGACGTTGCCGAGCAGGCCGAGCACCGCGACGGCGGCCATCTGGAGATCGTCGCCTTCGGTGTCCTTGGCGTCGCCCACCACGAGCTTTTCGAGGTCGGTGAGGAAGCGCGGGTGCTTCGAGCCGATCGAGGCCAGGGCGTGCAGGGCGCGCTTGCGCACCGACCGCGTGCTGTCGCCGAGGCGCTCGAGCAGGTAGGGCTCGGCCGCCTGCTTGCGAAGGCGCATGGTGGCCACCAGGGCCTCCTCGCGCACCCTGGCGTTCGGATGCGTCAGGAAGCGCTGCACGTCGGGGGCCGCGCCCAGGTCGCCGATCTCGCCGAGCACGATCAGCAGGTTGCGGGCCACGAACCACTCGTAGGCGTGGTCTCCGAGCGCCTTCTTGATCGCCGGGAGAGCGCGTCGGCCCAGCTCGGTGGCCTTCTCGCACACGTCGCGCCGCACGCCCGCGTCTTCGCAGGTGCGCAGGATGCCCACGAGGAAGGGCACCGCCTCGTCCTTGTAGAAATCGAGCAGCGTCAGGAGCTGGACGCGCATGGGCTTGCGCGACCCGCGCACGGCCTGGTCGAGCCTCGTGAGCAGCTCGGCGCCGAAGAGCTCGTCGCGCTTCTCGCGCAGCACCTGCCGGAAGGCCTCCTCGTCGGCGCGCTTGCGCAGCACGCCCGCCAACGCCCCCACCTCGTCGAACTTCTCGCGCGCCAGCAGCTCGGGGAGCACCAGGCAGAAGCTGTCGATGAAGCCGCGGATGGCCTCGGCCGTGGCCGCCGCGGCGAAGCGCTGCAGGTGCACCTGGGGCTGCTCCAGGAACTTCGAGGTCCACGCCTCCTGCAACACGCGCTGCTTCAAATCGGCCGGCAGATCGGACACCTTGAGCACGCCGCGGTCGAAGAGCTGGCGCAACGTCGGATAGGACTCCTGGTCGGCGTCACCGATCAGGCGGGAGGCCAGCGTCTTCAGCACGCCCAGCAGGCGCGCCTCGACGTGTTCGACGGCCGCACGCTCCTTTTCGACGGGGTTGCGCTTGCGCTCCTTGACGCGATCGAGATCGGCCACGGCCTCCCAGACGATGGGCCCGAGCATCGCGCTCGTGACGCACGCGGCGATCTCGCCCTCGAGGTCGAGCGCGGCCAGATCGGCGCTGCTCGAGACGACGAGGTCGGAGTGGACCAGCAGATCCTTCAGGAAGTCGGGGCGCATCAGCGGTCGGATGATGTCCTGCACGATCTGCTGCTTGGCGGCGCGGAGCTCGAGCCCCGTGGCCTTCTGGAACAAGGGCAGGTTGCGCAGATCCTTCCGCAGGCGGCCGAAGGCCACCTTCACGCGCCACGGCAGGCGCCGTTCGTAGCCGAGGATGTCGTCCCACAGCAACACCGAGACGTGCACGACCTGCCGTCGGACCAAGGCCGCGGTGAAGTCGAACTGCGACTCGCCCTCGACCCAGTTGCTCGCGCCCTCGGGGTTGCGCGTGACCATCACGCCCACGAAGCGCGCGAACTCCTCGTCGGGGATGCTCGACTTGATCGACAGGCTGAGGATGCGGTTGCGGTCGAAGTAGGTCTTCAGCTTTCCCAGGAAGTGCTCGCTCATGGACGAACGCATGACCTGGGCCAGGGACAGGGAGTCGTCGCCGAAGCCTTCGATCGTGAGGTCGTTGCCCGCCGCGCCGGCCTGGTCGGAGAGGAACGAGAGCTCGCCCTGCTTAAGCTCGAGCTGGTGGAAGAGCTCGGTCGGCCGCCCCACCATGCCGCGGACGAGGGGGTGGTCCTCGGCATAGATGGACGTGGTCGTCAGGGTCTTGATGAGTTCGACGGCGAACTCGCGCAGGGCGGCCTTGGGGTCGGGCCCGGACCGCGCGTCGGGGGCGTTCGGCGCCGGACTGCCGGGCCGAGGTGGAGTCTGCTCGGGCATGCGCACCTTCCAGTGTCGAGAGGATACACGGGAATGCGCGCCGGGGGAAATGGGTTGTGAAGAGAGGGCAGACCTGATATCCTGACCCGTGAATCTGAGGGTTGAACACCCAGGAAACATGCAGTACACGTTCCAAGTCGGTGAGAAGGCGGTTTATCCGGCGCAAGGCGTTGCCGAGGTCATCGGGATCGAGAGCAAAGACGTCGGAGGGAGCGCGGAGATCTTCTTCGTGCTGCGCGTCTACGACACCGACAAGCGCATCCTCGTCCCGGTCAAGAAGGCCGACACGTGCGGCATGCGCCACCTCATGACCCTCGACGACATCGACCGCGTCTTCGCGATCGTCTCCGAGGAGGGCGTCGTCGTTGAACAGCAGACGTGGAACCGGCGCTACCGGAAGTACCTCGAGATGATCAAGACCGGGTCGGCCGAAGACTTGGCTCGTGTCATCCGCGACCTGAACACGCTGCGCGCCTCCAAGCCCCTCTCGTTCGGCGAGAAGAAGATCATCGAGACCGCGGTCGACCTCCTGGTCCGCGAGATCGCCCTCGTACGCTCCGAGCCCGAAGACCAGGTCCTGTCGTACTTCCGCGGGCGCCTCGAACACGTGCTGCCGCTACCTCACGTGCACGCGCCGCTACCCCAAGAGCCGCACCAGTAGCCTCACCATCCGATCGGTCACGACCTCGGCGCGCGCCCTTGGCAGGGTGGCGCCCTGCCCCACTTCTTCGGGGCCGATCAGGAGCACCTCGGACGTACCCGCGAACCCCGCCTCGGAGGGCACCACGCTGACCTGCGGCGCGAGGTCCGGGATCGTGGCCGCGAGCACCTCGCGCACGCGCGCACTCGCCAGGAAGGGCGGGCGATGCAGGCGGGGCGACACCTCGAGCTCGAGGCCCGGTGGCGGCTCGAGTCCAGCGATGGCGCACTCCAGCGCCAGATCGGTCGTCGCGAGGTCGACGTCGGGCGCAAGGGGCGCTTGAAGCGCCAGCCGGAGCGCGTCACCCTCGACGTTCAGGCCGGTGGCCGCCACCTCCGGGAACGCGTCGCGGAGGCGTACCCACGCCTCGTGGGCAGCGGCGAGCTCGGGCCCGAGCGGGTAGCCCAGGCGATCGGGCGCCGCCGGCGCCGCGACCACGGACGGGGGCACCTCCCACCCCTCGGGGGCCGCCACCAGCGCCGTGGCCACCGCTTCGGCGCCGTCACGGACCAGGTTCGGTTCGAAGACCGCTCCGCCGGCCCGCACGAGCCCCGAGAGCGCCTCGAGCAGGTCGGGGACGGCGCGCGCCCCCTTCGCGCTGAGGCGCAGCGTGCGCTCGAGCGAGCCGACGCGCCACTCGGGGACGCACCGGCGCAACCCGACCTCGAGCGCCACCAGGCCCGGCGACGCGAGCGCCACGCCACCGGCCGTGGGGTGCAACAACAGCGCCGTGGCCACGTCGAGCCCGTAACGCTCGCGCACGGGGACGAGCGCCGAGCCGCGCTCCGCTTCGTCGAACGCCACCAGGAACACCAGGGGCCGGTTCAGCTCGGACTCGCGCAGGCGCCCCATGGCCGCCAGGGCGCAGGCGACGCCCGCCACGCCCGTGGGGAGCAACGCGCTCTGCAGCGTACCCTCGGGGACCGGCCGGTTCGACCGTCGGCCCTGCGCCCAGAGCGCCGGCCTCAGGGTGGCCGCCACCAGCACGGCGCGCTCCGAGGCGCGCGCGTGCCCCTTGACGCCCAGCACGAAGGGCACCGTGCGCTCGCCCACCGTGCCGATCTCTTCGATGACCTGGAACCCGGCGAAGTAGAGCCGACTCACGAGGCGAGCACGCAGGGAGCGCGCGCCCTCGGCCCGCGGCCCCGGTTCTTCGGCCAGCATCTCGTCCAGCAGCGCCTGCAGGAGGTCGTTCGGGGTTCCGCGCGCTTTGGGCTTCATGACCACGCACTGTAGTGTAAGATTCGCCCGCCCACAACCGCGAGGTTGGCCTCCATGCGCGCCGTACTGCAGCGGGTCTCCGAGGCGTCGGTCACGGTCGGGGGCCGCGAGGTGGCCCGCATCGGGCGCGGGCTCCTGGTGCTGCTCGGCGTGGCCGAGGGCGACACCCCCGCCGATCTCGAGGTCCTGGCCGCCCGAGTGCCGGTGCTGCGCGTGTTCGACGACGCCGACGGCAAGCTGAACCTGAGCCTGGTCGACGTGGGGGGCCAGGTGCTGGTCGTGAGCCAGTTCACGCTGCTGGCCGACACCACGAAGGGTCGGCGCCCCTCGTACACGCGCGCCATGCGCCCCGAGACCGCCGCGCCGATGGTCGACGCCTTCGTGGCGCTCCTGCGGGCCCTCGGTCTCGAGGCGAGGCAGGGAGTGTTCGGAGCGCACATGCAGGTCGCTCTGGTGAACGACGGCCCGGTGACGCTCGTGCTCGACACCCGCGCCGTCAACTGAAGCGCAGCTCGAGGCTTGCCAAGCGGCGCACGGCCTCGGCGATCACGCGCTCGTCATCGGCCTCTCCCGTCGACTCGAACGTGGCCGAGAAGCGCAGCGCCGGACCCGTCTCGTCCCAGGGCACCGTGATGATCGAGGCCTCGCGGATCAGGTGCTCGCAGGCCTCCTCGGCGTTCGCAAACGAGCGGTCGCCCGCGCCCGTCGGGGCCGGAACGTACAGGTAGAAGGTGCCCCCGGGCATGCGGGCGTCGAAGCCCAAGCCCCGCAGCGCCGCCACCAGCTTGCGCAACCGGCCCTCGTAGTGCGCGCGAATCGTCGCCGTGAGATCGGGGCGGCCGAGCGCGACCACGCCCGCCTTCTGGATGGCCCGGAACTGGCCCGAGTCGTAGTTGTCCTTCACGTTGGCGAAGGCCGCGATGGCGTCGCGGTTGCCGGCCACGAACGCCAGGCGCCAGCCGGTCATGTTCCACGCCTTCGAGAAGCTGTGGATCTCGACGGCCACGTCGCGCGCGCCGGGCACCGACAGCAGGCTGTGCGGCGCGCCCTCGTAGACCAGAGGGCCATAGGGCAGGTCCGAGACCAGCAGCACCTGGTGCTCGCGGGCAAAGGCCACGGCCTCCTCGAAGAAGGCGCGCGTCGCGACCGCCCCCGTGGGGTTGTTCGGGTAGTTGAGGTACAAGAGCTTGGCGGCGCGTGCCACGTCGCGGGGGATGGCCGACAGGTCGGGCAGGAAGCCGCGTTCGCGCGTGAGGGGCAGGTTCACCACGCGACCGCCGTACCAGGCGCTGTGGGTGGCCAGCACCGGGTAGCCGGGCACCGTCTGCAGGCACACGTCGCCGGGATCGATGAACGCCGAGGGCAGCATGGCCAGCGCCGACTTGGCGCCGATGGCGTGCACGATCTCGGTCGCGGGGTCGACGCCCACCACCCCGTACTCGCGCTCCAGGTAGGCGGCGGCCGCCACCTTCAGCTCGTCGATGCCGTTGTCGGCGTAGAAGCGGTTCTCGGGCCGGCCCGCCTCGCGGGCGAGCGCCTCCTGGAGCACGGGCGCCGCCACCCCGTCGGGCTCGCCGACCCCGAAGTCGATGACCGGCACCTCGGGGCGCGCCGCCTGGGCCGCACGCTTGGCCCGCTTGATGCGCTCGAACTTGTAGATCTTCTCGTCCTTGCCGAAGCGCTCGCCGCCCAGCCGTTCGGCGATGAGTCCCTGGATGCCGGCCCCGCCCATTCCATGCCCCGCAGAGTGGTCGCGCCGGATCGTACGGGAGGCCGCGGCGGGCGCAAGCGGAAAGGCCAAGGCCCCGTGGCGTTCACGATTGCCGCCCGTGCGACGTCGTGCGAAACTCCCCGCGATATTCGCACTTCGCGACGAGGGAACATGCGCCTGTACGCCTCGCGGATCCTGGTGGCGTTGATGGTCGGCCTGACCGCCTCGTGCGGCGCTTCTTCCGACGGTCTCACTCCCCTCGACACGGGCGTCGAGGCTGCCGGCGACACCGGCGCCGACGTCGCGGCCGAGACCCCCGACGACGTGGCCTTCGTGCACGACGTCTCCGAGGACCCGGCCGATCCCCTCGACGTCGACGACGCCGCCGAGCCCGACACCACCGACCACGCCCCCCTGCTCTGCCGGCCCTGCCTGCAAGACACCGACTGCTCCGAGGTCGACCCCGGCGCGCGCTGCGTCACGTACGGTGCGCCCGGCGCGTTCTGCGGCACGCCCTGCGCGAACGCCGACGACTGCCCGGCTCTCCACGACTGCAGCGAGGCGGCCACGGTGGGCGGCGACACGCGGCTGCAGTGCGTGCCCGTCACCGGCCTCTGCCTGTGCCGCCCCGAGTTCGTGCAGGCCGGCTACGCCACGTTCTGCGAAAACGTCAACGGTTGGGGCCACTGCGTGGGTCAGCGCGTCTGCACCGACGCAGGGCTCGGCGACTGCGACGCCCCCGTGCCGCAGGAGGAGGCCTGCAACGGCCACGACGACGACTGCGACGGCGCCACCGACGAAGGCGTCGACGCTGCCTCAGCAACTGCGGCGTGCAAGACCGACGGCGTTTGCGCCGCGGGCGTGCCCGTCGTCTGCGCCGGCCTCGCGGGCTGGAGCTGCGACTACGAGGCCGTCGCGGGCTACTCGCCGGTCGACGAGCACTGCGGCGAGTGCCAGGACAACGACTGCGACGGCGCCACCGACGAAGACGCCGCCGACTGCGGCGATGTCGAGCTCCCGCTCGACTACGACTGCGACGGCCTGTTGCCCCCGAACGACAACTGCCCCGGCGTGCCCAACCTCGATCAGGCCAACTTCGACGGCGACGGCGCGGGTGACGCCTGCGACGCCGACGACGACAACGACGGCGTGGCCGACGCCGACGACTGCGAGCCCCGGAACCCGGCCGCCTACCCGCAGGCGGCCGAGACGTGCGACGGGCTCGACACCAACTGCAACGGCGTGACGGACGAGAACTTCGCCGACACCGACGACGACGGCCAGGCCGACTGCGTCGACCCCGATGACGACGACGACGGCTCGGCCGACGGTGACGACTGCGCCCCCCAGGACGACGGCGTGTTCCCCGGCAACCCCGAGGTGTGCGACGGTGTCGACCAGGACTGCGATCAGCTGACCGACGAGGGCTCCCCCGAAGGCACGCCCCTCGCGTGCGCGCTGGCCGGAGGCGACGCCGGCGTCTGCGTCGACGGCGCCTGCGTCGACCCGTGCGACGCGGGCGTCGACCTGCCCGACGACGACTTCGTCGACGCCAACTGCGACGGGATCGACGGCCACGAAGCGCTGGCGGTCTTCGTGGCGCCCCTGCAACACGGCGGCGACGACTTCAACCCGGGCACGCGCGATCTGCCCAAGCTCACGATCCAGGAGGGCATCGACACCGCCCTGGCCGAGGGCAAGACCCAGGTGCTGGTCTCGGCCGGCACGTACGAGGGCCCCGTCACGTTGGCGGCCGCGATAGGCGTGTACGGAGGCTTCCACAAGCCCGTCGGCTGGCTGCGCGCGCCCGAATACGTGACCACCGTCGAGGTGACGGCGCCCGACGCGCAGGGCGCGCAGATCGGCGTCGTCGCGCACGACCTGTCGACCGACACCCCGACGGCCTTCGATCGATTCCACGTCGTGCTCGCCGACAACGTCGCGGCGGGCGGCTCCAATTATGGCGTGCACGCCCTCGACGCCCCGGGCCTCGTGCTCTCGAACCTGGTCCTCGAGATCGGCAAGGCCGGCGACGGCACCTCCCGCACCACGCCGGGCGCCAAGCCCACGGTCTACGGCGCCGCCGGCACGTACGGCGAGTCGGGCAGCGAATCGGACACCAGCGCGTGGTGCAAGCAGTACGGCTCGCCCGACACCGGAGATGGCGGCGCGAAGCCCGCGTGCCCCTGGGGCGCGAGCGCGGGGTGGGGCGGCTGGGGCGGCTCGGCCGGGTACCACGATGGCAAGGGCAGCTCCGGGAGCGCGGGCGGCAGCAACGGCGACAGCACGGCCACCGGCGGATCCCCCGGCGACGGACATTACGGCAGCGGCGATGCCGGAGCGCCCGGTACGAGCGGCGCGGCTGGGATCAACGGGAGCAGCGGCGCCGCGTTCGGCGCCTTCGAGGGCGGGCTCTACGCGCCCGCGAACGGTGGGCACGACCTCCCGGCCACCGATGGCAAGGGCGGCGCGGGGGGCGGCGGCGGTGGCGGAGGCGGTGGTGGCGTCAACGGCACGGTCTTCACGTGCTACGGCTACGGCGGCGCGGGCGGCGGCGGCGGCGCCGGCGGCTGCGGCGGGCAGAGGGGCCTGTCCGGCGACGGCGGCGGCGCAGCCTTCGGGGTGCTCGCGGTCGGAGGGCAGCCCGTCGTTCGTGCGATCGACGCCACGTTGGCCGGAGGCGGCGCCGGCGGCGCCGCGTCGAAGGGCGGCGACGGAACCACGGGAGGCAGCGGCGGCTCCGGCGGCGGCACCAGCGTCGAGAACGCCGGCTCGGGCGGGCCCGGCGGCAAGGGCGGCGACGGCGGGCGCGGCGGCCATGGCGGTGGCGGCGGCGGCGGCCCCTCGTTCTGCGTGTACCACGTTCTGGTCGAGGGATCCCCCGTTTCGGCGCTGATGCAGGACATCACGTGCACCAACGGCGGCGGCGGCGCGGGTGGCGCGTCGGTCGGCAGCGCGGGCGTCCCGGGAGCCTCGGGCGACTCGGGCTTCTGCCTCGAGGCCGAGTGCGCGTTCTGACAGGGTCGCCGAAGAGTACGTTTCGGGCGAGCCTGTCTCGCGGAAAGCCCGGTGCTTTCCGCGCAAACAACAACCTCACAGGCCCGCGAATGCCATTCTCGGCGGGCCTGTGAGCGAGAGCCTCCGGTACCGTGCGCCTTGCACGTCGGACGGCGGCGCCTATCTTCCCCCGGAACCACACGGGAGAACCCCATGGGCTCGAAATTCCTCGAAAAGAACGTCGGCGTCCTCGGGCGCGCAGCCCGCGTCGGCGCCGGCCTCGTCCTGCTCAGCCTGGTCTTCTGGGGGCCCCAGAGCCTCTGGGGCCTGCTGGGCGTCGTACCCCTGGCGACCGGCCTGGCGGGCAGATGCCCCGCCTACCCGCTGCTCGGTATCAAGACGTGCTCGATGGAGCCGAAGAAGGTAGAATCGGATCGTTGATCCGCCGGGAAGTCCCGCCATGCCCGACCCCTGGGGCAAGCCCCTCGCCGACCTGGCCACGTCCGAGCTCGACGCGCTGGTGCGACGGCACGACCACCTGTACTGGGACCTCAACGCCCCCGAGATCAGCGACTACGATTACGATCGGCTCGTGCGTCGGCTGACCGAACTCGATCCGCGCTCGCCCCTGCTCTCGCGGGTCGGCGGAGGCGGCGAGGCGGCGCGCGAACGGCTGGGCTCGAAGGTCGTGCACCCCGTGCCCATGCTCAGCCTCGACAAGGCGTACACCGAGGCCGAGGTCCAGGCCTGGGCCGCCGACTTCGAGGGCGACGTGGTCGGATCGCCCAAGATCGACGGCATGGCCGTCGCCATCCGCTACGATGCCGAGGGAAACCTGGCTCTGGCGGCCACGCGCGGCGACGGCGAGCGGGGCGACGACGTCACGGCGAACGTGCGCGAGATCCCCGGGGTCCCGCGCCGCTTGCCCGAGGGTGAGCTCGAGGTACGGGGCGAGATCTACGCGCCGCTCTCGGAGTTCCGCAGCGTCGCCGAGCAGTTCGCGAACCCGCGCAACTTCGCCGCCGGCACGGTGAAGCAGAAGGAGGGGGCGCGCGCGAACCTGGCGCGCCTGCGCTTCTTCGCCTACGACCTCAAGGGCCGCGACCTGCCCGGCGAGCGCGAGCGGCGCGATCTGCTCGCGCGCCTCGGCTTCACCCCCGTGCGGGGCGAGATCATGCCCAAGGCGGGCATGCCCGCCTTCTACGCCAGGGTGCTCGCCGAGCGCGAGGACCTCGACTTCGAGCTCGACGGCGTGGTGTTCAAGGCCGAGCGCGCCGAAGAGCAGGAGCGCCTCGGCGCGACGGCCCACCACCCGCGCCACGCCATCGCCTGGAAGTTCCAGGGCGAGTCCGGCACGTCGACCCTGCTGCGCATCGAGTGGAGCGTGGCCCGCACCGGCGCGATCACGCCCGTGGCCGTCCTGGAGCCCGTCAAGCTGTCGGGGGCCACCGTCACGCGCTGCAGCCTGCACAACCTCAACATCCTGCGCGGCCTCGACCTGAAGCTCGGCGATCGCGTGGTGGCCATGCGGCGCGGCGGGGTGATCCCCAACATCGAGACCAGCCTGGGGGGAGGCACCGAGCCCGTGCTGCCCCCCGCTCACTGTCCAGCGTGCGGCCGCCCCACCGCCGAGCGCGACGGCTTCCTGTACTGCGTCGAGCCCACATCGTGCCGGGCGTCGGCCCTGGCGCGGCTGGAGCACTTCGCCAAGGTGGTCGAGATCGACGGGTTCGGCGCCAGGATCGTGGACCTGCTTCACGAACGCGGGCTGCTGGTCAGCCCCGCGCATTTCTACCGACTCAGGGCGGACGACCTCGGCGAGATCGAGCGAATGGGCGAAACGCTCGCCGCGAAGCTGGTCCGCAACGTGAACTCGCGCCGAACCTTGACGTTGGCCGTCTTCCTCCAGGCGCTGGGGCTCCGCGAGGTGGGGCGGCAGGTGGCCCAGGCCATCGCCGCGCACGTCGGCTCCCTCGACCGCCTGCGCGCGTCGTCCGAAGCGGAGATCGGCGCCATCTTCGGCGTGGGCCCCGTCATCGCCGCCAGCGTCGTGCAGGGCCTGATCGACGCCCGCGCGTCGATCGACGATCTGCTGACCGAGGTGACGGTGGTCGCGGAGACGGCGCCAGCCGAGGGCCGCCTGTCGGGCAAGAAGGTCGTCTTCACCGGCAAGCTCCAACGCTTCGAGCGCAAGCAGGCCCAGGCCCTCGTCAGGCAGCACGGCGGCGCCACGCCGCCCCAGGTCACGCGCGATCTCGATTACTTGGTGGTGGGCGATGAGGGCTCGCCGCTGTTCGGGCAGGGCACGCGCGGTGGCAAGCTGACCGAGGCCGACAGGATCAACGCGGCCGGCGGGTCCATCCGCATCGTCGCTGAGGGCGCGTTCTTCGCCATGCTCGAGGGCTCGGCCACGCCCAGTCCTACCCCTGTGCCGGGGACGCCTTCCCCCTCCAAACCCCCGGAGCAGGGCTCGTTGTTCTGACGCGCCCATTGACATCGCCCACAGTATGTCCCACTCTTCTGGTGTGTCGCAACGGAGGCTTTCATGCACCAGCAGCGCCTGCACGTGGTCCTCGACGAGAGCCTGGTCTCCTCTATCGATCTCCGCGTTGGGAACCGCGGCCGAAGTCGCTTCGTCGCCGAGGCTGTACGCACGCGACTCGCCCAACTTCGACAGTCCGAGGCTTTGGAGCAGGCAGTAGGTGCCTGGAGCAAAGAGGAGCACCCCGAGTTGGCCGGCGGCGCGGCGGCGCACATCAGCTCGCGCCGCGAAGCCGATGAGGCGCTTCGGGGCCGGTCGTGAACCTGCACCTGCTCGACTCGTGCGTCGTGATCGACGTACTGAGGGGGAAGCCCGGTCCGGTGGCTGCCGTGCGCGCGCTGGTCGCTCGCGGTGCGGTGCTGGCCACCTGCGAGGTCGTGGTCGCCGAGATCGCTGCGGGCATGCGCCCGTCGGAGCGCAAGACGACCCTGGCCCTGCTCGAGAGCTTCGAGCACCTTCCCCTGTCACGGGAGGGCGCACTCCGGGCGGGCGACTGGAAGGCGGAGTACCGCTCTGGGGGGGTGACGCTGGGTCTGCTCGATTGCCTGATCGCCGCCGCCGCCGCGGAACACGACGCCGTCCTCGTCACCGACAACGTAGCGCATTACCCCCAGCCGCAACTGCGAGTCGTGCGGCCGTGACGGCATCGCACCTTTTTTGACCCCTCCCACTCCCCGCGTATGCTGGGGTCGTATTCGCGTGGAGGACCCCATGCGTCGCGCGCTCGTCGTGCTCTTCCTGCTCGCGTTGCCCGCGACGCTCGAGGCCAAGGCCGGCATCGGCCTGCTGGGCGGTGTCGTGCTGCCCCACGGGAACCGCGCGGGCTACGACCTGTCGTTTTCGGGTGGCTACGTCATCGATCTGCCGGTCTATTCGGCCTTCCACCTCATGCCCTACGCCGAGATCTACAAGCTGAAGCCCAAGGACGGGTCGGGCACCTACACCGCCGATGCGGGCCTCGGCTTCAACTTCGTGGTGCGCACGCAGCCCCTGAAGCCCCTGTTCGGATTCACGGTGGGCGCCACGCCGATCTACGACTCGGTGCGCCTCGACGTGGGGTTCCAGGCCGGCGTGCAGTGGAAGCTCGTCGCGAACTTCTCGCTGCTCTTCCTCGGCCGGTACAACATCGCCATCGGCGACGACGACAACCTGAAGCGCTTTCACGTCGGGGCGGGTTTCCTGTTCGATCTCTGACCGTCCTTCCTTCGCATCCGCTCCCGGAGTACACTCTTCGTCCGTTCGTTGCCCGAGGTGACCATGGCCCGCGGTGAAGACGCGCTCGTCCGAGCGCAGAAGGCGATCGAAGAGTACGACTACGAAGCAGCCCTGGCGGCCTTCGGTGAAGCCCACGCCGCCGGTCGGCGCGAGGCGGCGTTCCTCGTCACCTACGCCGGCTTCCTGCTCGACCAGTTCGGCGACTACGTGCGAGCCCACGAGATCCTGAAGAACGAGGCCAAGGCCCTCGCCAAGTCGAAGGCCCTGCAGCGCCTGGCCGTGCGCGCGGCGTGCCTGGCCGGCGACGTCGAGGCCGGGCTGGCCGCGGCCCGGGCCTGGCCCGAAGCGGTGTCCGAGGACACCGAGACCCAGCTCGCGTACGCCAGGATGCTGGTCCCGAGCGGCGCGGCGTCCGAGGCTCGGCGCGTGCTCCTGAAGCTCCTTCAGGGCGAGCCGGGAAACCTCGACGCGCGCGCGCTCCTGCAGCAGGTCGACGAGCGGCTGTCGGCGCGCGTGAGCGATCGCCTGGCGGGGGTCGAGCCCCTGCTCGAGCGGGGCGATCTGCACGCGGCCAAGGCCCTGCTGGCCGAGGCCCTGGCCCTCGATCCCGACGCGCGCGAGGCCCATCGCCTGCGACGGCGCCTCGAGGACGCCCTGCTGACCCGTCGCGTGGCCGAGGCCCGCACGCGGATGGCCGAGGCCGAGGCGTCGGGTGACCTCGAGGGCGCGCTGCGCGTCGCCGACGAAGCGCGAGCGCTCGCCCCCGACGACGCCGATCTGCAGCAGGTCACGGCCCGCTTGTCGGGCCTCGCGTTGCACGCCCGGCTCCTCGCGCTCGCCGGTCGGGCGCTCGACCTCGAGGCGGCCTCCGATCTCGAGGGCGCCGCGCGTGCCTGGAACGACCTGCTGCGCGTTCCCGAAGGCGCCGCTTGCCTCACCGAGCAGAACCCCGGCACCCCGTTGTCGGCGCTGATCGCCGAGCAACGCGCCACCGATCCCGCGCGGCTCGACACCCCGGCGGGCCTCGCCGCCATCGTTGGCTTGCACGCCGAGGAGATCCAACGCCCCCTCGAGGCGCAGGACATCGACGACCTGCGGCGCTGGCTCGGCCAACTGGGTCCCCTGCCCCGCCTCGACCGCGCGCTGGCGGCCGCCGAGGCGCGCAAGGCCGCCGCACAGCTGGCCCGGCTCGACGGCCTGAGGCGTCAGGCCGAGGAGGCGCTCGCAGCGGGCTCCACGGCCGACGCCCTGACGTTGCTCCGCTCGCTCGGCGCGCACGGCGGGGCCGACGCCCGCGCCCGCGAGATCGAGGCGCGGCTCTCCGACGTCGAGCGGCGCCTCGAGGCCGCCGAGGCGGTCCGCAGGGCCGTGGCCGCTGCCGACGTCTTCCAGGCCCGCCGCCTGCTGGGCGCCGCGACCCGCGCGGGCGTCGACGCCGAGATCCTGGCCGCCCTCGCGATCGAGGTCGGCGCACTGGCCGACCAGCACCTCGGGGTGCTCCCGGCCGTGCCGGTTTTCGGCGACCCGTTCGAGAAGTTCCCGCTGGAGTCCGGCGGCTACGCCAGGCTCGGCCAGGACCATCTCGTCGTCCTGCACCAGGGTTCCCTGCTGGTCTGGAACACCGAGGGGTGCCGCGACGATGGCGTGTGGGAGATGCCCGCGCCGCTGAAAGGCCTCGAAAAGAATCGGTATCAGCTGTTGCGCCGCGGATCCGAGGGCTTGCTCGTGCGAGATCGCATCGCTCGGGTGGTCTACGCGCTCGACGTGCGTCCGGGCCGCCGACCGGTGCTGCTCGACCGCTGCCCGCTCGATCGCGTGCTGCCCGACGATCCAACCCAATCGAGGGTCTCGACCGTCCCCTCGACCGACGGCCGCTCCCTGCTGGTGCTGGTCACGTCGCTCCGCGCCGAGCGCAAGCCGCGGCTCACGGTCGTCGACCTCGACGAGCAGCGCACCACGCACGAGACCGAGCTGCCCTTCCCCGCCTTCCGCCTGCTGGCCATCGCCAACCGCCCCGGCGACTACGGCGTGTCGCGGCTGCTCACGAACCCGCCGGGCGCCGTCCCGCGCTGGGACTTCGCCGTCATCAACGAGCGCGGGCGCGTGGGCGCGTCCACGCGCTTCGAGGGCCTGGGCGAGCTCATCCACGGGGTACGCCGCCTGCACTGGGAGCCGCGCGTCTCGAAGTACTTCTACTCGTTCGACACGTACGAGCCCTTCTCGGGCCAGGTCACCGAAGAATCGATCGGGCTCGGCATCGCCAAGGGCGACCTGTCGCCCTTCTTCTTCGAGGCCCGCATGGAGGACAAACTGGGGCCCCGACGCTACGTGGTCGGCGACGCCACGCCCCTCCCGGACCTCGAGCGCCTTCTCCTGCCCTGGCGCGACACCGATCGCAACGTGGGCCTGGCCGCGTTCCCTTGGCTCGAGCCGTCGCGGGCCATCGAGGTCACGCTCGGGCAAGGCGACCTGGTGCTCGACGTCTTCCCCCACGGCGACGGCAGCCACGGCGTGGCCGTGCTCTTCGACCGCGCGAAGAAGGCCGGGCGCTGCGCCGCCTACCGCCTGTGATCCGCCGGGCCCCGGGGGCCGGGGAGCGCTTGACGCAGACCGTCGCCCCCCTCTATGATCAACCAAATCGGGCGCGCATCGCCGGAGAGTTGTCATGACGCATCGCCTGTTGCTCGCGCTCCTCGTTCTCGCGCCGCTGGCCTGCGGCGGCGGCTCCGATGGCGGCACCGACGCCGACGTCTCGGAGCATGACGACACCCTCGTCGCCGAGACCGACGCCGACAATCCGCTGGGGCTGCGCGTCGAGATCGTCGCCGACGTCGTGCAGGGCAACGCGCCGTTGACGGTGCACTTCTCGGCTGTGCTCACGGGCCTGGCCGGCGCCGACGCCGAGTACGCCTGGGACTTCGACAACGGCTCCACCAGCGACGAGGCCGCGCCCATCATGGTGTTCACCGAGCAGAAGACCTACAAGGTCGAGCTGGTGGTCACCAAGCGCGGCACCATCTTCACGGCCAGCGACGACGTGCTCGTGCGGGTGAGCCCCACGGCCGACCTCGGGCTCTCGAACGTCAACCTCAGCGGGCCCACCAAGCTGGCGCCCGGCGATCTGGCGCGCCTCGACTTCAGCGTGCTGAACTCCGGCGGCGCGGTCGACGTGCCGTTCAAGCTGCACGCCTACCTGTCCCAGAACGAGGTGCTCGACGGCGACGATCCCCTGGTGGCCGAGGTCGACATCGAGGGCATGACCACCGGCCTCTACGGCGACGCCGTCCTCCCGTTCAGCGGCATGCCGGCCACCATCCCCGCCACCGCCACCGCGGGCACCTGGTACGTCATCGTGTGGGTCGACGCCACCGACGTGGTGGCCGAGACGAACGAAGAGAACAACCTGAAGACCGCCACCAGCATCCTGCAGATCGACCCGCAGGCCTCGCTGAAGCCCGACCTGCTGGTCGACGATCTGGCCGTTCCGACCAGCGGCGCGCTCTCGCAAGGCCAGAACCTGAACTACCAGCTCGCCATCCGGAACCAGGGCCTGGCCGACGCCAAGCCCTTCAAGTTCGCAGCGTACCTCTCGACCGACAAGGTGCTCGACCCGGCCGGTGACCGCAAGATCACCGACGACAACACCACGACCATCTTCAGCCTGGCGGTCGACGACTCGCGCTCGTTCGTGAAGGCCTACCCGTTGCCCCCCGATCTCCCCGACGGCGACTACTACCTCATCGTCCGCGTCGACAGCAGCGACCAGATCGTCGAGTCCGACGAGTCCAACAACGTGCGCGTCACGACCAAGCCCGTCTCGGTGGTCTACCAGGAGCCCGAGGGCGTCGACCTCGACCTGGCCGTGTTCGACGTGCTCACGAGCATCGTCTACCTCGGCGGCAACGTGAGCACGCGCGTGGTCGTGCGCAACCTCGGCACCGAGAACTCGCCCGCGTTCACGCTCACCTACTTCCTGTCGAGCGAGCCCTTCCTGAACCCGAACACCAACTTCGACCTCGGCTCGTTCAACGCCCCGAAGATCCCGGCCAAGACCGAGGTGACCGTCGAGAACCTCGTCAAGATCAGCGAGAGCCTCGATCTCGAGGACGGCGTCTACTACCTCTCGGTGTTCGTCGATCGCTACAACGCCGTGAAGGAGATCGACGACGGCAACAACGCCGAGACCGACACGAGCGGCGTGACCGTCACCCACAGCAAGAACGTCGATCTCGAGGCCACGGGCGTCGAGTTCCACCCCGCCATGGTGGCCGCGGGCGAGCAGGTCACGCTCTCGTTCACCATCCGGAACAACGGATCGTCCGACTCGGGCGGGTTCTTCACGGGCATCGTGTTCGCGAAGGACCCCGTGCTCTCGGCGGCGGCCGTCGCGGCGGGCACGCAGGTCGTGGTCGCGCGCGTTCCGGTGGGCGGGGTCGGGCCCGGCCAGACCCTCGACGTGGTCAACAAGATCGTCGCGCCCGCGGCGCTGCCGCACGAGATCTCGCAGTACTACGTCGCCGTCAGCGTCGACGACGACAACTCGGTCAAGAACGAGCTCAGTGAGGCCAACAACGCGCTGGTGTCGGCCGACGCGCTGACCGTCACGGGCACCTCCGGGGGCTGCCTCGAAGACACCCTCGAGCCCGACGATACGCAAGGCCAGGCCAAGCCCCTCGAGCCCGGCGTCCACGAGGGGCTCGGCCTGTGCGGCGACGACGACTGGTACACCGTGAGCGTGCCGAAGGGCGCCACGCTCACGGTCGAGCTGTTCGCGAGCGCGCCGTTGGCCATCACGCCCAAGCCCCTCGATCTCGACCTCCTGCTCACGAACGCCACCGGCAGCGCCACCAAGAAGGGCGAGAGCGTGGGCAACCACGAGAAGGTGGTGGTCCTCCCGGCGAGCAGCGCCGACACCTGGTTCGTGCGCGTCACCCCCAAGCAGCCCGGCAACGAGGCCCACTACACGCTCTCGATCGACGTGACCGACCCGTCCGACGGCGTCGACCTGATCGTCGACAAGGTCGTGGTTCAGCCCACCGAGATGTACCCGGGGGGCCTGGTGCAGATCCTGACCGAGCTCTACAACGTGGGCACGTTGCCGTCGGGAGCGTTCTCGCTGGGGTACTACCTGTCGCCCGACGCGGTGCTCGACGCGTCCGATCCGCTCATCGACCAGATCCCCAATCTGCAGATCGGCGGCCTCGGCTGGTACGTGGCCACGGCCAAGCACATCCTGCCCGTGGTCGGCGGCGGCCCCTACTACGTGCTCGCGCGCGTCGACAGCGGCGACGCCGTCGCCGAGGTGAGCGAGACCAACAACCTGGGCGTGTCGGGCGAGATCCTGCTCGACGACACCCTGGTCTGCGAGCAGGACGAGTTCGAGCCGAACGACGCGCAGGTCAGCGCGAGCCCGCTGCCTCCCGCGTCGGGCATCTACGGCAACCTGTCGGTCTGCCCCGATCTCGACGACTGGTACGCCCTCGATCTCGAGCTCGGTCGCGCGTTCCAGGCCACCCTGAACTACACCTACGAGGCGTCCAAGGGCTCCCTGCGCGCCGAGCTCTACGACGAGTCGATGAGCGCCATCGTCGACGCCAGCTCCGACCCCGCCAACCCGTTCGTGGCGCTGCCGTACGTCTACGCCCCGGGCACCTACTACCTGCGGGTGCGCGTGCAGCAGGCCGCCGCCGAGGGCCAGCCCTACGACTACACGCTGGGCATCAGCCTGACGTCACCCCTCGACTCCGCGGTGTGCACCCCCGACGCGGGCGAGTTCGACAACGCCTTCGAGCTGGCGTCGCCCCTCGGCTGCGGGCCGTCGACCCACACGCTCTGCAACAAAGACGTCGACGTGTTCGTGCTCGAGGTGAAGCAGGGCCAGACCTTCCGCGCCACGCTGTCCCACCCCGAAGACCAGCTGCGCCTGGGCCTCTACCTGACCCCCGGCGACCCGCCCTTCGACCAGAGCACGGGCAATGGCTACGTGCAGATCGTCGCGGGCTTCGACACCCCGGCGTTCCTGGTGGTCGAGCCCCTGAACCCCTTCGGGGCGCTCTCCAGCTTCTCGTACGACCTCTACCTCGACGGTATCTCGGGGGTCGACCTCAGCGGCGAGCTCACCGACCTGCACATCGTGCCCGTGGTGCAGGGAGAAGACCTGCACTTCTTCGTGAACCTGACGAACGGGTGCATCGACGCCTCGCCGGCGTTCGAGCTCGAGGTCTTCCTCAGCGACGACCCGGCGCTCGACGCCTCCGACGTGCTGCTGCTCCACGACACGCGCGGCGGTCTGCTCGGCAAGGCCACCCAGCAGTACGAGACCAAGGCCGCGGTCCCCCTGGCCACCACTCCCGGCGACTACTTCCTGCTGCTCGCGGTCGACGCCGGCAAGACGGTGCACGAGAGCAACGAAGCCAACAACGTCTCGGTCGCGCCCTTCCAGGTCGCTCCCGCTTGCCAGGACGACCCGTACGAGCCGAACGACACCGCCACCTACGCCACCACCCTGCAAGCCGGCGCCTACGCCGACCTGCAGCTCTGCGAGAACGATCTCGACTGGTACCGCGTCAAGGCGACCGCCGGTCAGACCATCGACCTGCGCCTGGGCTTCGACCCGTCGGCCGGCGACCTCGATCTGCGCCTGTACGCGGCGACCAACCTGGCCGAGCACCTGGCCGGCGGCGTCGAGGGCCCCGAGGGCGAGGCGCTGCAGTACGAGGCCCAGCAGGGCGGCTGGTACTACCTGCGCGTGAGCGGCTTCGAGGAGGCCGAGAACGCCTACGAGCTCGAGGTCACGCTGCCGTGATGAGGACCGACGACACCATCGTGGCCATCGCGACGCCCCCCGGGGAGGGGGGCATCGGGGTCGTGCGCCTCAGCGGGCGCGACGCGCTCGCCCTCGCGCGCCAGGCCTTCGCGCCCGTCCCGGCGCTCCCGCGCTCGCGCCAGCTCTACCTGGGCCGGCTGTACGATCCGCGCGCGCGGGTCTTCTTCGACCAGGCCTTCCTGGTGCTCATGCGGGCCCCGCGCTCCTACACGACCGAAGACGTGGTCGAGTTCCACGCGCACGGCAGCCCGCGGGTGCTGGCCCGGCTGGTCGAGTTGCTGGTCGTGCTGGGCGCCCGGCGGGCCGAGCGAGGCGAGTTCACCTTGCGGGCCTTCCTGAACGGCCGCATCGACCTGACCCAGGCCGAGGGCCTGCTCGACCTCATCACGGCCGAGACCGACGCGGGCCTGTGCGCCGCCGGCGCCCTGCTCGGGGGGTCGCTGCGCGCCGAGGTGGGGCAGCTGCGCGACGACCTGCTGGCGGTGCTGGGTCAGACCGAGGTCAACCTCGACTTCGTCGAGGACGACGTGCCGGTCTTCCGGCGGGGCGACCTGCTCGATCGCGCGGCCCGCCTCGAGCGGCGCCTGCGCGATCTGGTCGACGGCTACGAGAACGGCGTGCGGCTGCGCCGGGGCTTCCGGGTGGTGCTGGCGGGCCGCGCCAACACCGGCAAGAGCAGCCTCTTCAACCGCCTGGTCGGCCACGAACGCGCGTTGGTCCACGAGGCGCCCGGCACCACGCGCGACTGGGTCGAGGAGACCCTCGAGATCGGAGGCCTGCCCGTCCGCCTCATCGACACGGCGGGCTTCCGGGGCGAGGCCGCCGACGTCGAGGCCGCCGGACAGGCCGCGGGCGCGCGCGTGCTGGCCGAGGCCGACCTGGTGCTCCTGGTGCTCGATCGCTCGTCGCGGGCCAGCCCCGACGACGCCGCGGCCGCCTCCCGCGTCGACGCCGGCCGGTTGCTGCCCGTGCTCAACAAGGGCGACCTGCCCTCGCGCATCACCGACGCCGACCTCTCGTTCCTGAAGCGCGTGCCGCCCACCGAGGTCTCGGCGTTGACCGGCGACGGCCTCGGTACGCTGCAGGGTCGCATCGCCAGCACCTTGCGGGCGCGCTACCGGGCACCGAACCCCGACGGCGTCGTGCTGCTGCGCGAGCGCCAGCGCGATCTGCTGGCCCGCGCCCAGGGTTGCCTGCGCAACGGCATGCAGGAGATGCAGGTGGGCTCGCCCCTCGAGATCGTCGCCGTTCCCCTCTACGACGCGCTGCACGCGCTCGATGAGCTGCTCGGCAAGGGCACCCCCGACGACGTGCTGGAGCGCATCTTCCAAGACTTCTGCATCGGTAAGTAGCCGTGAGCCCGTCAGGCATGGTCTGGAAGGAGCCCTTGTGACCTCGAAGCACGAATCGGCGCGTCGCCGCCAAGCCACCACGATCCCGAGCGACGGGCTCCCGGCGTCGTTGCCTGGGGGAGACCCCCAGACCCCCACCATGGACCTCCTCGACCGCTTTCGCGACTACCTGGCGCGCGAGAAGCGCTTCAGCCCGCACA
>CAZBRS010000019.1:0-54198 GCA_964494475.1 uncultured Myxococcales bacterium | reverse complement strand
CTCCTCGACCGCTTTCGCGACTACCTGGCGCGCGAGAAGCGCTTCAGCCCGCACACCGTCGAGGCCTACTGCCGCGACGTCGAGCTCTTCGCCCGCAGCCTCGGCGACACGTCCTTCGACGAGGCCGAGCGCTACGACGTGCGGCAGTTCCTGATCGAGGAACTGCGCGCCCACGAGGCCACCACGGCGGGCAGGCGCCTGGCCGGCGTCCGCAAGTTCTTCGACTACCTCGTGAAGCAGGGTGTCATCGCACGCAACGTGGCCGGCACCACGCGCTACCCCAAGACGCGCAAGCACGTGCCCACCCACCTGTCGGTCGACGAGACCTTCGCGCTGCTCGACGGCATGAAAGACGACGAGACCGTACTCGGCGCCCGCGATCGGGCGGTCTTCGAGATGCTCTACGGCACGGGGCTGCGCGTGGGCGAGCTCACGTCGCTCGACGTGGGCGTGGTCGATCTCCGCGAGGGCTACGTGCGCGTGCTCGGCAAGGGCGGCAAGGAGCGCGAGGTGCCGGTCGGCGGCGCCGCGCTCCGGGCGCTCGAGGCCTGGCTCCGCGCCCGGGCGCTCCTGTCCCCCACGCCCGGCGAACGCGCGCTCTTCCTGAACGCACGCGGCGGACGGCTCACGCCCCGGGGCGTCCAGTACCTGCTGCGGCAGCGCTGCCTGACCACGCCGCACCTCTGGAAGACCATCTCGCCCCACGCCCTGCGCCACTCCTACGCCACCCACCTGCTCGTGAACGGCGCCGACCTGCGCTACATCCAGGCGCTGCTGGGGCACGCCTCGCTAGCCACCACCCAGAAGTACACCCACGCGGGCATCGAGCAGCTCATGGCCGTCTACGACCGCGCCCACCCGCACGCCCGGGGCCGAACTCCCGCCCTGAAGGAGCCAGAATGACGAACGAGTACGTCCCCCTCCACGGCACCACCGTCCTGGCCGTCCGCCGGGGCGGCAAGGTCGTCCTGGCCGGCGACGGTCAGGTCACCTTCGGGGCCACCATCCTGAAGGAGGGCGCGCGCAAGCTGCGCCGCCTCTACCAGAACCGCGTGCTGGTCGGCTTCGCCGGCACCACGGCCGACGCGTTCACCCTGTTCGAGCGCTTCGAGGAGCGCCTCAAGGAGTACAACGGCAACCTGCAGCGTGCCGCCGTCGAGCTCACCAAGCTGTGGCGCACCGACAAGTACCTGCGGCAGCTCGACGCGCTGCTCCTGGCCGCCGACGCCGAGCACACGCTGCTCATCACCGGCCGGGGCGACGTGGTCGAGCCCGACGACGACGTGGCCGCCATCGGCTCGGGCGGGCCCTACGCGCTGGCTGCCGCGCGCGCCCTGCTGGCGCACTCGAACCTCGACGCCGCCGCCCTGGCGCGCGAGGCCATGCGCATCGCGGCCACCATCTGCATCTACACCAACGAGCGCGTCACGCTCGAGGAGCTCTCGTCCGACGCGCCCGAAGTCCCAAGCGGAGGCTCGCGATGACCGACACCATGTTCACCCCCCGCGAGATCGTGAGCGAGCTCGACCGCTACATCGTGGGCCAGCACGACGCCAAGCGCGCCGTGGCCATCGCCCTGCGCAGCCGCTGGCGCCGCCAGCGCGTCGAAAAGGATCTGCAGGACGAGATCCTGCCGAAGAACATCCTGCTGATCGGGCCTACGGGGGTCGGCAAGACCGAGATCGCGCGGCGCCTGGCCAAGCTCGCCAGCGCGCCCTTCCTCAAGGTCGAGGCCAGCAAGTTCACCGAGGTGGGCTACGTGGGCCGCGACGTCGAGTCGATGGTGCGCGACCTGACCCAGATCGCGGTGGCGATGGTGCGCGACGAGGAGACCGAGGCCGTGCAGGTGCGCGCCGAACAGGCCGCCGAGGAGCGCCTGCTCGACCTGCTGGTGGGGCCGAAGGCGCCCCCGACCGCGGACGGCCGGGCGGGCTTCGAGGAGCTGGCCGAGGCCCCGGAGTCCTCGGCCACGCGCGAGAAGTTCCGCCAGAAGCTGCGCGCCGGCGAGCTCGACGAGCGCACCGTGCCGCTGCAGCTGGCCGATCGATCGACCATGCCCGTGTTCGAGATCTTCTCGTCGGCCGGCGGCGGCGTCGAGGAGATGGACGTGAACATCAAGGACATGCTCGGCAACCTCTTCCCGAAGCGCACCCGCGAGCGCCGGGTCAAAGTGTCCGAGGCCCGCGAGCTCCTGAAGAAGGAGGAGGCGCAGAAGCTCATCGACATGGAGCGCGTGGTCAAGGTCGCCCTCGAGCGCGTGCAGCAGAGCGGCATCGTGTTCCTCGACGAGATCGACAAGGTGGCGGGCCGCGAGGGCAGCCACGGCCCCGACGTGTCGCGCGAGGGTGTGCAGCGCGACCTGCTGCCCGTGGTCGAGGGCACCACCGTCAACACCAAGCACGGGCCCGTGCGCACCGACCACATCCTGTTCATCGCGGCGGGCGCCTTCCACGTGTCGAAGCCCTCCGATCTCATCCCCGAGCTGCAGGGCCGCTTCCCCATCCGCGTCGAGCTCACGTCGCTGACGCGCGACGACTTCGTGCGCATCCTGAAGGAGCCCGAGAACTCGCTGGTGCGGCAGTACAAGGCCATGCTGGCTACCGAGCAGGTCACGCTCGAGGTCGACGACGGCGCCATCGAGGAGGTGTGCGCCGTGGCCGAGCAGATGAACGCGCGCCTCGAGAACATCGGCGCGAGGCGGCTGATCACGGTGCTGGAGCGCGTCCTCGACGAGTTGTCGTTCGACGCCACGGAGATGAAGGGAAAAACAGTTGTCATCGACCGGGAGTTCGTCAAGAATCGCCTGACGGACGTAGTGGCCGACGAGGATCTGAGCCGGTTCATCCTCTAGGAGGCCCGGCCCCGCGGAGGTTTCGAATGGCGTCACCGATCGACCGGGAGCGCATCTCCCTGTTCTTCTCGCTCCTCCTCGAGCGCTACGCCGAGCTGCGCGCCCTCGAGGCGGCGGCCCCGCGCCCCAAGACCGTCGAGGCCAAGGCCCTGCTGCAGGCCGAGGAGGCCGCCCCCTCCGCCGACGTCGACGCCTCCCGTGAGCTGCTCGACGACGTCATCACGCTCTTCGGCCTCGGCGACCTCGACGGCGGGCTGGTGTCGTTCGAACGCCTGCTCTTCCTGCACCCCGACAGCCCGCGCGTGGCCGCCTTCGTCAAGAAGTACCAGGAGAAGATCCTCAAGCTCTACGAAGACGTGTACACCAAGGACGACGTCGTGCTCGAGTTCGGGCCCCAGGCCCGCAACCCCAAGCTGGCGTTCTACGAGAAGTACTCGCCGCTGAAGACCATCCGCGAGCTGGTGCGCACCTCCGACGACGGCCACGTCTCGTCGGTGCTGCAGGCCAGCAGCTTCGGCACGCTGCGCACGCTCGCGCTCGTCAACTTCCTCACGCGGCCCGGCGTCCTCAAGATCGCTCGGTAGCCCAACGGTTTCTCACCGCGCCAGGATGCGCTGCGCCTCGGCCTTGTCGTCCGAGAACGTGAAGGCGTCGAGCAGTTGGAAGGCGTTCTGCCGGTCGTAGAGGTAGGGCACCATGACCTGCAGGGCCTTCAGCTTGTCTTCCGAGAAGTTGAAACGCGCGAGCAGGTCTTTGGCGTCGTTCACGAGGATGGGGACGCCCGTGAAGCCCAGGCGCAGCACGCGCAGTTGATCCTCGGCGAAGCTCTCGGACGCCACCGCCTGCGACAGGCGCGCCACCTCGTCGGCCAACAGCCACGCCGGGCCCTGCTCTTCGGGGGTCTCCACGGTCTCGGTCACCACCACGGGGTGCACGAACGTGGGCTGCTTCTCGAGGACCAGCAGGATGCGCTCGAGCTTGGCATCGATCTGCTCGGCGGCCAGATCGGCGCGCTCCTTCACCGACTCGCAGCGCGCGTTCCGAGCCTCCTTCAGGCGGAAGAGGGCCTTGCGCGCCTCGTCGACGGCCTCGATGATCTGCCGGCGCGTGGCCTCGTCGAGCCCGCCCCCCGTGACGGCCAGGGTCTGCGTCGACGCCGGAGGGGTGGTGGTCAGGGTGGTGGTCCTGGTCGTTCGGCGCGTCTGGGCTCCGGCCGGCGAGGCCAGGAGCACGAGCAGGATGGCGATCGTCGTTCTCAAGGGACCCTCCTAGTTGTGAAAGCTGCTTCCGCCGATGAACTCGCGCAGGATCGAGGTGGCCGGCACGCGCTCGGACGGCACGGCCAGGAAATAGCCGAGCAGGTTCACGAGCCGGCGCGCCTCGACATAGACCGGGCTGCCGGGTCGCACGGTGAGCAGCGTGGGCAGCGCGTAGGGCGCCAGCGCCGCGTGCTCGTAGACCAACGCCGAGTTGAACATGAGGTCGGCGTCTTCCTGGAACGGGAAGATGTTGCGGTACTCGCCGCGGTTGACCGACGGCCAGCGCGTCAGGGTCTCCTCGGCCGAGTACCCCCGGAACAGGCGATCGCGCACCATGCGCCGGAGCAGGCGCGTGTCGGTGGTCGACATGCTGGTCTCGCGGTCGAGGTTCAGGTGCGTGAGCGCCGAGCAATACACGCGGAACTTCAAGGCCGCGGGGATGTGGGCGGTCAGGCCCTCGTTCAGCCCGTGGATGCCCTCGATGACGATGAGATCCTGCGGCCCCAGGCGCATGCGGTGCCCCTCGGAGCGCCGGGCGCCGGTCTTGAAGTCGAAGCGCGGGATGACGACCTCTTGTCCCGCGAGCAGCGCCAGCAGGTGCTCGTTGAACAGGGCCACGTCGATGGCGTGCAGCGCCTCGAAGTCGAGCTCGCCGTTCTCGTCGCGCGGGGTGTGCCCGCGATCGACGAAGTAGTCGTCGAGGCTGATGGCCTGGGGGTTCAGTCCGGCCACGCGGAGCTGCACCGAGAGGCGCCGCGAGAACGTGGTCTTGCCCGACGCCGACGGGCCCGCGATGAGGACCACGCGCGTCACGGGGAAGCGCGCGCGCACCTGCTCGGCCACCTCGGCGATCTTCTTCTCGTGCAGCGCCTCGGCGATGAGCACGACCTCGCCGCCGTGCCCTTCGATGATCTGGCGGTTCAGATCGCCCACGGTCTCGAGGCCGAGGATGGTGCCCCAGCGCTCGTACTCCTGGAACACGCGGAAGAGCTTGGGCTGGTCCTTTTCGGGCGGCAGCACGCCGGGGTTCATCCAATAGGGGTAGTGCAGCACGAAGCCGGGTTCGTAGTACCGCAGGTTGAAGTCGTGGATGCTGCCGGTGCGCGGAAAGAACGGGCCGTGCCAGAGCTCGAACACGTCCTTCACGCGGCAGAGCGGGATGACCTCGCGCAGGCTGTTCTCGAGCAGCGAGATCTTCGAGTCGGAGCCCTGGGCGCGCAGCTTGTCGAGGGCCTCGGCGAGCGGCACGATCACGCGCTCGATGGGTACGTCTTCCTGCACGAGGCGCTTCATCTCGTTCTGCAGGGCCTCGACGTCGGAGCGGCGCAGCGCGCGCTTCAGGTCGATGGTGCAGAACAGCCCCTTGCCGAAGCTGTGCTGCACCTTGAGGCGACCCTTGGGAAAGAGCGTGCGCGCCGCCACGGTGAGCAGCACGACCAGGCTGCGTCGGTAGACGCGCCCGCCCTCGCGGGTCTCGCCGGACAGGTACTCGAGCACGCCGTCGACGTGCAGGCGGGCGGTCAGGTGCTGGAGCTGCCCGTCGAGGAGCACGGCGGCGGGCTCGAAGCCGAGGGGCCGCGGCAGGCGCTCGAGCAACTCGAGGGGGGTGGTCCGGCGCGCGACGCGCAGCTCGGCCTGCAACTGGGGAACACGGATGAGGATGCGCTCCTGGGGGATGACCTCGCTCATGGGCTCCTCTGCGGCCGATCGCGCTGAGTCGTGGATCTTACGCGGGCTGTCTTCTAGAATCCACTTCGTCTTCGTACCCTGCGAGGTTCCCCGTGCAGAAGGTCCTGGCGTTCTCGCTCTTCCTGCTGCTCACGACCGTCCGCCTGGCGCTGGCCGGCGCGCCGCCCTTCGAGACGAGCCACGAGCTCGTGGGGCGCGAGGTCGCGGCCGACGCGGCGATCGAGGGCTACCTCGCGCCGCTGCGCGCCGAGATGGATCGCCAGGTGAACGAGGTGCTGGCCGAGGCCACGGGCCAGTTCGACAAGGGGAACCCCGAGTCGTCCCTCGGCAACCTGGTGACCGACATCATGCGCGAGTCGGTGACGGCCCGGCTCGGACGGCCCGCCGACGTGGCGCTCACCAACAACGGGGGCCTGCGCGCCGGCATCCCGCGGGGGCCGGTGACGCGACGCACGGTCATGGAGGTCATGCCCTTCGACAACCGCCTGGTGCTGGTGCGGCTGACCGGGGCTCAACTTCTCGAGCTCGCGGATCAAATCGCCGGCCAGGGCGGCGTGCCCCAGAGCGGCCTCGTGCTGGTGATGCAGGGCGAGAAGGCGCTGAGCGTGCGCGTGGGCGACCAGCCGGTCGATCCCGCGGCCACCTACCAGGTGGTAACCACCGACTACCTGCAGCGCGTCAGCGGAAAGCTGGGAGCCCTGTCCCTCGATCCCGCGCCCGTCGACACGGGGCTCGTGCTGCGCGACGTGCTCATCGACGCCGTCCGGGCGCGGAAGACGCTGGTGCCCACCCTCGACCGCCGCACGCGCTCCGAGAAGAAGGGAGGCGCGCGATGAACCGCCGTCGATTCCTGGTCACCGGCACGGCGCTGGCCGCGGCCACCTGCCTGCCGCGGCGCCTGCTGGCGGCCGACACCACGCGCGTGGTCCTCCTGCACACCAACGACACGCACTCGCGCCTCGACCCCTTCCCCCTCGACGGGGGCCGCTACGAAGGTCTCGGCGGCGTCGCCCGGCGCAAGACGCTCATCGATCGCATCCGCAAGGCCGAGCCCCACGTGGTGGTCACCGACTCGGGCGACGTGTTCCAGGGCACGCCCTACTTCAACTTCTTCGGCGGGGTACCCGAGTACGAGGCCATGTCGCGCCTGGGCTACGATCTGGCCACCCTCGGCAACCACGACTTCGACAGCGGCGTCGACACGCTGAAAAAGGCTATGGACCACGCCACGTTCCAGTTCGTGTGCGCCAACCTGCGCGCCACCGATCCCGGGCTCGCGGGGCGCTTGAAGCCCTACGTGGTGAAGACGTTCGGCGACGTGCGCGTCGGCTTCCTCGGGCTCACGGTGGCCTTCGAGGGGCTGGTGGGGCCGCACCTGCACGCGGGGGTAGAGTACGTCGATGTCCTCGACGCCGCCCGCCGCACCGTCGCCACCCTGCGCGAGACCGAGAAGGTGCACGCCGTGGTGGCCCTGACGCACCTGGGGATGACCGACGAGCCCCACTCGCCGGGCGACGTCACGCTGGCCAGCCAGGTGAACGGCATCGACCTCATCCTCGGAGGGCACTCGCACAGCTGGCTGAAGAAGCCCAAGCTCGTCACGAACCCCGACGGGGGCACCACCCAGATTCAGCAGGTCGGGTTCGCGGGCATCTGGCTCGGGCGCGTCGACCTGCGGTTCGAGGGCACGCGGCTGGCCGCCATCGACGCCGGCCATCAGGTGGTGTGACCGCCCCGGCGAGCCCCGGCGCCGATCAGATCCCGTGGCGCGCCAGCCACTCGTCGAGTTGGGCCTTCGAGAGCGCCCCGACGGTCTGGTCGATGCGACGACCGTCGCGGATGAGCACGAGCGTGGGGATGCTGCGAATGCCGTATCGGGCGGCCGTGACAGGGTTCTGATCGGTGTTCAGCTTGGCCACCGTCAGCCGGCCGGCCTTCTCGGCGGCCACACGCTCGACGACGGGCGCCAGCGCGCGACAGGGCCCGCACCAGGGGGCCCACGCGTCGACGAGCACGGGGCCCGGCACGTTGACGACGCGCGCGTCGAACGTGGCGTCGGTCACGTCGACGGGGCGGGTGGTCGAGGCGTGGAGCTCGGCTCCGCAGCGACCGCAGACGGCGCGCACGTCGGTGCGGCCTGCATCGACGCGATTGCGAGCTCCGCACGCGGAGCACGTCGCGACGATGACGGAGGCTTGCGAAGTGGCCTCGAAAGCGGTAGCGGTGGCGGCGTCCTGCACGGTGTCCCTCGCGTCGTTCCGTCGACGTGCCCAAGGTAGGGTCGGCAGTTCCGGACGCAACCCCCTCGCGCGCCTTGTCACCCCGCGCGCGATGCGCTAGCCTCCAGGCGACCAAGGCAGCGAGGCCCCCATGAAGACCACCGGCGTCGACGTGTACCACGATCAGATCGTGCGCGCGCTGGCACGCTCCCCCCTCTTCTCCGCCCTCGACGAGGCCACCCTCGGCCAGGTCGCGCGGCTCGGTGAGCTCGTGCAGTTCTCAGCCGGCGAGGCGTTGCTCCGGCAAGGAGCGCCCGCCGACGCGTTCCTGGTGCTCCTCAAGGGCGAGGCCCGGGTGCTGGTCCACGGCGAGGGTCGCGCCCCCGCGACCGAGGTGGCCCGCCTCACGCCCCCGGAGCTCGCGGGCGAGACCGGCCTGCTGCTCGATCAGCCCCGAACCGCCTCGGTCGAGGCGATCGAGCCCGTCATCGCCGTGCGCTACGACACCCAGACCTTCCTGGCCATGTTCGACCGCGTGCGGGGATTCGGGCTGGCCGTGAGCCGCTCCCTCGCCCTGCGCCTGTCGAAGGCGGCCCAGACGATGCCGCTGCCCGAGTACGACGAGGCCACGTCCGCCCCCGACCCCGAGACGCTGCGAGCCCTGCCGGCGGCGCTCTGCACACGCCAGCGCGTCGTGCCGCTCCGGTTCGCCGAGGGCGTGCTCACGCTGGGCGTGGTCGACGATCCCAAGGGCTTCGTGCTCGACAGCATCCGTCAGGTGCTGCCCGGAGCCGAGATCCGGCCCGTCCGGGTGACGGCGGCCCTGCTCGATCGCCTGCTGCGCAGCCTGGCGGGCGCCGGCGCGAACTCGCGACCCGCGACCACGACCACGGCCCCCACCCCGGCGCCGACCAAGGCCGTCGACGGAGGGCGCGTGCGCGACCTGGCGCCCCTGCTGGCGCGCGTCGTCGAGGAGGGGGTCTCCGATCTGCACCTCTCGGCCGGCCAGCGCCCGAGGTGGCGCCTCGACGGTGAGATCGTCGAGCTGGCCGACTCGGCCCCGCTCGAGGCCGACGACGTGCTGGCGCTGCTCCAGCCCTGGATGGCCCCGCGGCCGGCCGCCCAGTTCCGGGACACGAACGACACCGACTTCTCGTTCGCGCTGCCGGGGCTCGCACGCTTCCGCGTGAACCTCTTTCGGAATCACCTGGGCGTGAGCGCCGTGCTCCGGCAGATCCCCGACAAGGTGCTGTCGCTCGAGCAGCTGAACCTGCCGCCGGCGGTAGCGCAGTTCTGCGAGCTCCCGCGCGGGCTGGTGCTGGTCTCGGGGCCGACCGGAAGCGGCAAGTCGACCACGTTGGCCGCCATGCTCGACGCCATCAACCGCAAGGAGTGCGGGCACATCCTGACGCTCGAGGATCCCATCGAGTTCGTGCACCGCAGCCAGCGATCCCTCGTCAACCAGCGCGAGATCGGCTCCCAGACCGACAGCTTCGCGAGGGCGCTGCGGGCGGCGCTGCGCGAAGACCCCGACGTGGTGCTGGTGGGCGAGATGCGCGACCTCGAGACCGTGGCGCTGGCCCTGGAGGTGGCGAACACGGGGCACCTGGTGTTCGGCACCCTGCACACCAACACGGCGGTCGGCTGCGTCGATCGCGTCGTGAACCAGTTCCCGCCCGAGCAGCAGGCCCAGGTGCGCTCCACGTTGGCCGACGTGCTGAAGGGCGTCGTCTGCCAGACGCTCTGCCGCCGCGTAGGCGGCGGGCGCGTGGCCGCGGTCGAGATCCTGGTCGTGAACTTCGGCGTGGCCAACCAGATCCGCGAAGGCAAGACCCACCAGATCCCGAGCCTCATGGCGACCGGACGCGCGCAGGGCAACCTGATCCTCAACCAGCACCTCGAGGAGCTCGTCCGCAAGCGCCTGATCGAGCCCAAGGAGGCCCTGGCCAACGCCGTCGACAAGACCGATCTGGGGCGCCGGCTCGGGGGCGAGGGGTAGCTTCGATGGGTCGTGCGCTCGTCGTCGTGCTCTCTCTCCTCCTGCCCCTGACGGCGCGGGCCAACCTAGCCGATTGCCCCCGGGCCGAGGCCGCGGCGTTGGCCCGCGCCCTGCAGGTGCCCGAGCCCGCCTGGCTCGAGGCCACCGCCGGCGTAATCCTGCGCTTCGACGACGCCACGGGGCCGCTGGCCGCCCTCTGGCTCGGCACCGTCGGACCGGCCGCCAACGCCCAACAGGTGTCGAGCTCCGTGCTGCGCTACGACGCCGAACCGGAGTGGCACCCGCGCCTGAAGCGCCTGGTCGACGAGCTGGGGCCGACGCTGGCCGCCGGCGCGTGCCTGGGCCCGCCCGCGACGGTCGCGCAGGCAGCCGCGATCGGCGATCAGTTGACGCACCTGATGCCCCTCCCCGCTGTCGGATCCCAACGGACGTCGTGGGTCACGCTGGCCACGGCAACGGCCCTGTTGCTCTACCTGGGGTTGCTCGCCTTCGGGTTCCCCCGCCTGGTGAAGGAGCACCCGCGCCGCGTGGTCGCGCTGGTCGCGCTGGCGGTCGCGGCCGCCGCGTTGCGCTGGCTGGTGGCGCCACGCTTGACCATGGTGGCGGCCCAGGCCGATCTCGGGGCCCTCGATCAGGCGCTGGCGTGGCTCGACGGCGCGTGGTCGTGGCGAGCGGGCGATCTCCCGCCCCTGGTGGGCACCGTGTTGGCCGCGCTGTTCGAGCTCTTCGGCCCGTCGCTCGACCTGGCCTTCGCCGCCAACCTGGCGTTCGGTTCGCTGCTGCCCGTCGCCGCGGCGTCCCTGGCTGCGCGCCTCGAGCCCACCGGACGCGCGACGATGCCCGCCGGGGTGGTGGCGGCCGTGCTCCCGCTCGCCATCTGGTACTCGAACGGCGTGTGCCTCGAGACGCCGGCCGCCCTCTTCGCCACGGCCGCCCTGGCCCACGTGCTGGGCTGCGCCGAGTCCCGTCGGACCGGGTCGCTGCTGGCCGGCGCGGTCGCCGCGGTGCTCTTCGTGCTCTGCCGCCCCGAAGGGTTCGTCCAGGCCGCCGTGCTCTTCACGGGGCTCGCGGCCGTCGTCGCGCGGGGGGGCCTCTTCGCCACGCCCCGGACCGCGCTCGCGGGGGCGCTGGCGCTGCTCTCCGCGGCCGCGCTGGCGGCGCCCTACGTGGTGGCGGTGGTCCCGTACTACGCTCGAACGCTCTCGTCGCGGCCCCGGGAGGGCTCGCCCACGGTGCTGGTCCTCGCCCTCGGCGTGGCGGCCTGCGCGGCGCTGTGGCCCCGCCTGCAGGGCCTGGCCGGCCGCGCGAACCCTCGGGTCGTCCGCGTCGCGGCGTGGACCGTGGCGCTCGGCGCCGGCTTCGCGCTGCTGCTCCGCGCCTGGGGCGATCCCCTGCGCGCGCACGACCCGTCGCGGCCCCTCGTCCCGGTGCAGTGGTGGCTGGGCACGCTGCGCACGGTGTTCGACAGCCAGCGGGCCGGCACCCAGGTCTTCGCGCTCGACGAGCGCTGGTTCCCTGGCCTCTTCGTGGTCGTGGGCCTGCTCGGCGCCCTGCCCTCGGCGAAGCGCGCCCCCGTGGGCCCTGCCGGTCTCGGCCCGCTGGTCGCCTGGGCCTTCGTGGGCGTGGTGATCGCGGTGGCGTTCTCGTTCTCGGTGTCGGGCGAGATCCTGCTGCAGGGCCTGCGCTACCAGGTGCCGGCCCTCGGGATGGCCTCCGCGCTGGTCGGCGTGGGCTTCGCGCGGCTCGGCGAGCAGCTCGATCGGCTGCCCCTGCGGCGTTCGCTGATCAGCGCTGCCCTGCTGGCCGTGGCCGCGTTGCCCGCGCTCACCCACCTCGACGTCACCACCAACGTGTGGCACGACTCCCAGCGCGAGTTCGTGTTCGTGCGCGACGCCGTGGCGCGCCTCCCGGGCCGGGCAACCGTGCTGGTCGCCGACCACGAGTTCGTCACCGAGGGCGCGGGCGACCACCCGCCCCGCTTCGACGCCATCTACCGGACGCACCCCTTCGTGCACGCGCTGGCGCGGCTGGCCGGACGACGCGTCGACGTGCACGGCCTCTCGACCTGGCTCGCCGAGGGGCACGCACCGAAGGCGCCCGTCTTCTTCCTGCGCGAGCTCAACTGCTACCGCACCCTCGACCCGTCCGGCGAGGAGGCCCTCTGCCGGCGCATCCGCGACGTGGCGAGGAGCGCGCCCCTGGCGCGGGTCGAGTTCCCGCACCGCCTGTACGGTGGCATGTCCGCCCACTCCCTCCGGCCGAACCAGCCCGCGATGTTCCACCTCGAGCTCGTGCCGCTCTCCTCCTCCGAGGTCGAGCGGCTCCGATCGACCTTGCCGTGAGCGGCCCGTGAAAAAATCACGTGCGTTCTCCGGGCGCCTCGGCATCATGCTGCGGACGACCCTTCGAAGCGAGGACGACATGGGGTGCCTGCGACACGTGACGAGCTGGGGACGCCTGGTGCTGGTGCTGGGGCTGGCGACGGCCTGCAACGCGGGGGCCAACGCCGCCGCCCCCCGAACCGACGGGACCTCTTCCCCCCAGGGAAGCGGCGAGGCCGGCGCTCCAGCCGTTGGCCCCGACAACCCCCTGGTCGCCGTGAACGACGCGGCCAAGGGCGCCGGCGCCGCCCCGGGCGCCGCGGCAGTGACCGGCAAGAACCCCTGCCCGGCCCTCAAGGACGCCGTGTGCGCGCGCGTCGGGGCCATGTCCGAGGCCTGCGCGGCCTACACGCTGGTCAGCCAGACGCTGCCGCCCGAGGCCTGCGCCGCCGCGCTGGGTCGCGTCGACGGCATCACGGCGGCGCTCACCGCGCAGCGCGCCTCGTGCGCCGAGCTCGAGACGAAGCTCTGCGCCGACCTCGGCACCGAGACGGCGACCTGCGCGCAGGTTCGCGAGCAGACCCCCGCGATCCCCTCCGATCGCTGCGCCGAGATGCTCGAGCACTACGCCGAGGTCCTCGAAGGCCTGAAGGAGGCCGAGGCCCGCAACCAGCCCCTGTCGGCCGAGGTGCAGGCCAAGGTCGTCGGAGGCGGCGCGCCGTCCTTCGGGCCGACCGACGCCAAGGTCACCGTGCTCACGTTCTCCGACTTCGAGTGCCCCTACTGCGCCGAGGCCGGCAAGGTGGCCGAGGCCCTGCGCGAGCGCTACAAGGACCGCGTGCGCCTCGTCTTCCGGAACTTCCCCCTGCCCTTCCACAAGAACGCCCAGCCCGCCGCCGAGGCCGCGCTCGCGGCCCACGCCCAGGGCAAGTTCTGGCCGTTCCACGACCTGCTCTTCGCCAACCAGGACAAGCTCGACCGAGCGGGCCTGCTCTCCCTGGCCGCGAAGGCCGGGCTCGACGTCAAGGCCCTCGAGAAAGCCCTCGACGCGGGCACCCACCGGGCCGCCGTCGAAGCCGATCTGGCCCTCGGCCACGAGGTCCACATCGAGGGCACGCCCACCTTCTACGTCAACGGCGTGCTGGTCCCGAACCCCACCGACCTCGACGCCGTGGCCGCCCAGATCGACGCCGCCCTCGCCAAGTAGGCGACGCCGCCCTCGCGGCGTTACCGACGACGCCCTTTCCCCTTGACGCGTGACTCTTCTCAGAGATACTCCGCCCCGTCGTCTTCGGAGGCTCCCATGCGCGCGATCCTGGTCATGCTGCTCCTCTCGACGGTCTTCCCGGCCTGTGACGCCTCCGCACCAGGCGCCGAGCCCACCGGCACGCTCTCCGTGGCCCTCGAGCCCGTGTACGTCGACGGCACCGCGACCTACACCGATCTGGCCGACGACGGGTGCTTCGTGGTGCTGCGCTCGGTGGGCAGGCCCCCCTACCAGGGTGGCTACAGCACGTCGTGCACGCCCGGCGTCACGCCCACGGGCCCGTGCGTCTACGTGTGGAAGGGCGCCGTCGACGTCGACGCCGCGCGCTTCGACGAGGTCGCGCGGGTCGAGGTGATGTACCGCACGCTCTCGACCATGGGCGCCTGGTACAGCGTGCCCGCCTACGAGGTGACGGGGTCCGACGATGGCTTCCGGCACTTCGCGTTCACGCTCGATCACTTCACGCCCGGCGAGGGCATGAGCTTCACCAGCCTGAACCGCACCGAGATCGACCTCATCCCGTACGTCGTGCTGCACGACGGCACGCGCGTGTTCGACCACAACCGCGTGGCGCACCCCCTGGCCAACTACGAGCTTCGCCTCGCGAACGGCTGGTCGGTGCAGCCCGACGGTGTGTGCCAGCCCGACGTGCCCCCGCCCGTGCCCGAGTTCGTGCTCTCGTACCCCGACTTCGCCGAGGCCTTGCACGACGGGCCCCTGACGGCCGGCGGTCAGCTGCGCGTCAGCTACGACCCCCTGCGCCTCCGCGCGACCCAGGGGTGCCTGGGCAGCCAGGGCCCCGTCTCGGCCACGACGGTGGTCGCCAACTGGCGCTTCGACGACGCCGTAGTGCACAGCGCGACCGTCGAGACCTACACCGAGTCCTACGGCTACGCCTGCCAGGGCCAGCCCACCCCGTGCGTGAAGACCGAAGCGTTCGACCCCGTCCTCGACCTGCCGCCCGCCGCCACGCGCGTCGAGCTCTGGTTCCACTGCGTGCCGGGCTTCTCGGCAGGCGCCGAGGCCAACTGGAAGTACGACTCGGACTTCGGCCAGAACTACGTGCTGCCCATCAGCGCGCCCGCCTCGGCCATCGATTGGGCCGGCGGCTGGGAGCTCTACAACGCCCGCGCCGGCGAGGCGCGCGTGCTGCCCGAGCCGCTCCTGTGGAGCGGCTTCACGAACATGGGCCTCGGCCTGCAGGCCCGCGTGTACGTGAAGGGCCTCACCGATCAGGCCACTCCCCCCGCCGGCGCGCTGCAGGGCTGGCTCGAGAGCGACCTGCACGCGTGCACGCCCGGCGGCGCCACGACCCGCCAACCCCTCGAGCTCGCGGCCGTCCACCAGGGCCCCTACGGCGCCGACCACCTGTTCCGCTTCGGCATCGAGAGCACGCTCGGCCGCTGCCCCGCCGGCGACTACCGCTACCGCTTCGTCTTCTCGCGCGACGACGGCCAGACCGTCACCCTGCTCGGCAACGCTGGCGACACCACCGACCCGGCCGCCGCGACCTCCTGGCGCACCCTTCGCAGCACGGTCCCCGTCAACCCGTGACGACCGGCGCGCACGCGGCTACAATGCCGTGGTGCCTCCAGCGCGGAGCCCCCATGCGCCTCGCCCGGTCCTTCGCCGTCCCCGCGGTCGTCCTCCTGCTCGCGCTCGCGTGCTCGTCCCCCGACAGCGGGTCGTCGGATACACCCGACGCAGGCCCCGGCCTTGACGCGACCCATGACGCGCAGGAAGCGCTCGACGCTCCGCAGACCCCCGACGTGGCCAACGACGCGGCCCCGCCGCCTGACGCGAGCCCCGACGCGAGCCCCGATGCGACCACGCCCCTGCCCGGCTTCGGTGCGCTGTCGGGCGCGTGCGGCGTGCTCGACGAGGCCGCCTGGGCCGATCCCGCGCCGCGCTTCGTGGTGAACCACCTCGACTTCGGCGCCGACCCCTTCGACGACGCCGACGTCGACCTGCTCACGCCGGGCGGCCAGAAGATCTTCGACGACGACAACGCCGGCGGCAGCTCGAAGATGTCCGAGATCTTCGCCTTCGAGGTGCTGGCGCGCTGCGAGCTGGCCGAGCTCTTGAAGACCGAGATGGAGGTCGACTACCTCGATGAGCAGGGCAAGATCACCGATCTGCTCGTGCAGGTCGACGGCCGCAAGCTGGGCGTGAGCGTGACCCGCGCCATGGCGTGGCCCTACGACGCCGAGTACACCCTCGAAAAGGCCGCCGAGCTCCTCGAGAAGAAGCTCGCGGGCATCGCGGCCAGCACGGCCAACGTGGCCCCCGCCGACGCCTGGGTGCGGCAAGCCCTCTCGGTGCTGGCCTTCGGCGACGCGCACGCCGAGGCGCTGAACCAGGCCTGGGACGCGCTTCCGGCAGGTACCCGCGGCGACACGTGGCTGATCGTGACCGTCTCTGATGGTGAGGATCTCTTCCTTTACTGAATTCGCGAAATCCTCTACGATCAACGCCGATCGCTCGATCCTGCGACCTGCGGAGGCAACCATGGCGACCGCGCTCGTTCGCGCCACGTTCCTGCTGGTGCTGGTCGTGCCCCTCACGCTCGCGGCCTCCGGCGGGCCCTCGATCGCGATCACGGCGCCGGCCGACGGCCAGTACGTTCAGGTCGCGCCCGAAGACCCGAACGCCAGCGTCACGGTCGAGTTCGCGGTGTCCGGTTGGGCCTACCCCGCCACCGGCAAGGCCGTGCTGGTGGGGCTCGACGCGCCGCCCGCCCTGCTCTCCACCGGGGGGCCCGGCCCCGTGGTGGTCGCGCCCGTCCCTCCGGGACAGCACACCTTGTGGGTCTGCCTGGCTACCGAGGGCCCGGGCGGCCTGCAACCGATCGACGCCGACCCCGACGTCGCCGGGGTGCAAGCGGCGTGCGCGTCGATCCAGGTCAAGGTCTCGCTCGTGAACTGCTGGCCCACCGTGTACGAGCCGTCGTCGGGCACGTACATCTGTGACCCGGCCCAACCCCAGGCCTGTTGCCTCGACCAGAACCCCTGCTCGGTCGACAACTGCCAGTGGGTGACCTCTGGCGGGCTCAACCAGTACGAGTGCCGCTTCGCGCCGGTCACCGGCCCGTGCTGCCAGTCGTTCCTCGAGTGCCCGGCAGGCCACGACTGCGATCCCGCCACCCACCAGTGCGCGCCGGGCGAGCCCGCCGCGGTCGACTGGAACCCCGTGCCCGTGGTGGTCGAGCCCGGGCCCGAGGTCGTCGAGGCCGGACCTGAAGCCTCACCCGAGCCCGCCGTCGAGGTCAGCGAGCCCGTCCCCGAGGCCTCGACCGGGGAGGCCCCGTACGAAGTGAACGTCAGCGTCGACGGGTGCTGCGCGCCCGACCAGGGCCCCGACGCCGCCCTGAGCGAAGGCCCCGAGCCGCTCGACGCTTCGCCGGAGGCCGCCGACGACCTCGCGCCCGGCACGTCCGCCGACGACGACCCGACCGGGGCAGGCTCCGGCGGCTGCGCGTGGCCGGCGGCCCGGCCCTCGGCGTCGGGAGCGCTGGCGCTGCTCGTGGCGTTCGCGCTGCTCACGCGTCGTCGACGCTCGTCCGTGAGGGAGTTGATGGCAAGGTGACCCGACCCACACCGCCCATCCTCCCCCGCTGGCTGCGCCCCCTGCTGGGCGCCGCGCTCGCCCTGGCTCTCGCGGGCGCGAGCGCCCTGCTCTTCCGGCCCCTCGACCCGCCGGCGCAGAGCGGCCCTGCCGCCGACGCGCCCGCGTCGCGCGAGCGCGCCCCGGCGGAGCCCTCGTCGACGGCCGCGCCGGCCTCTGCCCCCGCGAGCCACGCCCCGACCGCCCCGCACCGGCCCGCCCAGCCGATCCGCCCTGCCGCGGACGATCCTCGAGCCCCCCGGCCGGCCCTGCTCGCGGCGCCCGCCGACGAGGCGCCGACCGTACCGATCGACGCCCAGGGCCCCGACGTCGACGCCAGCACCGTCTCCGAGACCGCCGACGCGCCCGTGGTGCGCGGCGTATGGCCCACCGACCCCGAGGGCATCCGCTCGGCCATCCGCGAGGCCCTGCCCGACCTGCGCGAGTGCTACCAGGCCTGGGTGCAGGCCCACCCGGAGCTCGAGGGCGTGGTCAAGGCCAGCTTCACCATCACGGCCGCCCCCCAGGGCGCCGAGGGCCGCGTGAGCGAGGTGCACCTGGTCGAGTCGACCCTCGACCAGCCCTTCCTCGAGGGCTGCGTGCTGAACGTGCTCTCGGCCCTGCACTTCGAGGCGCCCACCGACGGCCCCGTAACGGTCACGTACCCGTTCATCCTGCACGCCGACCGGTGACCCACGCCCCGCACTGGGCACCCGCGAGGCGTTCCCCTGCACTGGGCACCCGCAAGGGGTGCCCCTACTTGACCACTTGACTTGACCTGTTTACGCTGGGGCTGGAGGTCGACCCATGAAGAGCACCGCTACGAGCCTCGGCGTCAGCGAGTTCAAGGCCCACGCGCTCGAGATCTTCGATCGCGTCTCGCGCACGGGCGAGAGCGTGATCGTGACGCGACGCGGGAAGCCCCTGGCGCGCGTCGTGGCGTTCACGGACGACTCGACGAAGCCCGTCAAGGGAGGGCTCGCGGGCACGGTCACGTTCCTCGGCGACCTGGTCGCGCCGCTCGGCGACGACGACTGGGAGGCTTGTCAATGAAGTACCTGCTCGACACGCACGCCTGGATCTGGTGGCACGTGGCCCCCGAGCGCCTGTCGGCGAGCGCCGCCGCGATCATCGACGCACCAGACGCGGACGACGAGTTGCTGCTCTCGGCCATCTCGCCGTGGGAGTTCTCGAAGCTGCTCGAGAAGGGGCGCTTGGCCGTGTCGACCGACCCCGAGGCGTGGATCGAGAAAGCCCTCACGTTGCCGGGGCTCGGGCTCGTTCCGCTGACGCCTCGCATCGCGTACCGCTCCACCGTGCTCCCTCAACCGTTTCACCGCGATCCGGGCGATCAGATCCTGGTGGCCACGGCGCGCGACCTGGACGCTGTCCTGATCACGAAGGACGAGCGCCTCCGGGAGTACCCCCACGTCAAGACCCTCTGGTGACGACAGCGTCGACGCCCCCGTTTCCGCCCGTGACGAGCGCCGCCCTTCCCCGTAGAATGCCCGCGGTGCCACCCCTCCTTGGAGCCCCCATGCGCCTCGCCCCGCTCGTCGCCCTGTTCGCGCTGACCCTGGCCTGCTCCGGGAGCGGTGGCTCCGCCGACGTCGCGGATGTCTCGCCCGACTCGTCGGTTACCGACACGGCCGAAGTGGATGACGCGACCCCTGACGCGCCCGACGACGCGATCGGGCCCGACGACGCCGTCGAAGCCCCGGAGGCGGTCGAGGCGGATGACGCGATCCATGACGCGACCCTCGAGATCCCCTTCGGGCCCGGGCCGCTCACCACTCCCTACGTCGACCTGCCCTTCCTGCAGGAGTGGAACCACACGACCAACGAGGTCGAGCCCGGCATCGGGCCGCTCGTGGCGGTCATCGCGCGACCCGCTGGCCTCGACGCGTGCGGCTCGGCCGACGCGGTCTTCCAGGTGACGGCGCGCGCGCTCGTGCTCCACGACCAGACCGGGGCCACGCTGCGCCTGACGATCCCCAGCGCCGACGCCGACCTCCTCGGCGGCGCCGCCACCCTCGACAGCGTGTGGGTGACGGGGCCCCAGGTCGCGTACGTGCTGCGCACCGGCGGCGGCGTGTGCGCGTCACTCGAGCCCGTGCCCCAGGCCGGGCTCACGATTCGCGGAGTCTCGGGCGCGGCTCACCACGTGTGGCTGGCCACCGACCAGGGCGTGATCCGCGCCACCACCGTGCCCGAGGCCCAGACCACCTGGGTCCTGCAGGGCAGCGGGGCCAACGTGGTCGTCGAGGACGGAGGCTTCCTGTACGTGGGCGGCGACGACTACGTGGCGTCGTACGATCTGCCCGCCGACGGCGTGCCCCAGTTGATGTGGAAGCTCGACGGCCCCTCGCTGACCGTGGCCCCCGTGCGGGCCCTGGTGCCGCACGTGACGCTGCCCCAGGCGCTCGACCTGGTCGTGCTCGGCGACGGCGGCGTGCAGGGCCTGGTCGAGAAGCCCGAGACGGACCAGGGCGCCGGCTTCGTCGAGGTGCCGCTCTTCGCCGCCGAGCGCGTGCCGTACGGCCGCAGCCCGGCCACCGCCGTCCGCGCGGCCGCGAAGACCTCCGACGGCGGCTTCGTGGCGGCCACGGCGGGCGGCGGCATGCGCGTGCTCGAGCGCCTCGACGGCCCCGAGTGGCGCGTGTACAACGCCGAGCGCTGGGTGCCCTCGGCCGACGTGCGCGGCGTGGTCGCCTCGAGCGTGCCCGACGGCCCCCTCTGGTTCGCGACCGCCGGGGGCCTGGCCACCGTGACGGCCGAGCGCATGACCCTCGAGCAGAAGCTCGTCTCGTTCGTCGAACGCGTGGTGCAGCGCCACAATCGCGAGGGCGCCGTGGCCGACAGCCACCTCGCCGTGAAGGGCGATCTCTCGACGAACACCCCCTGGGACAGCGACAACGACGGCGGCTGGACGGCCTACTGGCTGCTGGCCGAGTGCTACCGCTGGAAGGTGACCGGCGCCGCCGACGCGCGCGCCAACTTCGACGAGGCGCTCACGGGCATGCTGCGCCTGCGCACCCTCACGGGCACTGACTGGTTCCTGGCGCGCGCGCTCATCCGCAAGTCGACGTGCGTCCTCGACGACTGCGACGGCCCCGACGACGGCAAGTGGTTCACCTCGCCCGTCGACCCCGACTTCTGGGTCAAGCGCGACACCTCGAACGACGAGGTGACCAGCCACATGTTCATGATGGGCCCCGCCCACGACCTCTGCGCCACCCCCGACCAGCAACAGGCCATCCGCGACCACGTGGCCGGCATCGCGGGCGGCATCGTCGACCACGGCTACCAACTGTGGGACCCCATCACGAACGCGGTCACCACCTACGGGCAGTTCGACCCCTATTACGTGAACGAGCACCCGGGCGGCTTCCTCGGCGACGGCGGGCGGCGCAGCGCCCAGATGCTCGGCATCGTCACCACGGCCTGGGCCCTCACGGGCGAGCCGCGCTTCGACGACGCGCGCCGCGAGCTCATCGACGTGCACCACTACGGCGCCAACGCCATCGACATCGAGGGCTACCCCATCATGTGGGGCAACGGCGACGGCAACGAGCTCGGAACCCAGGGCTACTGGGCCCTGCTGCGCTACGAGACCGACCCCGAGTTGCTCGCGCTGTGGCGCACCGGCTGGACGGCCTTCTTCGCCCGCCTCGACGTGCAGCAGGGCGCCATGTGGGATCTGTCGAACTTCGTGCTGGGCGGCGACATGGCCCCGCAGGTCGAGCGCTTCGCCCGCTGGCTGCGCCTGGCCCCTGTCGACATGATCCGCTGGAACGTCGTGAACTCGAACCGCCACGACCTGGTGAAGGCCCCCAACTGGTTCAAGGACGGCATGCTCCGCTCCGACGGCACCATCATCCCCTACGACGAGCGCCGCAACGATCGCTGGAACACCGACCAGTTCCGCGTCGACGGCGGCATGGACGGCATGGTCGAGATGGACGGCGCCGACGTGCTCATGCCCTACTGGGCGGCGCGGTACTATGGGGTGATCGTGGCGGAATAGACAACGAATCGTGCTCTGGCGATACTGAGTCCAACGGGAAGACGGCGATGACCCTGCACGACGTGAACCCCAACAGCCGAGCCGAGATCGAGACTGCCCTGGCTCGCGCCCTGGCGGCCGAGCCCGAGGTACAGGCCGCGTGGGTGTTCGGGTCCTTCGCGCGCGGTGAAGCGTTCGAGGACATCGACGTCGGGGTCCTGCTCACCACCAAGCTTGCCTGGAACTGGGTCATTCGCCTCGGAGGTCGGCTCGAGGCCGCCCTGGATCGAACCCGCGTCGAGATCGACGTGCGGGATCTGGGCGACGCGCCCGTCCACTTCCAACGCGAGGTGGTGAGCACCGGTCGCCTGCTTCTCTGCCGCGACAGGGATCTCGTCGCAAGATTCGAGGCCGCGGTCGACTCGGGCTATGAGGCTACGCGCGACGCGAGGCGCGCGGTCGTCGCCGACGCGATGCACAGGCTCGAGGCGCTCCGTGCCGGTACCTGAACGCGTCATCGACATCTTCGCCGAATGCGTCCGGGTGCTCGAGGATCTTGCCCGGTATCGGAATGAGATTACCGCCGACGTGATCGAGTCGCAGCGAGACAAGCGCAACATGGTTCTGTACGCATTGGTCGAGGCCATCCAGGGCGCGATCGACCTGGCCGATCGCGTTCGGGCCGAGCGCGGGATGCCACGAGCAGAGACGTACCGCGAGATCTTCGCAGCCCTGGCACAGGCACGCGTCATCGACGACGCAATGGCGGCTTCGCTGGCCGATCTCGCGGGCTTCCGCAACGTGCTCGTGCACATCTACTTCAACCTCGACTTGAAGAGAGTCCACGAAGTGCTGACAAAGGACGTGCGCGTCATCGAGGACTTCCTGGCGATCGTCGCGGAGTACTTCGGGCTGCCGCGCTAAACGTTCTTCTTTCTCAGCTTCAGGATCATCCCCGTGCCCACGAGCAGCGCCGTCGCGAAGCCGAGGACGATGAGCGTGTCGACCCACATCGCCTCGTAGCCGTACTCGCGGAACACCGACTGCAGGCTCTCGTACGTCCAGCGCGTCGAGATGCCGTACGACAGCAGGCGCGAGGGCAGGTTCATGTCGGCGATGGGCTCGATGACGCCCGCGTAGATGATCTGCGGGATGAGCGCGATGGGCACGATGGCGTCGGAGTGCTCGGGCTTGTTCACGACCGCCGAGATGACGAGGCCGAGCGACATGCCCGACAAGGTGGCGGCGAAGAGCACGACCAGGTAGCGCCACCAGCTGCCGTCGATGCCCGAGGCCAGCTTGATGAAGGCCACCGCGATGCCGGCCTGCAGCAGGCAGAACGCGGTGAGCACCAGCACCTTCGACAGCACGTAGGGGGCCACCAGCAGCGTGACGGCCCGCTCGCGGCGGTAGATGCTCTGCTCGCGCACGATCTCGCGCGCGGCGTTGGTGCAGCCTATCCAGAACATGGACACGGCGCCCATGAAGAGCACCTGGAAGGCCTTGCCGAAGGTGAGCCCCAGGAAGGCGAAGATGATGATGGGTTGCACCAGCAAGAGCGCCAGCGTGCGCTTGTCGACGGCGATCATGCGGGCGTAGCGACCGGTGAGCACGGTCAGCTGCCGCCACAGCTTGCCGCCCAATTCGGCGCGCCGGCTGCGCCCGTCGACGGGGCGCTCGGGCTCGTCGGGTGGCTGCGCCGCGTCGGCCGCGGGCGGCCGGTAGAGGTCCGAAGCCCGGAAGCGCTCGGCCCACACCTCGGGCTCGAATTCTTCGAGGCGGTCGTACAGGTGGGTGGCGCGCGCGGCCCCGAAGTGCTTGAGAGCGCGGTCGGGCGGGCCGTAATAGACCAGCTTGCCGCCGTACATGATGGCCACGCGGTCGAGCACGTCGATGCTCTCCATCACGTGCGTGGTCAGCACGAGGGTGCGCCCCTGGTCGGCCAGCCGGCGGAAGAGCGCCATCATGCGCGCCTCGGTGGCCGGATCGAGCCCCGAGGTGGGCTCGTCGAGGAAGAGCACGTTGCAGCGCGTGAGCAGCTCGACGCCCAGGCTGGCGCGCTTGCGCTGGCCGCCCGACAGGCGGTGGATGGGCAGGTCGGCGCGCTCGCCGAGCCCCAGGATGTCGAGGGTCTCGACGACCAGCGCGTCGATCTCGTCGCGATCGGTGTCGCGCGGCAGGCGCAGGCGCGCCGAGTAGGTCAGGGCCTCGCGGGCCGTGAGCTCCTGGTGGATGATGTCGTCCTGGGGCACGTAGCCGATGCGCGTCTTCAAGGCGTCGTAGTGCTCGGCCAGGTCGAGGCCGTTGTAGCGCACGCGGCCGTCGGCGGCGGGCCGAAAGCCCGACAGCGCGTTCAGGAGCGTGGTCTTGCCGGCGCCGGAGGGGCCGATGAGCCCCACGAGCAGCCCGGGCTCGATCTCGAGCGAAACGTCGTCGAGGATGAGCGTGCCGGTGGGCACGCGGGTGGTGAGCCCCTCGGCGCGGAGGCACACGGCCTCGGAGCGCGGCTGGAACACCAGGCTCGCGCCGTCGAAGAGGAAGACCACCGGCCCGAACTGCACGTGATCGCCGCGCACCAGGCGCGCGCGCAGCACGGCGCGGTCGTTCACGAGCGTGCCGTTGGCCGAGCGGGTGTCGGTCACGAACCAGGCGTCGCCTTCGCGCTCGAGCACGGCGTGCCGCCCCGACACCATGGGGTGCTGCAGCACCAGATCGCGATCGGCGGTGCGGCCCACGGTCAGCGTCTCGCCCCCGAGCACCACGCGCTCGGTGCGCTGGCCCCCCTGCAGGATGGTCACGCCCTCGCTCGCGCGCGAACCGCGGGCCGCCTGGCGCGGGGCGTGCTCGTCCTGCCCGTAGCGCACGCGGAACTCGAAGAGATTGCCGACGATCAGCACCTGGTCGCCGATGCGCAGCGGCGTGCCCTCGACGACGGGGTTGCCGTTCAGGAAGGTGCCGGCCCGGCTGCCCAGATCGTGGAGCGCCCATTCGCTGCCGACCCGCAGGACCTCGCAGTGGGCGCGCGACACCGACAGGTTGGTGAGCGCGATCTGCGCCTCGTCGCCGCGCCCGATGACCGAGCGCGCCAGGGTCAGCGGGAACGTGCGCCCGGCGACCTCGCCCCCGAGCCCCAGCAGCTCGGCGTGGCCCTCGCGCCCGTCGCCGAGGAAGGCGTCGGCCATGGTCTGGGAGCGCGGCCGCCAATGGTGCGCGCAGTCGGCGCGGGGGCACGTGTACTCCGACGCCGGCGCGCTCTCGAAGCCGTACTGGCACTTGGGGCAGATGACGATCATGGGCGCCAAGATACCAGCAGATGGCGCCCCGAGCAACGGGTTGACACGTGGGCACGGATGCGCGACAGTGCGTCGGTCCTTCGACGTTGAACTGTGAAGAAGGTGACGTCATGCGCATCGTGTTCGCCGCTCTGCTCGCCTGCGTGCTGGTCGCCACGGGTTGCTCCAAGGAGCCCGCCGCCGGCGCCGGCCCCTTCGGCAGCCCCGAGGCCTCGTTCGAGCAGCTCCGCAAGGCGCTCTTGAACCGCGACGCCGATCTCACCTGGGAGTGCCTGGGCACCGCCTGGCGCGACATCTTCGAGACGGGCCGCAAGGAGCTCCTGGCCAAGCCCGCCGAGGAGAAAGAGAAGATCGCCCGTGAGGGCATGGTGTCGGTCAAGGATCTCGAGACCATGACGAGCAAGGGCTTCTTCGCGTTCTACTTCAACCTGCAGAAGCGCGACGTGTACCAGACCAACGCGCCCGAGATCATCATGCAGAAGGCCGAGGCCCTGTCGAAGGCCGGCATCAAAGAGGTCACGTACAAGGACGCCGCAAAATCGCTGGCCAACCTGCGCTACGCGCTCGGCGAGGGCACCTACACGCTGCCCATGAAGAAGGAAGGCGACCGCTGGGCGCTCGACGCGCGCCAGGAAGAAGGCCAGCTACAGAGGTAGGGGCGCTGCTCGCCGCGCCCGCCGCTCACATCACCCGGTTCCGCCCCCCCTCCTTGGCCGCGTACAGGCGCTCGTCGGCACGTCGCACCAGGTCCTCGGGAGTCGACTGCGCGTCGTCGCGCTCGGCGGCTCCGATCGACACCGTGACCGGCGTGGTCTGACCCTCGTACTCGAACGTGGCGTGCTCGACGGCGGCCCGGATGCGCTCGGCCACGGGCAGGGCCTCGGCCAGGCTCGTCTCGGGCATGATCAGCGCGAACTCCTCGCCCCCGTAGCGGCAGAAGGTGTCGCCCTCGCGCCGGGCCGAGCCCACCAGCGCGCCGAGCGACCGCAGCACCTGGTCACCGAAGAGGTGCCCGTACGTGTCGTTGATGCGCTTGAAGCGGTCGAGGTCGAGCACCAGCAGCGCCAGCGGCCGGCGGTAGCGCGCCGCCTCGTGGAAGCGGCGCTGCAGTTCGGTCTGGAACACGCGCCGGTTGGCGGCGCCCGTCAGGTTGTCGGTGGTCATGAGGCGGTAGATCTCTTCGTGGTACGCGGCCTCGACGTTGTCGCCGGTCAGGAACTTGAAGAGGGTGCGCCCCACCCGGACCACGTCGCCGTCGGCGAGCGTGTGCGCCTGCACGGGGTGGTCGTTCACGTAGGTGCGGTTGGTCGAGCCCTCGTCCTGCAGCAGCACGCCGTACTCGCCCGGCACCAGCCGGCAGTGCACGCGCGACACGGTGTTGTCGGGCAGCACGATGTCGCACGAGGCGTGTCGACCGATCGCCAGGGGCTGCTTGCCGATCTCGGTGCGGCGGCCGAGCGCGTCGCCGTAGATCATGAGCAGGAAGGCGTTACGCGGCGAACGCGCCGCCACGTCGAGGTCGGACAGTTCGGCCGTGAGCGTGATGTCGTCGAGGACGGGGTTGTCGGGACCCTTCGGATCGTCGGGCATGAGGTGCTCCCCCTGGCGTGGACTGGTTCAGAATAGCGCGGGCCGCGCGGATCGTCTTCACGAAAATTGGCCACCCGATCGAGGTCCTGCTATCCTCGCCGCCATCGGAGGGTCCATGCTCGCAGCCTTCGTACGCGGAATCCTGCTCGCCATGGTCGCCGGGCTGCCCCTGGGGCCCGTCAGCGCCGCGGTCGCCGACGCCGGCTTCGGGGGCTCTCTCCGCGCCGCCGTGCTGGTGGGCGTGGGCGGCGCGCTGGTCGACGCGGCCTACTGCCTGGGAGCCCTCTCGGGCCTCGGCCTCCTCTTCGACGCCGAGCCGGGCCTCCTGAACGTCTTCATGGTGCTGGGCGGCCTGTTCCTGGTCGGCTACGGCTTCGTCACGGCCCGGCGCGCCGTCACGGTGGCGGCCTGCCCGCCGGGCTCCCTGGCCCGCTCGGGTCGCTCCGACCTGCGCGCCGTGGCGCGCGGCGTGCTGGTCAGCGTGGCGAACCCGGCGCTGGCGGTGTCGTGGGTGCTCATGGCGGGCACCGTGCTGGCCGGCGTCGACGGCGCCGAGACGTGGGCGGCGGCCGCGGGCGTGTTCGTGGGCATCCTCGGCTGGTTCTCGGCCGTGGCCCTCCTCGCCTGGCACGGTCGCGTGCACCTGGGCGATCGCGTGGCCTGGGTGGGCCGCGCCATCGGCGTGACGCTCATCGCCTACGGGGTCGTCCTGGTGGGCAAGGTCGGCGTCGCCATGGCGTTCGGTCTCGGAAACTAGCCTCTACGCCTTACACGGCAACTCGGGCCGCGCGGCCCTTGGCGAGCAGGTCTTCGGGGGCGTGCGGCTTGCCGGCCTCGATGACCGTGACGCCGAGCGTGGCGGCCAGCCTTCGGGGCGCTTCGACGGTGCGGTTGTAGCCGTCGATGGACTTGCGCAAACGGTCGGTGAGCAACCGCGCGGTGCCGCTCGGCGCGTCGATGGCCAGCACCACGACCTCGGTGTCCGAGACCCGCGCCTTGATGTCCGAGCCGCGGTAGCCGCGCACGACCATCTCGGCCAGCAGGGCCGCCCCTTCGTCGGGGGGCAGGCCGTCGCTCGTCTCGACGCCCAGGGAGATCAGCAGCATCCCGTGCCCGCCGCGCTCGGCGATCTTCACGAGGTGCTCGGTGAGAAACAGAAAGCCGCTGCGGCTGAGGAGCCCGGTCTTTTCGTCGCGCAGCATGAGAACCTCCGTCCGTCGCCAGGGGTACTTGTTACCAGAAACCTGCAGCGCTGTCACGCGCGCCGTCGCGCCGCGACGTGCGGCTTGATTTCCGGCCCGATTCCGCCAGACTGGCGAGTATCGGCTTTCCATGAGCGGGTGGTCCCATGTCGAAGCACGGCTGGCTGCTGGTCGTCCTTCTCCTCGCGTCGGGTTGCGGGTCGTCGTCGTCACCGGCCGACGACGCCGCCGCCGAGACGGCGATCGACGCGACCGACGAGATCGACCTGGTGCAGGCCGACATCGCGTTCACTTGCAAGGAGGGCGCCACGCGCCCCTGCGGCTCCGACGTGGGGCGCTGCGAGGCCGGCACCGAGACCTGCGGCGAGGGCGCGTGGGGCGCCTGCCTCGGGGGCGTGAGCCCCGCCGACGAGGCCTGCAACGGGCAGGACGACGACTGCGACGGCGCCGTCGACGAAGAGCTGACCATGCTGGGCACGGCCTGCGGCAGCACCGCGGGCGCCTGCCAGACGGGAATCCTGGCCTGCGTGGCCGGTGAGCCCACGTGCGCGGGCGAGCAGGCTCCGGTCGACGAGATCTGCAACGACGTCGACGACGACTGCGACGGCCTGACCGACGAGGCCTTCCCCGAGCAGGGCCTGGCCTGCGGCGAGGCCGAGGGGGCCTGCGAGCCGGGCAGTTGGGCGTGCGTGGCCGGCACGCTGGCGTGCCCCGTCGCGATCGGACCCGAGCCCGAGATCTGCAACGGCCACGACGACGACTGCAACGGCCTCACCGACGACGGCGGCGCCTGCGACGAGTGCCTCGACGCCGACACCCGCGAGTGCGGCGACCACGAGGGCGCCTGCGCCAAGGGCACGCAGACCTGCGTGGGCACCACCTGGGGCCCCTGCGGCGGCGCCTACGTGGGGCCCGCGCCCGAGACCTGCAACGGCCAGGACGACGACTGCGACGGCCAGACCGACGAAGGCTTCCCCGGCGAGGGCGCCGATTGCGGCAGCAACGTGGGCGAGTGCGCCTTCGGGCACCTCTCGTGCGTCGACGGAAAGCCCGCCTGCCCCGACGCCACCTGGCCCGTGCCCGAGGCCTGCAACCAGGCCGACGACGACTGCGACGGCCAGATCGACGAGGGCGCGGCCTGCGTGGCCTGCCAGGCCGGAGAAACCCGCACGTGCGGCCTGTCCGAGGGCGCCTGCGCAGAGGGCGTCGAGACCTGCGTCGACGGCATGTTCGGGGCCTGCGAGGGCGCCACGTGGCCGAAGCCCGAGGTCTGCAACGGCCAGGACGACGACTGCGACCAGGCGACCGACGAGGACCAGCCCGCGACCCCCACGGCCTGCGGCGTGGGCCCCTGCGCCGCGGTCGGCCAGCGCGCCTGCCTGCAGGGCGCCTGGGTCGACACCTGCACGCCCGGCGCGCCCGCGGCGGATGACGCCTCGTGCAACGGTCAGGACGACGACTGCGACGGCTCGATTGACGAGGATTTCCTCGGCGAGCAGACCTCGTGCGGCGTGGGCGCCTGCGCCGCCACCGGGGCGCTGGCCTGCGTCGAGGGGCATGCGGTCGACACGTGCACACCGGGCCAACCTGCCGAAGGCGACGCCTGGTGCAACGGTATCGACGACGACTGCGATGGCCTGATCGACGAGAACACTCCGGGAGGCCTCAGCGACTGGGACGCCGACGGCGTACCCGACTATTGCGACGACGACGACGACGACGACGGCGTGAACGACATCGACGACTGCGATCCGAAGAACGACGAGGTCTACCCGGGCGCTCCCGAGGCCTGCGACAACAAGGACAACAGTTGCAACGCCCTCGTCGACGAGGGCTTCCCCAACACCGACGGCGACGCGCTGGCCGACTGCGTCGACCCCGACGACGACAACGACACGCTTCTCGACACGTTCGACAACTGCCCGCTCGTCCCCAACCCGGGCCAGGCCGACGTCGACCAAGACGGCCTCGGTGACCCGTGCGACCCCGACGACGACAACGACGGCGTGCCCGATGAAAACGACAACTGCCCCTTCGTGCCGAACCCCCTGCAGGAGCCGAGCGGCTGCGTCGAAGGGACGGGCGCCGCCTGCAGCCCCGACGACGACTGCGACGCGGTGCCTGACGTGAACGACAACTGCCCGCTGGTGGCGAACCCCGACCAACAGGACACCGACCACGACGGCCTGGGCGATGCGTGCGATTCGGACGACGACGACGACGGCTTCGCCGATCCCGACGACTGCGCGCCGCTCGACCCGGCCGTTCACCCTGGCGCTGCCGATTCTCTCTGCGACGGGGTCGACGACGACTGCGACGGGGTGCCCGACGACGGCTTCGTGCCCGCACCCACCACCTGCGGCGTGGGCGCCTGCGCGGCGGTCGGGCAGACCACCTGTTCGGCCGGCGTGGTGGGCGACTCGTGCGCTCCCGGTCAGCCCGCGGCCGCCGACGCCACCTGCGACGGCGTCGACGATGACTGCTCCGGCGTCGCCGACGACGACTACGCGATCACCCCCACCGCCTGCGGCGTGGGCGCCTGCGCGGCCCTCGGGTTGAAGACCTGCGCGGCCGGCGTCGAGACCGACTCGTGCACGCCGGGCCCCGCCACGCCCGAGGCCTGCAACGGCCAGGACGACAACTGCGACGGCGTCGTCGACGACGGCGGCGATCAGGCCTGCACGCTGGATGAGGGCCGACCCGCGGCCTGCCTCGACGGCTCCTGCCGTCTCACGTGCGCGCTGCCCTCCGATTGCCTGTGGAGCGACTGGCTGGTCGACTGCTCGGGTCACTGGGAGTGCAAGCAGGGCCTCTGCGCGCCCGCCTGCACCGGAGGCTGCGGCAACGGCGTGTGCGAGCCCGCCAAGGGCGAAGACGCGTGGACGTGCGCCAGTGACTGCACGTTCTGCACGCTGAACAGCGACTGCGCCGCGACCCAACTCTGCGAGTTCGGCCCGGGCGCCTGCCAGGCGCCGGGCTCGTGCCTGAACCAGCCCGTCACCTGCCCCCTCACGTGGGCGCCCGTGTGCGGCTGCGACGGCGTCACGTACCCCAACGCCTGCACGCGCCGCCAGGCGGGCGTGGGCGAGGCGTACGCCGGCGAGTGCAGTTCCAGCGCCTGCGAGGCGGCCGCCGACTGCCTTGGCCAGCCCTGGACCATCAAGTGCTACGGGCACTGGACGTGCGTCGCCAAGACCTGCACGCCGGAGTGCGGCGGCTCCTGCGGCGACAAGGTCTGCGATCCGGCCAAGGGCGAAGACGCGCTCACGTGCGACCCCGACTGCGGCGCGCCCGAGCCCACGGCCTTCCGGGCCGAGACCCTCGAGATCGTGGGGCCCAAGCTCTGCGTGGGGGGGCCCGACGGGTGCGTGCTCGACGCGACGCCCGTCGTGAACCAGGCCATCGCCGCGCAGCTCGTCGACCCGGCCGACCCGCTCGACCTGTTGGGCGTGTTCACGCCCCTCGACCTGTCGTGGACCACCGCCCTCTTCGACCTGCAAGACGGCACCTGCACCCGCGACCCGGCGGGCACCGTGCTGCTCTGCGCGCCCACTACGGGCGTCACGCCCAACGCCTTCGCGAGCCCGGTGTTCTCGACGGGCGGCGCCTGCGTGTCCGACCCCTCGGCCGTCTCGGCGCCCTGCTTCGCGGCCAAGGCCGAGGACGCGCGCTTCAAGCTCTTGGGCGTGCTCTTCGGCCTGCTCGATCCGCTGGTGGCCGGAACGTTCGTGGGCGACTCCGTCGACCCCTTCCAGGAGCTCGCGCCGGGCCTCATCCACGGCTTCCTGCCCAAGGCCCTGGCCGAAAAGATCGCCTTCACGGCCTGGGTCCTCCCGATCACCTTGGCCGACCTGCTCTCCCACGAGCCCACCGTGGTCCACGAAGGCACGATCGGCTGGTGGCTCACGCTCTCGTACTCGGCGGTGGTCGTCCCCTACGCACCTTGATTCTGACAGCGACTGCCAATTGACAACCCGTGTCAGCACGGCCACACTCCGCACGAGGAGGCCTGCCATGAAACGACTCGCCCTGCTGCTGCTCGCGCTCGGGTCGCTGCTCGCCTGCGGGGGCAGCACCGGCCAAGGCGACACAGGTGCCGACCAGCCCCCCGACCCGGACGCGGTCGAAGCGGCGCTCCCGCCCGACTCCACTCCCGACGCGGTCGAGCTCGCCGACGCGCGTCTCGACGCCGTCGACGTGGCGCCCACCGACGCCACCGCGCCCGACGGGTCCGACGCCGAGATCGTCCACGGAGTGCAGCTCGTCGAGCGCACCACGGCCGCGTCGCTGCGGGTCGGCGTGGGGCTTCGCGACATCACGCCCGTCTTCGAAGCCTACACCGACGTGAACCTCAACCAGCGTTGGGACGAGGGCGAGCCCTTCGACGACACCAACGACAACGGGGCGCTCGACACGCTCTACCTCGGGGGCATGGGCCTTCGCCAGCCGACCGGGGTGCACGATCCGCTGACGGCGCGCGCCATCGCCTTCTCGTTCGACGGCAAGGTGGTGGTGCTCGTGGTGGTCGACGCGCTCGGCATCAGCATCAAGCGCATGGACGGCCTGCGCCGACGGCTGCTCGAGGCGCTGCCGGCCGGCGTCGACCTCACGGCCGAGCGCATCTGGGTCGCCAACACGCACACCCACTCGGCCCCCGACACCATCGGCATCTTCGGCCCCGAAGAGGTGTTGCCGGGCGGCGGCATGAAGGGCTCGTACGACGAGGCCTACCTGGTGCAGGTCGAGGAGCAGGGCGCGGCGGCCGGGCTGGCGGCCCTGGCCGATCTGCGCGACGCCGAGCTGTCGGTGGCGCGGGCCGACTGCGGCGAGGGCTTCGTGGTCGACGCCGACCTGCCCCTGCACACCGACCCCTACGTGGGCATCCTGCGGGCGGTCGAGGCCGGCACGGGCGCCGGCATCGCCACCCTCGTCTCGATCGCGAACCACCCCGAGACCCTCTGGACCGACGCCACCGTGATCAGCGCCGACTTCCCGCACGTGCTGCGCACCCGCCTCGAGGCCGACCTGGGCGGGATGGCGTTCTACGTCAGCTCCAACGCCGGCCTGATGCAGACGCCGGCCAAGGACGTCCCCGCGGGCGTGGAGCGCCTGGAGCATATCGGCGGCCTGTACGCCGACGCCGCGCTGGCGGCGCTCGAAGCCGCCACGCCGGTGCCGGCCGACGCGCCTGTCTCGTTCGGCTACGCCACGGCGCCCACCGAGCTCGAGAACGTCGAACTGTACGCGGGCGTTCAGCTCGGCATCGCCGAGGGGTACAAGGAGTACCTGTACTGGATCAAGAAGGACCCGCTCTGCGGCAAGCTCGGCTGCCTCGACCTGCCGTTGTCGGTGCTGCGCCTGGGCGACGTGCTCACCCTGATCACGGTGCCGGGCGAGATGGTGCCCGAGCTCGTGACCGGCGAGATCTCGGTGCCCTCGGAGCTCGGCGAGGCCGTGCTCCACCCCGACGCGCCCTTCGAGCCGACCCTGAACACGCTCGTGAAGACCCCCGACCGCTTCGTCATCGGCCTCGCCAACGCCGAGGTGGGCTACCTGTTCCCCAAGTGCTCCTTCGCGCCCTCCCAGATCTTCAGCCAGCGCCACGGGCCGGGCCCGAACGCGGCCGCCTCGGTCCTGGCTGGCTACACCCGCCTCTTCGACGCCCTGAACGCCACGCCCTGAGGAGGAGCCCGTGAACGCCACTCCCTTCGTTCCCCGCCCCACCTACGGCCGCGACCTGCTCGCGACGTTGCCGCGCGAGCTGTTCGAGCGCCCCCTCGTGCACACCCAGGCCGAGCCCTGGCCGCTGGTGGCACGCCACTTCGACGCGGCGCGCGCCCAGGTGCACCTGGTGACCACCATGGAGCACGCCAGCGTCAAGACCACCGCCGAGGGCTTCGGACCCGCGTCGGCCGTGTTCGGCTTCGGAGGGGGCATGGCCCTCGACCACGCCAAGTACACGGCCTGGCACCTGGGCCTTCCCCTGGTGCTGGTGCCCTCGATCCTGTCGGTCGACGCGGGCTACACGCGCGCCATCGGCGTGCGCGAGGGCTCGAAGGTGCGCTACCTGGGCGACGCTCGGCCCCTGCACCTGCTCGTCGACTTCGACCTGCTGCAGGCCGCGCCGCCGCTCCTCAACAAGGCCGGCCTCGGCGACGTGGCGTCGATCTTCACCGCGCTCTGGGACTGGCGAGAGGCCGGCCGTCGGCTGGGCGAAGCCTACGACCCACACGTGGCGGCGGAGGCGCGCCAGGTGCTCGATCGGCTCTTCGCGGCGGGCTCCGATCTCCGCGAGGTGACCGAGCGCGGGCTGTACGAGCTGTCGGAGGGCTACGTGGCCGAGGTGCGCCTCTGCGAGCAGGTGGGCAACAGCCGGCCCGAGGAGGGCTCGGAGCACTACCTGGCCTACTGCCTCGAGTCGCTGACGCACCGGCCCTACGTGCACGGCCAGCTCATCGCCGCCTGCATCGCGCTGGCGGGCCACGCGCAGGGGCAGGATCTCGGGCCCTTCCTGGCCTTCGTCGAGGAGGTGGGCCTCGACTGCCGCCTGAAGACGCTGCGCTCGTCGGCCGAGGAGATGCGCGCGGCGCTGCTGGAGGTCAAGGACTACGTGACGCGCGAGACGGCCCTGCTGCCGGGCGTGTTCCACTTTCGCGACGCGCTCAGTGAGGACGAGGCGGACGAGATCCTGGAGTCGCTGTTCGACGTGCTGGGAACGTAGGCCCTCTCCCCCCACCCCTCTCCCGCTTCGCAGGCGAGGGGAGTTCTGGAGGACGCCATGACGCGGTTCGGGTGCGCGATCGTCAGCGCGATGGCTTGGCTCTTCGCTACGTGCGGTGGTGGGAATGACGCAGCCGAGGCCTCCGACGCGGTGGCGCCGGAGGTGCGTGAGGTCGCCGAGGTCGCGGACGCTGCGTCAGAGGCCGACGCGAGCGTGCCCGCCCTGCCCCGGCTGCGGGCCGAGGGCACCGCCATCGTGACCGACGACGGCGCGCCGGTGGTGCTGCGCGGCGTGGCGCTCGGCGGCTGGATGTTCCACGAGACGTGGATCACGCAGGTCGAGATGCCCGTGCACGCTCGCCTGCAGAAGGCGGCCGACGCCGCGGGGCTCGGCGCCGAGGTGCGGGGGGCGATCGCCGCGGTGGGTCCCCTGCGCTTCCCGGGCACGGGGTCCGACCTCTACGGCCTCGAGGAGGTGCCCTGGCGCGCGGCCATCCGCGAGCACCTGGCCGCGCAGGAGCCCGCCGAGGTCGACGCGTTGTTCGCGGCGCTCGACGCCGCGCCGTCGGTCTACGACGACGCCGATCTCGGCCTCCGGCAGGTGCTCGAGCGCCGCTTCGGCGTCGAAGGCCGCGACGACCTCCTCGACGTGTTCCAGGGGGCCTGGCTGCAACAGGCCGACCTCACCTGGATCGCCCTGCAGGGCTTCACCTTCGTGCGCGTGCCCATCGGCTATCGCAGCCTGCTGGCGGTCCCCGACGGCGCCGGCCTGCCCGAGCTCACCTGGAACGAGCGCGCGCTGGCGCGCCTCGACGCGCTGCTCGACCAGTGCGCGCGGGCGGGGCTCTACGCGGTGATCGACCTGCAGGAGTCGCCCGGCGGCCACAACACGTACTCGGGAGAAGCGCACCTCTACGATACCCCGGCCGCGCAAGACCTGACCGTCGCCTACTGGGAGTTCCTGGTCGACCGCTTCGGCCGGCACCCCGCGGTGGGCATGTGGTCGCTCCTGGCCGAGCCCTACGGCGCCCCCGACGCCGCCGCCCGCGACGCCATGTACGATAAGCTGGTGAAGGCCGTCCGGGCCAGGGGCGATGAGCACCTGTGCGTGATCCACGACGGCTTCCTGGGCATGGGGACGCTGCCCGTGGCGTCCGACCTCGGGTGGACGAACGTGGTCTACTCGACCCACCAGTTCGAGTGGGACTTCAAGAGCGTGCCGGCCTACGAGGCCTTCCTCACCCTGCTCACGAGCCCCTACACCAAGGCCCAGGCCGAGCAGGGAGTACCCTGGTACATCGGCAGCTTCTCGACCCTCTGGGACGAGCCCTGGGCCACCGAGGCCGCGGGCAAGATGGTGACCTGGTACGAAGAGCACGGCTGGTCGTGGTCGCTCTGGACCTACAAGCGCCTCGAGGACCCGGTCGAGAACACGCTGCTCGACACCGCCTGGGGCCTGAAGGAGGGCCTGGCGCCCGCCGATCGGCCCGACCTCTACGCCGACGATCTGGCCACGCTGAAGGCCAAGCTGGCGGGGTACGCGACGGTTGGGGCCGTGCAGAACCAGGGGTTGCTCGACGCCTTGTTCCTACGCTAGCATCCACCGCATGAAGCACCCCCTCCGGCTCTTCGCGTTGCTGTCTCTGGGGCTCCTGGCGGCCTGCTCCTCGGACTCCAACCCCGACCCCGAGGCTCTTCCAGACGACGCCCCCGACGCCGTCGAGGCCGAGGTCGCGGTCCCCGTCTTCGAGTCGGCGCGCTTCCTCACCGACGAGCAGGGCGGCGTGCTCTTCTTTCACGGCGCCAACGTGTCGGGCTCGGCCAAGAACGACCCGCTGCGCGTGGCCCGCCTCGACGAGACCGACGTCGCCCGCCTGCAGGGCTGGGGCTTCAACTTCGCGCGCTTCCTCATCCTGTGGGACGGCCTCGAGCCCGAGCCCGGCCAGATCGACCAGGCCTACCTCGATCGCATCGAGGAGCGCGTCGACCTGCTGTGGTCCGGTGGCATCCACGTGATGCTCGATATGCACCAGGACGTGTACGCCACGAAGTTCTGCTGCGACGGCGCCCCCGCGTGGGCCATCCGCGACGACGGCCTGCCCTTCGAGCTTCAGGACGCCTGGTTCGAGAACTATCTGCAGCCTGCGGTCAAGCGCGCCTTCGACAACTTCTGGGCCTACGACCGGGGCGACCACGCCGATCTGCAAGACCACTACGCGGCGGCCTGGCAGGCCGTGGCCCTGCGCTTTCGCGACCACCCCGGCGTGCTCGGGTACGACGTGATGAACGAGCCGCACCCGGGCTCGGACCTCGACGTGGTCGAGCTGATCGGGGGCAAGCCGAACCCCACCGGCTCGCACGCCCGCTTCGACCGCGAGGAGTTCACGCCCTTCTACCAGCGCACGATCGACGCCATCCGCGCGGTCGACGCCGACAACTGGGTCTTCGTCGAGCCGCGCTACGGCGCGCCGGGCCTGGGCATGCCCTCGTACCTGGACCCCCTGACCGATCCGCGCCCCGGCGCCCCACGCCTCGCCTACGCGCCCCATCTGTACTCGCTGAAGGCCGAGGCCACCGGAACGTACGAGCCGATCGGCGACCCCGCGGTCGCCAACTGGGAGCGCGAGCGCCAGGTCGAGCTCGCCCGCCAGCCCATGCCGCTGCTGCTGGGCGAGTGGGGCTTCGCCCACTCGACCGGGAACGCCCGGCGCTACCTGTCCGACGTGCTGGAGATGGCCGACCGCAACCTGTCGAGTTGGGCCTGGTGGGCCTACGACTGCGGAGGCTGGGGCTTCTGGGAGTGCGACGGCGCCGAGCGACCGATGGTGGCCGACGTCATTCGCGCCTACCCGCGCCGCGTGGCCGGCGTGCCGAGCGCCTTCTCGTACGATCCGGGCTCCCGCGAGCTGGTGCTCACCTACGCCGACGCGCCGGGTATCGGCGGCGCCACCGAGATCTCGGCGCCCTCGCGCCTCTATCCCGAAGGCCCCCGCGTCATGCTCGACGGCGGTCCGCTCGCCGACGAGCCGTCCTGGGACCGCACGCGGGGGGTGCTCAGCGTCACCGTGCCCGTCACGGGCGGCGTCCACGAGATCCGGGTCGGCCCTGCGCTCTCCGCCAACCGGGATTGACGCACCCCTCTGTCGAGCTACACTCAGCGAACGAACGAGGAATAGCCCATGGGCAGCCAGGCCGAGCGCCGCATCTTTCCCCGACGCGCCTTCTCCGCGGCGGTCTTCGCCTACGAGAACGGTGCGCGCTTCGTGGCGCACCCGGTCGACCTCAGCGTCGGCGGCGCCTTCCTGGCCACCGAAGCGGTCGAGCGCATCTCCGAGGGCGATCTCGTGAGCGTGGTCTTCGGCCCCGAGACCAAGACCGACCCGGCCGTGTTCCTGTTCGCGCGGGTGGTGCGCCGCCAGCGCGGGGCAGGCAAGGGGGTTGGGGTCGAGTGGACCCGGGCCATGACGACCGGGCGCCCCGAGCACCTGGCCGCCTTCATCGAGCGCACGTTCGGCGTGCGCTCGGCCGCGGCCCAACGCCAGGTCGAGCCCGGTGAGGGCCGCTTCCGTTGCCTGTTCTCGTTCGTCCCGATCCAGGAGACCGCGCGCCGCCACCGCGAGACCATGGACTCGCTGCTCGCGTCACCCTCCGAGGCGGCGCCGTCGATCGAGCACGTACGCCTGGCGCCGGCGCGCCACGTGCCCGGCCACCTGCACATCTCGCCCACCGAGGCCGCGACCGACGCGCGGGGCGTGATCACCGCCGAGCTGACCGTGGGCAACGAGCGCGCCCCCGTGAGCCTCGAGGCGTCGTTGCGCATCGACCGCGCGCTGTTCGACGTGCGCGTGGTCGAGTTGGGCCTCGGGTCCATCGAGGTCTTGACCGCCGAACCCGTGCCCGAGTCTCCCCGCCCCGCCCAGGTCTCCCTGGCCATCCCGGGCCGGGAGCACGCGGTCACCGTGGCGATCGAGGGGCCCGTCACGCGCCGACGCTGCATCGTGGGCAGCCGCGGCATGTCGCTCGACGTGACCGTGCGCCTGCTCGACGAGGGCTCGACCCCCGGCGTGTGGGCGCGCTTCGCGAAGTGGTGCTACTTCCAGTCGTTGCGCGACTCGGAGCGGTAGGTTCGCGACCGCGGGTCAGGAGACCATCACGCGGTTGCGGCCGGCCTCCTTGGCTCGATAGAGCGCCGCGTCGGCCCGCTTCAGGACATCGTCGATGCTCTCGTCGGCCTCGCAGAGCGTGGCCACGCCCACGCTGACGGTGACCCGCACCGGCCCCTTCTCGGTCTGCACCTCGGCGGCCGCCATGCGCACCGCCAGGCGCGTGGCCACGTCGCTCGCCACCCGCGTCGGGGCCTCGGGCATCAGCACGGCGAACTCCTCGCCGCCCAGCCGCGCGAACAGGTCGGAGGCCCGCAACTCCTGCCGGCAGACCCCCGCCAGGGCCACCAGCACGGCGTCGCCCGCCGCGTGGCCGTAGTGGTCGTTGACGCGCTTGAAGAAGTCGAGGTCGAGCATGAGCACGCTCATGACGCGCCGGTAGCGCCGGGCACGGTAGATCTCCTCGGCCCCCGCCTCCATGAAGACGCGCCGATTGGACGCCCCGGTCAGGGAGTCGGTCGTGGCGAGGCGCTTCAACTCCTCCTGCATGCGCTTGCTGCCCGAGATGTCGCGCGACACGTCGGACCAAGCCACCGTGTTGCCCTCGGCGTCGCGCTGCTCGGTGATGCTCGTGGACGAGGGAAAGTCGTGCCGTCCTTGCGCACGCGCAGGTCTTCGCCCCGCCAGAAGCCGAACGAGCGGATGGAGCTGTACAGGCGCTCGCGCTCGTCGCCGCGGGCCTCGGGCAGGAACAGATCGGCGTGCGACCGGCCCAGGATCTCGTCGGGTTCGTAGCCGTACAGTTGGAGGAACCAGGGGTTCACGTAAACGATGCGGTCGTCGGCGTCGTGCACCGCGATGGCCACGGGCGAGTTGTGCAGGATGCCCGCCAGCATGGCGTCGGTGACGCCCGGGTTCACGGGCTTCATCCCTTGTGCCCGCCCGGCTGGTAGAGCCCCGCCGCGTTCGAGCCCAGCAGTTGGGCCTGGTACGTGCGCTCGTCGACCCGCGCCAGCCGCTCGATCATGGCGGGCGTGAGCAGCGCGGTGTGCCGCACACGATCGAGCTCGGTGGCCACGGCCTCGAGGCCGTCGTCGCGGGTGCGCCAACCGATGTCGTCGAAGCGCGTGAGGTCGACGGGCCGCGAAAACTCGCGCAGGCTGCGCTCGTAGTCGAGGTTGAAGAAGGCGTCGAGGTACGACACGGCCAGCTCGCGCAGGCTGCGGTGCACGGGCTCGCGCCAGCGCAGGCCCACGAAGTTCGACTTGGCCACGGCGCCCCAGTGCCCGCCCACCTGGAAGACCGCCAGCACGTGGTCGTCGTCGCGCACGGCGCGCAGATCGACCAGCCGCGGGGGAAAGCCCAGGCGCTCGAGCGCAGCAGCCGCGAAGAGCGCGCCGTCGAAGCAGTGCGCCTTGCGGTCGCGGAGCACGCTGCGCGGGCTGCGGTAGATGGGGTCTTCGCTGTACCGCAGGGTGTCGAGGAAGGCCTGCACGTGCTCGGGCCGCGTGAAGCCGTCGAAGATCGCGAGCTCGTCGTGCGTCCAGGGGTGCATGGTGCCGCTCACAGGAAAGGCGTGAAGAGCAGGTAGGTCAGCGCGGCGATGGCGGCCGACGCCGGGATGGTGAAGATCCAGGCCCACAGGATGCGCCGCGCCATGATCCAGCGCACGCCGCGCACGCCGCCCGTGACGCCCACGCCCACGATGGCTCCCGTGATGGTGTGGGTGGTCGACACGGGGATGCCGAGCTCGGAGACCGCCAGGATGGTCACGCCGCCGCCGGTCTCGGCGCAGAAGCCGTGCATGGGGTCGAGCTTGGTGAGCTTGGAGCCCATGGTCTTCACGATGCGGAAGCCGCCCGCCAACGTGCCGGCGGCGATCACGAAGTGGCAGATCAGGATGGTCCAGAACGGGATGCCGTCGTCGGCCTTGATCTGCAGCCACGCGGGCGCCGACGCGAACGAAGGCGCCGCCCCGGCGACGACGAGCAGCGCGACCAGGATGCCCGCGGTCTTCTGGGCGTCGTTGGTGCCGTGCGAGAAGGAGTAGACGGCCGCCGACAGGAGCTGCAGCTTGCGGAAGAGGTTGTGGGCCGGACGCGGCGCGGCCTTCCGCGCGAGCCAGGCCACCAGCAACTGGTTGAGCACGCCCAGCGCCATGCCCACCACGGGCGCGATGACGATGAAGGCCGCCACCTTGAGGATGCCCGGCAGGATGAGCAGCTTGGGGCCCCCGAAGGCCAGCGCCGCGCCGGCGTAGCCGCCAATGAGGGCGTGCGACGACGACGAGGGCAGCGCCCACCACCAGGTGAGCAGGTTCCACGTGATGGCGCCGATGAGCCCGGCCAGGATGACGGGCACGGTGACGGCCCCGGGCTCGACCACGCCCTTGCCCACGGTCTTGGCCACGGCCACGCCGAAGGTGAAGGCCGCCACGAAGTTGAAGAAGGCCGCCCAGGCCACCGCGAACTTCGGCGACAGCACGCGCGTGGTCACGACCGTGGCGATGGAGTTGGCCGCGTCATGGAAACCATTGACGAAGTCGAACCCCAGCGCCACCACGAAGGTGACCCACACGAGCCAATTGCCGAGCAGCCACTCCATCAGGCGTGCTCCAACAGGATGCCCTCGACGATGTTGCCCACGTCCTCGCAGCGGTCGATGCAGCGCTCGATGGTCTCGTAGATTTCTTTCAGCTTCATGACCCGCAGCGGATCGGCCGAGTGATTCCGGAACAGGTCGGCCAGGGCGGCGTGGAAGACGCCGTCGCCCTCGTTCTCGAGCACGTGCAGGCGCTCGAAGCGCTCGCGCTGCTCGTCGATGCGCTTGAAGTCCTTCAGCACGGCGACCATGTCGGCCATGACCACCGTCGCCCGCTCGAGCACGCGCGCCAGGTCGATCATGGCGGGGGGCACGGTGTCGATCTCGAACAGCACCAGGCGGCGGGCCGCCACCTGGACACCGTCGATGACGTCGTCCATGGTCGAGGCCAGGTTGATGATCTCCTCACGATCGAGGGGCGTGATGAAGGTGTGGTGCAGCAGGTCGATGGCCATGCGCGTGAACGTGTCGCACTCGTGCTCGAGCTCGAACACTCGCTCGACGTTCTTGCGCTCGGGCCAGGCCTCGAGGATCTCGACGAACACCCGGGAGCCCTCGGCCACCGTGCGCGCGTGCCGCGTGAACAGGTCGTAGAATCCAATCTCGGCGGGCATCAGCTTGGACCACATGAGGTTCTCCCTGGTCGGGTTCGGCTGACGAGGCTGTCGCGCGGCCGGATTCTCGTCCGCCGCCCCCGGCTTGTCAATGCGTGCCTTCGCGGTCGGCTCGTGGTAGGAGAACGCGGAAGGAGGGACCATGAAATCCACGTGGCTCGTCATCCTGGCCTGGCTCTCGATGGCTTGCAGTCCCGGCCCCACGGAGGCCGAGGACGGAGCACCTCAGACCGACGCCGCGCACGAGGCGACGGCGGACACACCGGCCGACGTCCCGCTCGCGCCGACCTGCGGCGACGGCGCGTGCACGTTCGGCGAGTTCTGCGCCGTGTGCCCCGCCGACTGCGACTGCACGACGCTGGCGGCCACGCCCCCCATGGGCTGGAACACCTGGAACCACTTCGCCTGCGCCATCGACGAGGGGCTGATCCGCGAGACCGCCGAGCTCATGGTCTCGACGGGCCTGCGCGACGCCGGCTACCGCTACGTGAACCTCGACGACTGCTGGCAGATCGACCGCGACGCCGAGGGGCGCATCGTCGTCGACCCGGTCGCGTTCCCGAGCGGCCTGAAGGCCCTGGCCGACTACGTGCACGGCCTGGGGTTGAAGCTCGGCAACTACACCTGCGCCGGTACGCTCACCTGCCAGGAGCGCCCCGGCAGCCGCGACCACGAGCTCATCGATCTTCAGACCTACGCGGAGTGGGGCATCGACTACACCAAGGTCGACTGGTGCTTCAGCGACGGCCTCGATCCCCGCGAGGCCTACGGGCGGTTCCACGCCGCCCTCCTGACCCTCGACCGGCCCATGGTGCTCAGCATCTGCAACTGGGGCGTCGACGAGCCCTGGGTCTGGGGACCCGCCACGGGCCACCTGTGGCGCACCAGCGGCGACATCGCGGCCGTGTGGCCCTCCATGCTCGTGAACCTCGAGTCCACCGCCGACCGCGCGGCCCACGCCGGCCCCGGGCACTGGAACGACCCCGACATGCTCGAGGTGGGCCGGTTCGGGATGAGCCCCGACGAACAGCGCACGCACCTGGGGCTCTGGGCCATCACGGCCTCGCCCCTGATCGCGGGCAACGACCTGCGCGAGATGACCGACGAGACCCGAGCCATCCTCACGAACCGCGACGCGATCGCCGTGAACCAGGACCCGCTGGGGCTGCAGGGGGTGCGCGTGGCCGTGTCCGGCAAGCGCGAGGCGTGGGCGAAGCCGCTCGCGGGCCCCGGGCTCCGCGCCGTGCTGCTCGCGAACCGCGACCAGGTGGCACGCACCGTGTCGGTCACCTGGGAGCAGGCGGGCCTGGCCCCCGGGCCCGCCCGGGTCCGCGACGTGTGGACGGGCGAGGATCTCGGCGCCGTCGAGGGCGGTCTTGCGCTCGACCTGGCGGCCCACGCTTCGGCCTTCTACCTCGTCACGGGCACCGAGCCCCCTCCCCTGCCCGGCACCTCCGACCTGTCCGACTGGACCCCGGTCTTCGCGGCCAACGGCCTCGGCCCGATCGAAAAGGACCGCGCCAACGGAGGCCGCGCCGTCGGCGACGGGCCGCCGCTCACCCTCGGCGGCGTGGTCCACCCGAAGGGCCTGGGCGTCGCCGCCGGCAGCCGCGTGCTGCTCCGCACGGCGGGGCGCTGCACCGGCCTCGAGGCCGCCGTGGGCCTCGACGACACCGCCGGCGACGAGGGCAGCGTGGTGTTCTCCGTATGGGGCGACGGCCGCGAGTTGGCGTCGACCGGCGTCGTCCGCAAGGGCGAGGCGCCGGTGTCGCTGGCGGTGTCGATCCGGGACGTGCAGCAGCTCGACCTGCGCGTCGGCGAGGCCGGAGATCTCACCTTGGGCGACCTGGCCGACTGGGCGAATGCCCGACTGGTGTGCGAGTAGAAGCGAGCAGGAGCGGCCCGATGCGAATGTCCTGGTGCTGCCGCCGATCGTAGCGCACACTTCAATCGTCCGACGTTCAACGCCTCGACGAAGGCGAGCGTCGACACTCCGGAGCGGTTTCGCGAACCGAGATCCGTCGCTGCCCAGACCTCCCTCCCCGACGCCCCTCCCGCGGCGCCTGTCCGTCCTGTCCGGGATCCGACGCGTGCTCCAACCTTCCGCTTCGAGGTCCCCCATGGGCAGCCTGAGCGTCTTCCTCCTCCTCGCCTGGGGCGCGGGAATGCTGATGTCCTCCACGTACGGAGGGGCCCTCCACGCGTTGCCCGTGGTGGCCGCGGTGCTGGGGCTGCTGGCGTACCAGAAGAAGAAGCGGGACGCCGAGCCCAAGAAGCAAGAGATCAAGCTGATCAAGGCCCGCACGACCTGGAAGGCGTGAGCCCTATTCGACGGTATGACCGGGCAGCGGGCTGCGGTGCTGGGCGCCGCCGGGCAGCCAGGTGTCCGCCGGCAGGGCGTCGGAGGCGACCAGGGCGGCGAAGAGTTGGGCCGTGGGCGCCTGGGTCTCCCACACGGTGAACTCGCTCATGTTCACGGCGGTGCGCGAGTCGAGGTGGCGCCAGCCGCCCGGCTGCTCGCCGAAGGCGGGGAAGAACGCCGCGCCGAGGGCCTGGTACCACGCCGAGCCGGGGAAGCTGTCGACGGGGCCGTAGACGGGGATGCCGGGCAGCGGCGGCAGGCCGCGCGCCTTCTGCATGGCCAGCGAGTCGTTGTGCAGCGCCTGGCGCGGCGAACGGCTGCCGAGCCCGCTGATGAACGACGTGCCGGCCGGGTTGCAGCCCAACTGGTAGTCCGCCGACACGCTGAGCGCGTCCAGGTACTCCTGGCGCTTCTGCGCCGTCAGGCCTCCGAGTTGAAGGCGCTGGTAGATCGTGTCGCCGTCGCGGCCGGTGACCACGTCGACGCCCCAGTCCGGGGTGGCGCCGCCCGAGCGCGCGTGCCGGAACGAGGAGCTCGAGTTCAGCACCGCGCTCGCGGCCTGGTCGGCCTGCGCCGTCAGCTTCTCGAGGCTGGTGCTCACGATCGAGGCGTTGGCCCCCGCGGTCGTGACGTAGCCCATGACGAAGTCGGCCATGGCGGGCGTGTAGCCCGTGAACGCGCCGGGGTAGATCTTGCCGGCGACCTGGAAGTTGTCGAAGGCGCCGCCGCCCCACTTGCTGATCGCGGTCCAGCGCGCCTCGAAGTCGGCGCGGTAACCGGCCTGGCCGGTGGCGCGGTACAACTCGGAGGCCGCGTAGAGCAGGTACTCCTTCGGCGCCGTCGCGCCCACGGCCCACGTGTAAGCCCGGGCGGCCCGCTCGCGGAGGTCGGTGGCGCGCGCCGGGTCGAAGGGCTCGACCAGCCACGAGGCCTGGGCGAAGAGGGCGGCCACGTACGCGGTGTGCCAGGGCGCCGGCTCGTACGTCCAGTAGGGCAGCTGGTCGTCGCTGGCCACGTAGATGCCGGCGGGGTGGCGGAACGACTCCACGCCCATGCGCACGCCGCCGTCGGGGTTCTGCAGGTCCTCCCACGCGGCCACGCTCCAGAGCGCCTCGTCCAGCAGGTCGGGGATGCCGTTGCCGGTCTCGGGCAGGTAGAGCTGGCCGTCGCTGAACTGCCCGGGGGCCATCTCGTAGGCACGCAGCAGGTACTGCGCCACCAGCACGTGGTAGGGCCTGATGTCGAAGTCACCGGCGTCGTGGTGGCCGCCGCGCAGCGGGCGCAGGTCGGCCGCGTTCTTCGCCGTGGTCGACGGGAAGGTCTGCATGGGGTCCTTGGCGCCCACCTGGACGAAGTAGGCCTGGCAGTGGTCGGCCGGTCGGCTCCAGTCGGTGTACGCCGGGTCCAGATCGCCGCACCAGCGGTTCAGGTACAGCCCGCGCGCGGCCACGAAGAACGCCTTGGCCGACGCCTCCGCGCTCACGGCCGTGGGGAACGACACGCCCACGCCCGGCAGCCGGACGCGCAGGCGACGGCCCTCGACGGGCGCCACGGCCGCGAGGTCGATCTGGCGCACCTCGCCGCCCGCCCAGCCGCACGAAGCCGCGCGCAGCGTCACGGGCAGCCCCGCCAGCGCGACCTTGCGCGGGGCCACGGCCGACAGGGGCTCGACCAGCACGTCGGCGGTCGCGGGGAAGTCGGCCAGCGAGAGCGCGCCGCCGTTGCCGAGCCAGCCTGACACGTAGGCCCAACGACGCGTGGCGCGAGCGTTGTAGCCGACCTGGTTCACCTTCAACGTGGTCGTCTCGAGGTAGCGATCGCTGAACGGCACGCGCACGTCGAGGGCCGTGCCCTCGGCGCCCGTGTGATGGAGCGTGAGCACGTCGCGGGCCCCGATGGGCTCGGCGAGCGCCAGGAACACGTGGTGGTCCACGTCGACCACGTCGTCGCTGCCGTACTTGTCGTACCCCACGGGGTAGTCGGGCTGTCCCACCGGGATGGAGTGGCGGTAGACCGTGGAGACGGCCAGCGGCGCGCCGTTCGCCCGCGAGACCTGCCAGGAGCCGCCCTGGAAGCCCGCGCCCAGGTTGCCCGAGACGGAGCCGCCGGCGTAGCGCGTGCCGGGGTTCGCGAGCACGACCTCCAGCACGCGCGGCCCCGCCGCGTGCACCTCGCGCAAGGCCGACGCCAACGCGGCGCCCGGACCGCCCGGGATGCGCGCGTGCGCCTGGCCCCACACGCTCGGCAGGCCGCTGCGGGCCGCCTCGACCCGCACGAAGACGTCGGTGCCCGCCGCCAGGCGCGCGAGGGTAGTACCTGTCGCCGAAGCGCCCAGCGTCTGCTCCTGCACCGCGAGCGGCATCTCGCCGGTGGCGGCGTCGGCCGGCTCGGGCCCCAGCCAGATCTTGTAGGTCGTGGCGCCGCTCACGGGAGCCCAGGCCACGCTCACGCCCGTCGACGACGACGCGCTGGCGGTCACGGTCAGGCCGCTCGCGCCGGACGGAGGCGGCGGGCACGCGCCGCAGTCGCCCGCGCACGTCGCGCACGCCTCGCTGCCGTTGCACGCCCCGTCGCCGCAGAACGGCGCGGCCGGCGGGCACGCGCCGCAGTCGCCCGCGCACGTCGCGCACGCCTCGCTGCCGTTGCACGCCCCGTCGCCGCAGAACGGCAACTCGACGGCCGCGCCCGTCTCCACGTTGACGCCGTCGAAGGCGACGTCGCAGAGCGTGCTGGTCGTGCCCGCGGTCACCGCCAGCCCGACCAGGACGTCGGTCGGGAGCGCCAGCGTCGCGGTGCCCACCTGCGTCCAGGTCGCCCCGTCGGCCGAGACGTAGCCGGTGATCGTGGCGCCGGCGCGCACGAGCCGCACCCAGCGGGGCGCGGCCACCCCGGCCAGGCCGGTGAGCTGGCTCCAGCCGCCCGTCCCCTCGCGGCGCTGGAAGGCAGCGCCGTTCTTGGGGGTCACGGCCATCATCACGTGCCGCGAGCCCGCAGCCAGCGACTCGCGCACCATCACGCCCGTCTTGGCCCAGGGGTCGGTCGACTCCTGCGTTGTCACCCGCGCCACCACCTGTCCGTCGCCCGAGAAGGCGCGGTAGACGAAGTGAAAGCTGTCCGACTGGCTCCAGATGTCGGCCCCCGCCCCCTGCACCAGGAAGGCGCCCGCCGTCCCGCTGGCGGTACCGGGCAGACCCACCACGCCCACGTCGGCCTGAACCCACGGCGCGGGCAGTCCCGTCGCCGGCGGAGGAGGCGGCGGGCAGGCGCCGCAGTCCGCCGCGCACGTGGCGCACGTCTCGGTGCCGTTGCACGCCCCGTCGCCGCAGGCCGGCGCGGGCGCCGTCGGCACGCCGCAGCCCTTCAGCTTCTTGCACAGCGAGGCGCAGGTGCTGGACCAGCGCCAACTGCAGCAGCTCGGCCGCTTCTTGCACACCTCGGCCTCGCAGGCACAGCCTCCGCAACCCGCCACGGAGCGGGCCGAGCAACCGGTGACGAACGACGTGAACGCCACGTCGATCGTCGCGTACGAGCCGCTCTTGAAGAGGGTGACGGGCGAACCCGCCTCGAGCGCCTCGCGGATCGTGTCGAGGTCGGCGCCCGCCGCTTCGTCCGCTTGGTGGATCGGAGCCACCGTCTCGTCGCACGCCAGGGCCAGCAGGGCCGCAAGGAACGCCAGGGTGATGCTCACCAGCTTCATGTTGCCTCCTTCGGACGCACCTGCGCGTCCGACCGCGGCCAGGGGCACGAACGTGCGCCCCTGGCGTTTGGGTGGAACAACGGTCTATGTCGCGTGGGTTTGCTACCGAGCGGGGATCGAAGGAAGACGGTTGCAACGTACTGTCGTCAAACAACGTGCAGAGGGGACTGACAGCAAACCGTCTCGGGGGCGAACCCTGTCGCCACCATGTCTCCGGCGGCGACAATTGCAGGTTATCCGACTCCGGATCTACCGCAACTGGAAATTTCGGTATTGGAGTGCGTTCAATCGCTTTGGCGCACGAATGACACCCAGTGCCCGTTCAGAAACGAAAAGGTGAATAGTTTCCTGAGATTTCGCCGCCAATTCCCGAGCTGGAGTGTGCCTAATCGAGCGACGTGACGCGGGTGCGAATCTGGCGGACGTGCTCGAGCATGCCCTCGAGGCGCTTCTTGTACTCGACGAGGTCGACTGGCTTCGTGGCCACGCCCGAGTCCATGGCGGCCTTGGCGACGGCGGGCGCCACCCACAGCAGCACGCGGGTGTCCATGGGCTTCGGGATGATGTAGTCGCGCCCGAAGGTGAGCGAGGGGACGTCGTAGGCGTCGGCGATCGCCTGGGGCACGGGCTCCTTGGCCAGCGCGGCCAGGGCCAGCGTGGCGGCCACCTTCATCTCGGCGTTGATGGCGCGCGAGCGCACGTCCATGGTGCCGCGGAAGATGAAGGGGAAGCCGAGCACGTTGTTGATCTGGTTGGGGTAGTCGGAGCGCCCCGTGGCCATGATCAGATCGTCGCGGACCGAGTTGGCGTCTTCGGGGGTGATCTCGGGGTCGGGGTTGGCCATGGCGAAGATGATGGGGTCCTTGGCCATCGACGCGACCATCTCCTTGGTGACCTGGCCCTTGACCGAGAGGCCCAGGAAGACGTCGCAGCCCTTCATGACGTCGGCCAGCGTGCGCGCCGAGGTCTCCTGCGCGTAGGCCTCCTTCCAGGGGTTCATGCCGGCGGTGCGGCCCTTGTAGACCACGCCCTTGGAGTCGCACAGGGTGATGTTCTCGCGCTTCACGCCGAAGCGCTGGTAGTGGTCCATGCAGGAGATGGCCGCCGCGCCGGCGCCACTGACGACCACCTTGATCTCACTGGTCTTCTTGCCGACGATCTCGAGCGCGTTCAGCATGCCGGCCGCGCTGATGATGGCCGTGCCGTGCTGATCGTCGTGGAACACGGGGATGTTCATGCGCTTGATGAGCTCGGTCTCGACGATGAAGCACTCGGGGGCCTTGATGTCCTCGAGGTTGATGCCGCCGAACGTGGGCTCGAGCGCCGCCACGATCTCGATGAGCTTGTAGGGGTCCTTCTCGTTCACCTCGATGTCGAACACGTCGATGTCGGCCAGGGCCTTGAAGAGCAGCCCCTTGCCCTCCATGACGGGCTTGCCGGCCAGGGCGCCGATGTCGCCGAGGCCCAGCACGGCCGTGCCGTTCGAGATGACGGCCACCAGGTTGCCCCGGGCCGTGTACTCGTACGCGAGCTCGGGGTTCTTCTCGATCTCCAGGCAGGGCTGCGCCACGCCGGGCGTGTACGCCATGGCCAGATCGCGCTGGGTTCCACAGGGCTTGGTGAGCACGACCTCGATCTTGCCCTTGCGCCCGGCCGAGTGATAACGCAGCGCCTCTTCCTTCGTGACCTTCGCGATCGCCATCTTGGCTCCCCGTGGGGTTGTCCGTCGGACGGGTGTATACCGCGCTGCGTCGTACATGGAAACGGAAAACACGTTGACGCGAGGTTTGGCGCACCTAACTTGAACAAGTGAAGGCAAAAAGCTCCGTGGAGTGAATCATGAGCCGGCGACGCGGTTCGCGCGCAGTTCCACTTCGTGACGCGCTCGTGTACGTGTCGATCGCCCTCAGCCTCTTCTTCCTGTCGTCGCTGGGACGCGCGTCGGCCCCCAGGCCGCGGCCATCGGGAGCCTCGCCCATGGTTGACGTGGCGCACGCGCCGAGGTAACTTCCGCCCCCGCATGGAGACGATCCCCCCCGCCACCGAGCCTGATCTCTGCCGACGCTGCGGCGTCTGCTGCATGGCCGCGCTGCGCGTGAACGGTCGCGTGGTGGCCCTCCGCGAGTTGGCCTGCCGCTACCTGGTCGACGTGGGCAAGGGCCGGTTCGCGTGCTCGGTGTACGAACGCCGCTTCGAGATCGCTCCCTGGTGCCTCAAGGTGCCCCAGGCCCTGCCCGAGGGCGTGCTCTCGCCCGACTGCGGCTACCGCGGGGGCCGTCCCGCACCCGATGCACCTGTGCGCCTCAACAGCCGGCTGGTGCGCCTGATCGCACCGCAGATCCGAGCCGCCTTCGAGCCCGGCGGCTGGCCCGAGTGGGTCGACGCCGAACACCTGCCGGAGTGGCTGCGAACGCCTACCGCCGATTGACTCCAGGATTGACAGCATGATCACCGGCACCAACCTCACCAAGCACTTCGGCAAGCGAACCATCTTCTCGAACGTCACCTTCATGGTGCGGCCCGACGACCGCATCGGACTGGTCGGCGCCAACGGCACGGGCAAGACCACGCTGTTCCGCATCCTGGCGGGCGAGGTCGAGGCCGACGAGGGCGTCATCCAGCGCCAGCGCGGCGTGCGCGTGGGCTTCCTGCCCCAGGAGATCCGCGTCAAGCAGCGCGGGCTCCTGCTGCCCGAGGTGGTGCGCTCGGTCTTCGACGTCGAGAAGCTCGATCGCGACCGCCACGAGATCACCGAGGCGCTGAAGGCCGCCGGCCCCGAAGACGCCGAGCGCCTGGCCCGGCACCTGGCCGAGATCGAAGACCGCTTCGCCCACGCCGGCGGCTACGAGATCGAGACCCGCGCCAAGGAGGTGCTCTCGGGCCTGGGCTTCGACGAGCGCGACTTCGGGCGCCAGATCGACGAGCTCTCGGGCGGCTGGCACATGCGCATCGAGTTGGCCAAGCTGCTGCTCTCGGACCTCGACGTGCTGCTCCTCGACGAGCCCACCAACCACCTGGACCTCGAGACCATCCAGTGGTTCGAGTCGTACCTCAAGCAGTTCAAGGGCGCCTACGTGATGGTGGCCCACGACCGCGAGTTCCTGAACCGCACCATCGACCGCATCCTAGAGGTCACGCCGAACGGCCTGCGCGAGTACCCGGGCAGCTACGACACCTACCGCAAGCGCCGGGCCGAGGACGACGCCCTGCTCGAGAAGCGCGCCGCCGAGCAGCAGGCGCGCATCCGCGAGATCGAAGACTTCATCGCGCGCAACCGGGTGCGCAAGGATCGCGCGGCCCAGGTTCAGAGCCGCATCAAGATGCTCGAAAAGATCGAGCGCATCGAGCTGCCGCGCCACTCGAAGGGCATCCACTTCAAGTTCCCCGCGGCGTCGCGCTGCGGCGAGACCGTGTTCGAGCTGAAGCGCGCCACCAAGCGCTACGGCGATCACACGGTGCTCCGGAACATCGACCTGGGCATCCTCCGCGAGGAGCGCGTGGCGCTGGTGGGCCTGAACGGCGCGGGCAAATCGACGCTGCTCACCATTTTGGCGGGCACCAACGAGCTGACCGAGGGCGAGCGCGTGCTCGGCCACAACGTCGAGCTGCAGTACTTCGCGCAGCACCAGCTCGAGGCCCTGACGCTCACCAACACCGTGCAGAAGGAGGTCGAGTCGGCGGCCACCTACCAGACCCACCCGATCGTGCGCAGCCTGCTGGGCGCCTTCCTGTTCTCGGGCGACGACGTCGAGAAGCCGGTGGGCGTGCTGTCGGGCGGCGAGAAGAGCCGCGTGGCGCTGGCGAAGATGCTGGTGCGGAGCTCGAACCTGCTCATCCTCGACGAGCCCACCAACCACCTCGACATCGACAGCCGCGAGGTGCTCGAGCAGGCGCTGCGCTCGTTCGGCGGCACCGTGGTGTTCACGAGCCACGACCGCCAGTTCATCGACAACGTGGCCACCAAGGTCATCGAGGTGCGCGGCGGCGAGCTGCACCACTACCTGGGCAACTACACCTACTACGCCTGGAAGAAGGCCCACCTCGAAGAGGACCAGGCCACGGCGCGGCGCCCCGCCCCCTCGCGCGGCAAGGACGCCGGCCAGGAGCCCGCGAAGCCCGACAGGGCCGACGAGGCCCGCGTCCGCGAGGCCGACAAGGACCGCAAGCGCCGCGAGGCCGAGCTGCGCAACGCCCTGCACCGCAAGGTGAAGCCCCTGAAGGACGAGTTCGACGAGGTCGAGAACGCCATCACGCACTTCGAGATTCGGCAAGAGACCGTGGAGCGCGACCTGGCCGACCCCGAGGTCTACCAGGACGCCGAGCGCGTCAAGCAGCTGACCGCCGAGCGCGCCGAGATCCAGCGCGATCTGGCCCGCGCCATGAGCCGCTGGGAGCAGCTGGGCAGCCTGATCGAGGCGGCGGAGCGGGAGGCGGGGATCAAGGCGTAGCCGCTCCCCCCGCCCATCTCCAGTATGGGGCCTCACCCCTCGCCCCTCTCCAGTATGGGGCCTCACCCCTCGCCCCTCTCCATCTTCGTGGAGAGGGGGATGCGCGCGCGACTGGCGGCGGCCCTACGGCTGGTAGAACAGCGGGTGATGATAGTCGTGCGTGAGCCAGTCGCCTCCGTTGGGCTGCAGCTTGGGGCTCACCACGCCGGCGGGCCAGGCGAGGTCGGCCACCCACCACAGGTCGTGGTCCACGAGCGCGACGTCGCTCACCTCGAACACCAGCTGGGAGAAAACGTAGACGCGCACGGTGGCGAAGGCGTTGCCGAAGCCGTGGTCGTCCCAGTAGTTCACGCCGAGGGCGTAGGTCTTGCCGTCTTCGGGCTGGCCGAGGTTGATGTTCTCGGGGCCGCCGCTGTCGACGTCGTCGCGGTCGAGCGAAGGGTTGTCGTCGTTGGACGAGACGCTGCCCCAGTTCTGCAGGGGGTAGAACCAGAAGGTGTCCCAGGTGGGGTCGAACCAGGGGTCGTTCGAGCCGTCGCCGTCGAGGTCGGACTGGCTGGCGTTGGGGTGCGCGAAGTGCAAGTCGAGGTCGGTGCCCGCGCTGGGCCCGACGTCGTCGGGGTTCGGATCGCCGGGGCTCTTCCAGAGCAGCTCGACGTGGATGGCCTCGTCGGGCACCACGAACACGGTGGCCTCGGCCGTGAAGCAGCTCTTCTGGCCGTACTCGTTCCAGACGTCGAGGTGGAACACGTACTTGCCCGCCGTGTTGGCCTCGAAGGTGGGGCTCGGGTAGGAGGCCGTTGGGACGAAGAGCGACGTCGACAGCGCGGGCTGCTCGACCGACCAGGCGTACTTGGTGATCGCGCCCACGTTGGCGTAGCTGTTCTCGCCGTGCAGGTGCAGCACGGTCTGCGGGATAACCTCTTCGCCCTCTTCGACCTGAACCCCGGCCACCACGTCGCAGTCCGAGAGGGGCCAGTGCTGACAGGCGGTCTGCGTCTCGTTGCACGCGTCGGCCGTGTCGGGGTCGCCGTCGTCGCACCCTCCGCACGAGCCGTTGCAACCGTCGGTCCCGCACACCTTGCCGGCGCAGTCGGGCACGCAGGGCGTGTCGGGGTCGACCGGCAGGTCGCCGACCGGGGCGTCGACGGGACCCACGTCGGCGGGGTCCGCGTCGGGGGGGAGCACGTCGGCGACCGGCGCGTCGGCCCCGGGGGCGTCGTCGGGGAGCACGTCGGCGACCGGCACGTCGGCGGGGGTCGCGTCGGAGAACGACACGTCGCCCGTGGCGTCGTCGACCGCGTCGGCCGGGCTCGAGCAGACGCACGCCGCGTAGCCGCCGCCGTCGTCGTCACAGACCTGGGCGCCGCTCGCGCCGTCGGTGCAGGCGCAGGCCGCCGACCGGCCGGGGACGCAGGCCGTGCCCGGTCCCCCCTCCCCTTCGGACTCGCACGCCAGCGCGAGGAGCAGCAGCAACGCCATCCAGAGCTTCATGAGGCCCTCCTTCGACGAGCCACGACCAGCACCAGGCCGAGCGCGACGAGCAGCGCCGGGCCCGGGTGCCCGGCGAGGGGCGTGCCCCCGGCCCCCAGATCGCAGCCGCAGCCGAGGCCGCCGGCCGTGGTGGTGGTCCCGGTGACGACGGCCGGCGTGCCCGACAGGAACACGCAGATCGTCACGGCCAGGCAGTTCTCCTCCTCGCCGACCACGATCATGGGATCGTTGCCGTCGTAGATCTGCAGCATCTTGCCGCAGCCTTCGACCTCGAGATCCCACGTGAGGAAGGTCTCGACCAGCGACATGTCGGCCATCTGGATGTAGCCGCACACGTCGGCGGGCGCCTGGGGGTCGTTCATGCACCACAGGCGCGCCTGGTACAGCATGCGGTCGAGGTCGGCCTTGTACGCGACGCCCGAGAGCACGCCGCCCGAGAACCCGACGCCGGCCGCCGACACGCTCGACACGCTGGCGGTCAGCCGCGCCTTCTCGAGGCGCACGTTCATGGCCAGGGCCGGCGTACCGAGCAGCGGGAACGCGACGGAGGAGGGACCAGCGGCGAGATTGCCCCCCGCGAGGGTCGCGCTCTCGAAGAAGAACCACGGCGTGCCGTTCGGATCGAACGAGTCGGCGGTGACCGCCAGGCCCGTCGGGTCGCCCTCGAACACACCGAAGTACCCGGCGACCGTGAAGGGCGCCGGGGAAGCCAGCGACGTCAGGCCTCCGAAGTCGAACACCAGGGCCGAGGCCTCGCTCGTCGTGAACATCTCGAGCTCGGCGTTCACGTCGACGCCGAACCCCGCCAGCGTGCCGAGCAGCGGGCCCGCGCCGTTGTCGGGGGTGCCGTCGTCGGTCAG
>CAZBRS010000018.1:24563-92467 GCA_964494475.1 uncultured Myxococcales bacterium | reverse complement strand
CGATCAGGCAACTGCTGCCGCTGCACACGTCGTCGTTGGGGGTCGGCCCGCGCTGCCCCTGATCGGTGGCGGCACACGCGAGCAGGGCAGTCCAGGCGAGAGGAAGCAGCATCCAATGGCTCATGCCCACCTCGGCGTCATCGGGGGAGTCGGCCCATCGCGGGCGATGGACGGCCGGAATTGTAGCAGGGTCGCCCACGCGCTTCCATCCCGGGCCGCCGGACGGCGCCGAGAGCCGCCGTTCAGGGGACCGCCCCCGGCTCGACCTCGAGCGCATAGGTCCCCTCGACCGTCACGGCCAGCCGCCAGCCGCCCGGCACGCGCCTGGACTCGAACGCGACCACTCCCGGGCCGCTCACGACGGGCGCCGTGTCGGAGGCCGAGGGAATCCACAGGTCGGCCACGCCGGACGCGGGAGTGGCGCCCTCCAGGCTGAGGTGGCCGTCGCAGGCCGGGTCGGCCAGCCGGACGAGGCGGCCCGGCGCCGCGCGCGGATAGGCCCGGCGTACGCAGAGGGTGGGAGTGAAGCGCGCGTTGGCACAGCGCGTGACCTGCTCGGCCAGCCACGCGGGAGACGGCGGGTACTGCACCGAGTGCGGGTCACCGCAGGCTTGCTCCCACTGCCACCAGGTGCCGCCGTCGACCAGGGTGCCGTCCTCGCCGACCGCGAAGCGCTCCATCCAGGCGTTGTTCGAGGCGTCGTCGCCGAAGTGCCCGTATTCACCGATCCACAACGCCGTGCCGAACACGCGCGACACAGCGTCGTACAGGGTGAACGACCTCTCGAGCGAGCCCGGCTGACCCGGACCGATGGACTCGAAGTAGTTGTGGGCCGCGAACACCAGCGCCGGGTCGTCCGACAGGTCGTACTCGGGCAGCAGCCCGTGCACGCTGGGCTCGAAGAACACCACGTGCGAACGGGCGCCCAGCCCCGCCTCGGCGGCGCGGATGGCCGTGATGGCCGAGCGATAGAAGGCCGTGAGCCCCTCGCTGGTGCCCTCGTTGGCCGTGCCCGGTTCGTTCAACAGATCGAAGCCGGCCACGCCCGCCTGGTCGGCGAACTCGGCGGCCAGCTGCCCCCACAGCCCAGCCAACTCGTCGCGGATGCCGTCGCGGTTGGCGTAGAAGTTGTCCCAGGCTCGCCGCACCGCCGGGCTCTCCTCGCGCCCCCCCGGCGTGCACGTGGGCGCGCCGTCGGTGAAGGTGGCCCAGGCCGGCGCCCCGTCCCACCCGCGCTGGTGGCTGGTGCCGGTCGGGCAGACCTCGTCGGGCGGCGTGAACACCACCTTGGACCAGGCGTCCTGGTGAAGGTCGAGCACCACATAGACGTCGTGTTCGTTGGCCTCGGCGATCGCCGCGCGCACCCGGGCCAGGTAGGCCGCGTCGAGCACGCCGCGCGTGGGCTGCCAGGCCGACCACGTGGTGACCAGCCGCACCACGTTCGCGCCCTGCGCCGCCAGGTCGTCCCAGTCGTCGTCGCCGAGGGTGGCCACCGTGGGCAGGGACGGATGGGTCTGGAAGTAATCGCCCAGGTGGTTGAAGTTCACGCCGCGCAGCAGCACCTGCCGCCCGCGCGCATCGAAGAGCCCGGCGTCGTCGCCACGGGTCGCCGAGATCCAGGGCAGGGCATCTTCCGGGCTCTCGGGAACATCGGCGACGGCGTCGGCGCCGCCCTCGACGGCCTCCTCCGGCACGGTCTCGACGACCTCCGGGGCCACCGGCCCCGCATCGGGCGCCACCGCGTCGAACGCCCGGGGCGTCGCGGTGCACGCGACGAGCAACGTGAGCAGGGCCACGGGCCCCAGGCGGCGGAGGCTCTTCCTCCGCTCCGGGCCGTCGGTGCTCAGTCCGGACACGAGCCCAACTCCTCCCACGCCAGCACCTGACCGGCGCCGTTCGTGAGGAAGCCATAGCGCCGCGCGTTCCAGAAGGGCTCGGACAGGTCGGCGCCCGGCATCTGGGTGCCCCCCTCGAGGCCCACGCCCTTGCGCAGCTGGTAGGGGTTCCGCTGCCACAGCCAGTCGGTGTACTGGCGCAGGTTGACGGGGAGGGGACCCGAGGTCATCTTGTCGGTGCACTTGCCGTTCGGCAGCGCGCACTGCCAGGGATCGTTCTCGTCGCAGGTCACGTAGTCCATGAGGTTCTGCCCCGGGATCTTGATGCCCATGAAGTCGATCTCGGTGGTGCAGAGCTCGAACTGGTGCTCGGTCGGGCACACGGCCTCGAGCCCGTCGGGGGTGCGCGCCATCACGAACTCGGGGGTCAGGGTGTAGGAGCGGCGCGGGTCGTCGAGCACGGGCGCGCCGTTCACGTAGCCGTTGCCGCCCATGGTCGCGAGCTGCTCCAGCGCGTAGGTGAGCGCCTGCTCGCGGCCCGTGGCGATGCTGGCCGGCACCTCGCCGGCGTACATCAGGTAGAAGTCGGCGTTGCCCTTCTGCTTCAGGAGCTTCTCCCACATCTCGTCGTGGAAGGCCTGCTGGAGCTCGGTCTTGAGCGGCGAGTCGCCCAGCATGGAGAGCAGCACCCACCACGAGCCGTAGGTGAGCTGGTCGCCGAAGAAGTGACTGCAGAACTTGTCCTGGTCGAAGGCGCCGGTCGTGAAGATGGTGGCCAGGCCGTTCAGGTTGCCGAGCAGCTCGTCGACGAGGAACGAGCGGTACTGCTCCTCGCCCGTGAACCACCACGCCATGGCCGCCAGGTGCATCAGGTGGACGGTGTCGCCGCCGCGCAGGTTCGGGAAGTAGTAGTGGTCGATCTGGTTCGCGCCCTTGCCGTTGGTGTCCATGTCTTGAGTGAGCTTCAGGAACTCGCCGAGGAACGACGGGCTGGTGGCGTCGATGACGCGCCAGGGCACGAGCTGCACGTTCGCGGGGCACGAGCGATCGAAGGTGGCCTCGTTGGTCGTGTTGATCTGGCGTTGCACGTAGGCCACGATGCGGTCCAGCTTGGTGAGATCGACGTCGCCGGGGTCGAGCATGAGCTCGCCGGCGTTGAAGTACTGCGTGAGGGACGCGAGCAGGTCGGGGTTCTGCTGCAGGTTGATGATCTCGATGCGCTGCAGGCGCTTCAGGTAGCACGTGAGGTGGTGGACGATGCGCTGCTTCAGCGTGTCGTCGCGCAGCATGGGGAACGCCATCGGCAGCGCGTTCATGGGCCCGGTGTTCTGGTCGATCGAGGGACGCCCTTCCCACATGGGCCGGCCCTTCCAGACCTTGCCGTCGGCGTCGGTGATGCCGTCGCGGTACACGGGCGCCAGATTGGCCAGGGCTGCCGGGTCGATATCGCGGTTGTGGTGATCGAGCGTGATCTGACCTTCGTAGCGGAACACGTGATCGGGCGAGTTGGGCGCGCCGGGCGGCATCAGCAGGAAGAAGTAGCGCACGAAATAGCCGGGCACGCCCGAGACGTCGTACATGGTGAGCAGCGTGCGCACGCCCTGCTCCATGCGCACGTAGTCGGCCTCGGTGCCGGTCTGCGAGTAGCGCAGGATGTCGCCGATGACCGTCCAGCCGGTCCAGATGCCCGAGTCGCCCATGCCGTCGTGGGACCGGAAGCGCTCGGCCGCCGCCCACTCGGCCTCGGGGGTGCCCGGAGGCGTGGCCTCGGTGAAGCTGCGCTCGGAGGTCATGCCGTCGGGCTTGCCGTACAAGTCGCGCCAGCGCTCGAAGAGCAGCACGCGCTCGAACATGGGGTCGGGCTCGGCCACGAAGGCCTGGGCGCCCGGATCGTAGACGTTGCAGACCTGGCGCGCGCCGCCCTCGCAGCGCTCCTGCTGGTAGACCGAGCAAGAGGCGACGCCGGTGTCCTTCAGCGGGTCGGCGGGGGTCGGCAGGGGAGCCTTCAGGACCAGCTCGAAGGGCGCCACCACGTCGGCGGCGTCGGGCACGTCGGTGGCATCGGGTACGTCGGCGGCGTCCGGGGTCGACACCTCGGCCTCGTCGTCCGGGGCCGGCACGTCGGCCGGCGCGTCAGGCGCGACGACGTCGGCGGCCGCGTCGGGCCCGGCGATGTCGGCGGGCACGTCGGAAGAGGCGTCGGAGCCGCCTCCTCCGCCGCCGCACGCGGCGAGCGCGAACAGGGCCACCAGGGCCAGCAGGATCGTCATCACGAGGGGGAAACGGGATCGCAGCATGGGTCGCCTCACGCAAGGGGTTCGGGGTCGCCACAACGGTCGGTCAGAAAGGTAGCCGAGGTGTCGCGGGTTGTCGAGCCGCTCTGCGACCCTACTTCGGTACGGGCTCGGGGCACCAGGGCGCCGCGGCCAACTGGTCCATCAGCCCGGGGTTCATGCTCTCGTCCAACAGGCCCAGGGCCTCGATCTGCTGCACGAGCTCGGTCGTGCGGACGATCAGGCGCTCTTCGCGCGCCGGGTCGTGGACGGGCGCGTCGCGATGGAACTGCCGCAGCGCGGCGCAGTCGCTCATCACGTTCTCGAGCAGCCAGGGCGTCATCCCGGCCACGGTCGTGGGCAGGGGCGACTCGGTCGCCTCGACGGAGCCGCACGTCGTCTCGTGCCCATGCGAGGTCGGGTAGGCCGTCGACGTCAGGAAGACCCGGACGGGATCGTCCGTCAAGCCGGCCAGCCACGCGTCGATCGTCAGGAGCTCTGGGCTCGCGAGGGGGTCGAGCAGCGCCGGCTCTCCGTCGACCAGCACCACCGGCACCGCGTGGTGCCGCCAGGGCTCGCCAAACGGGCCGCGCAGGCCCATCCCGTAGTCACACGTCTCGGCGTCGACGGCGATCGTCACGACGCCCCGAACGGCCAACTCCATCCCCAGGTACGAGGCGCGCTGAGAGCACCCGTCGGGCAGGTACTCGAAGGGCAGGTAGCCGAGGTCGACGTCGGCCCAGGGCGCGGGCAGGGGGTAGACCGTCGGGATGGGTCGGTCGTCGGAGCAGGCGGACGCGAGGAGCATCGAGGCGGCAAGAAGGACGCCTCGTTCGAGAGTTGTCACCGCTCCGCCTCCGTTCTCGAGGTCATGATGACCGATCAACAGATTCGGGCGAAGCCTACCGCAGTAGAAAATCCAATGCGAGCGAGAGGCTTCGGAGCGCCTCACAGGGTGGCGCGGCAGACGTTGAACCGACGTATATGCACCCGCGCCCCGTGCGGAGTTGAGGGGCGTTGTCCCCGTTTTGTCACCGTTTCGCCCCAGGTTGGTTCCCGCACGAAGCGAGGGGCCAGCCCGAACGTCATGCTGCGCGTACAACAGTAGGCAGAAGCAAGGAGAGCGGATGGTTGGAGAGGGCGCTGACCTTCTGCACCGAGAAGCCCAGCACGCGTCCCTCGTCGTCGACCTTCTCCATCACGTGGTCGTTCGACGTTTCGCGGTAGAAGCCCACCCGGTTGTCGAACAGTACTTCCAGGTAGTCCGCCTCGCGGTCGTACCAGATCTTCACCTCTCGCGGCTCCATAGCACCCTCCCGGTCTTGACCTTGTCGGTCAGGTACGCCGTTACCAGAAACGCATCGTCTGGCGTCGTCTTCACGACCACCACCACGAACTTCGCGCCGACCGGCGTGGTCGGCAGGAAGCGGTAGTACATCGCCACGTCGGCATCGACGCGAGATGCGGTGACGAGGTCCGGCTCACTCAGGCAGCGCAGGAGCGCCTCTTCCATCCCGACCATCTCGGGATGTTCGAGGATGTGCGCTCGGCGTTCGTCCGTCAGCCGAATCGCGAGACCCGCATGGTCCGTCAGCACAGCCATGATGACCGATCAACAGATTCGAGTGCAGTTTACCCCAGTCGAGAATCCGATGCGAGGGACACGTCAGAAGTCGCGGATTTGGTCGGGCTCGACCCCGAGCCTCGCGGCGATACCCTGCAAGGTCGTGCGCCTGGGGCTGGTAACGTCGCCGCGTTCGATGCGGGCCACGGTCTTGGCGAGGGCACCGAAGTCTTCGAGGCGTAGCTTGCGCTGCTTCCGCAGGCGGCGGAGCGAGGCACCGAACGACCGGTCCTCCTCGGCGCGGGCCTTCTTCAGGCGGCGTCGGTAGCGCGGATCCCGTTCGTACAGCACGGCGTCTACCGAGGCTTCGTAGGCTCCGAACTTCAGGGTTCTGCCGTGGTCCGTGATCTCGAAGGCGTCGAAGTCGGGCACGGGTCCGTCGGCGTAGGGGGCGAAGTCCGTGAGGGGTACGGCGAGGACCGACAGGTCGCCCAGGACCATTACCACGGTCTCGGACTCGCGGTCGACCGAACCGCTGATGCAGAAGTCGGCGCGGTCGGCGCGGTCGTGGACGGCGAGGATCTCGTCGAGGGGCAGTATCCGCTGCAGGGGCAGGACCACCCGGTCGAATCGGTCCTGGAGCAACGTCGCCATCGACGGAGAGACAGGCTTCAGCATCACGAACTCTCCCCACCGTCGACGGGGGCTCTCGCCGAGCGCCTTCACCAGCCAACCTACCGCGACCTGGTTGCTGGCGATCCAGAAGGCGCGAACGTTCCCCGACCGCACGACATCGCGCACGTCGGCTTCGTCATCAAGGTAGACGGGCTGCGTCGGCTTGCTTCCGGCACGCTTCCGGGGATGGTCGTCGAGCACGTAGACGGCGTTGCTCATGTCAGCCTCCAACGGGGTTCGTGGGGAACATCCGATCCCACGCCGCATTGAGTTGGTCGAGGTTGCCCTCGATGACCGCCCAGACGCCTGCCGGGATGTCCCTGGGCGAGCCTCCGGGTGGCACCAACAGCCGTTGCTCGCGAAGCCCGTACCTCCACTTGTCGGGTCCTCGGAGGATGGTCACGTGGGGCGGCTCCAGCCCTTCCTTGTCGAAAATCTTCACCTTCCAGCCCGCCTTCTTCAGCCCCGACGGCACGTCCAGGTCAAAGGGCATCCACGACCTCCCCTGTGCTCAATATGTCCTTATTTATGGCGGCGGTCAACAGGACAATTCAGAGGCGGCGGTCAAGTTCGGGTCGAGCCTCGGCGGAGTCCCTGATCTCCCGGGAGGAGTCGCGCGAGCTACACGTTGAACCGAAGGTTCGGCGCCCAATAAATCCGATGGGTTGCGGGCGTTGTCTCCGAGTTGTCGCCGGTTCGTCCCGGCCGCTGCCCTACTCGCAAGGGGACAGGTTCGACCGGACCCATCCGTCTGGAAGGCAACCGTTGATGAACTGGTACCAGTCGTCGGGTTGCGCCTCGGGGGCTGCCCACGTCCATGTCTGGGAACATGCCTGCATAGGACCGCAGCCCAGGAACGACGGCGACTCCGAGGGCTCGGCCGACGCACACGCCACCGCCTCGGGCCACGCGAGGTACGGCTCGCACTCGTCGGAAGCCTCGCACTCGCCCTGGCCGAGGCCGCTGCATCCTGCGCTCGGCGTCTCGTCGGCCGTCGTGTCACCAGCGCCGCAACAACCATCCACCGGGATTCCGTCGCCTCGGACTTCGGCGTCGGCTCCAGAGGAGCCGTCTTCCGACGAGCAGGCCGCAGCGATGACGAAGATCGGGAACAGCAGGAACACGAACGACCTCATGTTGTCCCCCCTTGGTGCGCCCGGCGACCGCCGCCTACAGTTCCTTGATCATGGTCGGGTGCCGGTCGAGCAGGCGCAGCAGGTTGGCCATGGGCTTCGTCACCCAGTCGGTGCCGCTTTCGTACTTCTGGAACGACCGGGGGCCGCCTCCGAGCAGGGCGCCCGCCTTGCGCTGGGATAGGCCCAGCTTCTTGCGGATGCGCTGGACCTCGGCGGGCGTGAGGATGCCATCGACCTCGGCCTTCAGGTGGACGAACGCGGCCTCGGTGACCGCCATGTCGTCGCCGCTGAGCACGACCTCCTTGCAGCCCTTGCAGTACCACCCAGGCTGCTCGATGGCGGTCGAGCGTCCCTTGTACTCGACGGTGTCGGGGCGCACGGCTCGCACCATGTCGGCCCCGCACTCGTGGCAACGAAGGATGGTGTCCATGGTGTCAGGCGCCTGAGCCAAGCAGCATCCGGACCTCTGCCATGGCCTGGACCAGGCCACACGCCTCGAGCGTCGCGATCAGGTCGGACAGCGTGACCGGCGGATGCCGGAGGGCAGCGCGCTGCTCGTGCAGGCACTGGAGCACGACACCTTCCCGGAGATCGAGCAGGTTGAGGACAAAACGGTCGGGGTGAATCGCCTCGATGCCCAGGGGCTCCAGCGCGGCGCGGGGGAAGTCCTTCAGGTTGCTCGTGACGATGGCCTGGGCACCACCGCGCACTGCAGCGGCCAGCACGTGGCGATCCCCGGGGTCGGGTAGTTCTGCCATGTCCGCGAGCCCTTCGTAGCCCTCGACCAGACAGTCCGGCACGGCGCTCTTCATCAACTCCCTGGTTCGGGCAAGGCGGCTCGCGTCGAGGTCGGGTCTCTGTCGCAGGATGTTCGAGAAGACCTCTTCGAGGATCTCCTCGCTCCACTTCGCCTGGACGAGCCCGGCGCCAGCCACGCGCATCAACAAATCCCGCAACGGCGCGGGATACAGGACGCAAGCGTCGTAGACGACGATGAGCTTCGACATGGGCGGCTCAGTACCCGAGGTCGAGCTTCTGGGCTTCTTCGGCAAGTTCGTCCAGCGCCTGCTTGGTCCGACGCTCCTCCCGGTCCTTGTGGGCCAGCAGATCGACGAGTGCCACCCGGCGATGCGTGCCGACCTTGCGGAACGGGATAACGCCCTCCGAGAGGAGCTTCACGACGTGGGGGCGGGAGACGTTGAGCAACTCGGCAGCCTGCTGCGTCGTCAACTCGGTTTGGAGGGCCAACACCGACACCGCGTGGCCATTCGCCATTAGGGTGAGGATTCGCACGAGAAGCTGGAACGCCTCGGCCGGAATCTGCACGTCAATTTCGTGCTGCCCATCCTCCGGCAGAAGGCGCACGTGCGGCGTCCCCCGGCCGAGTACGAAAGCACGCAGGACTTCGACGGCGGACTGCGCCTCTTCGGCTTCGTGCTCGTTCGGGACCCGGATGGCGGGAGTGGTCATGGTTCACCTCCACACCCATTGTAGGCGCAAACGAAACAAACGCAACGGCCTGCCGCGTAAACCCGGGGCCGAATGGTCCATCGGGATGGCTACACGTTGAACCGACGTATGAGCAACCGCACCCCGTGCGGGGATGAGGGGCGTTGTACCCAGCTTGTCACCAGAACGCCCCGGATCCGTCCTCACGCGACCTTGTGGTGAAATACCTCAACCTGGGCGTCGATCAGGGCGCCGACGTGGTCTCGCTGGACCTCCAGGTCGTAGTGCGACTGCAGGTTCACCCAGAACTCCGGGCTCGTGCCGAAGAAGCGGGCGAAGCGCAGGGCCGTGTCGGCCGAGATGCCGCGGATCCCTTTCACGATCTCGTTGATGCGCCGGGGCGGCACTCCGATGCCCTTGGCCAGCCGGTACTGCGTGATACCCAGCCCCGCGAGGAAGTCCTCGGCCAGGATCTCGCCCGGGTGGATGGGGGCCATCTTGTCGCTCATGGCTCACCTGCCCTTGTGGTAGTCCACGATCTCCACGTCCTCGGCGCCGCCATCGCGCCACACGAAGCACACACGCCACTGGTCGTTGATCCGCACGCTGTGCTGCCCGGCGCGGTCGCCCTTCAGGGCTTCGAGACGGTTGCCCGGCGGTACCCGCAACTCGTCGAGCCGAACCGCCGCGTGCACGTGCAACAACTTCCGCAACGCCACCCGCTGCACGTCGGGAGGAATCTTCCGCGTCGGCTCCCGGCGGAACAGCTTCTCGGTCTCGGCGCAGCGGAACGAGCGGATCATGAGAGAATAATAACGCGGTCCGGTATTAACGTCAAGCGTTACTACACGTTGAACCGTATGTTGAGGATATCCCCATCCTGCACCACGTAGTCGCGGCTCTCGACGCGCACGCGGCCCTTGGCCTTGGCCTCCTTGAATCCTCCCAGCGAGACGAACTCGGCGTAGGCCAGCACCTCGGCGGCGATGAAGCCGCGGCTGAGATCGGTGTGGATCTCGCCCGCGGCGTCCTTGGCGTGGGTGCCCCGCGTGATGGTCCAGGCGCGCACCTCGTCTTCGCCCACGGTGAAGAAGGGGATGAGGTCCATGGCCTTGTAGAACGACTGGATGACCTTGTGGAGCACGGGCTCGCCGATGCCCAGATCGGCCAGGAAGGCCGTGCGCTCCTCGGCCGTCTCGAGCTCGGCGATCTCGGCCTCGATGGGCAGGCTGGCGCGGAAGGTGGGGTAGCGGTCGAAGGGCGCAGTGGCGGGCACGGGGTCGTGCACGCGGCCCTCGTCGGTGTTCAGGAGCACGACGATGCGCTTGCGCGTCAGGAAGCCGAAGCCGGACAGGTGGCTGAGGGCCTCGGGGGTCAGGCGATCGCCCAGGGGCTGGCCGCCCTCGAGGATGTCGAGCACCTCCTTGAGGGCTTCTTCTTCGCCGGGCTCGGGCTTCTTGCCCTTCTTCTTGGCCTCGTCGAGGCGCTCCTGGCGGCCCGACGCGAGCAGGTAGTCGAGGGTCTGCAGCTCTTCGAGCAGCTTGGTGGCCTCGCGGGCGGGGTCGGGGGCCTCGCCCAGCGCGTCGAAGTCGCGCACCACGACCAGCAGGCCGTCGGCGCCCTGCACCTGGTTGCGGAAGTCGGCCGTGCCCTTCTGGTGCTCCTGGCCGAGGCCGGCGGCCTCGCGGAACTGGATGCGGGCGTAGGTGGTCTTCTTCGGCTTGTAGATGGACGACAGGTGGTCGATGCGTGCGTCGGGCACGGGCACCACCAGCCGGTCGTCGCGCTTCTTGCCCGCCGCCTCGTCGTGGTGGCCGCCCATGGCCTGGATGGCCAGGGTCTTGCCGCTCTGGGGGACTCCGACGACCGCGATCTCCATGGCGTGCCTCGACGAGGGGTGCGCTTGGCGTTGTATCGCGGCGCGGGTGCGGGATCAACCCCTGCCCTTGCGAAACCGCCGGCGGCTCCGGCAGAGTCGCGGTCGGTCATCGACCGGGGCTCCGGCCATCGCCACGCAGCTCGTGCCGCCCGAAGTGGTCCTTTACTGCGCGCCCGACTGCGTGTGGTGCACGGCGGCCCGCGACTTCCTGCTCGAGAAGCGCGTGCCCTTCACCGAGATCGACGTTCTCCAGAATCGCGACAAATGGCGTGCCGCGCGGCGCCTGACGGGGCGGAGCGGGCTGCCCATCCTCATCGTGGGCGGCGAGGCCACCGTGGGCTTCGAGCGCGACGAGCTCGCGAAGAGGCTGGGGATCGAGGCGTAGCGACCCCCCGGCCCGCTACTCAGCGGCGAGGGGCTCCACCGTCAGCGTCACCGGGCCGCGCAGGCCCACGGGCGCCAGCGCGTCGGGGCGACCCGCGAACTGACGATACCCCGGATCGCCGGCCACACCCCGGGCCACGAAGGCGTTGCGCAGGGGCGCGATCACCTCCACGGTCACCGTGTTCCGGCCCTCGCGCGCCTGGGCGGTCACGTCGAGCACGAAGGGCGGCACCCGCGCCCGCCCGATCGACTGCCCGTTCAGGCTGACCTCGGCCACGCCGTCGACCCAGCCGAGATCGAGGCTCACGCGCGCCCCCGTGGGCAGGCTCGGCAGGTCGACCGTGGCGTCGTAGCGCCCCGGGCCTTCGGCGTGCGCCAGCTCAGGGACGTCGCGCCAGTCGGACAAGCTCGACGCGTCGCCGCTCCAACCCTCGCCGGCGGCCCCCGTCGGCACCGCCAACGTCCACGCCGTCAGGTCCTGCGGCGTAGCGTCCGTCCACGCGACGAGCTCCGCGGCCTCGAGGCCCGTCCCGCAGTGCAGGAGCGCCGAGCCGTAGGGCGCGAGCGCCAGCGCCAGGCTCGTCCCGTCGAAGTCGCGCGCGGCCGCAGTGGCCCGCCCGGTCCAGGGGTCGAGCCAGGCGGGCTCGGCGCAGCCTCCGGGCACGTCGACGGCCGTGACCGCCGGGTCGCGGGCCGGGTTCGAGAAGAAGACCAGCTCGCCGTTCGGCAGCGCGCGGCGCACGTGGCGGATCCCGGCATGGTCGGGCCAGAAGCGCACGCCCGGAGGCACGCCCAGGCGGTCTTCGAGGGCCGCCGGCAGGCCGTCGGGGGCCACCTGGGCCACGCGCGGCCCGGCCAGCAGGCGCGCCATCTCGGCGCCCACCGTGGCGTCACCCTCGACGGCGCCGGCCAGGCCCGGCTGCCGGGTGGGGGCCAGCCCGATCAGCGCGACCGGGACGTCGGCGGCCGCCAACTCGGCCAACTGCGTCGCCGTCTCCGGGGCCAGCCAGGGCACGTCGACCAGCAGCACGGCGCCCCAGGTGGTGTCGCCCAGGCGCACGCGCCCGTCGTCGGCGACCGCCGCCCCCAGCCTGGCGGGGTTGACCCAATCCCAGGCGTAGCCGGCCGCGTGCAGATCGGCCAGCAGGGGCTCGACGGCCAGCAGCCACTCGCCCCGCGCGCCCAGGTCGGGCTCGCCGAAGAGCTGCGTGACCAGCGCCATCAGCGTGCCCGAGGCCGGATCGGGGTCGGCGGGGTCGAAGCGCCCGTTGAAGAGCAGTTCGTCGCGATCGGCCAGGCGCGTGAACGAGGCCGGGAAGCCGAACCAGGGGTAGAGCACGAGCACGTCGGCGTCGGGGCGGCCCTGCCGGAGCGCCACCTGAACGCGCGCCACGTAGCGGTTGAGCTCGGCGAGGTCGCCCCAGTAGGGGTTGGTCTCGGTGATCGCCGAGCCGTAGGTGCTGGCCCCGCCGAACGTCGAGCTGAAGGCGTGCCAGCCGCCCTGCCCGTAGCCCTCGAGCTTGCGGTAGGGGTACCCGTGGTAGACCAGGGCGTTGATCCCGGCCGCGAACAGCTTGTCGGCGGCGGCCTTCCACAGCGTGGGGGTCTCGGCCCAGTCCTTGCCCGGCCACACGAAGGCCTCGGCGCTGACCTCGGCGCGGCCGTAGAGGTGGGCGGCCGAGGAGCCGAGCTTGAGGAAGAGGTCGGTGCCGCCGGCGTAGAGCTGCTCGACCTCGGGGGTGGTGGCCGCCCCCAGCGCGGCCAGGACGTCGACGTTCAGCCCGTAGCCCTGCAGCCGGAAGGCCAGGCCGCGGGCGGCGGCCCAGGCGCCGACCGTGCCCGCGAAGCGCTCGACGAAGAGCTCCGAGACGGTCTGCTGGTAATCGAAGCGCACGCGGTCGTCCTGATCGGACAGGCTGTACGAAGGCGCGGTGGGGATGCCGCCGCCGTCGAACAGGTGGTTGTCGGCGCCCGGTTCGAGCACGGCGGGCAGCCACGGCACCAGGTCGTAGCCGCGCCGGGCCGCGAACTCGGCGAGGAAGTCGGTCGAGAAGAAGCGCTCGCACTCGAGCTCGAAGCTGTCGACGAACAGGCCGCGCCACGCGCCGGAGGCCTCGGCCGACAGCCCGGTTCCGGTGCCCACCAGCGCCTCCAGGGACGCCCCGACGGCGTGCCCGTCGACGTGGTCGGTCACGAAGGCCGGCTCGGCCTCGGCGGCCAGGCTCACGTGCTCGCCGTCGGGCATGCGGTAGAGCTCGAGCACGATCCAGTCGCCGGCGGGCGCCTCGAACAAGAGGCTGGACCCGACCTCCGGGGCCTCGGCCAGCACCCGCACCGACGCCGGGTCGAGCACGAGCTGATCCTGGAGCTCGAGCCAGTTGGTGCTGCGCTCGCCCCCGACCACCTCGGCCGCGAGCACCACCACGGGCACCGCGAGCTCGGGCAGGTAGCGCGCCAGGGGCTCTCCCGCGGCCTCGGCCGTGGAGGCCACCTTGTAGAAGGGCAGCAGGTCGGGGCCGTCGAGGACCACGGGCACGGACTGCGGGCCCGTGACGCGCGTCTCGGCGTGCACGAGCGTGCCCAGCGACGCGGCCGGCGCCACGTGGGCGCCCCCGGTGGGCCAGCCCGAGCCGAGGGTCAGGTCGAGGCCGAGCCCCAGCGCCAAAGCCTCGTCGAGGGCCACCTGCACGTGCGCGAAGAACGGGGGCGAGAGCACCGAGCGACGGCGCGCGAGCTCGTCGGCGGGGGCCTGGGGGTCGAGCGCGGCGTCGAAGGCCTGAACCTCGGCGCCGCCGAAGAAGCGCGCCGCCAGTTCGCCCAGCTCGCGCCGCAGCTCGGCGGGCTCCACGTCGTTGCCCGGCCACCACCAGCGCACCCAGGGGCGCGCCGTGACGGGGGGATCGGCGAACGCCGCGGCGTCGAAGCCCGAGTCGAGCGCAGCCGTCTCGGCGCAGGAGAGCAGAACGAGAACGAGCGGGACCAGGCGAGAGCGCAGCGAACGGGTCATGATCCCTCCCACGATGACCTCACCCCCATCCCCCTCTCCATCGATGGAGAGGGGGGTCACGAACCTGAGAACGGGAACGTTGTCTGCAACGCTGAGGTTACGGTTCGATCGCGATGTCGCCGCAGATCTTGTCCGAACCCTCACCCAGGGCCAGCTTGGGCATCTTCTCCAGGCCCGTGGCGGTGAAGCGCAGGCGCGCCACGTCGGTGACCGACGAGACCACCACGTAGCCTGCCAGGGGCCCGCGACGCAGCATGTCGGCGCGGTCGGCCAGGCCGATGCCGGTCACGTTGCCGCCGTCGCTCAGGTCGCCGTCCTCGGCCACGTGGAACCAGCGCACGCTGTCGCCATCGAAGGTGGTGGCCAGCATCTTGGTGCCGTCGGGCGAGAAGATCAGCTCGGTGGGCTGGTACACGTCGGTCACCACCTGCTGGATGGCAGGCACGGGCACGCCATTGGTCAGCGTGAGCGACATCACGGTCAACGTATCGGCCAGCTCCGAGAACGCCGACGCGTTCGGCACCACCAGGGTGCGCCCGTCGGGCGGCACGCCCAGCGAGAAGGCCGAGACGAAGTCCGAGAAGTTCGAGGTCTGCCCGGCCACCGTGCCGCTCTCGAGGTCGAGGAACGCCAGGTCCTTCGTGTCGTTCCACACCGGCCCCGCCATCACGGCCGCGTGGAGGCCGCCCGGCAGCATGGCGATGGACGAGGCGTGGTGCAGATCGATCCACGAGACGTAGCTGGCGTTGCAGCCGGGGTTCACGGCCAGCACGTGCACGCCGCCCTCGCCCACCACGTTGTTGTCGGTCACGTAGGCGCGCGTGCCGTCCAGCGAGAAGGCCACGTCGTCGACGGCCCGGAACGCGAACTCCTTCAGCTCGTTCACGATCTCGAGCGAGCCGTCGGCGTGGTGGCGCAGCACGACCACGCCACGATCGCCCGCCTGGGGGTCGTTGTTGTTGTTCACGACCAGCACCAGCCGTCCGTCGGGCGAGAAGACCACGCGCCAGGGGCAGCTGCCCACGTCGAGCACGGTGCCCGTGGTGACCAGGGCGCCGTCGGTCTCGAGCCGCAGCACCTCGAGGCCGCGCCCGCACACGCCGCTCTCTTCCGAGAAGGGGTGCGTCACGAGCACGGTGCGCGGCCCGTCGGCCGCGACGGGCGGGTCCGCGAGGCAGGGCCCGCTGGTGTCGGCGGGCACGTCGGGCGGCGATCCGGGATCGTCGGCCGCGTCCGGGCCCGGGTCTTCGGCCACCTGGACCTCGGGCGGCGCGTCGGCGGCCTCGGCGGGCTCGGCTCCCGGGTCCGCGCCGAGGTCCGGCGCCGCGACCTCCTCCTTCTGGTCCCCCTCCGAGTCCTTCCCGACGACCTCGCCGGGCTCGGCCGGGCCCGGGCCGTCGCCCCACGATACGTCGACCTCACCTCCGAGGTCTCGTCCGCCGTCCGCCTCCCCGGCCCCGCTGGAGCCGCAGGCCAGCGCGACCGAAAGCAACGCCACCGCGATCACCTTGCCACGATCCATGCTCGCCTCCCCTCCCTCCCTGGGCCCGACGCCTCGGGCATCCTACTCCCGCGCGGGCAGGCTTGGCCAGCGCGCGCCCGATTGACAAGCCCAGGAAAAAGCCCGACCCTCGAAGTATAGCCCGCCGGGTGGCTTCGTACGCAGGGGGAAGGCGCCATGGATCGCGAGCACGACGCCGGCTCACCGGAGCCCGGCCGCGACGCGCTGCTCGAACGGCTGAAGAGCGAGTGCGCCGGCCAGGCCCGTGCCGCCGACCCGTTCCGCGTGCTGGTCGACCGCGACGTGAACGCCACCCTGGTGCTGCAAAACGCCACCATCGTCTACGCGAACCCCGCCGCCGGCACGCTGCTGGCGCGCCCCCCGGCCGAGCTCTGCGGCCTGAACCTCGAAGAGCTGCTCGGCTTCGTGCTGCCGCTCGACCGCGACGACGCGCGCGCGTGCCTTGCGCCACGCCCCGAGGTCGCCGCCCGCGACTTCCAGGCCGAGTTCCGCCTCGTGCGCAGCCGCGGCGACTTCCGCGTGGTCGAGGCCATCACCTCGGCGATCGACTTCAACGACCGGCCGGCGCGGCGCGCGGCGCTGGTCGACGTCACCGAAGAGCGTCGACAGCGCGTCGAGCTGCGCCGCTCCCGCGACGAACTGCGCGCCATCCTGGCCGGGCTCACCGACGCCATCCTGGTCACCGACCCCTTCGACCAGGTGGTGTACGCCAACGAGGCGGTCTCCGAGCTGCTCGGCTTCGTGTCGCGCGACGATCTCGCCAAGGCCAGCGGCGAGGGGCTGTTCGAGTACGTGCACGTGCTCGAGCAGGACGGACGGCCCGTGGCCTTCGCCGACAGCCCCACCGCCCGCGCGGCCCGCGACGCCGTGCCGCTCTCGGCCACGTACTTCGTGCGCCAGACCGATCGCGGGGTGGTGCGCTTCGTCACGCTGCACGCGACCCCCGTGCTCGACAACGCCCGGCGGGTGTCGCGCGTGGTCACCGTCGTCCACGATCTCACCGACATCCGGCGCGCCGAGGCCGAGCGACGGCGCCTCGAGACCGAGGTGCTGCGCGCGCAGAAGTCCGAGAGCCTCGCCGTGATGGCCGGCGGCATCGCCCACGACTTCAACAACCTGCTCATGATCATCCGCGGCAACGTGGAGATGGCCAGCCAGGACGAAGTGCCCGCCGACGACCTCAAGCCCTACATCCGGCGCATCGGCGAGGCCGCCGACCGGGCCGCCGAGCTGGCGCGCCAGATGCTGGCGTACACGGGTCGTGCCTCGTTCGAGGTGGCCCCCGTGCAGTTGAACACCCTGGTCGCCGACCTGCAGAGCCTGCTGCGCTCGGCCGTCTCGCGCAAGGCGCGCCTGTCCCTGTCGCTCACGCCGGGCCTGCCTGTCATCCAGGGCGACGCCACCCGCCTGCGCCAGGTGGTGTTGAACCTCGCCAAGAACGCCTCCGATGCCCTCGAGGACAGCCCCGGCGACATCCGCGTGAGCACCAGCTGCGAGCCCCTCGATCGCAAGGCGCTGCGCCGCCTGATGCCTCAGCCCCCGGTGCCCGAGGGGCTCTACGTGGTGCTCACGGTGACCGACAGCGGCACGGGGATCGCGCCCGAGCTCCGCAGCCGCATCTTCGAGCCCTTCTTCACGACCCGCACAGGAGGCCGCGGCCTGGGCCTCGCCGCCTGCGAGGGCATCGTGCGCAGCCACTCGGGGGGCATCGCGATCGAGTCCACGGCCGGCCACGGCGCCACCTTCCGCGTGCTGCTCCCCGTCGGCGGGCCCGCCCCCGACGGCGCCGTCGAGGATCCGCCCCCGCTCCCTGCGTCAGCCGCGACCCCTGCGCCCTTGCGGACCCAGGATCCCACGCCGGCCCCCACGCCGGCGCCGGCTCCAGCGCCCACTCCCGTCCCCGCGCGCGCGACCGGGCCCGCACCGGCGGCGGCCGGTTGGCGCGGCAGCGGCATCGTGCTGGTGGCCGACGACGAACCCGACGTGCGCTACGTGGCGCGCCGGCACCTCGAAAAGCTCGGCTTCGACGTGGTCGAGGCGGCCAACGGCGGCGAGGCGGTCGAGCGCATACGGGAGCACCCCGCGACCTACGTCTGCGTGCTGCTCGACTACGCCATGCCCGTCATGAACGGCGCCGAGGCGCTGGCGGCCATCCACGCGATCCGGGCCGACCTGCCGGTGATCATCGCGAGCGGCTACACCGCCGAAGACCTGGGCAGACGCCAGGGCTTCGCCGAGGTGGCGGGCCTCATCGAGAAGCCCTACGAGCGAGCGCGGCTGGCCGAGGTGCTGCGCCGTGCGTTGGAGTCCGGTCGCTGACCTCGCGAGAATCCTTGCCCTCTCCCCTGCCCGGTGCTAAGCGTGGAGGCCGTTCGCCCCTCGAGGGCGGCAGCGCTGCGGAGGGAGCATGTTCACCGCGACCGACGAACTGAACTCGTACATCGTCAAGCACGGCATCCGGCAGATCGACCTGAAGTTCACCGATCTGTACGGCGGCCTGCATCACATGACGGTCTCGACGCACCACGTCGACCCCAAGAAGATCGACAAGGGCACCGGCTTCGACGCGTCGAGCATCCCCGGCTTCAAGGCCGTCGAGAGCGGCGACATGGTGCTGAAGCCCCTGCTCGACACGGGCTGGGTCGATCCGTTCTTCCAGGTGCCCACGCTGTCGTTCTTCTGCGACGTGGTCGAGCCCGACACCCACGCCGGCTTCGCGCGCGACCCGCGCTCGATCCTGCGCCGCGCCCATGCGCACATGGTCTCGTCGGGCCTGGCCGACGCGTCGCAGTGGGGGCCCGAGTTCGAGTTCTACCTGTTCGAGCGCGTGTCGTACAAGAACGGCCCGGGCGTGGCGCACTACGACATCGCCTCCGAAGAGGCCGACGTGGGCGGGCTCAGCGCCTCGACCAACGCCCCCGAGCTGATCCCGGCCCAGCGCGGCTACCTGGTGGCCCCCGACCGCGATCGCTACCTCAACGTGCGCTCCGAGATGAGCGACGCGCTGCAGTCCATCGGCGTGCCCGTGAAGTACCACCACCACGAAGTGGGCGCGGCGGGCCAGTCCGAGATCGAGCTCGAGCAGGGCCCGCTGCTCGAGTCGGCCGACCGCGTGCAGATCGTCAAGTACTTCGTGAAGCAGATCGCCAAGAAGCACGGCCTCACGGCCACGTTCATGCCCAAGCCGCTCTACAACGTGGCGGGCTCGGGCATGCACTTCCACCAGCACCTGTTCAAGGGCTCGAAGCCCGTGTTCTACAAGAAGGGCGGCTACGCCGACTTCAGCCCCGAGGGCCTGTCCTACATCGCGGGCGTGCTCCGGCACGGGCCGGCCATTCTGGCCTTCACGAACCCCTCGACCAACAGCTTCAAGCGCCTGGTGCCGGGCTTCGAAGCCCCCGTGCAGCTCTTCTTCTCGCTGGCCAACCGCTCGGCGGCCATCCGCATCCCCAAGTACGCGCGCGACCCCCACGACAAGCGCTTCGAGTTCCGCCCCCCCGACGCCACCTGCAACCCCTACCTGGCCATGGCGGCCATGCTGGCGGCCGGCGTCGACGGCATGCGCCAGAAGCTCGACCCCTCGGCCCTGGGCTTCGGGCCCTACGACGAGAACATCTTCGAGACCGGCCGCGCCGACCTCAAATCGCTGCCCACCAGCCTGGAGGCCGCGCTCGACGCCCTCGAGGCCGATCACGCCTTCCTGACCGACCCGGGCATCGTCACCTCCGACACCGTCACCGCGTGGATCAAAGCCAAGCGCGAGCGCGAGGTGAACGAGCTGCAGCGCCGGCCGCACCCCTACGAGTTCGAGCTGTACTACAACTGCTGACGGACCGCGTGGGAGCCCCTACGAGGCCCGTCCGCGCCAGAGGATCGTGTCGCGCAGGAAGAGCGCGTCGTCGCGCTCCGGGTAGTCGAGCGTGTAGTGCAGCCCGCGGCTCTCGCGACGCGCCTGGGCGCACTCGATGATCAGCTCGGCCACCTGGGCCAGGTTGCGCAGCTCGATCAGATCCTGGGAGGGGAAGTACTTCCAGTAGTCGGCGCGGATCTCCTCGCGCAGGGAGTGAATGCGCTTGCGGGCACGCGTGAGGCGGTTGTTCGAGCGCACGATGCCCACGTAGTTCCACATGAAGCGCCGGATCTCGTCCCAGTTCTGGCTGATGACCACCGCCTCGTCGGACTCGACCGTGAAGCGCGCGTTCCACTGGGGCAACGTGCGCGGAAAGTGCACGCGCCCCTCGTGAACGCTGGTGACGGCCACCCGGGCGGCCCGGTAGCCGCAGGCGGCGGCCTCGAGCAGGCTGTTCGAGGCCAGGCGGTTGGCGCCGTGCAGGCCGGTGCACGCCACCTCGCCCGCCGCCAGCAGGCCGTCGAGGCTGGTGCGGCCGTCGACGTCGACCACCACGCCGCCGCACAGGTAGTGGGCCGCGGGCACGACCGGGATGGGCTCGTGCCGCAGGTCGACGCCGAGCGCGCGCAGGCGTTCGTCGATGTTCGGGAAGCGCTGCTGCAGAAAGTCGCCGTCGAGGTGGGTCATGTCGAGCCAGGCGTGGTCGTCGCCGGTGCGCTTCAGCTCGGCGTCGATGCTGCGCGCCACCACGTCGCGGGAGGCGAGCTCCTTCTGGGGCGTGTAGCGCTCCATGAAGGCCTCGCCGGCCAGGTTGCGCAGGATTCCGCCCTCGCCGCGCAGGGCCTCGCTGATCAGGAAGGTGCGCTCCTTCACGTGGTACAGGCAGGTGGGGTGGAACTGGAAGAACTCCATGTTGGCCACGCGGCAGCCCGCGCGCCAGGCCATGGCCACCCCGTCGCCCGTGGCCACCTCGGGGTTGGTGGTGTACAGGTAGACCTTGCCCGCGCCGCCCGTGGCCAGCAGCGTGACCTTTCCGAGCACGGTCAGCACCTTGCGCGCGCGCTTGTCGATGACGTAGACGCCGAAGCAGCGGTTGGGCTCGCCGTCGCCTTCGTGCAGGCGCTCGCCCGTGATCAGGTCGACGACCATCATGTCTTCGAAGACGTCGATGTTGCGGTGCGCGCGCGCCCGCTCGAGCAACACCTCCTCGATGGCCTTGCCCGTGAAGTCGGCGGCGTGCAGCACGCGCCGCACGCTGTGCCCGCCCTCGCGGCCCAGATCGTAGCGCTGGCCGTCGGAGCGGTGCGTGAACTGTACGCCCGCCGCGACCAGGCGCTGGACGATGGCGGGACCCTCGGCGACGATGGATCGCACCACGTCTTCGCGGCAGAGGCCCGCGCCGGCGGCCAGCGTGTCGCGCACGTGCAGGTCGACCGAGTCGTCGGGGTCGTTGACGGCCGCCAGGCCGCCCTGCGCCCAGTTGGTGGCGGCGTCGGTGGCGCCCAGCTTGGTGAGCACGCACACCGAGCCGTGCTCGGCGCACTCGAGGGCAAACGACAGCGCCGCGAGCCCGGAGCCGAGCACCAGGAAGTCGTAGCGCTCGTCGGGGCACGATCGGGCGGGGGTCGTCGTATCGGTGGCCATCAGGGAGCCTCCTGGCCGGGTGCGGGTCGGCCTCGTGGGGCGGATTATCGAGGAAGCGGCCGAGGGGGTCAATGGACCGAACGGCGGCGCGCTTCAGCGATCCCGGAGGTAGGCTCCCATCCGGCGCACCCCCTCGAGCAGGTTCGGCAGGCTGTTCGCGAGCGAGAGGCGCACGTGGGTGGCCGCGCGGTGCAGGCCGAAGTCGGCCCCCGGCGTGACGGCCACGTAGCCGCGATCGAGCAGGTCGAAGCAGAAGGCGTAGGCGTCGTCGGTGACCGACCCCACGTCGACGTATAGATAGAAGGCGCCCTGCGGACGGCAGGGCACGGTGAGGCCCAGGCCCTCGACGGCCGCCACGACTGCGTCGACGCGCTCGCGGTAGAGCGCCCGCCGCGCCCGCACCTCGGCGAGCCCCGCGGTCGACAGCGCCGCCACGCCCGCGTGCTGCGTCATGGTGGGCGGGCAGATGAACAGGTTCTGCGTGAGCATGGTGAGCGCCTCGAGCGACGCCTCGGGGACCACCGCCCAACCCAGGCGCCCCCCCGTCAACGACCACTTCTTCGAGAAGCCGTCGATGACCACCACGCGCTCGCCGAACTCCGCGCCGGTGAACTCGTCGACGCCGTCGGCCACCACGATGCCCTGGTAGATCTCGTCCGAGATCACGAGCGGGATGCGCTCCAGCACGGCCCGGTACGCGTCGCGGGACAGCATGGCCCCCGTCGGGTTCGAGGGGCTGGTCAGGATCATGGCCGCGATGGGCCCCTCGGCGAGCGCCGCGTCGAGGCGGTCGACGCGAGGCCGGAAGCCGTCGGCCGCGTCGACCGGGATACGCACGGTCTCGAGGCCGAGCACCTCGAAGAAGTTGGGGTAGCAGGGATACCCCGGATCGGTGACGGCCACGCGAGCCCCGCGCGGCACGAGGCCGCTCAAGACCAAGAGGAACGCCCCCGACGTGCCCGTGGTGGCCACGACGCGGCGCGCCGGCACCTCGACGCCATGGACCTCGCGGTAGTACCCCGCGATGGCCTCGCGCAGTTCGAGCAGGCCGAAGCTGTGCGAGTACCGGTTGCGGTTCGCGAGCACGGCCTCGACCGCCGCCCGCCGGCACACCTCCGGAGGCGGCAGATCGGGCTCGCCCACCTCCATGTGGATGACCGAGTGCCCCGCGGCCTCCAGGGCCTGCGCACGGGCCAGCAGCTCCATGACGATGAAGGGCTTCATGCGTCCCCCGGCGTTCGGCACGACGTCTAGCGCGTTTCCAGCGCCCCTGCAAGACCGTAGGGGCAGGCCTTGCGCCTGCCCTCCGACCATTCCGACGCGACAGTTCGTTTTGCATTTGGGACGCATCTGTCTTATTCTCGCAACGAAAGTAGGTCCTTCATGACGTGGCACGAGATCGAAGCGCGCGCGACCGCAGAAGGCGTCTCTGCCCGCATCGTCGCCATGGAGGCCATCCAGTTCTTCCTGCTCGACGCGTTGTACGCTGCGCCGCTCTCGCTACGGCTTGCCTTCCAGGGGGGCACGTGCGTGCGGCTGGTGCACGGCGGCTATCGCTACTCGGAAGATCTCGACCTGGTCACGAACCACCTCTCCGACGACGAGCTCGATCGGTTGATGGCCGACGCGGCACGCAGCGCCGCCGGTCGCCTGGCAAGCGTGCTCGGCCCCGGTGACGCGCGCCTCGATGCGCCCAAACCGGGCGCCGGGGGCCGCCTGCGCACCTGGTGGTTCCGCTATCAGCGTCTGGGCGCCCGCGAAGTGCTGCGCGTCAAGCTCGAAGCAGGCCGGTACCCGGCCCACGATGCCCGCCCGTCGCCGCTCTGTCGGGAGGTGCAGCCCTACACGCCCCGGCCGCTGGTCGTGGCCTGTTCTCCCCGCGAGCTGCTCGCCGACAAGGTGAACGCGCTGGCGCAGCGACCCTACCTGAAAGCCCGCGACCTCTTCGACGTGTGGTTCCTGGCCGACATCCTGCACGTCCCGATCGACGTCGGACTGGCCCACCAGAAGTTCGCCGACTACGGAACCGCGGCCCCCCTGGAGTCCCTGCGGTGCCGGCTCACCGAACTGGACGGTCACGATCTCGTCGACGAGCTGGGACGCTTCCTTCCCGGGCCGACGCGTCGACTGCTCGAAACCGACGGCTACCAGACCGTGCGCGCCGCGACGCGCAGAGTCCTCGACGAGGTGCTCCGGTGAGCGCCTCGCTCGGTGACTGGGTGCGAGTCCTGAACGAGGGTCGGCCCTTCTTCCACCTGGCCGACCTCATGAAGCTCGGCCACCTGGAGCGAGACGCCGCGCGCAAGGCCGCCCAGCGCCTGCTGGCGCGCAGGTTGCTCCTGCGGGTGGGCCCCGAGCTGTACGCCAACGGCCTGCGCCCGCCGTCCCTGGAGGCTGCAGCGTGCGCCCTCCGCCCCGCCTACATCTCCCTCGAGCACGCCCTGTTCCTGCACGGCGTGCTGGACCAGGCCCCCGCGGTCGTGACCTGCGTCACGCTCGGGCGCCCGGGCCGCGTCACGACCGGCCTGGGCGAGCTCGAGTTCCACCGCATCGCGCCCCGCCTCTACACCGGCTTCGAGGCGACCCCAAGCGGACTGCTGGCCACCCCCGAGAAGGCCCTGCTCGACCTGGCGTACCTGCGCCGCCTGCAGCACGAACGCGAGCCGTTCGGCGAGCCGAACCTCGAAAACCTGAACCGAGAGACCCTGACCGAACGCGCAGCGGCGTTTCCCTCGACCGTGCAGCGCTGGGTCAACGACCTGGGGCGCTGAGCGGCGCCACGCCACCGGGCAGGCCCGCAGTCCCCGCCTCACGTTTTCAGTTGACCCCCGCCCCGCCCGGATGGTAGACACCGCCTCCGTCGTGTGGGGATGTAGCTCAGTTGGGAGAGCGCTGCCTTCGCAAGGCAGAGGCCGAGGGTTCGAATCCCTTCATCTCCACCAGAAAGCCTCCGGGTAACCGGGGGCTTTTTAGTTTCTTCGGCTACTCCGATCCCAGGTCACAGTCAAAGTTGATCCTCCGGGTTCAATCCCGTAGATTGCCAGATACGCACCCTTTCGCTGAGGTCGCTATGGCGCACAATCCCGAGGCCAGGGCGTCGACGGAACAACAGAATGAGGAGCGTCGCGGGGCGCCGACGCCAGCACCGGCCGGCGGGCAGGGAGGGACGCTCGCGGTCTTGAAACGCACTCCCGGGCTCAAGGCGCAGCAGGCGATCGTGGCACCGACGCGGCACGGTGAAACGACAGGTCCGGCAGGACTCGGCGGCGGCGAGCACCAGGATGGCGGCTACGCCGAGCATGCGGCGCATGCGGCGCACAAGGCCCATGCGGTCGGGGAAGGACTGAAGGAGGCAGCCCCCGAGGTGAAGGAGGCCGCGGACTTCGCGAAGCACCAGGCCGCGGCGCGCGCCACCCTCGATACGGACGCTCGAATGACGCACGACCTGCGCCTCATGCGTCGGAACCTGCGGTCCGTCGAGAGCCAGTTGAAGAACGGCGGCGGCGCAAAGGCGACCGCCAAACTCGCCGAAGCCCGCACGGCGTTAGAAGTGGCCGCGGCGGAGGGCGCAACGGTGCACGCGTCGGTCGCGGACGCGAACCAACTCCTCAGGAAGTACGAGCGAGCCAAGGCCGGAGCGAGAGGTGCTGCCATGGCCAGGCTGGGCGGGGCCGCCGCCGCGCTGGAGGCCTCGCTCCAGGCCAGCCAGGTGGGCCGCGGACTCCTTGCCGCGGGGAGGGTCGTGTCCAGCAAGGCGTTCGTCAACGGGTTGATGGCGGTCGGCGCGGCCATGGACACGGTGGCCGCCCACCAGGACTCGCCCAATACCACGACGGGGGGTAGGGCTGCCAACGCCGCGCTGGCCGGAGGGGGAGGCGCGCTCGTCATGGCGCACCCGGCGGTGGGTGTGGCCGACGCGCTCGTGCCCGAGGACTACAAGTTGAGCCAGGTCTATCGCGGCGGCGCGGCGGCGCTGTCGGCCATCGGGGAGGGCGTGGTCACGGGCGACACGCGGGGCATGGATGCGGTCCACGAGCGCAGCAAGGCGGGCGAGTACGGCAAGGTCATGAAGACCGCCAGCGAGGCCGGCGACTATTGGGCCGAAAAAGGCATCACCGGCGGGCTGGCCGAATTCGCCGACGCCGTCACGTGGTGGCTCTCCCGATAGGTCCGCCCGGATCAACGGAGTCGATCAAGCTCGACAGGAGGATCAGTTCCAGTTTCAACGCCTCGCGCTGGACACCGTCGTCCCGCCAGTCCCAGTGATACGCCACCCGAGCCTTGCCCCCGCGGAACACGAGCGGGCCCATCCCAGCGCCCACGAACCAGTCGATAGACTCAGCGTCCATCCCTGGTGAGCCGTTCGGGTGCATCCGCCGGACGTCGTCCAGCGCGTGGGTCGGGCGGATCTTGCCCCTGAGATGAGCAGATACGCCGAATTCGATGACGATATCGCGACGGGAGTACCAATCCCACGGCATGGGCAGGCGCAGTCGGAGAGCGCGTCCTTCGTAGACGGCCGAGATCCGCAAGGCGAACATGCCTTCCTTCGCCGTCCCATGCAGCGCGTCGGCCAGTTCCTTGAAGCGGACGCTGATGATGCGACGTCGGGCCCACCGGTAGCGCCGGATCCCCCACACCACGATCGCCACCGCGGCCACCACCCTCGGCCAAAACCACTCCGGCCCGTCGAACAAGCGCCCCTCCTCTTGGGAGCCTGAACTGTGCCACGACCCCGCGCCGAGCGCAACGTGGCGACGCCGACTGCTCCGCAGAAGTGCTTGACGGTCCGACGCCCGGCCGCGACCACCGGGGAAGTCACCGGGGAAGTCACCGGGGAAGTCACCGGGGAAGTCACCGGGGAAGTGGAGCGCGTGGTCCTCGTTCTCCAAGGCGAAATGCGACGCACAGAGATTCAAGGAGCCCTGGGGCTTCGCCACGAGGACTACTTCCGCGCGGCCTACCTGTTGCCGGCGCTGGAGTCCGGCTTCGTCGAGATGACGATCCCGGACAAGCCGAAGAGCAGCAGGCAGCGATATCGGTTGACGCCGAAGGGTGCGGCACATCAAGCGGTGATGCGCAAGGGAGGCGGCGTCCGATGAGGAAGTTGGACCTCAGCAACGAGTCCTCCACTCGACTCGGTCCCGAAAAGGACGTCGAGCGCTTTGCCGCGAGCGGGCGGTCAACAGCGCTGCTGATCACCAGCGCAACCTGGACTTCCGTGCACGAGTCCTCGGCACAAGTCGGCGACCACAGCTGAGAGCTTGACTCCAATATAAGTACTTGTATAATGCAGTTCATGAAGCCGCTGAAGTTCGTAGGCTCCAGTCTGGACGACCTCCGCGATTTCCCGATGGAGGCGCGCCGTGCGGCCGGCTTCGAGTTGCGAGCTGTGCAGGCTGGGCTCGAACCTACTGACTGGAAGACCGTGCAGACCGTTGGCGCGGGAGTCAGCGAGATTCGAATCCACGTCCTGGGTGAGTGGCGGGTTCTTTACGTTGTCAGGCTGTCCGATGCCGTCTACGTACTGCATTCGTTTCAGAAGAAGACCCGGAAGACGAGCATGAAGGACATCGAGTTGGCTCGGAAACGGTATCGGGAATTGGGAGGTTGACAACATGGACGCACCCATCGTCGAATCTTCGGGGAACGTGTTCCTCGATCTCGGGTTCTCTGCGGACGAGGCGGCGATCCTGCAAATGCGATCCGACCTGATGAGCGACTTGCGCAAATTCATCCAGAAGAAGAGCCTGACGCAATCCGCGGCGGCGGGCATCTTCGGCGTGAGCCAGTCCAGGGTCTCTGACCTCGTGCGAGGCAAGTGGGAGAAGTTCAGCCTGGAAATGCTGATCACGCTCGCGACCCGAGCGGGGATGCGCGTGAGTCTGAGACTAGCGGCCTGATAGGCTGACGCGGTCCGCGGAAGCCTCTGCCGTAGATATCATTCATGTTTTGTGCGGAGGCTTCCTGCTGTGCTCAGCTTTCCCTCCACCAAGTCCAAACGTCCAACCGGTTCTGAGCGCGTCGGACGCGCTTGTCCGCCACTTCCCGAAGCGATCGGATCGGCCCGATTTCGATTTCCGCCTGGAGGGGCGGTCGACTACGTCGGGTCGCGCCGACGATCTCGCGATAGCCCGCCTCGGCGAGCTCGGGAACGACGCGGCTACTCACGGGGAAGTGCGGCAACCGCTCGAGGCCCTGTCGGATGCGCGCCGCGGTAGCCCGGGCGGCGCTCGGGTTGTCGGCCCGGACGTACAGGACGGCCTCTCGGAGGTCCTGGAGCATCGTGCTTGACCCGGAGCGAGCGCTCGGTCATTACCAGATGGACGGGTGCCGCGCGGCCCCGGCGTTCGAGCACGGCTCGGAGGTTCCCCATGCGCAGATCGCGATCGTGGCTGGCGTTGCTCACGGGGTGCGTGCTGCTCGCGGGATGCCACGGAGGCTCCAGCGACGCGACGAACGGCCAGGACGCCGGCCCGGACGCAGATCACCTCGAGGTGGGGACCCCGGAGGCGACCGCCGACCTCACGAAGGATCCGGGCCCCGCGACCGACGCCGCCCCGGATCCCGGCCAACCCGACGAGGCCACCCCGGAGGCGACCGCCGACCTCGCGGAGGATCCGGGCCCCGCGACCGACGCCACCCCGGATCCCGGCCAACCCGACGAAGCCACCCCCGACGCGGGGGCGCCCGACGAGGCCACCCCGGAGGCGACCGCCGACCTCGCGGAGGATCCGGGCGCCGCGACCGACGAGGGGGGGGACGCCCTCTGTCCGGAGGGGACGTTCACCCTGGGCACGAGCGGCTGCGTGCCGCTGTTCGACCAGGCCGCCATCCGCGACGCCTCGACCGCCCAGTGCACGTTCACGAACCAGCGCATGGCGCTCAAGGACGCGACGCTGCTGGACGTGTGGGACGTGAGCTACGTCTCGTGGGAGGCCGTCGACGGTGTCCTGCAGCCCGTCACCATCCGCGGCTTCTTCGCGCGCCCGTCGGGCACGTCCACGTTACCGGGCGTCATCCACGCCCACGGCCTGGGGGGCTGCACCAGGGAAGAGGGCGCCACGGGGCCGGCCGCGCTGCTGGGGATGGCCGTGCTCGCCTACACGGGCCCGGGGGGCGGCTCGGGCGTCGAAGGGTGCGCGGTCTCCGAGGGGCTCCCGGCGGGGTCCGACAACGGCTACCACCTGTTCGACACCCTCCCCGACGTGCGCGGCACGTGGTTCTGGGGCCACCCGGTCGCGGCCATGCGCGGCCTCACTTGCCTGACGACCCGCCCCGACGTCGACGCCTCGCGCTTGGGCATGACGGGCTTCTCGGCGGGCGGCGTGGCCACGCTGGTGGTCTCGGGCGCCGACGACCGCGTGAAGGCCGCCGTTCCCTTGAGCGCCTGCGGCCGATGGGACCTCGCCGTCCAGTCGCCCGACGCCTGGCAGAACGACCTGCTGCAGGCCGCCGGGCTGTCGGCCGCGAGCCCCGAGTGGGCCACGCTGCTGGCCTGGCTCGACCCCGCCGTGGTGGTGGCGGCGACCAAGACCCCCGTCCTGATGGTGAACGGCACGAGCGACGAGTTCTTCCCGCTGAACGCCCACGTGCCCACCCTCAACGCCATCACCGGAGCGACCACCCGCACGTCGCTGGCCGCCAACTTCGACCACGGCTGCTATGCCCTCACGGGCGGCGAGAGCGCCGACACCATCGCCGAGCGCGCCGACCTGCGCGCCCGGGGCGGCCAGCGCATGTGGCTGCGGCACTGGCTGACCAGCGACGCCAGCTTCGCCTACGTCCCGGCGGCGCCCGTCGTCGTGGTGCAGGCGCAGGGCGGCGGCGTGCTGGTCACGGCCACGGTCGATGGCGGCGGCTCGGCGCTCCAGGTCGAGGAGGTGCGCTTCTGGTGGTCGACCGACGACGCCTTCCTGTGGGGCAGCAACGAGCTGGACAAGGGCACCGGGGTCTTCGCCGGGGTCTGGTGGGCCCTGCTGCCCGTGCCCCCCGCACCGAACCTGGTCACCTACGTCGACGTCCAGTACAAGACCAAGGCGCTGCTCGCGCCCGATCGCTTCTCGATCTCGTCGGTGCCCGCGCTGCCCGCCGGGTTCGTGCCGCACCTCCGCGCGCAGGACTCGTGCCTGTAGAGCGGCGGTCGCTGCAGAACGGCAAGGACCGTACCTACGGCGCGCCGTTCGGGGCGCCGGGGGTGCCGCCGGGGGCCTTGCTCGGCCTCCAGGCGCTCGGCAGGGCGTTGTTCATGGCGACGTCCAGCAGCTCGAGCGACGGGCCCTTGCCGTCGGGGGTCGTGGGCCACGGCGCGGCGTCGTCGTAGGTCACGTCGTCGATGACCAGGCCCGCGCGGTTCACCAGGGTCACGCGCTCACCCCCGCCGTCGAGCTTGCCGTCGTACTCGGCGGCGACGTAATGGCCAACGCCGTAGGCCTGGCGGAAGGCCACGTCGTTTCGCACCACGAGCAGGTAGCGGGCGGGCAGGATGACGGAGCCGGCCGGGAGCGTGAGGCCCACGCCGGTCACGACCCAGCCCGACAGATCGACCGCCTCGACCGCCGAGGGGTTGTAGAGCTCGAGGAACTCGAGCTCGTCGCCGGCGGCCGTGGGATCCAGCGGGTCGACGTAGGGGTTGTACATGATCTCGTTGATCACCACGACCGGGTTTGGCGACTGCGCCGCCGGGATCTCGCCCTCGACCCGGTGGGTCTCGAACAGGTGGACCCGCCGCCGCGCGAGGTACTCGGTCTTCAGCCGGCTGACGGCCAGGGCCGGCGGCTCGTCGGCGCCGTACCAGCCCCACAGCTGACGATCGGCCTCGGCCTCGTCGGCCACCAGGGCGGCCAGCTCGTCGATGCGCGCCTCGTACCGCCCCTCGACCAGCAGCTCGTCCAGGAGCGTACGCAGGCGCCGGTAGTACATCTGCCGGATCTCGGGCTCCTCGAGCAGCGCGTCGGTCAGCCGGTTCCACAGGTAGTCCCACTTCTGGTGCTCGCTGTCGCCGAAGAGCGGATGGCTGGGCGAGACGTTGGGGCGCCCGGCCACCCCGTCGACCTCGGCGAAGATCTCGTCGTTCAGCACCGTGCCCTGGTAGCTGCGGCCGAACGTCAGGTCCATGTCCCAGGCCTGCATGGACCAGCGGCCCGTGCCCTTCGTGTCGCGGTAGAGGAAGTAGTTCTTGGCGACCTGGTCGTTGTTGTGGATGAGCACCGAGGCGGCGTGGTAGCTGAGCATGGCCGGCAGGTCGACGTGGTCGAACAGGAAGTCGCGCCGGTCCGGGCCGGTGAGCGCGTCGACGCCGGTCAGGAGGTCGAACAACTCCGTGAAGTCGCCGTCGTCGGGCTCCTCCTTCTCCCAGGGGCCGGGCAGCTCGTGCAGGGGCCGCGCCTCGCACTGGCTCCCGAACGCCTTGTAGAGCCCCCCCTCGGGGTCGAGCCCGTTGCGCTCGAGGTTCGTCGGATCGCGGTCTTCGAGGTAGCCGTACAGGCCGAAGAACTGCCCGTTCTGGACCACGAGCACGGGCGCCATGACGTTCGAGGGGCAGCCGGCGTCGCGGAACGTCTCGTACGACAGGATCTCGCGCACGTAGCTCTTGTCGGCGTAGCTGCTCTGCAGGTTGAACCCGCTGACCGGGCTGGCCGTGTACCCCTCGGCGTCGAAGCCGTGGCCCTGCGGCAACGAGAAGTTCCAGTGCTTCTTGGGCCAGCCGCGCGACGACTGGCCGCGCACGCGCACCTGCACGCCGTCGTAGAGCACGCCCCGGTGGAAGAGCAGGGCCGGCTCGGTCTCGTTGGTCCAGTAGTGCGCGAGCGCGTCGGCGTAGTCGACGGGGTCGAGGAGCCAATGGAACACGTCGAGATCGGTCTCGACCGGCGGCGCCAGGTACGTGCCCGTGTAGATCACCGTGTCGTCGTCGCGCGGGTAGCCCATGGAGCCCGTGGGCCCGACGGCGTCGAGGCGGTAGCGCACGAGCGTGCCGACCGCCTGGCCGGGGAGCACCGCCCCGAAGACCCCGTCGCCGGCCTCGCCGTCGGCGCTCTGACCGTCGTCCTGCAGGGCCAGGCTCGCGGGGGTGCCCCAGTCGAGCACGTACGTCAGGGTGACCGTGGTCGCGTCCTCGACGAGCGCGGTCACCTCGATCGGCGCTCCGACCTCGGGCGTCCCGTGCCGGACCTCGCTGAGCCAGGGCGGAAGGCCCTCGGCGTCGACGCTGTTGACCGCCCGCGGCGTGCTCCCCGCGGCGGCGACGCAGGCGTGCCAGTTGCGGGGCGTGGCGTTGTCCTCGGACGGGTCGACGACCTCGAGCGACGGTCCCAGGCCGTCGGGGGTGACCGGCCACGGGGCCACGTCGTCGTAGGTGACCGTGTCGACGACGAGCCCGGCGGCCGTGGTCACCGCCACGCGCTCGCCGCTGTTGGCCAGCGACGCCCCGGCGACCACGGCGTCGGGCTCGAACCCGTAGGCCGCCAGGAACGCGTCGGCGTCCTCGGCCAGCACCACGTACCCCCCGGCCTCGATCGACGCCCCCGCGCCAAAGGTGAACGGCCCGAGGCCCAACACCTGCCAGCCCTCCAGGTTCACGGGGTGGGCGCAGGGGTTGTACAGCTCCACGAACTCCTCGTGCAGCACGTCGTCCTTCACCGGGTGGTACAGGAGCTCGGTGATGACGACCTGCTCGGGCCCGCGCGACACGACCAGGCTGACCGCCCCGCCCTTCGGCGCCGTGCCGCCGGCCTGCGGCTGCTGGCTGAGCACGCTGCCGGGCGCCTCGGTGCAGCTGGCGGCGAACGTGACCGGGCCCACCGCGAGCCCGGCGGCCGCCAGCGCGCCAGAGGCCTCGGCAGCGGTCAGGCCCACCACGTCGGGCACCTCGACCAACTCGGGCCCCTGCGACACCACGAACGAGACCGTCGCGCCGGCGGGGAGCACCTCGCCCACGACCGGGCTCTGCTCGATCACCCGGCCGGCGGGCACCGTGGCGCTGTGCGCGTTCGACACGTCGCCGGGCACCAACGCGGCGTCGGCCAGCGCCGCCTCGGCCAGGGACCGCTCGAGCCCCACGAGATCGGGCACGTAGGTGTCGGTCGTCGCGAAGCCGACCGCCGAGGGCAGGCCGGTGTTGTCGTTCATGCCGACGTCACGGGCGACCACGCGGTACCCGTAGACCGTCCCCGGCTGGAGGCCGATGGCCTCGTACCTTCGGTCGGCCTGCCAGCCGCTCGACGGTCCGCCGCCCTGCACGCACAGGAAGGCGACCTGCACGCCGGCCGCGTCGGTGGCGGCCACGGCGGTCATGGTGAGGGAGGCGGGGCCCGTCACGGTGGGGGGGATCTCGAAGGCCAGGGGGCTCGGCGCCGGCGGCTGCGTGTCGGGAGGGTCGGCGTGGTACAGGGCCGTGGACGGAACCACGTCGGGCGTCGACTCCGGGCCCCGCCACGACAGCATCAGGGACGCGGGCGTGGCCGTGGAGAGGAAGTCGACGCGCAGCGCGTGGTAGCCGACCTCGAGGGACCGGCTGGCCGAGGCCCCCAGGGCGCCGGGGTCTGCGGCCGGGAGGTCGAGGAGGGGCTCGCCGTCGAGCCAGAGCCGAGCCAGGCCGTCGCCCCCCAGCGCCAACGTGACCACCCCCGCCGCGGAGACGCGCAGGAAGCCCGCGTGGCGACTGGCAACACCTGCGGCGAAGGCGGAACCCAGGCCGGGCCAGGGCCACGGCGAAGCGGAGTAGTCGAGCACGGGGTCGAGGCGCGCCACGTCGGCGGGCCACCCGGCGAAGTCGGGCAACGTCGTCGCGTCTCCCGCGAGCTCGAAGAAGCGCGCCTCGAGGCCCGCGGCGTAGCCCGGGTCGCGCTCGGTGGTCGCGAGCGCCTCCGGCGACCAGGCGGTCTCGTTCTGGTTCGGGCTCTTGTCGCGGGCCCTCACGCGGTACGCGCAGGCGTGGTCGGGGGCGAGGCCGGTGTCTTCGTACGTGTCGCCGTCCTGCCAGCCGCTGTCGTGGCAGGGGCCCGCGACGCACGCGAAGTAGACCTCGACGCCGCTCGGGTCGGAGAGCGGCTCGACCGTCATGGCGAGCGAGGTGGGGCCGGTCGCGTGGGGGGGGTCCTGCCAACCCGGCGGATCGGGGTTCGGGGGCAGGATCTCGGCGCAGTTCGGGGTGTCGACCGCGCCGCAGCCACAGAGGCCGGGAGCGACCTTGTCGGGGTCCTCCGGGCAGTCGTCCACGGCCACGTCGGGAGCCTCGCCCTCGGCGTCGAGGGCCTCGACCTCGGCGTCAGCGCTCTCGACCTCCGCGTCGTGATCTTCGGGGGTCGCGTCCTCGATCTCGGGCGCCACTTCGTGGAGATCGGGCGCCACCTCGTGGAGATCGGGCGCTGCGTCATCGATCTCGGGCGCCACCTCGTGGAGGTCGGGCGCCGCGTCATGGCCCTCGGGCGCCGCGTCGGCCGTGTCAGGGGCCGTTTCAGGCGTCGCGTCATGACCTTCGGGGGTCGCGTCCTCGATCTCGGGCGCCGCGTCATGGCCATCGGGCGCCGCGTCGTGGAGATCGGGCGCCGCGTCATGGCCATCGGGCGCCGCGTCATGACCGTCGGGCGCCGCGTCGTGTGCGTCAGGGGCCGCGTCATGGCAGTCGGAGGCGCCGCAGGTGGCGTCCTCCACGCGGGCATCGGCGTCGGGCTCGCCGGTCGTCGCCCGGTGGCCCTGGCAGGCCGCCAGGAGCGTGGTGGCCGCGAGCAACCCGAAGAAGCGCGCAACCAGCACTACGGATCGTGGCATGGTCGTCTCGAGCGGGTGGGGGCAGCGGTGCGATCGGGCGCCCGCGCGCCCGGCCGTCGTCGCCTGCCCGAAAAGCGTACGCTGTTGACCGAGGTGACGCAAGCCAACGAGGGCCGGTGTGGTATCCTCGCCACGAGGTGGTCCATGACCGACGACGACGCGTACGACGGCGAGCCCGTCGAGGTGCCCATCGACGGCACCCTCGACCTGCACACGTTCCGGCCCCGCGACGTGGCCGACGTGGTGGCCACGTACCTCGACGAATGCCGCGCGCGGGGCATCCTCGGCGTGCGGGTGATCCACGGCAAGGGCGTGGGTGTGCAGCGTCGCATCGTCGAGGGCGTGCTCCAGCGTCACCCCGCCGTCCTGTCGTTCCGAACAGCCGACTCCGGCGCGGGCGGGTGGGGCGCGACCCTGATCCAGCTGCGGCCCGGCCCTGAGGCCGCGCTCCCTTGACGACGCCGCGGGCGCGGTCCACAGTGGAAGAGAGCCAACGAAGCCACGGCGTCGGAACCACGAGGGGGAGCCCCATGAGCCAAGCGCCGACGCCCGAGTGCTGCCCGCCGTTCGACCCCGCGCCCTGGGACGAGCAGGAGCTCCAGTGGAGCGCGCGCCCCTTCGTGCGCGACCACGTGCGGTGCCTCTTCTACATTCCCCTGAACTTCGGGGGCGTGATGGTCCGGAACCTGGCGCGCATCGAGGCCGCCGGGGTCGCCGACCCCGCCATGGTCGTGCTGGCCGACGCGGGCTCGCCCTGGGGCCTGGACGTCTACCTCGGCACCACCGGCGACGTACCGGGGGCGGCCATGACGCACCTGTCGGGCACCTTCCTCGCCAAGGTCTTCGAGGGCCCCTACCGGCGGGAGGGCGCGTGGCGGCGCGAGATGGCCGCCTTCGTGGCCGCGCGCGGCAAGACCGCCCGCCGGGTCTTCGCGTACTACACGAGCTGCCCCAAGTGCGCGAAGCAGCACGGCAAGAACTACGTGGTGCTGCTGGCCGAGGTGTGAGCTGCGACGCGAGCCGGCGAAGCCCGCGCGGCGGCGACCAGCACGGGCCCGTCGAGCCACCACCAGAGCTCGGTCTCGAGGGAAACGGCGGCCAGCGCGCGCTCGAACCGTGCCGTGGCGCGACCGGCCGTGAGCTCGACGAGGGCGACGTCGAGGAAGTCGAGGTCCCGCCCGATCCACGGGTCGAGCGCCTTGTAGAGGGCCTCCTTCAGCGAGAACCGCGCCAGCGTCTCGAACCCGCGTCGCGCGGGAGGCGCTGCGTCGACCAGGGCGCGCTCGGTCGGCGTGAGAACCAACCGGGCCAGCTCCACGCGCGGCTCGCCCAGCACCTCGAGGTCGACGCCCAGCCCGCCGGGCGTCGACGCCGGGGCGACGCGCTCGACCCACGCGGCGGCCAGGACCCCCGAGGCGTCGCTCTTGTGGCTGACCGACCCCACCCACCCCGGAGGCATCTGCGGAGCTCCGCGGGGCGTACGGAGGATCGGCCCGTCGAGCGGCGCGCCCAGCTCGAGGGCCGCCTCGCGCAACGCCCTTCGACCTGCCACGAAGTCGCGCGCGCGCCGCGGTCCGAGCCGCCCCGCCAGCGCGCGCTCGTCGCCGACCAGGCCGGCTCCCCGGTCGAGCTCGCGGTCCAGCGCGTCCGGCTCGTACCGGGCCACCACGAGCGCGCCTCCGGCCCCGCGCAGAACGGACATCGACGCCACCCCCGTGCTCGAATCCTCACCGCCGCCTGGAGACGATCGCCTTCCGCTCGAACGGATTGCCTGCCAGGTCGGCGCGGTACCTCGCGGAGCCTCGGATCGTGACCCTGGTCAGCATACGGACCAGGGCAGGCGCGTCAACGCAGGTGACTTCGAGACGGGCTTGACCCGATCTCGACGCCCCACAATACTCGTTCGCAGCATTCGCGAAATCTCCAGCGTCGTCCGCGCAGACAACGGTCTGGGCGCCTCGCGCGCTAGAGTGTCCAGGGATCGAGGAGATAGGGCCGCGCCTGCTTCAGGACGAGCCGCCCCTCGACGTCCTTCTTGATCTCGATGTCGAAGCTCGTGGGGGCGGCGCCCGTCCAGGGAAGGCTCGCGAAGTGATCGTGCGCCGTGAAGAGCAGGCCGGCCAGCTTCGCGACCTCCTCGTCCGTCCAGAGCGGCATCGCTCCCGCGACCTGGGAAGACGGCACGAGGACGGACACGTCGTGGGGGGTGGGATCTCCGACCGCTCTCCTGAACGTCAGGACCTCGGCCACGACCCGCGGATCCAGCGGCTCTGCGACGCTCTCGGGCGCAACGACCGTGATCACCCGGACCAGCGTCGTCCCGTCGCTCGCGGGCAGCCCCGTCACGGCGATCGCGTCCCGCGTCTCGAGGACGAACGTCGGGTTCACGGCGATCGCCATGGTGGCGGCGCGATGATCGATCCCCCAGTACTCTCGCTCCTGAAACGCCTGGTCGCTCCACAGGCTGGCCCACACCTTGCGCACGGCATCCGCGACCGTCTTCTCCTCGGTCAGATCCTCCTCGAGATCCGCGATGACGTCGGCGAGCCAGGGGCAGTCCGGGCAGTCCTCCTGCTCTTTCAGGCGCAGATCGAGCAGGCGTTCGAGCTCGGCCCGCTCGATGGCGCCCAGGCACGCGGAGGGTCCGGCGTCATCGGCGTCGTCGTCGTCGGCGAGGCATCCGCTTCGCGAAGCGTACAGGCCGGCGCCGCTCGCCACGGACAGGTCTTCGGAGTTCGAGCTGCTGCGGAACCGCACCCGAAGCGTCCCGACCCCCGGCCCATAGACGTCGGCCAAGCGCAGACGGAGCGCGGCCTCGAACTCCGGGAGCAGCGGAGCCTCGCGGATCTTGTCCCGGATCGACCTCAGCGCCGCACGGCGGAGGTCGGCGTCGGTGAAGGTGGCCGGCGAGGCCACCATGAGCTCGATGGCGGCCTGGACTCCCCGCTCGTCGACGAACCTCCGGTAGTGCGAGACGGGAACTCCGAACCCCTCGACGCGAGCCTGCGGGGCGAGGATGGAGTGAAGCTCGCCCAGGTTCGCGGCCTTGGCTCCGAACGCCGGGGCATCGCCGAAGCGGAGCTCGTCGTATCCGCGCAGGGCGACGGGAGCCAGGTCCGACACGACCGAGATGGAGGCGGGCCGGGTGGAGTCCCAGAACCGTTCTGCGTCCTCGAGCGCGGCGAGCCGGATCTCGACGGAGCTCTCCCCGGCCACGACGTGGACGAGCAGGGATTGCTTCGCGTCGAGGTCCGGCCAGGTATAGATCCCCGGAATCGACGCGTTCGGGATGCCCTTCTCGCCCAGGCGGAGGTTCACGTGGCTGAACTCGTTCTGCGGATCCGCCGTGATGAGCGCGGCCACGATGGACAGGTCCGAGGGCGCGCTGCGCACCACGACGACGTCCCGGGGCCCGTAGTCCTCGAGAGCCTGTCCGTCCGGGACGACGTTCAGGTAGCCGTAGGCTTCCCCCTCGACCAGGATGTCGACGCCGGACGCCGCGGCCAGATCTTCCGGCAGGACCACCGTGACGCCCTTCGCGGCCAGCACCTCCCGGTAGAACTCCGCCACCTGGAGCTGACTCGTCCCGAGGGGGAGAAACGCCAGCCGATCGGCCGCAAACCCGGCGCAGGTCTTCAAGGTCTCCGCGAGCTCGGTGATGCCCGTGAGGGGGAAGGGATTCCCCGCCACGTCCTCGTTGTAGACCTGGAACGTGACGAGCCCGGGTTGGCGCGTCACGGGGTGGGCGACGGCGGGCCAGCGGCGAAGGGAGCCTCCCCACCAGCGGCGCGTCGGGCCGCGGAGCACCCAGGCAGAGTACTCGGCCATCGTGCTGGCCTCGGTCTCCGGGAACGACTTCAGGAAATCGAGGTGCCAGGGGAACAGGTCCATGTTCTGAAAGTAGCAGGGCTCGACGAGCGGAGGCGTCGTCGCAGAGCCCGCGAGAGGAGCGAGGTATTTGACCTCGCGACCGCCCGCCGCCACCGCCTCGAACGCCTCGACGGTGGGCAGTCGCGTGAGGTAGGGCACCTTGCCGGCGGTCTCTTCGTCACGTCCGCCGTCGCCGAGGGCGCCCCCGTCTTCCGTCGCGCCGGGCGGCCCGGAGCAGGCCACCACGGCCGCGAGGAGGAGGACGGCGCGCCGAATCACAGGGAGTAGCCGTCGGGCGGCTGCAGGGGGATGTCCCAGCCGGCGGCGAGGCAGTTGACGACCGCGTCACAAGGTTCGTAGTACAGGTAGTGGCACACCGAGTACGCGAGCGCCTTGTTCTCGACGGAGGTGCAGGCGCCGAACGTGGCCAGGCGCTCGCAGGAATCGCTCGTGTGGACGGCGTACAGGCACTGCTCCACGTCGGCGATCGTCACGTCGCAGGCAGCGAAGTGGTACGTCAGGTCCTCGACGCACCCGGCCACGTCCGGCACCTGCGTCGCGAACGCACCGCTCACGCATCCGTGGCCCGCGAAGTCCGGCCCTCCGCCGAAGCAGACGCGCCACGAGCACCATTGCTCGAGGAGGTCGGCAGAGGCCTCCGAGATCTTCACGTCGCCCGGGATCCCCGAGGCCTGGTTGCCCGGCGCGATGCAGACGCCGCTGCCGAGATAGGCACATCCGTCCACGTAGCTGTCGGCGATGCACGACTGCAGCCGGTCGATGCCCGCGTCGCAGCCGGGTCCCGCCGGGTTGGCGTCGCAGTGGCAGCGAAGGGAGCCGACCGAGGCGATGCAGGTCTCCACGGGGGCCCGGTAATCTGCATCGAGGACGCCGTTCTCGGGCTTGCACGCAGGGCTCTCGGGCAGGTTGCCCTGCTCGGGGATGGAATCCTGGCACAGCTTCCGGACCTGCACGCAGTCGAGATCGACGAGGTGGGCGTCCGGATCGTAGGCCCCGGAGACCTGGGTCCGGAAGGGAGCGCAGCCCGGGCTGTCCGGCAGGTCTCCGGGCTTCGCGAGGTCGATGCACGCGAGCGCGTCACCGACGGTCACCGCGCAGCCTGCCGAAAGACCGGCCGGGTCCTCGGCGGTGCAGCGGCACGCGAAGCCCAGGAGGGAAGAGACGCACTCCGACCACGTCGGCTGCGGGGTCGGCGAGAACGGCACGCCCATGGCCAGGCTCAACTCGTCGCAGAGGAGCCGCATCGCCAGGTGCTCGATCTCGGCCACCTTGACCGTGTCGCCGGGCAGCATCATGCAGGCCCAGACCCCGAAGCACGCGGGACTGTCGAGGGAGTCGGTCGGATTCGTGCACGGCGAGGCTCCGGCGGCGTCCATGCACGTGGCGAACTCGGCCAGGCTGACGTCGCACGGCCGGGTCGCCAGCTTCGGCGCGAGGGCGCAGAACGACAGGCAGTAGTCCACGGAGGAGCAGATGCTCACCGGAGCCTCGTCCAGCAACTCGGCGCCGATCCAGGTGCAAAGGTCGAAGCACCCCGTGGAGTCCAGGGTGCCCAGCAAGGCGTCACCGTCGAAGCCGGCGGGCACGACGACCAGATCCGGAGCCGTGGTCACGTCGGCGCTCGCCGTGCCCTCGGCCGAACACGCCCCCGCGAGCCATGGGCCGGTGAGCAGGATCACGAAGAGACCGAAGGAGGATTCGAACCCGCTTCTCGTCATGCGACCCACCGCCTCATCCGCCCGAAGATTCTACCAAGAGTCGGGAGCCCGAGGAAGGGCCTGCGCGCCCGCGCTCGAATCTCAAGGCGCGCGGCGCGGCGGAGAAAGGCCGCCCCTCGGTCGCGTCAGAGCAGCCGCAGGATTCCCTTGAGCATCCGCGCCACGCGCGGGGTCAGGACGCCCCCCGAATACCAGAGCCCGAGGCCTCCGCTCGTCGCGAAGCAGCGCGTGGCCGGATCGATCGCGGCCACCGTGACGCGGGAGGCGCCTCCGGGTTGCGCGTCGTCGGGGAAGGAGAGCTCCAGCCCCCGGTCGATCCACCGGACGCCGATGCCCTTGTCGCCCAGCGCGTCCGCGACTCGTCGAAGGCGCGTCGCGTCGGGCCCCTCGACGTCCGGCGTCGAGCGAACGGCGGCGGCGGGCGGCGGCGGCGGAGTTGCCTCCACGGTCGGGGAATCCGACGGGGCACCCGGGCTGCACGCCCCCGTTGGACGGCACGCCTCCCCCATCGCTCCACGCTGGAAGCGAACCGCGGCCGCGAGGTCGGCCAGGGAGAGGTCCGGAACGACGACGGGGTTCGAGCCACCGGACGGGATGCCCGCACGGAAGTAGCACGTCAGGGTGCTGTCGCACAGCAGGGGCGTGGCCTTCAGGGCCCGCGCCCGGCCCTGCACGGCCTCGGACGATTCTCCGCGCTCGACCGCGTCGAGGACGGTCTTCACGAACCGAACCGCTCCGGATCGGACCGCGGGCGGGTACTCCCGGCCGGGCACCTTGACGTAGCCGACGCCCGCCGCCTTCAACGCCGGCAACGCGCACACCCCGCAGGGGCCGTTGGGAATGCCCTGGGGCGAGACCGTGCCGCCGGGGTGGTCCAGGAGATTCATCAAGCACCGGTACGCCTTCCAGTTCTCGTCCCAGGCCTGGGCGAGCGCCGGCGAGATCGGCCCGTCGGACACCAACTCGGCGTCCCACGGCATCTGGCACATGGGCCCGAGGGGCCGGTGCAGGCTCATGCAAAGCCCCTCCTCGAACCCGCAGCCGTCGTTCATGACGAAGACCTCGTAGTCGACCGGTGCGCCGGCTGCACGGAGGACGGAGATCTGCCGGGGCGAGAGGTACCTGGGAAGGATGACGCGTTGGATCCCGAGATCGGCGAAGAACCTCGCGGCCTCGGAGTTGTAGCAGGTGGCGACGCTGGAGAGGTGCAGGTCCACCGCCACTCCCGCCCGTCGGATCGCCAGGATCAGCGCGAGATCCGTCACGATCAGCGCGTGGGCGCCCGCCGCCGCCAGGTTGCCCGCCAGCTCGACCAGCGCCGGGATCAACTCCGGGTCGTACGCGTGCTCGTTCAGCGTCACCGAGACCGGCACGGCCCGGGCGCGCGCGCTCTCGACGAGCGCGGCGAAGTCGTCGAGGCTGCCGATGTTCGCGTTCGGGCTGTAGCGACGGTTCAACCGGCAGGCATCCTCCGTGCGCCCGAGCCCGGCCGGTACGACCCCGCAGTAGAGCTCGTCGGCGCCGGCCGCGATCAGGGGCTCCACGTCTGCGGAAGTGGCTATGGCGGCTACGATCTTCATGGTCTTCGGGCCTCGGGGGTCGGCCTCAGGAACCGCCGCTCCACGTCGGTGTCCAGGTCGTACACGAGGCGCGCGACGTCGGGGCGGGCGGCCGAGGCCAGGCCCACGCCATTCTGACCGAACAGCGTGTTGCCCTTCAGCAGCACCGGCGCGCTGAACGCGGCGTGGCGGAGCTGCGCCCGAAGCCCGCGGCACGGCGCGGCGCAGGGCTGGTCGGGGCGGAACTTCTCGTAGACGGGCCGATTCAAGCCGCTGAGGGCGCACAGGCTGCCGCTGGCCAGGAACGCGAAGGGCACGTGCATCACCAGCGGGATGGGCGACGCGTCGTCGGGCAACCAGTCGGCCTCGACCCGATCGACGCCAAGGTGGGCGAGGAGGTCCTGCAGTTCCCGGGCCATGGCTCCCGGGTGGGCGAGGTCCTTGGATCGTGGATCCTTCCTCTGGCGACGCAGGCCTCGCCCCAGGAGCGGACGCAGGTCGGGAAATCGTCGCCGGACGAGGCTCAGCACGCCCCAGTCGTTGGCCACGACTTCGGCTCCCGGCGACCCCGAGAGCATTCGGAACAGCACGGAGAGACGGGCCAGGTCGTCCTCGGTCGCGGGCGGGGTCGTCAGGGTGACGGGCACGCCGCGCCGTTCGGCCAGGGCCAGGAGCGATCGCCATCGCGTGCGACCGGGGATCAGGTGGCGACAGAACTCCTCCCCGGCGTAGAGCCGCTGAAAGACCACCGGTTCGCCGCTGTACAGGGTCGCCGACCATCCTCTCTCGGCGGGCTGCAGGTCGCCCGAGGCCTCCGCCGCCTGGATCTCGGGGACCCCCGCGGCGATCGCCCACTCCGGCCGCGCTCCGGCATCCTCGCCCGCCGGCAGTCGGGGGGCGACGGGCCCGGGCGCAGCGCGCGTGGCTCCTGCCGGCAGCGTCCGTGACGATGTCACCCTGTCCTCCCCATTCTCCCGACCATCGGTGGCCCGCCGTGCTCAGTCCGACGCTTCGCTGCGCAGGCGCTCGAGCTGCTGCAGGACGCCCGAGAGCACCCTCGAGATGCGTGGCGTGAGGAGGCTCCCGGAGTGCCACACGCCGAGGGCCCCGCTCTTGCCGTACACGTTCGCGCCGTCGGAGACCCTGGACACGGACACGCAGGACGTGCCGTCGGGTTGCGCGTCATCCGGGAAGACGAGGTCCAGGCGCCCCTCGGCCCACTGGAGCTCGATGCCCTTGCCGGCCAGCAGTTCGCCCACGCGGCGCAGGCGCGCCGTGTCGGCGTCGTCGGGGGCAGGAGCGGCGCCGACCTCCTCGGGGCGCGGCGCTTCGGGAGGCCGCGGCGTCTGGAGCGCCGGACGCTGAAGGTCAGACTCCTGGAGAACGAAGAACCGAGACGCGCCCTGCGCCGACGGCAACTGGATCTCGATGCCCTGGCTTGCCTGGCTCTCCTTGCCCGCGGTCTGCTTCGCCCGAATCGACTCGAGCACCTCGCACCGGCGCGCCTTCTCGTCAGCCGAGAACACATCCTGCATCGCGAAGGCCCGGGTGTTCTCGTGCCGGCCGAAGACGATCAGGCTCGTGGCGTCGAAATAGTCAATTATTCCGAGGGACGCTTCGAAATCTGCCTCGGTCTCGGTCGGATAGCAGAAGAGCAGATCCGTGTCGATCCTCATGGCAGGAGACAGGATGCGCAATTCGTTTATAGCATCCAGAACGTCTCTTACCTTGTACTTCCTGTTCATGCTCTTCAGGACGCTGTCGCTGCCGGATTGAACGGGAATTCGCACCCAGTTTATCAAGCCTTCGGCGAAGTAGGCCTTCAGTTCCTCGAAGTGCTTCAGGAGCCCGCGGGGTTCGAACGCCCAGAATCCGATCGACAGCCGGGGGTTCGCGCGGAGCACCCGGGTGAACAAGGCCTCGAACAGGTCGGTCACGTCGATGCCGAGGTCGTGACCATAGGACGAGATGTCGGCACCACCGATCACGAAATTCGTATACCCTTTTTCAATTCCATCCAACAAGCCAGAAATTACAGCATCAACAGGCACGCTTTCGATTGTCGTAAATATCGTTTTCTGGATACAGAAAGAGCAGTTGTTCGTACAGCCGGTGGCAATGGATATGTTGTAGGGCACGCCACCCTTCTTCGCGGCGTCGAGCGCGCGCACCTTCGTGTCAGCCTCGGCCGTCGAGATCGGCGACACGTCCTTGAACCGGACGGTCGCCCCGAAGAGCGCGTCGAAGTCGTCCTTGCGCGACATCTTCACGTAGATGACGTTGTCGGCTTCGACCACGTCGTGCTTCACGAAGCAACCCGTGACGAGGATCGTCTTCGACGGATAGCGCTTCGCCAGATACTCGACCGTGAGCGGCACGCGGCGCCGATACTCGGGCAGCGTGCTGCAGTTCACGATGACGATGGTATCGGACGACTCGACGTCGCGGAAGGACCACTCGTTCTCCGTGATGTAGTTGTGAAACTGGATGGTGAACGACAGGTTGACCGGGCAACCGGCCTCCGTGCTGCACAGGAAGAACGCCCGGCGCTCCGGGTGGCCCGAATTCGGCGACACGGCCGGCAGGGGGGGCGATCCGGCTGGCGACGCGGCACATACCCGGCAGAAGCGGTCGGCGAGCGCCACGTTGTTGTGAAGGATCCGGCCCTGGGGCGACTGGGGGGGATAGGTCTCGAGGAGGATCCGGCGGATGTCGTCGGGCTCGGCCCAGACCTCGTCGAAGCTGGTGGTCTCGCGCACGTGACCGATGCGACAGCTCTGCATGAGCTCGGGGAACCCTTGCTCGAGCCAGATCGCGGCCGACCAATGGAGGCTGCCGTCGCAGTCGACCACGGGGTCGTTGTGCAGGAGAAACGGGGCCATTCGCTCTTCGGCGTTCAGGAATCTGGGCACGTCGGGGCCGGCCACGAGGCGGCCGATCTCGTCGAGGAACGCGGCCTCGGCCTCCTCCGGCCACTCGGCGCCCAGTCGAAAGAACACCTGCAGCCGCGGCACGCGGGCCTGGGTCAACGCAGCCAGCGCCCAGCGCAGGGGCTCGAGGTCGGCCGGATCGGCCACGACGTTCACGCATTGCCAGACGCCGGCGGCTTCGAGCATCGCCACGCGACCCCGGATCTCGGAGGGCAACACAGCGCCCGGGCCCTCCGCCTGCCTGGCGGGCATGGGGGCGACGAGATTGAGGTAGACCTTCAGGCGGTCGGCCGGAAAGGCCCGCAGGACGTGCTGATCGAGGCGGAGCCCATTCGTGATCAGGATGTAGCTCACGCGCTTGCCCGTTTCGGCGGAGCGCTGCTCGGCGAGCTCGACGGCCAGGCGGACGAGATCGAACCGCTCGAGCGGTTCTCCGCCGTAGAAGAGCAGCTCGAGGTCGCCGGCGCCCGCGGTGAACAGAAACTCCACCGAAGCCCGCACGATCTCCGGAGACATGCTCTCCTGGCGCCGATCGACCTGGCAATACGAGCAGCGCAGGGAGCAGCTCCGGGTGACCATGAGCTCCAGGTGATACATCTGCCTGTCGGGCACGGGCGCGGGCGCGCGTTTCATCGGATTCCACGGGAAAGACATCGCCGTGAGCATACGTTGGGCCTGGTCGAAGTCAACGCCGGGGCCCCCGCCGGGCTCGAAGCGCGGCCCTCCGACGACTCACCCCGCGGGCGTCCCGGTCGAACGCGACCTCCCTCCCGAACGAGCGGCTCGGGCCTGCGCGGCGGGCGGGTGGCTTGACGTTCTCCGCACCCGTCGTCATCATTGGGGACAGCAGCGGAGGTGACCCCGGCCGGCGAGAACCGGGGGAAGCACCGGGCCGCCGGAGAGGGAAGCAGGGGCCATGACGACCCACGAGAGCACGTTGCAGAGAGACCTCTTCCTCGCGTCCGAAGGCGATGGGTGGTTCCGCCAGAATCGCGAGTCGTTCATGAAGAAGAGCGACCGCGTCGTCTCGGCGTTGCAGGCGATGTCCCTCCGTCCGGCCCGACTCCTCGAGGTGGGCTGCAGCAACGGCTGTCGACTGAGCCGGATCCACGCGCTCTTCGGGACGGAGTGTCATGGGATTGACCCGTCGACGATCGCCATCGAGGACGGGAAGGCCACCTGGCCCGAGCTGGACCTTCGCATCGGCACCGCCGACGACCTGGGGTATCCGGACGAGTCCTTCGATACGATCATCCTGGGCTTCTGCCTGTACCTGGTTGACCGAAGGCACCTCTTCAAGATCGCCTGCGAAGCCGACCGGTGCCTGCGCGACGGAGGGACGATGGTCGTGTCGGACTTCTGCCCACCGTTCCCCTACAAGAACCCTTACCTGCCACGAGAAGGGATGTTCAGCTACAAGATGGACTATTCGCGCCTCTTCTCGTGGAATCCCGACTACGTGGAGACCTGCCGGCTCGTCCACGTCGACCCCGCCGCCGATCCGACGCCCGACCGCTTCGAGGCCGTGGTCATGCTGCGGAAGTCCGGCCGGCACGCCTACCCGACCGAACCCTTCGGGCCACGCACGAGCCGAGCCGATGGCTAACGTGACGCCAGACCCGAACCCCGGTCCGGGCATGCGCCACCTGCAGGTCATGGTCACGAGGAGTTGCTCTTCGCTGCGCCTACTGCCGGGTCGACAAGCGCACGGAGGACATGGGCTCCGATCTCCTGGTCCGATCGATCGACCTCCTGTTCACGTCGCAGGGGGCCGAGGTCACGCTGGTCTTCTTCGGCGGCGAGCCCCTGGAGCGCCCGGATCTCGTGCGCGAAGCCGTGGCGTTGGCCGAACGCCGCGCCCTCGGCTCCGGCAAGCGGGTGCGCTATGCGCTGGCGACCAACGGGCTCCGGCTCGACGACGACACGCTGGGGATCTTCCCGGCCGAGCGGCTGCAGGTGTTCCTGAACCTCGCCTGCGGCCAGGACGTCGCCGCCCGGCGCTCGGCGCTGCTCCGACAGGCCGGCGTGTGGCACTGCGTGAACGTCGTGGTCGCGCCCTCCGACCTTGGTACGGTGCACGCCACCATGAACACCCTGGCGGCCGCCGGAGTGCCGCGGGTCGAGATCTTCTTTCGCGTCGGGATCGAGTGGTCGGAGGACGAGGCGTCCCGCTTTCTCCAGGAGATCGGTGATCTGATCGCCAGGAAGTCCCCGCCGCTGTTGATGAACGCGGCAGAGCCCATCGCGCCCTTCCTCCTCCACAACGACGCCGTCGTCGACTGCGATGGGAACGTGTACTGGTCGGCGGCGATCTACCTCGAAGAGAGCTTTCCGGCGCTGAAGCGCGCGTGTCACCTCGGCCGGATCGACGAGATGTCGACCCTTGGCGAGATCTGGAGCGCCCCCGACGACATCCGCCACATTCTGCTGCAGACGTACCCGCCCGAATCGAGCTGGGGACGAATCCTGCGCAACAACCTGCAGCTCGGCGGGCGGTTCTTCGAGTTGTGCGGGCACCGGCATGGGGGCTACCTCAGCGACGATCCCCCTCGGCCCGGACCTCAACGTGATGCACAAGATCACGGCGATCGCGAACGAGAGAGGTAGCCATGGGCAATTATGACATAAAAAATGACACTCACGGACCAAAAAAGTGGGCAGACACAGAAAAAAATATAGCCATAGGCTGCTCTAACAACTGCCTGTATTGTCACGCGAAGGCTGTTTCCATACGCTTCAAACGTACAGACATCAATGGATGGAAAGATCCGAAGATGCGCAGGAGCAGGCGCAAGATCAAGCCACGCACGCCCCTGCTCCAAGAGACCGTGATGTTCCCGTCGACGCACGACATCACGCCAGAAATCCTGCCGGAGTGCCTCGACTTCATCGCCGAACTGCTCACCGCCTACGCCCGGGTGCTCCTGGTCTCCAAACCACAACTGCAGTGCATTGCAGCCATATGTGAACGCTTTTCGGAATTCAAGGACAGGATACTGTTCAGGTTCACCATCGGCTCGTGCGACCCGGAGACCCTGCGGTACTGGGAGCCCGGGGCCCCGGAGTTCTCGGAGCGGCTCGAATGCTTGAAGTACGCCCACTCGGCAGGGTTCGCCACGAGCGTTTCGTGCGAGCCGATGCTGGATGAGGACCTGAGACCCCTGCTGAGAAAAATTCGACCATATGTAAATGACACGATAATACTCGGAAGATTGAACATGCCAAAGCAGCACCTGGAAGAGAATGGGTCTTTCTCGCCGGAGATGGAGCTGCGAATCAAGGGACTGTTCAAAGCGCACGATGGAGCCAGCCTGGATTCGCTCTACGCGGACGCGCACGAGATCTTTCACAAACCGTCACCGCCGCCCGAGCGCCCGGCGCCGCGAGACGAGGACGCACGGCGCTGAATCGCACGGAGAGGTGGGCCGGAAGGCGATCGCCGGCGGCGGGTCCGCCGGCGTCCCGCGCGCCCCTACCCCTTCTGCGGAGGCAGCACCAGCGCCGAGCCCGTGGCCACCACCTGCCCGTCCTGGTTGGTCCACACCGCGCTCAGGCGCACCCACCTCTTCTCGGGCAACAGCTCCGACACGGTGGCCTTGCACGTGATGGTGTCGCCGAAGTGCGTGGGCGCCTTGAAGCGCGCCGTGACCTCGAGGGCGATGGTGCCGAGCCCCGGCAGCTTCATGCCCAGGACCGGCGCCAGCAGCGACTGCGCCAGCGCCCCGTGGGCGATGCGCGTGCCGAAGGGCGTGGTCTTCGCGAACTGCTCGTTCACGTGCATGGGGTTGAAGTCGCCCGAGATGCCCGCGAACAGGTACACGTCGGTCTCGGTGATGGTCTTCGACACCGACGCGCTCATGCCCACCTCGAGCTCGTCGTAGCCGAGGCCCAGCTGGAACGGGCTCTCGTCGGGCTCGAAGTGGTCGATGGCCAGAAGGGTCGAGACGGGCGCCTTCGCGAACACCGGCTTCACGCGCAGGCCCACCCGCACCTGGCTGGGGGCCACGCCCTTGACCACGTGGGTCAATCGGCTGTCGGCGCCGTCCAGCTTGATGAGCGCCAGCACGTAGGGCGGCTTGCAGGGCTGGTAGGGCTCTGCGTAGCGGATCACCGTGAAGCCGGCGATCTCGCCGGTGCCCGGCAGGCTCACCCATTCGGTGGCCGGCCCGGGGTGCAGCTCGCAGGTCGGCCGCGGCGGCACGGTCACCTTGCCGCAGGTGGGGCAGCGCGTACCCAGCAGCTTGTGCTCGTCGCGGAGCGCCACCAGGAAGCGGCTGCCCGTGGCCCCCGCGAAGTACTGGTACGGCAGCGCCAGCTTGCCCTCGATCACGAACGCGTCGCTCGCTGTGGCCTTCAGGGTCGTGCTCATGCGGTCACCGCCTCGTCGACGATCTCGAAGTAGCGAATGTCGGTGATGGCCCCCGCGCGCTGCTCGGCCCACACGGGCCGCACGCGCACGCCGGGCTTCAGCCGGGGGATGTCGGTCGGCTTCACCTCGTGCCACAGCACGTCGTTGCCCGCGCACCCGTCGAGCAGGATGAACGCCGAGCAGTAGGGCGTCTCGCGGCTCTCGCCCGTCAGCGGGTCGGGGCTCGCGTAGTAGGCGATGTCGTAGAAGCAGACCACGCCCGCCGGCCCCACCTCGACCAGTTCGTCGACCGGCACGTGGCACACGGCGCACACCTCGCGCGGCGGAATCTGCTTGCGCCCGCACACCGGGCACTGGTTCGCGAGCAGGCGCTTGTGGTCGCGCAGCTCGGCCAGGAAGCGCCCCAGGAGCGGCCCCGTCGCGAAGCGCTGGTTCAACGACAAGAGCTGCTTCAAGACGATCAGCTCGGCCTTGGGGGCCTCGCGCGCCTCGCCCCCGGGGGGCAGGTACTTCTTGAAGAACTTCGAGGCCTTCCCCATGAGCCCCAGGTCGCCCTCGACCGTCAGGCGCCCCGACGTGAAGGCCGTCATGCCGTCCAGCTTGCCGAGGGTCAGGTCGATCCAGTCGGCCGCGCTGATGGTCGAGGTCACGGCGGGCTCGTGCACGCCCGCCAGCACCCTCACGCCGCCGTCCTTCACGCACACCGTCCACTCGCCCCCGCCCTCGCCCGTCACCTTGTACGCGTAGTTGGCGCTGACGCCAGCCACTCCGCCGGGGTTCACGCGCCCCTCCATGGTGCCGAAGATGTCGGCGACCGTGACGCCCTCGGGCCGCGCTTCGGTCTTCACGTCGCTCATGCCGCACCTCCATCGCGCTCGAGAGGTAGCGGGTCGGCGCCGAGCAGCATGAGCACCGTCCAGTACGTGCCGCCGAAGCCCGACGCCAGCGCCCGCCGGACGGTCTTCGCGACCTGGTGCTCGCCCGCGCACCCGCGGATCTGGTTGGCCGCCTCGGCCACGCGCACCAGCGCCGTGGCGCCGATGGGGTTCGAGGCGATCACGCCGCCCGAGGGGTTCACGGGGAAGCTCCCGTCCAGGGCGATCTCGTCGTTCTCGACCATCTGCAGGTGCTGGTCGCCCTCGAGCAGCAGGAACTCGCGCAGCCAGTCGAGGCCCCACCAACTGGAGGGGTCGTACATCTCGAACAGGTCGAGCTGCCGGCGCGGATCGCTGATGCCGTTCCGCGCGAACAGGCGCTCGGCCGCCACGCGCATGGTGGACTTCACCTTCTCTTGCCCGAACAGGGTGAAGGTCTCCTCGCGGTGCACGGTCACGTGATCGTGGATCCAGGCCACCTTCTTCCCCAGGCGCCGCGCGACCTCCTCGCTGCAGAGGACCACGGCGCACGCGCCGTCGCTCTGGGAGCACATGTGGATCATGCGCAATTCGCCCACCAGCGGGGGGCTGGTGCGCATCAGATCGTCGATCTGCTCGAAGGTCAGGCCGAAGCGCCGGTGGGCGTGCCGGTTCTTCATGGCGTGGCGGTCCATGAGCACGCGGTGGCGCATGGCGGCTCGCTTGGCGCGTTCGGCGCCGAACTCGTCGATCATGGCCTGCGCGGTCATGCCCGTGAGGGCCCCGGTCTGCAGGCTGCGCCCCCACAGCGGGTCGGCCATGTTGGTGATGCCGCCCGTGGTGTGGCCCTCCTGCAGCTTCTCGAAGCCGACCACCAGCACCAGATCGTGCAGCCCCGAGGCCACCAGGTGATCGCCGGCGCAGGCCAGCGTGGCGCCCGTGGTGCCGCCCGTGGTGACCCGCAGGGCCTCCTTGCCGTAGGCGCCCGTGCCGAGCACGTGCCACAGGTCGGGCTGGTGCACCATCTCGAACAGCTCCATGTTGCCGTGCACGATGCAGCCGATGTCGTCGAGGCCCACGCCCGCGTCGGCCAGGGCCGCGCTGACGGCCTCCCAGATGAGCTCGGGCTGGTTCACGTCTTCGCGGTGGCTCGAGTGCACGGTCTGCCCGGTGCCGAGGATGCCGACGTTCCGTCGCTTGTGCGTCATGGTGGTCCCCCTCAATCCCTGGCGAGCACGGCGACGGAGTGGAACTGCCCCGCGGGCCCCATGGCGCCCTGAGCCAACGCCCGCCGGGCGCTCGGCACCTGGCGGGTGCCCGCCCGCCCCGTGAGCTGCAGCGTGGCCTCGACGGCGCGCACCAACCCCCCGAGGATCAGCGGGTTGCCGGCCAGGAGCCCCCCCGAGCGGTTCACGTTCGCGCGCTCGGCGCCCCCACCGTCCAGGAAGCGCGCTCCCCGCCCGGGGTCGCAGAGGCCGAGACCTTCGAGCCACAGCGGCTGCTGGTAGGCGTAGGCGTCGGATACCTCGACCACGTCGAAGGCGGTCCGGGGGTCGGCCACGCCCGCCCGCTCGTAGGCGCGCGCGGCGGCCTTCTTCAGCGCGAAGTTGCCCGTGAGGTCACGGTCACCGAGGAAGAAGGTGTCGAGGCAGCAGCCCACCCCCTCGAGCCACACGGGCGTTCCCGTCAAAGCACGCGCGCGCTCCTCGGAGGCCAGGATCAACCCCACGGCCCCGTCGGAGACCGGCCAGGCGTGCGCCTGGCGGATCGGATCGGCCAGCATGGGCGACGCCAGCACCTCGTCGGCGGTGACGGCGGTGATCTCAGGCGTGTGCGGGTTGGCGGCGCCGGCCGCGCGGGCGCGCACGACGATCTCGGCCAGGTGCCGCTCGGTGAGGCCCGCCGCGGCCTGGTAGGCCTGCGCCTGCAGCGCGGCCGCGGCCTGGAAGTCGAGCCCCACGGGCCGCGTGAAGAACGGGTCGAAGGCCAGGTGGGTCACCTGGTTGCGGCTCTCGCCCTGCGACTCCTTGCAGTGCCCGACCACCAGCACCACGTCGGCGTGGCCCGAGCGGATCATGGCCAGGCCGTAGTACAGCGCCTGCAGCCCCTCCTGGGCCACCTTCTCCTCGCACCCGAGGTGCGCGCCCAGCACATCGGTCATGGCGTTGTCCGAGATGGTGCGGGCGTCGAACAGGTCGTCGGACACGCTGATGGTGGCGTCGATGCCCCGGCCCGGCTCGAAGCCGAGGCCGGTCTGGCGGCGCAGCTCGCCGACCACCTCCAGCGCCATCCCCTGGAAGCGCTGATCCGAGCGGTCACGAACGTACGTCGTCTGGGCGACGGCGCAGATCCCCACGCGATCGGTCATGCTCTACCTCCCCACGCCGCGGAAGACGTCGGCGGCGATGCGCACGCGCAGCAACTCGGAGCTCACCTTGGCCAACTCGGCGTAGCGCGCGTCGCGGTACAGCCGCTCCACCGGATGCGCCGCCAGGAAGCCCTGCCCCCCGTGAACCTGCACCGCCAGGTGCGCCACGCGCGCCAGCGCCTCGCTCGCGAAGAGCTTGGCCGCCTGGATGAGCGTGGCCGCCTTCGCGCCCTGCTGATCGCGGCTCCACGCGGCGTGGCGCGTCAACTGCAGCGCGGTGTCACTGAGCGCGTACATGTCGGCCAGCTTGAACGAGACCTCCTGGTGCCGGAAGATGGGCTTGCCCCCCAGCGTACGCGTGGTGGCGTGACCGAGGGCCAGGTCGACGCAGCGCTCGATCAGGCCGAGCGAGTAGGCCGCGTAGCGCAGGCACCCCTCCAGCAACGCCTCGTGCACGGCCCCGAGGCCCGCGCCCGCCGGCCCGAGCAGCGCCTCGGCGGGCAGCTCGCAGTCGACCAGCGCCAGGCTGCCGAGGGTCATGCCCCGCAGCCCCAGCGTCTCCTCGGCGGGGCCGACGGTCACGCCCGGCGACGCGCAGGGCACCAGGAACAGGGCCAACCCGGTGTCGGCGGGGGCTGCCGGGTCGACCTGCGCCAGCACCAGCGCCAGGTCGGCCAGGGGTGCGTTGGTAACCAGGATCTTCGTGCCGTTCAACCTCCAGCCCCCGTCCGAAGGCGCGGCCGTGGCGGCCGTGGTCGACAGGTCGGAGCCCGCCGCCGCCTCGGTCACGGCGAAGGCGGCCAACGCGCTCCCGGCCAGCAGCCCGGGGAGGAAGCGCTGCTTCTGCGCGGGCGTGCCCAGGCGCGCCAGCAGCCCACCCACGGTGGCCACCGAGGCCTCGGCGGCCGCGAAGGTCGAGGCCGACGCGCGCGCCAGCGCCACATGGTACGGCAACGCCGCCAGCGCCCCCAGGCCGAGCCCTCCGTCGGCCACCGCCACCTCGAGGCCCAGCAGGCCCGCGGCCCCCAGGGTGGCCAGATTCCTGCGCACGGCCTCGTGGCGCGCCACCGGCGGCTCGGTGTCGGGCACCTCGGCGAGCCGCGTGGCGCAGAACGCCGCGAACTCCTGGCTCTTCGCCAGCTCTTCCGGAGCGTACTCGAAGTTCATCAGAGCCCCCCCTTCAAGAGCCGCGAGATGATCATGCGCTGCACCTCGGAGGTGCCGCCGCCGATCTGGGCCAGCTTGGCGTCGCGGAACACGCGCTCGACCGGAAACTCGTGGATGTACCCGTAGCCGCCATGGAGCTGCACGGCCTCCGACGCCGCCTGCAGGCCCCAGTCGCCCACGAACAGCTTGGCGACCGACGCCTCGAGGTGGTTCAAGGGCTGACCCCGGTCCTTGTTCCAGGCGATGCGGTAGACCAGCAGGCGCGCGGCCTCGACGTACACCTTGATGTCGGCGATCTTGCGCTGCACCGCCTGGAAGTCGGCCACGGGCCGCCCGAACTGCTTGCGATCGAGCACGTAGCGCGCGCTGTCGTTCAAGGCCTTCTGCATCGAGCCCACCAGCGGCGCCAGCAACGCCGAGCGGTCCCACTCGAGGGCGCCCAGGGCGATGAGGAAGCCCTCGCCCTCCTGGCCGAGCAGGTTCTGGGCCGGGATCTCGACGTCCTCGAGGATGAGCTCGGAGGTGGCCGACGAGCGCACGCCGAGCTTGTTCAGCTTCTTGCCCGCGCGGAAGCCGGGGGTGTCCTTCTCGACCAGGAAGGCCGAGATGCCGAAGTGCCCGGCCTCCTTGTCGGTGACGGCGAAGATCACGGCCACCTGCGCGTAGGGCGCGTTCGTGATGAACATCTTGGTGCCGTTCAGCACGAACCGATCGCCCCGCCGCTCGGCGCGCGTGCGGATGGAGGCCGCGTCGGAGCCCGCGCCGGGCTCGGTCAACCCCATGCAGCCGATCCACTCGCCCGACGCGAGCTTCGGCAGGTAGCGCCGCTTCTGCTCCTCCGTGCCGTACTGCAGGATCGTGTCGCCACACAGGTAGGTGTGGGCGCCGAGGGCCAGCATGAGCCCGCCGTCGACGCCGGCCTCGCCGAGCGCCTCGGAGGCCAGGCACGCGGTCAGCACGTCGGACTCCTGGCCGCCGTACTCGGCCGGGTAGTGCAGCCCAAGCAGGCCGAAGTCGCCGAGCTTCTTCCAGGCCTCGAAGCTGAACTCGCTGCGCGCGTCGGCCGCCTCGGCGAAGGGCGCCACGTGCTTCACGGCGTAGTCGTAGACCGCGCGCCGGAAGATGAGCTGCTCCTCGGTGAACGCGAAGTCCATGGGGGCTCCTTTCCCTAGGCCCTGGACGAAGCCAGGCAGTTCCAGAAATCGCCCGCCTTGATCGCCTTGAGGATGTCGTCCTTGGCGCGGCGGCAGCTGAGCTCGATCCAGGCGCGACCGCACGCCTCGGCCGTGTGGCTGTCGTCGGTGGCCACCTTCACGAGCGGCAGCTCGGGTCGGTCGTACTCGGGGGTGGCGAAGCCGTGCGCCGTGACCTCGACCGCGTCGAGGGGCAGCGTGCCCGCCACGGCCCGGATGCGCTCGAGGGCCTTCTCGACCGGCAGGCCGAGCTCGGCCGGGTGGTTGAACACGTGCAGCACCTGCGTCTCGCCCTGGATGCGCCCCACGTGCACGTAGCCCTTCTCGAACACCGTGAGCTCGACGCCGGTGAAGACGACGAGGTCGGTCGACACGCCCTCGAGCGCGCGCTGGTAGCAGCCGTCGCGCAGCAGCGTGTCGTGGTCGGTGAGCGCCACGAAGTCGAAGCCCAGGGCCGTGTAGCGCGCGAGCACCTGGGGCACGGTGAGCCGCCCGTCCGAGCACGTGCTGTGCGTGTGCAAGGCGCCCCTCAACACCATGCCGGACCGGTCCTCTTTACAGCAACCAGATGGTGAGGACGGTACCCCAAGGGGAGCGGAATGACAACCGGCCTTCGGTCGGACTATTCGGCGTTCAGGTGGAAGCCCGTCACGCTCTCGGTGCCCTGGGTGTCGGTGTCGAGGATGGTCAGGCGGCCCGACAGGTGCTCCTCGAGGATCACGGCCTTGGGCGCGCCCTTGAAGGCCTGCACCGACAGCGGCCTCGCGTACAGCGGGTGCGACGTGGCGAGCAGCCGCAGGAAGTCGACCACCTCCACGCGGTGGTCGAGGTTGTCCGGATCGGGCAGGAGCACGATCATCTTGTGGTGCTCGGGCAGGAAGACCAGGTCCTTGGGCTCGTGGTCGGTGAGGAACGGCTGCACGTAGCCGCTCGCGAGGTCGATCACCGAGTAGCCGTGGCTCTTGGCCACCAGCTGGTCGAAGGTGTCCGAGGGCGAAGGCGTACCCGGCGCGCGGTCGTGGTAGAGCACGCCGAACTCGGAGCCCGGCTCGACCACGGCCGAGCGCACCGTCTTGTGCAGCGGCACGTAGGCGAGCTCGAGCTCGGGGGCGTCCAGGTCGAGCAGGCCCATGGTCTTCGAGTCGGCCGTGGTCGTGTAGAGGAGCGCGGTCTTGCCGTCGGGGGCGATCTCGGCGAGGCCGAGGGGCACGTCGCCGGTGGTCACCTCGTCGACCGCCGCCGCGTCGCCGGCCAACAGGCCGGCCATGTCGATCACCTGCACCCGCCGCGCGTCGCGCAGGGTGAGCACGAAGCGCGCCTGGGCCGGGATGAGGTCGAGGTCCGAGGGAATCCAGCCCTCGACCGACGAGAACGAGCGTGCCGTCTTTGCGGCCACGTCGAGGATCGACACCACCGGCTGCCCGACGACGCGCGTGAGGGCGTAGGCGCCGTCGGCGGTCACCTGCACCTCGCGCTCGTACTGGTCGAGCAGCGGATCGTCGACCAGGGGGAGCGGAGGCCGGAAGCGGGGCGCGTCGATGTCGGTGGGCAGGTCGACCTGCGTGAGGCCGGCCTGGCTCACCACGTACAGCGCGCCGCCGTCTTCGCGGAAGGCCACGGCCGCGGGCTTGAAGCCCGTTCCCACCTCGACGAGCGCCTGCTTGCCCGCCTCGGCGCGGAGCACGTTGACGGCGTTCAGCGCGCCCAGCGTGGTCGTGCCCTGCCCCCACGCGAAGTAGAGCACCGCGTAGGGCCCGTAGGGCGACATGGCCACGGTGTTCACGCCCGGCAGCACGTCGAAGTGGCGCACCTCGGCCTCGCCCCCGACCACGCTGACCAGGCTGGCCGTCTGGCTGCCCTGGTTCAGCACCAGCGCCGTGTCGGTGCCCGGGAAGGCCTTCACCAGCACGGGCTGGTCACCCACCTTGACCGCGCGGATCTTCAGGCTGGCCGCGTCGACCCACAGCAGCTGATCGCGGTTGGTGTCGACCACGAAGACCACGGTCTCGCCCACGGCCGCCGAGTTGAACGCGAACGCCTGCTCGGGCTCTTCGTAGTAGCCATCGGACGTGTCCGCCGAGGCGTCGGCCTGGTCGCCGCCGGGCTCCCAGGGGGACGAGGTCTCCGAGGCCGAGAGGGTGTCGTCGGACCCGGCCCACGAACCCTCGCCGGCCGAGGTCGCCCCGCATCCCCAGAGGCCGAGCCCCACGCCGAGCGCCATCATGGATATCGTGATTCGCATGGTATCCTCCCGCCCGAATCAGAAATGACCCACGAAGCCGCCACCGAACACGAAGCCCTGCACGTCGAAGGCGCCCAGGTCGAGCGGCGTCGAGGTCGCGCCCTCGAACCCGCTGGCCGGCGCGCGGCGGCCCACGTCGAACGGCAGCACGTAGCGGTACCCCAGCTCCAGATAGATCCCGCCCGTGGCCTTGTCGAACAGCCCCTCGTTGGCGGCCAGCGCGTCGGTGGGCCACAGCACCTCGAGGCCCGCGAGGGGCAGCACCTCGAAGCCGACCTGCTTCGCGCGCACCTCGAGACCGGGCCCCTCCAGCGTGTACGTCTCGAAGAGCACGCCCCCGGTCAGCCGCGCATAGGGCCGCAGCCACGGCAGCACGGGCCACACGTAGCGCGCCCCCACCTCGGCGGCGTGGGCCGACCATTCGGTGGCGTACTCCTGGAACACCCGGCCCTCGGCCCGCAACGTCGCGTAGCTCACCTCGACCAGCAGATCGTCGAACACCTCGACGGCCAGCCCCACGTGAGGGCTCGACACGGTGCGGCGGTCGAACTGGTCGATGAAGCCGTGCGACAACGTGAGGCCGCCCCGCGCCCCCACGAAGATCTCGAGGTCACGCGCGCCGAGCGACGCCGGGACCAGCAGCACGAAGAGGATCGGCAGCATGCGTCTCATGGCGGGCCTCCTCACAGGTGTCCGTCGAGCAGGAAGCCGCGCCACTCCAGCACCTCGGGCTCTCCCGGCCCGCCGCGCACGCCGAGCAGCGCGCCCCCGGGCCCGCCCTCCAGCCCGAAGAGCGTCAGGTCGTCGCCCACCCCCAGGAAGTGCGTGGTCGAGCTCGGCACGTCGACGGTGACCGACTCGTGGTGGACGACGTCGAGCCGGCCGTAGGCCGAGCCCCCGCCGATGTCGGTGAGCACGTGGAAGGTGTCGCCCACCAGGCGGGCGTCGCGGATGGCGCCGAGCTCCTTGACCAGGCTGCGCGCGTGGGTCACGCCGTCGAGCAGGGTGAGCGAGTCGGCGCCGTGGCGCACCACGAAGGTCGGGGTACCCTCGACGGCCTGCAGCGACGAGGCCAGATCGCCGAGCTCGACGAGCGTGAACGTGTCGGCGCTCTTGGCATCGGCCTCGGCCACGTCGAAGTCGGCGAGCAGCCGCCCCATCTGGGTGTTGCCCGGGGCCGACAGCAGGAAGTGCGCCCGGCCGTCGCCGCGCAGCACCGGCGCCATGCTCGTGAAGCGGTAGGGCATGCGGTTCACCCGCTGCAGCCCCTGGTCGGGCGCGAAGAGGTACACGTCTTGCGTCGCCGTGCTGAGCGCCGCCACCCGAACGAGCCCGTCGTGATCGACGAAGGGCAGGAAGTCGGCGGGCGGGCTCGGGAGCGTGAGCAGGCGGATGGTTGATGCGAAGTCCGGCGCCGACGTGCCGACCCCGGTCGGATCGGCGGCGAAGAGCACCTCGAAGATGTCGGACGACTGGGACGCGCCCACGTAGAGGTCGAGCTTGCCGTCGGGGCGATCGGCGAAGAAGCGCAGCCGGTCGGGCTGGATCGCCGTCAGGCTGCCCGACGGGACCAGGGGCACCACGTCGGCGCCGTCGCCGGGCGCCAGCAGGTTGAACACGGCGAGCAGCGACGGGGCCTCGACCACCGCCAGGCGCCCCCGCGCGCCCTCGTGCTCGAACTCGGGGCCCACGGTCACGTCGAGGGGATCGCGGTCGCGCAGATCGAGCACGCGGGTCGACGGGTTCGCCTCGGAGGGCTCGGCCGCGGCGTCGACCACCGTCACCTCGCTCGCGTTCTGGAACAGGTGGCCGCTCGACGCGCCCGGACCGAAGAAGGCCACGAGCCAGCGCCCGTCGTCGGACGCCGCCAGGCTCGAGTACGCGCTGGGCAGCGGATAGACGCTCCAGATCGGCGCGCCGTCGGCGTCGACGCGGAGCACCCTCAACTCCGACGCGTCGCCCCAGCAGATCAAGGCCAGGCTGAGGTCGGCCAGGACCCGGGACGGACCCACGTCGCACGCGAAGGGCCACGAGAAGCGGCGCGGCTCCGCCCCCGAGAAGTCGAGCAGCACGGCCTCGGCCGGGCTCGCGCGCAGGTAGAGCATGCGCGAACCCAGCGCGAACGAGGCCTGCCCCTGCAGCGCCCCGTCGAGCTCGCTCGGGCGCTCGTAACAGGCCGCCAGCACCAGCAGCCCCAGCCAGGGAACCAGAAGCCTTGCTGTCGGACGGGCCCTTCCCATCGTTCCCCCCATTTCCGTGCGACGTCGTTACCAGCAATCCCCGTGCCACGGCCCGCCGAACCGCGTTCCCCGTGAAAGAACGCGGGCTCCACGATCCGGGCGGCCCCCGCCGGGCTCGCGAACCGAGCAATTTCTCTACACGCAGCCGCCCGGAATGTCACGGGCTTCGATCAGAGGCGGCGCAGGGCATCCTGCACGCGCTCGCGGAGCGGAGCGTCGAGGGTGGTGTCGTCCAGCAGGTCTTCGAGCAACCGCTTCGCGAGCCCGGCCACGCCGGCCCGCTTGCGGCAGTCGGCCAGCGCCAGCGCCGCGTCGACCCGGGCGGCGGGCGTGGTCGCGCGTGCCAGGGCCCTCTCGAGCGCCAGGCACGACGCGTCGTGATCCGGCTCTGCCGGGGCCGCTGGCGCCGACCAGCCCTGCGCCGCGGGCTTCGGAGCCGCGGGGGCCGCCTGCTCCGCCTTCTTCTCGGTAGCCTCGCCGTCGTCCGGATCCGCCGTCACCGCGGCGTCGGGAGCGGGTTTCCGCGCAGGCGCCGAGGCCGTGGCCACGGCCATCGCGCTCGCCGTCGGGGCGGCCGCCGGCGTCGCCTCCCGGGCCTCGGCCAACGCCTCGGCCGGAGCCTCGTCCGCCTCCTGTTCCGCGCTCTGCACCTCGTCGCGCCGCGGCGCGGCCTGCCGGTAGGCGACCGAGGCCAGGTCCTCGCCGGCCACCAGCCCCGCGTCGGCGACCGGCGCCCTGGCCTTCGCCGGCCGGACCGACGACTGCCCCTCGGCGCGCGCGTCGGTGTCGTCGGCCAGGCCCGCGCCGCCCTTGCCGGGGGACCCGCCACGCCGGCCCAGTTGGCCGAGGCCGCCCACGCTGCCCCCGGCTACGGAGCCGCCGCCCGACGCGCCCAGCGAGCCGCTCTCCGCGAGGCCACGCGAGTCGCCGCGAGGCCCCAGCTCGGCGCTCACCAGCGCGTTCTCCGGGGCGGAGCCCCGGCCGGTGCCCGCGCTGAACAGGTCGGCGACCTTGCCTTCGCCGGCCCCCGGCTTCAGGGCGCCGAGCGCCTCCAGCTCCTTGGCCAGCCGCGCGCGCTGCAGCCTCGTGGCGGTCGCCTTGGGTCCCTCATGGGGCGCCAGGTCGAACTTGCGGGTCGCCGCCTCTTCCTTCTGCCCCGCCGCCACCGGCGTGTCGGCGGGCTCCGGAGCCGGCGCGTCGCCCGCTGAAGCGGCCGTGACCACCGGCCCCGGTTTCGTGACCACCGCCGCCGGCGCGGCCTTCGAGAGGTCGACGGGCGCAGGCGGCTCGGCCGCAGGAGCGGCCGGCGTCTTCGCCGCCGCCCATTCGTCCACCGCGCGCGCGGCCGCTTGTTCGGGGGTGGCGCGCTCCGACTCGTCGAAGCGCGGCTGCACCGTGAGCCAGACCCCCACCACGAGAACGACGGTCGCGACAGGCGCCAGGCGCAGCGCCCACACCGTCCACGGCGAACGCCGCGCCCGCAGCCGCGCCCGGGCCTCGGCGACCAGCCGCGCGCGCACCTCGGAGGGCGGCTGTACGTCGCCCAACCGGCTCGCGAGCCCCTCGCGGAACGCCTTCAAGCGCAGAGCCTCGGCGGCGTCTTCGGGGGCAGCGGCGCCCTCGCCGTAGATGGCCTCGACCAGGCGCTGTTCGCGGTCGTCGCTCATGCGAAATCCCCGAGCTCGGCCTGCAGCTTCGTGAGCGCGTAGCGCAGCCGGCTCTTCACGGTGCTCTCGGTCACCCCCGTCACCTCGGCGATCTCGCGGAACTTGTACCCCAGCGACTCCTTCAGGAGGAACGCGTCGCGCTGCTCCTCGGGCAGCCCCTCGAGGGCGCGCGCCAGCCGCGCCGCGAACTCGCGATCGGTCACGTCGTCGAGGGGACCTCGCTCCTCGCGGGGCTCGTTCGCCGGCAGCGGATCGTCGTCGAGCGAGGGCCCGGCGAAGCGCTTCCCGCGGCGGGCCTGGTCGATGGCCAGGTTGCGGCACGTGACGGTCAGGAAGGCGCGCGCGTTCTGGATCTGCCCGCCCTGCTCGACCACGCTCATCAGGCGCGCGAAGGCCTCCTGCAGCACATCCTCGGCGTGGCTCCACGAACCCATGTACATCCCCACGTAGCGCAGCAGGAACCGCCCGTGCCGATCGTACAGCACGCCGATGGCTTCGGCCTCGCCCTCGGCGAAGCGGCGCAGCAGCTCCTCGTCGGGCTCCTTGCGGAGCCGCTTCCCGAAGAGTACGACGAGCAGCAGCAGAAAAGGTTTCATGCCGGCGCGACCTCGCTCTCGACGCGGCCCGCGCGCAGCGTGACCACGCGGTCGGCCACGGCGTTCACCACGGCGAGGTCGTGCGAGATGAGCAGGTAGGTGAGCCCAAGGCGCTCGCGCAGGTCGAGGAGCAGGTTCAAGACCTGGGCCGCCACGCTGCGATCGAGCGCGCTCACGGGCTCGTCGGCCACCAGGAACTCGGGGTCCAGAGCCAAAGCGCGCGCGATCACCAGCCGCTGGCGCTGCCCCCCGCTGAACTGGTGCGGGCGCTTGCCCAGATCGTCGCGGCCGAGCCCCACGCTCTCGAGCAGCGCCCCGGCCCGGTCCGCCGCTTCGCGCCTTACCCAGCGCCCGTGCGCCAGCGGCGCCTCGCTCACGGCCTGCTGCACGGTCAGGTAGGGGTTCAGGCTCGAGAACGGGTCCTGGAAGATCATCTGCGCGCGCTGCCGCAGGGCCCGCCACTCGCCGCGGCCGGCGCGCTGGAGGTCGTGCCCCAGCAGGTGGATCGAGCCCGCGCTCGGCCGCCCCACGCCGAGCGCCAACCGCCCGAGCGTGCTCTTGCCGCTGCCGCTCTCGCCGACCAGCGCCACGATCTCGCCACGCCGCACCTGCAGGCTCACGTCGGCCAGCGCGTGCAGCTCGCGCCGTTGCCACGGCATGGCCCCCACGCGCTTCGTGAAGACCTTCGAGACGCCGCGGACGTCGAGCACCACCTCCTGCGCCGTCATGGGGCCTCCAGGGGGTGGTGGCACGCGACCACGCGCCGTTCGTCGCCACCGAGCGAGGGACCCGTCGCGCACGCGGCGTCGGCCCGCCCGCAGCGCGGCAGGAACGGGCAGGCACCCTCGGTCGGCGGCCGGTCGCGGGGATCGCCCGGGATGGTGCGGAAGCGCCCGTGCCCGTCGGGCGTGAGCGCGTCGAGGAGCCCGCGGGTATAGGGATGCCTGGGCGTACGGAGGACCTCGGCGGCGGGTCCGAGCTCGACCAGGCGGCCCAGGTACATGACGCCCACCCGATCGGCCAGGCGACCGACGACGTGCAGGTCGTGCGAGATGTACAGGATGGCCAGCTCGCGCGACCTGCGGAGCGCGGCGAAGCTGTCGACGATGCGCGCCGAGACCTCGGGGTCGAGCGCGGTGGTGGGCTCGTCGGCGATGAGCACGACGGGGTCGGCGATGAGCGCCAGCGCGATGCACACGCGCTGCATCATGCCCCCGCTGAGCTCGAACGGGTACATGCGGAGCACGACCTCCGGGTCGCGGAGCCCGGCCTCCTCGAGCCCCCGCAGCATGCGCGCCCGCCGCTCGCGGGGCGCGCACACGTCGTGCGCGGCCAGCACCTCCGCGAGGTGGTCTTCGACGCGCCGCACCGGGTTCAGCGCCTGCGCGGGCTCCTGGAAGACCATGCCCAGGCGCCGACCGCGCAGGCGTCGCAGCGCCTCGGGCGAGCGGCTGGCGTGCTCCACGCCCTCGAACGTGATCGTCCCGCCGGTCTGCACGAGGTCAGGAGAAGGGTAGAGGCCGAGCAGCGAGAAGGCCGTGAGGGTCTTGCCCGAGCCAGACTCTCCCACCAGGGCCAGGCACTCGCCGCGATCGAGGGAGAACGACACCCCCGAGACGACCGGGCAGAGACCGTCGGCGCCGCGCACCGCGAGCGAAAGGTCTCGCACCTCCACCAGCGGAGACGGCTGCATGGTCAGTGGGGGACGCGCTCTGCGCCCACGGGCTTCGGGGTCCATCCGGACAGCTCGCCGGTCAGGCACGCGCGCCGGATCACCTGCAGCAGGTACCCCACCTGCTCGCCCACGTCGGTGAGCAGCAGGAACTCCTTGCGCGCGGGCGACGAGCGCAGGAAGAGCGACGCCACGCGGTACAGGTAGGCCACGGGCTCGGTCACGTCGCGCAGGCGCAGCGCCGCCAGGCCGATCTCGGCCAGCCCGTCGGGCAGCTGCAGCAACGCGGGGTCCAGCCAACGCAGGAAATCGGCCGCCGCCACCCGGTCCTCCTCGGAGGGCTCCGGGAACGTCTGGATGTCGCCGAACTCGATGCGGTACTCGTCGGACACGAAGCGGCGCGTCAGCAGCCCGCGCTCGATCCCGAGCACGCTGCCCACGTACACGCCCTCTTCGCCCTGCGGCTGCAGGCGCACGATGCGCGAGAGCGTGCCGGCCTTGCCCTCGAGATCGGTCAGGAAGACCGTGCCGTCCTCGGACTGGGCGACGTAGTCGAGGATGCCACGGCGGGCGTCACGGAGCTTCAGCGATGTGCTGCTGTGCGGGAGCAGCACCTCGTCGACGTGGAAGACGAGCGGAACGCGCATGGACCCGCACCGCGCCAGTTGATTCGGGCTCGATTCTAGGGCCGCCCGGGGCTTCGGCAAGTTTTTGGGAGAGAGAGGAGAAAAGGGGGAAGGGAGCACGGGGCTCCCCTCCCCCCGAGAGAGAACCTAGAGGCCGCTGCAGCCGGTCACGGTCAGGTTGAAGGTCTCGTAGACGTTGAGGAACCCGTCGGAGATCTTCAGCGTGATCGGGTACACGTTGTCACCGCCCACGCCTTCGCACTCGGCGTCGGTCACCTGGACGTCGATGTACGTGTGGGTGACCGCGAGCACCGACGCCGTGTGGAAGTCGGTCAGCGTCACGAACGCCGGGGCGCCCACCAGGCTGTACGACACGGTGTCGAAGTCCTGGTCGTAGGCGTCCACGTCGTTGATCAGCAGGTCGGCGCCCTTCGCCACCACCTTGTCGGTGATGTTGGTCACGAGCGTCGGCAGGCTGCCGCGCACCACCTTGACGTCATCGAGCGTCCAGTAGGTGCCGGCCACGACGGTGGTGCTGGTCAGGCAGAAGCGGACGCCCGTCTCGACCGAGCCGAGGTACTTGGCCGCCACCGGCGCGTACACGTCGACCTCGGCCACGTCGAGCGCGGCGTTGTTCGTCCAGATGGTCTCCCAGCTGCTCGAGGTCTTCTGACGCGCCTGGACGGTGAGGGTCACCGCGCCCTGCGTCGCCGCCACGTCGAGGGCGTGGTAGAAGGCCACCACGGCCGCCGACTGACCCGTGGTGTTCAGCTTGGGCAGGGCCACGCAGGCGCCCGTGTCGGCCGCCACGACGTCGGCCGGCGAGAAGCGCAGGTGCTTCGAGTGGTTCTGGCCGAGGGCGTCGGAGGGCGCCCACGCCGCGGTGGCCTGGCCCTGCGCCGTCCAGCCGACCAGCGCCTCGTCGGTGAACGCGTCGTTGTAGAACTCGTGCGCGAACTCGAAGTCCTGCTGGTAGGGCAGCGGGGCCGTGCAGCCCGCGACCGCCGACAGGGTGCACGCGCCGGTGTCGCCCGCGAGCGGGCAGCTCTTGGTCGAGCAGATGTCGCCGGTGGGCGGGCACTCGGTCACCTTCGTGCAGCACTCCTCGACCGGCTTGGTGTGCCGGCAGTTCTCGTCCTGGCAGACATCGAGCGTGCAGGCGTTGGCGTCGTCGCAGTCGGCGTTGGCCGCGCAGCAGAGGCCGAGGGCCAGCAGGTCGAAGTCCTTGCACTTCTTGTAGCCGGCCGTGGCGTCGAACTGGCACGCCGTCTGCGTGCAGTCGGTGGTGCTGGCCGTGCAGTCCTCGGTCTTGTTGCAGCACGCGGGCTTGGCCGCGTCGGCGACGTGCGTGCAGTAGCCGAACGTCGGCTGGCCCGCCACCGTGACGCAGGCGTCGACGGTGCAGGGGTCGTTGTCCTGGCAGTCGGGGTTCACGCCGCCCACGGGCGGCCGGGTCGGATCGCAGCACTCTTCCTTCGCCGGGGTCGTGCCGAGGTTGCCGTCGAGCTCGGGCAGCCCGAAGCGGCAGCGGTGCGCCACGCAGTAGGCGGTCAGGCAGCGCTTGCCCACGTCGGCGGTGCAGTCGGCGCTGGTGTCGCAGAAGTTCTGGCCCGTGGCGTGGACGCACAGGGGCAGGTCGGCCGTCGGCGCGCCGTCGACGCCGTCGCAGAGCGCGTCGAGCTGCGTGTTGGTGCCGATGGCGTTGGTCGTGCTGTCGCAGCACACGTCGATGGTGTAGGCCAGGTTCTGGCCCTTGTCGGCGATCTCGGCGTTGATGCAGTCGACGTTCGAGGCGCAGCAGCCGGCCTTGGCCGGGTTGGCCGCGTAGACGCACGTGTTGGTCGCCAGGGTGCAGGTGCCCACCTGGCAGATCGTGCCCTTGTTGCAGTCGCCGTTGTCGTCGCACCAGCCGTCCTTGGCCTTCGTGGTGCACTCGTAGTTCGAGCAGCTCTCGGCCGTCGACGGGTCGTTGTCGACGCCGTCGTAGCACTTGCCGTCGATCGAGCAGCGCGCCGGGGCCGCGCCGCAGTCGCTGTCCTTGGCGCACGTCGGCTTGGCCACGATCAGGTCGTCGTCGGCGCAGTCGGCGGCGTCGTAGCAGCAGTCGTCGCCCGCCGTGGTCGGCGTGGCGTAGTCGCACTTGTAGTAGCCGTCGGCAGCGTTCTCGTTGCGGCAGTCACCCTCGGCGCCGGTCGAGCAGGTGCACACGTTCTTGGTGCAGCTGTTCTTGTCGTCGCAGGCGAAGGCCGCGAGCGCGTAGGTCGAGGCGATGCAGCCGCCGAGCGCCGCAGGGTTCTTGCGGTAGCGGCACTTGTGGCCCACGCACTTCTTGTTGACGATCTCGTCGAACGACGCCTTGATGGCGGTCTCGTCGAGGTCGTTGACGGTACCGACCGGCGGCACCAGGTCGACGTCGAGGTCGAGGTTCTCGGGGTAGTAGTCGGCGCACTCGCTGTCCTTCGAGCAGCAGGCCGGGTCGGCCGTGCCGTTGTTGCACGTCAGCGTGGACGAGCCGCAGCTGTCGACGGTGCAGGCGTTGCCGTCGGAGCACTGCTGCGCGAGGGCCGTGGCCGACACGCACTTGCCGAGGCTGAGGTCGCACACCGTGTAGGGCGCCGTGGTGCACTGCGCGTCGGCCGTGCAGCCCGTGCCGTTGGTGGCCGTGGTCGGATCGCAGCAGCCGCTCAGCCGGACCTGGCCGCAGTAGTTGGCCGCGTTCAGGTTGCACAGGCCGAGCGTGCAGTCCTTGGCGTCATCGCACAGGTCGATGAACGTCGCCACGCTGCCGTCGTCGATGAGCGCCTTCTCGAACACGTCGTTGTTGACCTTGAGCGGCGTGCCCTGGTTCGAGGCGTCGTACTTCACGCGCACGTTGGTGGCGGCGCCGACCCAGTGCAGGTCGGTGCCGTTGTCGACGTAGGGGTGGGCCAGGGCCAGCGTCGTGCCCGTCACCACCTTGGCCGCCGAGTAGGTCACGGTGTCGATGAGGTCGGGCTCGGCCGCGCCGCCGCCCAGCGTGCCGTCGGGGTCGGGCCCGAAGAGCGCCACGGTGTCGCCCGAGTTGCCGAGGCCCCAGGCCGCGGTGGCCGACATCACGTACGAGCAGGGCACGCCCGCGTTCTTGGCCGCCACGTCGCGGCAGACCACGAACGACTTGCCGGGGTTCACGATCTTCTGCTGCAGGCCCCAGCACTTGGTGGCCTGGCAGGTCGGGTAGCGCGCGTCGGCGGCGAGGCAGCCGGCGTCGGCGGTGCACGACACGTTGTTGGACTCCCAACCGATGATGTTGGAGGCCGAGAGGTCGCCGACGTTGACGCTGTCGTCGTTGAGGTACCAGCCGCCCAGGTCGACGGGCGTGGCGCCGGGGTTCATGAGCTCGATCCACTCGCGCCCGGAGTCGGGCACGGCCGGGCTGGCCGTGTTCAGCGGGTCGATCGAAAGCTCGGTGATGACGATGGCCGACACGCTCGACGGGACCTGGCAGAAGTCGGGGTTCGGCTGGTAGTCGCACTCGAACCACTCGTCAAGGCCGACGTCGATCGGGTTCTCCTTGTCGCACACGCCCTTGAACTGCGGGTACTTCTTGTGGCACTTGCCCTCGAGGCACGTCGGGTAGTCGGCGCTGCACTGGGCATCGGTGGTGCAGGTCGAGGCGTCGTCGACGACCTTGTTCTGGATGAGGGCGCGCACGCAGTCGGTGTTCGAGAAGCAGCAGCCGGCGTGCTCGTCGTTGGCGGTGTAGTCGCAGGCGCCCGTGGGGTCGCCCGCGTCCTTGGCGCACGACGCGTGGCCGCCCTGCTCGTTGCAGACGTTGAGCTTGGAGCGATCGGCGCAGTCGGCGTCGGCGTCGCAGCAGCCGAAGTACGTGGCGCCCTTGCGGCACACGTTGCCGATGCAGGCTTCAATGGTGCAGGGGTCGTTGTCGAGGGCCTCACAGATCAGGTCGTGGTCGTCCTGCGTGATCTGGCCGTCGGCGTTCTGGTCGGTCTTGGCCTTGCAGCAGGTCTGGGGCGGATCGGCCTTCGCGAGATCCAGGGCGAACTGGCTCAGGACGCACAGGCCCTCGCCCGTCAGGTCGTCGATGTCGCAGGTCTCGCAGGGGTAGCCGGCGCAGTCGCTGTCACGCGCGCAGCAGGTGCTGACCTCGTTGAAGCCGCAGGTGAAGTCTGCCTTGCAGACGGCTTCCTTGCACTTCTGCTCGGGGCAGTTTCCGGCCTGGCCGGGAATGCACTCGGTGCACGTGTCGGGCGTGGCCGGGAGCGAATCCTGGTCGTAGCAGACCTCGAAGTAGTCACAGTCGTAGTCGCTGTTGCAGCAGCCGGGCACGCCCGACTCGGCGCCGTACTGGCACTTCTTGCTGGCGTTGCAGTTGGCCGACGAGCAGGGGTTGCCGTCGTCGCAGTCGGACGTGAACACGCACGGACGGGTGATGCGGAGCAGCACGGAGTCGCGCGCGTCCTCGCAGCCGTTGTACGGGGTGCCGAACTCGTTGGTCACGGTGAAGGCGACGCGGTGCTGCCCGTTCGGGATGCTCACGGTGTAGGGCGACGCGGGCACGGGCGTGACGACCGCGTAGACCTTGTCATCGATGAGAACGCGCAGGCCGTAGGCGTTGGTGCCCGCGTAGGTGAAGGCGAACGGCACGTTCGAGAAGTAATGGCCGTCGTAGCACTTGTTGTCGACGCAGTGGGCCGGAGCCGCACCGCACTCGGCGTTGACCGTGCACGCCGCCGGCACCGCCAGCAGCGTGTCGGTCGCCTCGAGGATGCCGCTCGTCTGGAAGTCGACCGGCGTCGTGATGCTCACCGTGACGTCGTCGATGG
>CAZBRS010000018.1:0-24463 GCA_964494475.1 uncultured Myxococcales bacterium | reverse complement strand
CCGCTCGTCTGGAAGTCGACCGGCGTCGTGATGCTCACCGTGACGTCGTCGATGGCGTCGCCGCACTCGTGGAAGTCGGGGTCGCAGACGTCGCCCACCAGATCGCCGTCGGCGTCGTCCTGGTTGTTGTACTCGGCCGGGCAGTTGTCGGCCCAGTCCTTGTTGCCGTCGCCGTCGGCGTCGACGTCGAGGTAGTTGTCCTCGGTGTCGCCGTCGGTGTCGAGCGGGTTCGAGGCCGTGTTGGTGTCGCCGGCCTCGATGCCGTCGATCGGGTCCTTCGCGTCGTTGCAACCGACGCCGCAGTCGGAGTTCAGGTCGATGTAGTCCTCGAGGCCGTCGCAGTCGTAGTCGAAGGGCGTGGGCAGGGTCGCGACCGCGCCCGCGCAGTGCGAGGCGACCGCGCCCTTGGGCTTGGGCGCCGGGTCGCGCAGCACGCACACGCCGCCGACGTCGCACTCGCAGGCCTGGCCCTGGGCGCACTCGTAGGCGTCGACGATGGTGTCGGCGTCGGCGTCGGTGTCGAGCGAGTTGATGAGCAGGTCGCCGTCGGTGTCGAGCTGATTGACCGCCGTGACCTGGCCCACGGCCCTGGTGTCGGCCTTCTCGGTGCCGTCGGCGATGCCGTCGGCGTCGGCGTCGTTGTCGAACCAGGCCTCGAGGCCGTCGTCGTCGATATCGCGCGTGATGTTCGCCGCCTCTTGCGCTTCGGTCGGATCCTCGATCTGCGTCTCGTTCGCCCACTCGACCGCGTCGTTGATGCCGTCGGCGTCGGAGTCGAGGTCGTTGTAGTTCTCGGCCAGGTCCTTGTCGCAGTCGGCCGGCGTGCCGCGCGTGCCGCCGTTGTAGCCGCCGTTGCTCGTGCAGTACGAGCCGAGGGCCAGCGTGGCCAGCTTGGCGGGCATCTTGTTGCCGTTCTCGTGCGCGTCGAGGATGCCATCGGCGTCGGAGTCGTCGTCGAGGTAGTCGGCCACGGCGTCGGTGTCGAAGTCGCGGGGCAGGTACGTCCAGGCGACCGCGTAGCCGGTCTTGCAGGGGTTGCCGTTCTTGTCGGCCACGCCGCCCATGTCGCACTCGTGCGCGTCGGCGATGCCGTCGTTGTCGGCGTCGAGGTCGAGGAAGTTCATGTCGCTGTCGGCGTCGGCGTCGGCGTCGGTCTCGGTGGCGTCGGCGATGCCGTCGTTGTCCGAGTCGCAGTCCTTGTAGTTCTTGGCGCCGTCGGCCCCGCCGATCTCGGCGGCGTAGTCGTTGTCGGTCTCGACGTGGTCGAGGATGCCGTCACCGTCGGTGTCGTCGTCGAACCAGGGGTCGATGGCGTCGTTGGCGGCACCCGACACGCACTTGGCCGTGTCTTCGGCGAACGCCACGCCCTCTTCGCCGTCGAGGATGCCGTCGCCGTCGGCGTCGGTGTCGAGGGAGTTGAGCACGCCGTCGCCGTCGCAGTCGCGACCCAGGGCGGTGTTGAACGTGTCGTTGTACTCGTAGCCCTTGCAGCGCACGGCGGTCAGCGTGCCGGGCCGCGTGCCGCCGTTCTCGTAGGTGTCGGCGATGGTGTCGCCGTCGGAGTCGGCGTCGAACCAGTTCTCGAACGCGTCGCCGTCGCAGTTGTTCTGCGTGCCCGCGCCGCCCAGGCAGATGTTCGTGGACTCGGTGGCGTCCTTGTACTCTTCGTCGTCGAGCACGCCGTCGCCGTCGGAGTCGACGTCCTGCGAGTTGATGTAGCCGTTGTTGTTGCAGTCTTCGTCGGCCCCGCCCAGGTAGGGCGCCAGGTTGATGCCGCCGGGCGCCGCGTTGCCCACGCCGGCGTTGCAGGCCGTGAGCGTGGCCAGCGCCGCGCCGCCGTAGGCGTCGGAGCCGGACTCGTGGGCGTCGGTGAGGCCGTCGCCGTCGGAGTCGTCGTCGACCCAGTTCTCGTAGTCGTCGTGGTCGCAGTTGACGCCCGCGTTGCCGACGCCGCCGGCCAGGGTCGTGAAGCCCCACTTCTCGGAGCCGTCCTGGGTCGTGGCGTTGCGGCAGCCGTTCATGTACTCGGTGTAGTCGGCGATGCCGTCGTTGTCCGAGTCGAGGTCGAAGGCGTTCAGCAGCTTGTCGGTGGCGCTGCAGTCGAAGTTGCCGGTGTAGGCGCAGCCGCGCAGGCTGTCGTGCGCCGCGTAGTCGTAGTCGTTGCCCGACTCGTGGGCGTCGGTGATCCAGTCGTTGTCGGAGTCGAGATCCCACCAGTTCCTGATGCCGTCGGCGTCGACGTCCTTGCTGCCGGCCTTGATCGTGTCGCCGGCGATGCTGTTCTCGTCGGCGTCGAGGATGCCGTCGTTGTCGGCGTCGAAGTCGAGGGAGCTGAACGTACCGTCGCCATCGGCGTCGGGCGCGATCTTGCTGCCGTCGCGCACCGGGCAGACCGCGGCCAGCGAGTAGCCCGCGGTGCCCTTGTGGGTCGGCCAGTCGCCCGTGGGGCAGGCCGGGCGGTTGGTGCCGGACTCGTCGATGTCGAGCTCGCCGTCGCCGTCGGCGTCGTCGTCGTACCAGCTCTCCTTGCCGTCGGGGCTGGGCTCGAGGTCGGCGGCCAGGGCGCCGGCGCCGACCGCGCCGTCCCACTCGATGTCGTCGAGCACGCCGTCGTTGTCGGCGTCGAGGTCCATGGAGCTGAGGTACGTGTCACCGTCAAAGTCTTGCGCGACCGTCGGGCCGCCCGTGCCGTTCTTCGGGCGCGTGAGCCCGGACTCGTGCGAATCGGAGATGCCGTCGCCGTCGGAGTCGGCGTCGACCCAGTTCTCGTAGGTGTCGGTGTCGCAGTCGTTCTGGGCGCCGCCCGCGTTGCAGATGGGCGTCGCGAGCTCGTCGGCGTCCTGGTACTCGGCGTCGTCGAGGATCCCGTCGCCGTCGGAGTCGTCGTCCTGCGCGTTGATCTTGTTGTCGCCGTCGAGGTCGACCTTGGCGCCGCCGGGCATGGCGGGCATGCCGCTGCCGCTCTCGTGCGCGTCGGAGATGCCGTCGCCGTCGGACTCGAGGTCGACGAAGGCGCAGATGCCGTCGCCGGCGCCGCCGTTGTCGCCGTCGTAGATCTTCTCGATGGAGTCGAGGATGCCGTCGGCGTCGGAGTCGAGATCCTGCCAGTTATAGAGGCTGTCGTCGTCGCAGTTGCTGGCGACTCCCGCGCAGGTGGCGTCTTTGCCCGTGCAGGCGTCGGTCTCGCCGACCGCCATGATGTGCTCGACGGAGTTGAGGATGCCGTCGCCGTCCATGTCGTCGTCGACGTTGTCGAGGAACGTGTCGAGGTCGAGGTCGAAGTCGTCGTCGAGGTACAGGCCGTTCTTGTCGTGGACGCACGCGAAGTCGGTGACGGTGTCGCCGTCGGCGTCGCCGTCGAGCCAGTTCCCGAAGTCGTCGTTGTCGATGTCGTCGTCGCCTTCGACGTCGTCCCAGATGTCGTCGGCGTCGGAGTCGCGGTCGTAGTTGTTCAAGAGGCCGTCGCCGTCACAGTCGTGGTCGAGCGCCGCCGCCGTGTAGAGGTCGATGTCGGGGTCGCACTCGGCGGCCAGGAAATCGTACTCGACGAAGTCGGGAATTTCGTCGCCGTCGGAGTCGGCGTCGTGGCGGCTGATGAGCGGCGCCGTGGTGCCGTTGTCGAAGTCCTTCTGGGGCGCACCGACGGTGCCGAGTTCGGCGTTGTCGTTGCCCGCCAGCGCGTCTTCGTGCAGATCGGGCACGCCGTCGTTGTCGTCGTCGAGGTCGCACTTGTCGCCGTCGCCGTCGCGATCGTAGTCGATCTGCGTGGTGTCGGTGTTGACCGAGGCCTCGTAGGAGACCCACGCGGTGGCGTTGGCGGCGCCGGGGCAGCTGTCGCACACGTCGCCGATGCCGTCGCTGTCGGTGTCGGTCTGGGGGTAGTTCTCGGTGGTGGTCGCGAGCTTTCCGGGCACGAGGGGCGTGCCGACCTTGGAGCAGAAATTGACCGTCTGCTCGTTCATGCCGACCTTCAGGCAGGCGGACGCCGCGGCGCAGTTGTCGCAGCTGTCGCCCAGCAGGTCGTTGTCGGCGTCGGCCTGGCCCACGTTGCCGGCCAGCTTGCAGTTGTCGCCGTCCCAGCCGCGGCCGTCGCTGTCGCTGTCGACCGAGTAGCGGCGAGCGAAGCCGCCCACGCTCGAGCCGTCCTGGCTGCCGGCCGCCTCGTAGGCCACGATGAACGACGGGGCGTTCTGCAGGTTGCTGGAGGCGTACTGCGTGTTCTCGACGCGGATGACCGCCACGGTCGGGTCGCCCTGGTCGGACGAGGTCGTCGCGTTGACCAGGATGTCGGCGTCGGCGCCCGCCGTATCGTTGAGGGGCGACGCCGAGGCGTTGAAGCGGTGATAGAAGACGCCGGTGCCGGTGGCGTCGACGCCCGTGAAGGCGAGCGCGAACGAGCCGTCGGGGTTCACGGCCACGGCCGGGGCGATCTGCGCGCCGGTGGTGGTGATGTTGCCCGGCTGGCCTCGGGCGCCCACGACCGCGAAGTCGCTGTCGAGCTTGGTGAAGAAGACATCGGAGACGCCGGCGTGGACGCTCTGGTAGGCAACGATCACGTCGCCGGTGGTCTCGGCGATGCCCACGTCGGCCGAGCCCTGCTGGCCGACTTCGTCGCCCGTGGCCTTGTTGATCGCCACTTCGCCGGTCGCGTCGGGGGTGCCGTCGGCCGCGAACTTGGTGGCGAAGACGTCGATGCCTTCACCGACGTGCGTGGAGTGCCAGGCGATCGCGAACCATCCGCTCGGGTGCATGGCGACGCTCGGGGCCTGCTGGGCCTCGGCGGTCGACGCGTTGACGCGGAACTCGTTCGAGGGGTTGCCGTCGGAGTCGTACCGGCGCGCGAAGATGCCGTAGCTGTTCTCGCCCGTCTGGTTGAAGGACTCCCACGTCACGACGAAGTTGCCCGCGTTGTCCATGGCGACATCGGGCGCGCTCTGCGTGCTCGTCGTGAACTGGTTGACGGCCAACTCGACGCCGACCTTGGCGCCCGTCTTGTCGAAGCGCTGGGCGCGGACGTCCTTGTTGTTCATGCCGTCGGTCCACACGACGACGAAGCCGCCGTCGGGGTTGTTCGGCGTGGTGGCGACCTTCGGCAACTCCTGGTCGCCGGCGGCAGCCGCCGAGGCGAGCTGGCCGTCGTCGAGGTAGACGTCGCGGCTGGCGTTCGCGTCGAGCGCGTACTGAGCGTTCAGCAGGCGGCGGACGAAGACGTCCTTGGTGCCGCCCTCTTCGCTCGTGAAGGCCACCGCGCATGCGCCGCGGGCCTCGTACTCGCCGGCCTCCCACGTGCCGATGGCGCCGGCGTCGTAGTGGATGGCCTTGACCGCGCGATTGCACGCGATGTCGAGGTCGAACTGGTTGCTGTTCGTGGCCTTGTTCACGAGGAACTCGGCGGAGTCGGTCGGCTGGTACTTGTCGGCCGCCCACGTCTGGTAGGCCGGACGCCCCACGTGCGCAGGCACGGGGATCGCCGCCGCGGGGGTGACGATTTGCGGCGTTGCGGTCGTGATCTTGAGAGCGTCACCGGCCAACCGCTGCGCGGTGAGGTCGTCCTTGGTGACGTCTTCGGCCTGCGTACAGGCCACGAGTGCCAGCGACACCAGCGTCGCGAGCAGGAAGCGCTGCGTACGGTACCCCATCGGTTCCCCCAAAAGAGAAGTCAGGTCGTGCCGCCATTCTGCAAGATGCGTACCGGAAAGGCAAGTTACGTGCGATCGCGCAGCGCTGCGACAGCTTTCCGGGGGCTCGTGCCGCTCGCGCGCCCCGGGAGGCGGAGAACTTTTTTCCGACCTGACAATTTTCGGCAGGCCGGAGTCGCCGCCACGAACGAAGGGTCGCTTTCGTGGTTCCGGTCCTCGCCGTCGTTCCTTATACTAGGGTCCCGAACGCTCCGATGAGGCGAACTGCATGATTCGCTCGAGACTGGTCCCGGTCGCCCTCGTGGCCCTCGCCCTGGCCTGCGGCGGCGACCTGCCCGCCGCGTTCCTGCACATCGAGGCCCTCCCGGGCACGCCAGCACCCGACACGATCGAGCTGCGCTTCCTGGCCGCCGATGGCGCCGACCTCTTTCATTACGAATCCATCCCGCTGGGAGGCCTCGACCTGACGGTCGAGCGCTACACGGTGCGAGTCGAGGCGGATGGAGATTCGCCGTTCGCGAAGCCCGTGCTGGTAGCGGTGACCGGACTGGCCACCGAGGTGCCGGTGGCGTCGTGGACGGGCACCATCGACCTGGCGCGTCGCGCCGAACAGACGATCGTGCTGGCGCCCCTGCCGGCCGGGTGCGACCGCGACCGCGACGGCTTCAAGGACTGCTCGACGAGCGGATGCTGCACCGAGAGCGAGGCGGCCTTCGCCGACTGCGATGACGACTCGGCGCTCGAGCAGCCCCTGTCCTCCGACCTCCGGTGCCGCGCGTGCGCCGACAGCGACGGCGACGCCGTCTCCGACTGCCGCGAGCTCGCCCACGAGCCCCCGTGCGACCCCGACGAGGCGGCCAGCGCGCCCGACGCGCCCGAGGTGTGCGACTCGCGCGACAACGACTGCGACGGCCAGACCGACGAAGGGCAGTTCCTGCGCGACTGGGACGGCCTCGTGCGCGAGCTCGGCGAAAGCTGTGGCACCGGCGCGTGTGCCGGCGGCACCGTCGGATGCCTCGAAGGCGAGGCGGCCTGCTCCACGGCATCGCTGACGTCCGCCGAGGCGACCGACGACGGCGTCGACAACGACTGCAACGGCGCCACGGACGAGGGCGGGGCGCTCGACGACACCGACGGCGACGGTGTCCCCGACGCCGACGAGGCGAGCGCCTGCACGGTGCCCCACGCCGAGCTCCGCGCCGAGGTCCATCCCGGCGCGGCCGAGCCCTGCTGCCCGACGGCAGCGGGCCGTGCAGGCGGCGCCATGGCGGTATGCGACCTCGACTGCGACGGCACCATCGAGGCCTGCGGCGTCGACGACACCGACGGCGACGGGTTCGGAGCCCCGATCGAGTGCGACGACGGCGACGCCGCGGTGTATCCGGGTGCGCCCGAGAGGTGCGGCGACGGCGTCGATCAGGACTGCGATGGGAGCGACACTCCCTGCACCGCCGCCCTCGACGAGGACGGCGACGGCTATCTGAAGGCTGTCGACTGCAACGACCACGACGCCGACGCCCATCCCGGCGCCGCCGAGCGCTGCAACGGCCTCGACGACGACTGCGACGGCCTGGCCGACGAGGGAAACCCCGAGGCGACCGAGCCCGGAGGCGCGCCCTCCCCCTGCGGTCTGTCCGAGGGCGAGTGCGTCGAGGGCCTGTCGGCGTGCCACCACGCCCCCGGATCGAACCCTCTCGTCCTCTGCCTGGGGAACACCCCCCCCGCGACCGAGACCTGCAACGACCACGACGACGACTGCGACGGCGCCACCGACGAGGGCCTCGATCCGGCCGCGGGCGGCTGCCTGGCCACGGGCGTTTGCGCCGGCCACGACATCGCGGCGTGCGAGCAGGGGGCCTGGACGTGCCCCTACGCCGACGCGCTCGGCGCGACCTACGAGAGCCCCGAGACGACGTGCGACGCGCTCGACAACGACTGCGACGGCGCCACCGACGAAGACCTGGAGGGGCCGGCCCTCTCGACGTGCAAGAAGCTCGGTGAATGCCTGGCTCACGTCGACGAGATCCTCGCGCTCTGCCAGGAGGGCACTTGGAACTGCACGTACCCCTTCGCGAGCCACCAGGAGCTCGAAGACCGCTGCGACGGCCTCGACAACGACTGCGACGGCGCCACCGACGAAGGCCTGGCGCTCGTCGACTGGGACGACGCCATCGTGCCGCTCGGCGCGGTCTGCGGCACCGGGTTGTGCGCAGGTGGCTTCGCGGCGTGCGCGGAGGCCGGTGGCGGCGTGATCTGCTCCACGGCAACGAACGCCCTCTCCGAGGCCTGCAACGGCACCGACGACGACTGCGACGGCGACACGGACGAGGGCTTCGCCTGGGGCGGGCAGCCCCTCGCGGAGGCCTGCGACGGGGTGGGCGCGTGCGGGCTCGGGCTGGTCGAGTGCCTGCCCGACGGGTTCGGCGCGACGTGCTCCACGAACGCCGACGGTTCGGAGCCCGACGTGGCGATCGAGGCGTGCAACCTCGCCGACGACGACTGCGACGGCCTCACCGACGAAGAGCTCGGCGCGGCCGCCGCCGACGCCCCCTGCCTGCGCCAGGGCGTGTGCACCGTGTTCAACGTGGTCGCGACCTGCGACGACGGCGACTGGACGTGCGACTACGCGATGATCGCGACCTACGAGCCCGGCGCCGAGACCCTGTGCGACGGAAAGGACAACGACTGCGACGGCGAGGTCGACGAGGATCTGCGCTACGTCGACCCCTCGGGCACCGGGCTGTGGCTTGGCGCGGCCTGCGACGGTACGGGCGAGTGCGGGGGCGGTACGGTGCAGTGCGGGCTGGGCAAGGCCATCACCTGCTCCACCAACCCGGACGGCGACGCCCCCGACGCGGTGCCCGAGACCTGCAACGGCCTCGACGACGACTGCGACGGCGACAGCGACGAGCCCTTCACCTGGAACAGCCTCCCCATCGGGGCCGCGTGCAACGGCGTCGGCGAATGCGCCGACGGGCTGGTCGAGTGCGCCTCGGCCACGCTGGCGACCTGCTCCAGCAACCCCGACGGCTCGGCGCCCGGCGTTGCCCTCGAGGTGTGCAACCTGCTGGACGACGACTGCGACGGCCTCACCGACGAGCACCTCGACGCCGCCGCGGCCGACGCCACCTGCCGCTTCCTCGGGGTGTGCACGCGCCTGAACGTGATCGCGACCTGCATCGACGGCGACTGGGCGTGCGACTACGGCAACCTGCCCGCGTACGACGACGGCGTCGAAGCGCGCTGCGACGGCCTCGACAACGACTGCGACGGCCTCACCGACGAGGACTTCTCGTGGACCGACCCCGTGTCGGGGCTGTCCTCGAAGAAGGGAGCCCCGTGTGGCTCCGGCGCTTGCCTGGGCGGCGTGGTCGTCTGCACGCCGGGGGGCTCGGGGCTGGCCTGCTCGACCGACGTCGCGGTCGATTTCGAGGTGTGCGACCACCTCGACAACGACTGCGACGGCGCCACCGACGAGGGGCTCCGCTATACCGACCCCACGAGCGGCGAGGCCCTGTCGCTGGGCGACGCCTGCGACGGCGTGGGCGCCTGCGGAGCCGGCGTGGTCGAGTGCAGCGCCGACAAGGCCATCACGTGCTCGACCAACGCCGACGGGAGCACCCGCGAGGACGACCTCGACGCTTGCGACGGCCTCGACAACGACTGCGACGGCCTCACGGACGAAGAGCTCACGTGGCAGGGAATCGCGCTGGGCGAGGCCTGCGACGGCACGGGCGAGTGCGGCATCGGCGTGGTGGTCTGCGCCGTCGACGCCGCGGTGACGACCTGCACCACCAACCCGGACGGGCCCGACGCGGCCGACGGCCCCGAGGCGTGCAACGGCCTCGACGACGACTGCGACGGCGCCGAAGACGACGGGCTCACGGTCGACGACAGCCCCTGCCGTACGACGGGTGCGTGCCTGCACCCGCTCGTGAACGCGACGTGCAGCGGCGCCGGGGCCTGGCTTTGCGACTACTCGGCCGTGCCCGGTTGGCGGAGCGGCGACGAGGTCGGGAAGTGCGACACGATCGACAACGACTGCGACGGCCTCACCGACGAGGACTTCCCCGCGCTCGACCAACCCTGCGACGGCGGCGACGACGACGCCTGCGCCTATGGCGTGGGGGTCTGCACCGCGAACGGCAGCGGCGTCACGTGCGACGACCAGAGCCCGGCGGTCGAGGCCTGCGACGGCGACCCCTCGACCGGGCTCGGGGTGGACGAGGACTGCGACGGCCTCACCGACGAGCCGGGCGCGCTCGACTGCGAGCCCACCTTCCTCGACCTCGACGGCGACGGCTTCGGCCGCACGGGAGAATCGCGCTGCCAGTGCGGTCCCGACGCGGTCTCGCACTACACGGCCGCGGTCGACGGCGACTGCGACGACAGCGCCCAGGGCGCCTCCGTCAACCCCGGGGCCGACGAGGCGTGCAACGGCCTCGATGACGACTGCGACGGCCAGACCGATGCTCTCGATCCCGAACTGGCCGCGCACGATTCCCCGGCCTGCCTCCTGCAGTCCGGCGTGTGCGCCGGCTCCACCCGCCCGCCCGAGCTCTGCCAGGGCGGCGCCTGGGCCGCGTGCACGGACGCCACCTACCGGGCGGCCGCCGCCACGTACGAGCACGGCCTCGAGGCGTCGTGCGACGGGCTCGACAACGACTGCGACGGCGCCACCGACGACGACTTCACCCTGACGCTCCCCGACGGCGCCGTCGCCACACGCGTCGGCGATGCCTGCGGCGTGGGCGCCTGCGCCGGTGGCACGCTCACGTGCAACGCGGCGGGCGACGGGCTCTCCTGCCCCTCGATCGGCAACTCTTCTCTCGAACTGTGCGGCGGCGGCGACGACGACTGCGACGGCCTGGTCGACGCCCTCGACCCCGACCTCGGCGCCAACGATCACCCCCCCTGCGAGGTCCAGCAGGGGGTCTGCCACGGCGCCACGAAGCCGGCGGGGCTCTGCGAGGCCGGCACCTGGAAGGCCTGCGACGCGGCGGCTTACGCCGCGCACGCCACGACGTTCCAGGCGGCGACCGAGACCGCGTGCGACGGGCTCGACAACGACTGCAGCGGCGGCACCGACGAAGACTTCTCGCTCGTGCTCCCCAACGGCGCGACCGTCACGAGCGTGGGCGTCGCGTGCGGCGTGGGCGCCTGCGCCGGCGGTACGACGATCTGCCGCGCCGACGAAGCCGGCCTGACCTGCACGAGCCTGACGTTGCTGGCTCCCGAAGTGTGCGGAGGGGGCGACAACGACTGCGACGGGCTCACCGACGCCGTCGATCCGAGCCTGGCCACGAACGACGCGCCCGCCTGCGAGAGAACCGCGGGCGTCTGCGCGGGCACGACCAAGCCGCCGGCCTTCTGCGTGAACGGCGGTTGGCTGCCCTGCCCCGACACCTTCTATCTCGCGCACGACACGCGCTACGAGGCCACCGAGGTGACCTGCGAGGGCGTCGACAACGACTGCGACGGCGCGACCGACGACGACTTCCAGGTCACGACGCCCGAGGGCAGCACGCACGCCGGGGTCGGCAAGCCCTGCGGCACCGGCGAGTGCGCCGGGGGAGTGACCCTGTGCACCTCCGACCACGCGGGCATCACGTGCAGCTCGCTCGTCGAGGCCCTGCCCGAGACGTGCAACGCCCAAGACGACGACTGCGACGGCAAGATCGACGCCGCCGATCCCGACCTCCAGCGGCCGCTCTGCGCCAACCAGCACGGCGTGTGCAGCGGCTCCCTGCCGGCGCCCGCGCGCTGCAGCGGGGGCTACTGGGCCGCGTGCAGCGTGGTCGACTACACCAACCACTCCCTGGTCTACAAGAGCGGCCCCGAGGCCGCCGCCCAGGCCTGCGACGGGTTCGACAACAACTGCAACAACGAGACCGACGAAGGCTACGTGAGCACGCCGACGACGTGCGGCAAGGGCGCCTGCGCCCGCACCGGGGCGCGGATCTGCACGGGCGGCGCGGTCGTCGACACGTGCGTGGCCGGCACGCCCGCCGCCAACGACGCCACGTGCAACAAGATCGACGACGACTGCGACGACAGCACCGACGAAGAGTTCCCGGCGGGACCCTCCACCTGCGGCACAGGGGCGTGCGCCCGAACCGGCACCCGGTCCTGCACCAACGGCGTGCCCGGCGACACGTGCGCGCCCGGCTCGCCGACCAACGAGACGTGCAACGGGGTCGACGACGACTGCGACGGCAAGACCGACGCGGCCGACACCGACGACCTCGCGGAGGGCTACCTGCGACACGATCACCCGGCCTGTGCCGAGCAGGACGGGGTGTGCGCGGGCGCCGAGAAGACCGCGGCGCTCTGCTATGCCGGCGCCTGGCACGAGTGCGACGCCGCGGCCCTGCTGACCCACGCCGACACCTACGAGGCGGTCACCGAGGCCACGTGCGACGGCCTCGACAACGACTGCGACGCCAACGTGGACGAAGACTTCTCGCTGCTCATGCCCGACGGCGCGCGCGTCGAGGGGGTCGGCGAAGACTGCGGCTTCGGGGCCTGCGCCGGCGGCACGACCCTCTGCAACGACGACCACGACGGCCTGGAGTGCACGACGCTCGCCAACCTGGGCGACGAGGTGTGCGGCGACGGCGACGAGGACTGCGACGGCCGGACCGACGAGTACCTCGGCGCGTGGAGCACCGCCGACGCGGTCGCCACCAAGGCCGGCGGCACGCTCTCGGCCGCGGTCGCGGCGAATGGCACGCTCTACGCGGCCTTCCACTACGACCCGTCGGGCGCCAAGGATCTGTACCTGGCCGAGAACCCGGGCAGCGGATGGACCACCACGCCGATCGTGACCGACCACACGGCCGGCGCCTACAGCGCGCTGGTCGTCGATGGAGCCGGCAACCTCCACGTGGTCTACAGCCACGACGAGCCGGCCACCAAGGAGTTGCGCGTCGTCTCGCGCGTTGGCGGCACCTGGAGCGCGCCCGTCACCATCGACGGGAGCTCGTCCGCCAAGATCACGGTCGGCAACGTGTCGGCCGACGTCGACGCCACCGACGCGCTGCACGTGGCCTACTACGTGTCCGACGGCGACAAGAAGGACCTGCGCTACGCCACCGACTTCTCGGGCGCCTGGGTGGTCGAGGAGGTCGAGCCCGGGAACGCCCTCGACGTGGGCAAGTACGCGTCGCTCCGGATTGCGAGCACGGGCTGGCCCCGCATCGGCTATGCCGACCTGACGTCGGCGCTGGTCAAGTACGCCGAGAGGAACGGCGCGGGCTGGACCGTCGAGAACGTGACGGGTGTCAGCAGTTCGACCAGCTACTCGGTCTCGCTGGCCCTCGACGCCGACGACCTGCCCTACCTGGGGTTCTACGACGGCTTCGACTCGGCCGTGCGCGTCGCCACCCGCGCGGGCGCCGGGTGGACCAGCCGCGTCGTCGAAGGCTCGATCAGCGTCGGCACGTACGGCACGTCGCTCTCGGTCGACGAAGCGGGCGGCCTGCACGTTGCCTACCACGTGATCTCCTCGCTGAACGACCTGCACTACGCCAGCGCGCCCTCGTTCGCGGGCGCCTGGAGCCCCGTCGTCCTCGACGAGACCGGCGCCACCGGTCGCTATCCCGCGCTCCTGCGCACACCCCAGGGCCGCCTGCACGTGGTCCACCAGACCTCGACCGGCGCGCTCCGCCACTCGAAACGCACGTGCCCATGATGAAAGGACCCTCCATGAGCTCCCGAGAACCCCGCTCCCAAGACGACGGATTCCTGCTGCAGCGCCTGCTCGGCTCCCGCACCATCCTGCTGTGCGGCGAGGTGAACGATCGCTCGGCCCGCGAGTTGATGAGCCACCTGCTGGTGCTGGAGAACGACGACGCCGAGAAGCCCATCACGCTGATCGTGAATTCGGGCGGAGGCTCGGTGTCGGCGGGCTTCGCGATCTACGACACCATGCGCTTCGTCAGCGCACCCGTGCGCGTCCTCTGCGCCGGCCTCACGGCGTCGATCGCGACGGTGGTGCTGCTCGGCGCGCCCAAGGGCCAGCGGTTCTGCCTGCCGAACACCAAGCTGCTCATCCACCAGCCGCTCATCCCCATGGAGGTGTACGGCCCCGCCTCCGATCTCGAGATCACCGCGCGAGAGATCATCGAGACGCGCGAGCGCATCAACCGGCTGCTGGCCGAGGAGTGCGGCCAGCCGCTCGACAAGGTAATCCACGACACGGAGCGCGACTACTGGATGACCGCCGAAGACGCCGTCACCTATGGCCTGGTCGATCGCATCGTGAGCTCGCGCGCCGAGATCGACTCTATCTGACGCCGCGGATCGAACCCATGTCCCGCACGGGGGGCGCCCTCGTTCGCCGCCTGCTCGCCTCGCTGGCCACGCTGCTGGGGGTCGTGACCCTGGTCTTCCTGGCCGTGCGCCTCGTACCCGGAGACCCCGTGCAGAACCTGCTCGGAGAGTTCGCCGACGAAGCCCAGGTGCGCGACCTGAGAGAACGCCTGCACCTCGATCGCCCGATGTGGGAGCAGTACGGGTCGTACCTGGCGGCGCTCGCCGACGGCTCTCTCGGCGTCAGCGCCGAGCCGGGGTCGGCTCCGCGCACGGTCCTGTCGCGGCTCGTCGAGGTCCTCCCGGCCACGCTCGATCTGGCGGCCGCCGGGCTCTTCTTCGCGATCGGCCTCTCCGTCCCTCTCGGCCTGGCCTCGGCGCTTCGGCGAGGCTCCTGGCTCGACCGGGGCACCAACGTCGCGGCGGTGCTCTCGGCCTCGCTGCCCGTGATCTGGCTGGGCCCCGTGCTCCTCTATGTGTTCGGCGTGCGGTTGCGCTGGCTGCCGCTGCCAGGCGGGCCCATCACCGGGCTCGAGCACCTGGTGCTGCCCGGGCTGGTTCTGGGCCTGGCGCTCGCGGGGAAGCTGACCCGCCTGGTGCGCGCGACCGCCCTCGAGGCGCTCGGCGCCTCCCATGTCTTCCTGGCCCGAGCCCGCGGCGTGCCGGGGCGCACGGTGCTGCTCCGCCACGTCGTGAGGGTCGGCCTGCCCCCGGTGGTCACGATGCTCGGCATGCAGGTGGCCGCCCTGCTCGGCGGCGCGATCCTCACCGAAAAGATCTTCGGGCGGCCCGGCGTGGGCTCCCTGCTGGTCGACGCCATCGCGCAGCGGGACTACGACCTCGTTCAGGGCACGGTCATCTTCGTGGCCGCGATCTACGTGGTCGCGAACCTGGTCGTCGACGTCGTGCTGCTGGCGCTCGACCCGAGGCTGCGCCATGAAGGGTAGCGCGCGGGCCAAGACGGGGTTGCTCATCCTCTGGCTGCTGGCCGTCGTTGGCGCGGTCGGGCCCGTGCTGGCTCCCGCTGGGCCCCAGGATCGGGACGTCGACGCGATCCTGGCGCCCCCCTCCTCGATGCACTGGCTCGGCACCGACGAGGAGGGCCGCGACCTGCTCTCCCTGCTGCTCCACGGAGCCCGCGTGGCGTTGCTGGTCGGCTGGGGCACGGTGCTCGTGTCGGCGCTCGTCGGGACCACCCTGGGGCTCGTCTCCGGCTTCGCGGGCGGTCTCACCGACCTGGTGCTGCAACGCCTGGTCGAGATCGCGCTCGCCTTCCCCGGATTCCTGCTGGCGGTGCTGCTCGTCTTCGTGGCGGGGCGCCCCAGCGTGGGCGCGGTCGTGCTGGCCCTGGCGCTCACGGGGTGGGCGGGCTACGCACGGTTGGTGCGCGCCCTGGCGCAGTCGCTGCGATCGCGGGGCTACGTCGAGGCGGGCCGCATGCTGGGCCTCGACACTCCCCGCCTGTTGGCGAGGCACGTGCTTCCGGCGGTGGCGGGCCCCGTGCTCGTGCTCATGACTTTTCAGATCGGAGCCGCGATCCTGGCCGAGGCCGGCCTGTCGTTCCTGGGACTCGGCCCCCAGGACGGCGCGAGCTGGGGCGCCCTGCTCGAACAGGGCGCCGTGCTCTTCGTCAAGGCGCCCCTCCTGGGGCTGGCCCCGGGCCTGGCCATCGCGCTCGCGGTGCTCGGGGTCACGCTGCTCGGCGACGAACTGCGCGACCGGCTCGATCCCCGGGGTCGTGGCTGAGCGAAAGGAAGGAACCGATGGCCGTGACGGACGAAAACCTCGACCAGGTGCTGGCGCTGGTCGCCGACACCTGCCAGCGACTGCGACCGCCCCTCGTGACCGAGATGGTGGCCAAGCGCGGCCGCGATCCTTTCCGGGTGCTGGTGGCCACCATGCTGAGCGCCCGCACGCGCGATGAGATGACCGAACGTGCGTCGACGCGCCTCTTCGCGCGCTACCCCGACGTCGCCAGCCTGGCAGGGGCCGAGCCCGCCGACGTGCAGCCGCTCGTACGCGACGTGGGCTTCCACCGCACCAAGGCCGAGCACGTGGTTCGGACGGCCCGGTTGCTGCTCGAGCGCCACGGCGGTCGCGTCCCGCCGGACCTCGACCTGCTGGTCGAGCTGCCAGGCGTGGGCAGGAAGACCGCCAACCTGGTCCTGACGCTGGGCTTCGGAGCGCCCGGCATCTGCGTCGACACGCACGTGCACCGCATCACCAACCGCTGGGGCTACGTCGACACGCGCACCCCCGAGCAGACCGAACGCGTCTTGCGGTCCCGCCTGCCCCAGCGCTACTGGATTTCGATCAACGACTGGCTGGTCACCTGGGGCCAGCAGATCTGCCGCCCCCTCTCGCCCCGCTGCTCCGACTGCCCGGTCACCTCCTGGTGCTCGCGCAGGGGCGTCCTCCGCACACGTTGAGAAGCCAGCCCGGGGCGCGCCGCCAGCCCCTTTCGAAGGATTCGCGGCCCCGAACCGAAGCTCCGGCTTGACGGGTCCGCCACCCTCAAGTACATTCATGCGCCGAAAGCCCGTACGCTAACTGAACGGAGTCCGGGACATGGAGCGCATCGCCGAGTTCTTCCACGCTGGTGGACTGTTCATGTATCTCAACCTGGGCATCGCCATCATCGCGCTCGCCATCATCGTCGATCGCGCGGTGTTCATGATCCGCTCGGGGTCGCTGAACGCCAACGTGATGCTCGACATGATCCGCAAGCTGCTCATCTCCAAGCGGCTCGACCGCGCCATCAAGCTGGTGTCGCGCTCCGCGGCCCCGCTGCTGGTGGTCGCCAAGACGGCCCTCACGAAGGTGACCAAGGGCGACGAGGCGGTCGCGGCCGCCGTCGAAGAGGTGCTCGTCGAGGTCACGCCGAACATCAAGAAGCGCATCTCGTCCCTGTGGGCGCTCGCGAACATCGCGACGCTGCTCGGCCTCATCGGCACCATCCAGGGCCTGATCGCGTCGTTCGCCGCCGTGGGTACTGCCGCGGCCGAAGAGCGCTCGCAGAAGCTGGCGGCCGGTATCTCCGAAGCCATGAACAACACGTGGCTCGGGCTGGTCATCGCCGTCGCGTGCATCTGCGGGCACCTCATCCTCGGCAACATGGCCAAGAAGAAGGTCTCCGAGCTCGAGATGTTCGCGATCAAGATCGAGAACATGCTGTCCGAGGAGTGGGTCGCGGCGGCCGTGAGCGGGCCGGCTCCCGCCGACGAGGAGTCCAAGTAAATGACCCTGATGCAGGTGCGCGCGAAGATGCGGCGCATCCGCGCCGAAATGGAAGAGCTCGAGGAAGAGTCGGGCGAGTTGAACCTCGTCCCCTATCTCGACATCTCGACCAACGTCGTCATGTTCCTGCTGCTCACGGTGACGTTCAGCGCGGCGCTGGCGCAGGTGGCCGTGAAGCCCCCTAGCCTCGCCACCGGCGAGGGCGGCGGCGGCGGCGGCGAGGTCAAGGCGCTGAACCTGCAGATCGCGGTCTCGAAGACGGGCTTCGTGGTGACGGGTCAAGACCCCGTGCTGCAGCCCGACGCGGGCGGTCGCATCGTGGCCAAGAAGGGCACCGACTACGACTGGGACGGGCTCGCCAGCGTGCTCCAGCAGGTCAAGGCGGCGCACCCCACCGACGAGGCCGCCGGCATCGGGCTCGAGCCCGACATGTCCTACGAGCTCCTCGTCAAGACGGCCGACGCGGCGCGCGGTGACCCCAAGGCACCGCTGTTCCCCAAGATCGCCCTCACGGTCGGGGAGTAACGCCCGATGAAGACCACGCTGACCACCAAGCAAGCGCACCAGATGGTGTCGCGCTACCGGGCCAAGGCCGAGGGCGACGTCGAGGAGATCACCGGCCTGAACATCACCGCCATGATGGACATGATGACCATCCTCATGGTCTTCCTGCTCAAGCAGTTCGCGGTGACCTCGGGCGCCATCACGCCCTCCAGCTCCGACATCACGCTGCCCAAGTCGCTGTCGAACGAGCCACCCGCCAACTACCTGGTCGTCACCATCACGCGCAAGGCCGTGCTGGTCGAGGGCCAGTCGGTGGTCACGCTGCAGAACGGCAAGATCCCCAACACCGCCAAGACCAGCGCCGACAGCTACGAGGTCAAGGAGCTGAAGGACGCGCTCAACCTCTTCGGGCAGGTCTTCGAGGCCAAGGCCAAGGACGCCGGCAAGCCGTACGAGCGCCAGATGCTGCTGGTGGCCGACAAAGATACCCCCTATCTGGTCGTCGCCTCGGTGGTCGCCACAGCCGGGGCCGCCAAGTTCTTCAAATTCCAGATGGTGGTCGTCTCGACAACCAGCGGCTAGCGAGGGCTAGGAACATGGTCCGTCTGAAGCTCTACGTCTCCCTGCTCATCACGGTGGCGGTGATGACCGGCGTGGCCGTCACGCTGGTCTGCGGGCATCGGGCCGCGGTCCTCGACGAGGCCAGGGAAGGCCTCGGCTTGCTGCCGCTGCAGTACAATCAGGTCTTCGAGCGTCGCTCGCTCGAGCTCTTCGAGGCGGGCAACCGCATCTCGGGGGGCGTCTTGCGGGCCTACCTGTACGCGCTGCGCGAGAACATGACGGCGATGCGCGAGACCGAGAAGGAGCTGTACAGCCTCGACTTCGCGGCCGCCCACGAGGGCGAAGACCTGGCGGCGGCGCGGGTCAACGCGGTGCAGGAGAAGACCGACCTCGTGCAGGGCTTCGTGGGCACGCTGGCCGACAAGGTGGCCGCGGTCGACCCCTCACTCAAGGAGAACGGGCGCGCCGAGTTCGTGGAGCAGGCGAAGTCGGTGCTGACCAGTTGCCTGGCGTCGGCGGTCGACACGTGCCTGTTCAAGATGACGTACGAGCCCCTGACCGAAGACGTCATGCCCGACCTCCAGAAGGACATGGCGGGGGCGCGCATCGACTTCGCCATCGTGCTCGACGAGCGGGGCATCGGCCGCGCGCACAGCCGCAACGCGCGCTGGTCGGGTGACACCACGCTCTCCGACAAGTACCCGGTGGTCTTCGCAGCGCGCAAGGACCCCACGCACTCGTTCCGCGACATCCTCTACTTCGACGACGCCCAGAAGTTCTTCCTGGTCACCGTGACCCCCATCCGCGACGACCAGGGCGTGCTCGGCTTCGTGGTGCTCGGTTCGTCGCTGGTCGAGTTCGTGAAGGAAGAAGCGCAGTTGCTGGGCGCCGATCTGACGGTGCTGAACGGCGATCGCCTGCTGGTGAGCACCGCCAGCGACGAAGACTCGGCCGAGATGCTCGGCCAGGGCCGGACGACGACCAAGGACGCGCCCCAGACCTTCGAGACCGACCGCCTGCTGGCGGCGTCCATGCCCTTCCCCGGCAGCTACACCCCCAACACGCTGAGGGCGGTGTTCAGCCGCTCGAAGGCGGTCATCACCGACTTCGCCGCCGGGTCGATGCTCTGGATGCTGCTCACGGCCGTGGTCGTGTCCCTGGCGGGCATCTTCGGCCTGGGCGTACTGCTCGGCCAGTTCCTGAAGCCGCTCGAAGAGATCGACGCCGGCATCCACCGCATCATCAGCGGTGACCGCGAGTACTTCTTCCCGTTCGAGTACCGGGAACCCATCGCCAAGAGCCTGGGCGAGACCCTGAACCTGATGGTGGCGGTGCTGCTCGGCAAGCCGCTGCCCGAAGAAGAAGACGACACGGCGTTCTTCCAGGAGACCCTCAAGTTCTCGGAGCACGCCCCGGCTCGCGGCGGCGCGCCCATCGACGCGGCCACAGCCTTCGCGGTGAACCCCGACGAGTACTACAAGTCGCTGTTCATCGACTTCGTCTCGGCGCAGCAGGCCGCCGGCAACGACATGAGCAAGCTGACGCGCGTGAAGTTCCTCGAGAAGGTGGCGCAGAACGAGACCCAGCTCCGCCTTCGGACCGGCAAGGCCAACGTGCGCTTCGTCGTGCAGGTCGTCGACAACGAGGTGCGCCTGCACCCCGTCTACAAGGATTGACCCAACCGGGCCACCTTGCCTTTCGCCCCCGAATCGGTACCGTTACCACGAACATCGCGGAGGGTTGCATGCGCACGAGCGTCGTCGCCATCTTCGGGCTGCTGCTGCCGCTGGCCTGCGCGGGCGTGGGCCAGGAGTCGCTGCTGATCAGCGAAGCCGACGAGGTCGAGATGGGGCGCGGCTTTCACGCCGAGCTGCTGAAGGAGATGCCCGCCTGGAGCGGCGACCCGCGCGTGGCGCAGTACGTGGCCGCCCTGGGGCAGGCCATCGTGCCCCACACCGACCGCCCCACCCTGGCGCACACGTTCACGGTGGTCGACACCGACGAGATCAACGCGTTCGCCGTCCCGGGCGGCTTCGTCTACGTGACGGTGGGCCTGCTCAAGGCGGCCGGCAGCGGGGCCGAGGTGGCCACGGTGCTCGCCCACGAAATGGGGCACATCTCGGCGCGCCACGGCGTGCAGGCGCTCGAGCGCCAGGTCATCGAGCAGGGGCTGGTCGACCTGCTGGGCGGAGGCGGCGACCTCGGCCCCATCGTGACGACCGCGCTGCAGCTGGGCACGGGACTGGTGTTCGACCAGGATCAGGAGTACGAGGCCGACGAACTGGGCGTGCAGTATGCCCTGGCCGCGGGCTTCAATGCCTGGGGCATGGTCGACTTCTTCACGTACCTGCAGACCCTCGAGGGCGGCACGCCGACCGACCCCGTCTCGGACATCTTCTCGGGGCTCGGCGAGCTGTTCTCGACGCACCCGCCGACCCCCGATCGCATCGAGCGCGTGCAGGTGCAGCTCGGCCAGGAGGGCGTCGCCCGCACCACGAGCGGCTACGCCTGGGAGGCCGACGCGGCCTTCTCGACCCTCGCGCCCCTGCTGTAGTTCAGGACGGCAGGCAGGAATGCCTGCCCCACAAGCTCACCGCCAGCCGAGCGCTACGGGGCTCTCGAGGTACGTGTTCGCACGGCACTCGGGGTCGCCGCACTCCAGCTTGACGCCGTCGAGGGCCCGGAACAGCTCGACCAGGGTCACGTCGCGCGGCACCGTGAGCAGCCCGGGCTCCTTCAGGCCGGAAGGCTCCAGCTTCGGCGTGTCGGTCGCGCTGCCCACCTTGCCCTTGTCGTCGACGGGAGCGGTCTTCCAACCGTCGGTCGCGAACGCATAGGCCCGGCCGGGGCCCTTCAGGTCGAGCACGGGCAGGCGGCCCAGGTAGCCGATCCAGGTCGGACGGGCGCCGAGCGGCGCGGCCGGCAGCAGCTTCAGGAACTTCTCGGAGTCGAGGGGCTCGGCCTTGGCCGTCTTGTCGATCTTGCCGTCGGCGTCGACGACGACCTCCTTCTTCTTGGGGTTCTTCTGCGGGAAGAGCGTGAGCAGGTGCATGGTCTTGTGGTTGGAGCCGTCGTTGCGCTTGCGACCGCAGAGCGCCACCTGGTCGACGCGATTCTGGCCCAGGATCGTGAGAAGATCGGCCAGCAGCGTCACGGGCACGTCTTCGGCGGGCACGATGGTGATGAGCGGCAGGAAGGGGTCGGTCCCCCCCATCTGCTCGATGCGGCTCCACAGGATCTCGGCCAGGCGCTCGAGCAGGGCCGCCTTGTCCTTCTTGTCGTACGCGTAGCCCGGCACGAAGGGCGCCAGTTCTTCCCCCTCGAAGCGCAGGCCGTCGGGGCCGAGATCCAGGATGGAGCGGCCCACGCAGTCGCGGCTCGACACGGTCTCGGCCAGGCGGGGCTGCTCGACGAACGAGCCGAGAGCCTCGGCGCGCGCGGCGAACTGGCGATCGAGGCTGACCATCAGGCGACCGTAGATGGACTCGGGGAAGCGCTTCTGGAAGTCGGCGATCATGCCGCGCAGCGCCTCGAGGTAGGGCTTCTCGAGGGCCTCGGGGCGGAGCTCCCAGGGGATGGGCTTGCAGTACTCGCCGAGGTGCTCCTTGCACAGGCGCGTGACATAGTCCATGAAGGGCTCGCGCTCGCGGTTCGGGAAGCCGAAGGCGAGCTTCCAGTAGCGCGCCATGGCGGTGAGGCGCGTGTCCTCGTCGTACTTCTCGCGCTCCCAGAGGTTCGCGACGTGCAGGTAGAGGCGCTCGAAGGCGGCCTCCTCGGCCAGCACGCCCGTGGGGTTCGCGTTCGTGTACTCGATCAGGAAGTCCTCGTAGTCCTGCGGGCGCTTCTTCTCGATCCAGAAGTAGCGCTGGCCCCTGAACAGCTCGCGCGCGTCGGCCAGCAGCTTCTCGGCCTCGGGGTTCTGCCCCTTCTGCAGGCGGCCCTGCAGGGCCTCGACCTGCTCGAGGGTGTCCATGGCGGCCACGTCGGCGCGCCACTGCACGGCGGCCGAGAAGCCCCCGGAGCGATCGCCCATGTCGGTGGGCAGGTCCTTGCCCGCTCGGTCGCGACGCTCCTCGAGCAGCGTGGCCAACGTACGCGGCACCTCGTTGGCGGCGAGGTCCTTGGCCTTGTTCAACTTCTTCTGCAGGTCGCTGTTGCACGCGACGAGCGACAGACCCAGCAGGGCCGCGACGAGGACGACGTGAAAGCGGCGCACCGGCACCTCCGCCAGGGGGTTCGTGAATGCCTCGGTTTACCCTGTCTGCCGGGCGGTCTGCAACCAGGAACGACGGTCAGAACTGGACACACCCGGAGCAGCCGCCCTCGCCCCAGAAGTCGGGCACGTCGCCCTCGAAGAAGTTCACGTGCTCGAAGGGCGAGTCGTCGCGGTCGACCAGCAGCGCGCGCGAGCCCTCGGAGCCCCGCAGTTGCCAGTTGAAGAACGCGGTGGCGTAGTGGTTGATGGCCTGGTGGGCCTCGGCGTAGGGCACGTTCTGGGGCCCGCAGCCATCGTTCAGGATGTGCGTTGCCGCGGTGCCGAGCTCGAGCTTCTCGGCGATGTCGACCAGGTCGAGCACGCACACGTCGCTGAACGTGAAGTGACCGCCGTTCACGAGCTCGAACAGGTACTTGGGCTGCTCGGTGAGCAGCCGGTTCTTGTAGTCGCAGTATTGCCCGCAGTATTTGAGCGTCTCGTCGAGGGTGCCCCCCATGGTGAGGCTGGGCACCGGGTAGGGCTTGCCCAGGCAGTGACCCGCCGCGTAGCCCGCCAGGATCTGGGGGCTGTGCAGCACCACGGTCTTGACGCGCGGCTCGACGCAGGCGAGGCCGATGGAGGTGATCGCCCCGAGCGAGTGCCCCGTGGCCCCCACGCGCGCGCTGTCGGCCGACCCGTAGAGCGGGTGGGCGGGCTCGGCCGAGAAGCCGAGCAGCGTGTCGAGCAGGAAGCGCATGTCGATGATGCGCGCGGGGATGGACTCGCCGATGGACGACATGGAGACGCCCGAGATCAGGATGTCCCACAGCGTGTTGTCCTCGTGGTCGGGCGAGATGACCACGTAGCCGTGGCTGGCCAGCAGCACCGTGTGGAACACCGACTGCCAGCGGATGCCGTTGGCCCCGTGCGAGAAGAGCACCACGGGATAGGGCCCGTGGGAGCCATCGAGCGCCGCGTCACGGTGCGCGGCGGTGGGGATCTGGGGCACGTCGGCGTTCAGGATGAGGTCGGCCTGCTCGCCGAGGTCGATGCCCGCGGCCTCCTGCTTCAGGTCGATGATGGCGAACGGCGACTCGCGCGCCGCCTGCACGGCCGGGTACCAAACGTCGGTGCGCAGCCAGCGCCCCTTGCCCGTGGCCGCGTTGGGCCGGCTGTCGTCGTAGAGGTCGAAGGTGCGCACGCCCACGGGGAAGGGCCCGAAGGCCATGGGACCGGGCGCGGCGTCCGGCCCGGCCGGCGCGAAGGGCAGCGGCTCGAAGACCTCGGCAGGGCTCACGTCCGGCGTCGCCTCGTACGCTGCGTCCGCGAGGATCTCCCCGTCCTTCCCCGAGCCACCGCATGCTGCCAGCGCCACCAGGACGATGGCCCCGAACGCCCACCTCCACGAACTCCACATAGCCGCCTCCTCCTTGAACGCCGCGAGCATATCGGAACGGAATTGTCGGAGCAAAGGGTTCGTGGCATTCTCGGACCCCCGAGAGGAGCCCCATGACCTGCGACCCCACCATCTTCGCCGCCGCCTGGGCCCGCGAGCTGGCCGCGAGCCCCTGGTTCGCCACCAACGCCGCGACCTGGACCCGCGGCCCCGTGTCGCTGACCCTCGACGACGACGGCGCCACCTTCCACCTGCGGCTCGACGTGCACGAGGGAAACGTGCTCGCCCTCGGCCCCTGCACGGCAACCGAGGCCCACGCCGCGCGCTACCGCCTGAAGGCCCCGCGAGCCACCTGGGCGCGCGTACTGCAGGGCGAGCTCGACCCCATGAAGGCCATCCTGGCCGGCGACCTGCACCTCACGGGCCGCCTCGGCGACCTGGCCCCCTACGTGAGGGCCGCCCAGGAGTTGGCCCGGGCGGCCCGCGCCGCAGTAAAAACCCTTGACACCAATGCCCCGGGTGGGTAGATACGTCGCGCCAGCTGCCCAGGTAGCTCAGTTGGTAGAGCAGGGGACTGAAAATCCCCGTGTCGGCGGTTCAACTCCGTTCCTGGGCACC
>CAZBRS010000017.1:82163-92935 GCA_964494475.1 uncultured Myxococcales bacterium | reverse complement strand
TCTGCAGGGATCGAGAATACAGCCGGATGACGCCCACGCCCAGATTGTTCACGCGCCACGGTCAGCGTGCGCGGCAGGCGCGCACCCGGCGCGGGGTCAGCGGAGGTCGCGGCGAAGAAGTAGCTCGGCGACGCGTGAGTCGGGAGTGGTCTCTCCGGGCTCGGCCGCCAGCCTGGCGAAGATGGCGACCGTCGCGGCCGCGCCTGGCTCGTCGAGCCACGGGAAGGCGTGCGATGGCGGACGGTCGACCGACAGGTTCGGCAGCTCCCGCCAGGGTCCGAGCGCGCGCTCGAGCTGCTGCATCGTCAGGTCGGCCCCCGGGGCCAGGTCGAGCTCGACGAACAGTACCTGACCGCCGGGATCACGCGCCACGCGCGCCATCGCCAGGCGCGGGTTGGAGGGTTGCACGGCCAGCACGGCCCCCGTGCCGGCGTCGCCGACGAGCGTCCCGATCTCGAGGATCAGGTCCTCGGCCGACGGTCGACCGGTGAGGCGCCGCGCGAGTGCCATCACGACATCGATCATGGAATGCCTCCTTCGCGGACGGTGCCGGCCTCAGAGCGCTCGGAACATGCTTCTGGCGGCCCCGCCCAACAGCTCGGCGTCGGCCTCGGTGGGCAACTTGTAGTACGCAGCCCTCAGGGGCGGGTAGGCCGCCTTGGCCTGCGCGACCGCTGCCATGGCCTGCTGGGCTACCTGCGCCAAGGCGACCTTCTGCTCCTGGGTCGCGTTCGGATCGGCCAGGAGGGCCTTCAGCTCGCCAATCGTCCGCCTCTCTGCGGCCATGGCCGCGGCCAGCGCATTGGACGCCTGGGTCGCGGCGACTCGGACGGCCCGGGAGCTCTGGCTGCTCGCGCCGAACAGCTCGTCGTAGAACTCCTGCGCTTCGCTGGCGGCCGCGGTGCCGGCACCCAGGGGCTGCTGGGCGGCCTTCTGGACCATGGCGGGGTTGATGCCCGTCTGCTGCGAGATCTGGGCAGCGGTCTGCCCCTGCCCTGCCATCAGGCGCGCGACGCCGAACAGCTGTTCGAGATGCCGGGCCTCATGGTAGAGAGTACCCGCCAGGGCCTCGATCTCGCCGGGCTTGATCGCCTGCTTCTCGAGCATGTTCTGATGGAGCGCGATCGTCCAGTGCGTGTAGTCGAACTGGCCCTGGGAACCCTTCAGGTCTTTCACCAGGGTCACGGGAAGCGGCAGGTTGTTGGACCGCAGCACGTCGAACAGCGTCTCTTCGAGCGCCTTGGCGCGGTCCGCAGGGGACAGGGCGGTCCACCTGGCCTCGACGGCCTGCATGCCTTGGATGAACATGTCGTAGGAACCCCAGGACGCGAGGGTGCCCACTTCCGGCGCCGCCTTCTGCGTCACGGCCTGCGACGCCTTCTGGACGGCCTGCTCCATCACCTTCTGGACCTGCTCGTCCGACTGCGGAGCGCTCGACGCCGCCGGCGCCTTCGCCCCCTGCGGCCCCGCGATGGCCACCTCGACCCCAGGCTCGGCCTCGGCGCCCTCGCCGCCCTCGTCGACCTCGGCGCGGATCGCGGCCGGCTTGCGCGACCCCTTCTGGGGCGCCAGCTCGGCGAACATCTCCTCGAACGACTCGAGGTCGCCGTAGTCGATGACGCCCTGTCGCATCGCCTGTGCGATGAACCCCCGCACGTCGGTCAGGTCGGCCCCGGAGCGCACGGCCTCGTTGATGCGACGCATCAACTCGTCGCGGTCGATGGTCTGAGCTCGCTGCGACGCCTGCTGCGTCTGGCGCGTACGTTCGGCGGCCTGCTGGCGCATGCTCATCCCCTCACCCTCTCGCTGGACCCGTACCAGGGTCGATGTTCGTCGACGCCGCGGCGTTCCGCGGACTGGTCCACTCGCCCTCGCGCAGCACGATGCCCGCCGCGCGGCACTCTTCGGCGGCGGCCTCCTCGACGTGCTTCATGGCGATGGCCCCGCCGTCGCTGGCGGCCTTGTAGGCCGCGCGCAGGGCCGCGTTCTTGATGTGACCACCCGGCAGCTCGTACTGCCGGCCCAGCTTGTCGAAGTCGAGATCGGCCGCCAGGGGCGCGCGACCCGGCAGCACCACGCGCCAGATGCGCGTGCGGGCCGCGGCGTCGGGGCTCTGGAACGTGACGCGGTAGAGGATGCGCCGGCGCAGCGCCTCGTCGAGCCGACCGTACAGGTTGGTGGTCAGGATCACGATGCCTTCGAAGCGCTCGATCTCTTGCAACAGGAGGTTCACCTCCATGTTGGCGTAGCGATCGTTCGAGCTGTTGGCCTCGGTGGTGCGGCGCGAGAAGAGCGCATCGGCCTCGTCGAAGAGCAGCATGGCGTGGCTGGCGCGGGCGCGCGCGAAGACGTCCTGGATGTGCTTCTCGGTCTCGCCCACCCACTTGCTGACGACCGCCGGGATGTTCACGCGGAAGAGCGTGCGATCGAGCTCGGAGGCCAGGATCTCGGCGGCGAGGGTCTTGCCGGTGCCGGGCGGGCCGTCGAAGAGCACCACGATGCCCTTGCCCGTGGTCAGGCGCTGCCCGAAGCCCCAGGCGTTCATGACCAGGGTCTGGCTGCGGCAGGCGTTCAGCACGGCGCGCACCTCGGCGGCCTGCTGCTCGGGCAGCACCAGGTCGTCGAGCGTGAGGGGCGAACGCGTGGCCAGCGCCAGCTCTTCGAGGCGCGACTTCAGCTGCAGATCGGCGGCGGCGCACAGGCGCTGCATGGTCACGACGGGCTTGGCCGGGTCGTCGGCCAGCGCGCGGTTCAGGGCCACCAGCACGGCGTTCTTGATGGCACCCCCCGCGAAGTCGTACAGGTTCGCGAGGGTGGGGATGTCGACCGTCTCGTCGAGGGGCACGCCCGGGGGCAGGAAGGTCTCCCAGATCTGCTCGCGCAGTTCGGGGCCCGGCACGGGCAGGTCGGCGTGGAACACGATGCGGCGCTCGAGCGCGGGGTCGAGCTCGGCCGGGTGGCTGGTGGCCAGCAGGGTGATGCCGTCGTGGCGATCGAGCAGCTCGAGCAGGGCCGTCAGCTTGCCGCCCCGCGTGCCGAACAGCACCTCGCAGTCGTCGAAGAACAGCAGGGCGTCGCAGAGCGCCACCTCGAGCGTGAGGTCGGCCAGCAGCACGTCGACGCTGGCCTGGCTGTCGGCCAGCTTGCCGCTCTCGACGCGCAGCAGCGGGCGGTCGAGGTGCGCGGCCAGCGCGCGCGCCAGCTCGGTCTTGCCGGTGCCGGGGGCGCCCGAGAGCAGCACCAGCACGCCGCGGCCGAGGGGCAGCACCTCGTCGTAGCCCCAGGCCGACAGGGCGCGCGGCAGGGCCGAGCCCGGCGTGAGCACATCGAGCAGGTCGGCCTTGAGACGCTCGGGCAGGATGAGGCGGTCGAGGGAGACGGGCGGCCGCCCCAGGCTGCAGAAGGGCGCCAGCGTCTCGGAGAGCGCGTCGTGGCCGAGCACGTGGTGCAGCAGCCGCGACGGCAGCACGAGCTCGTGGTGCAGGGCGTTCGCCGATCCGCGGGGCTGGCTGCGCACGAGGATCTGGTGCGCGATCAGCGCCGCGCCGGGCGCCAGGGCCTGCCGGGCGGCCAGCTTCTCGTCCCAGGAGTCGGCGGCCAGCAGCAGGGCCAGGTTCACGTCGACGCCGTCGAGGAAGAGCCCGCCCCGGAGCTTGCGATAGGCCGGCAACAGGGCCGCGTCGAGCAGGGGCGCCAGGGCCACCAGCAACAGCTCGACCTCGAGCGCGTTCAGGCCGAACCGCGCGATCAGCCCCTGCAGCGGCAACGGAACGCCGCGCTCGAAGGCCGCGACGCGGGCGGTCGAGAGCTCGTCGCGCTCACGGCGCAGGCGGACGAGCTCGGAGGCCGCGTCCTGCCCTTCGGCGGCGCGCAGTCGCGCGTCGACCAGCGCCGCGATGCGCTGGACCTCGAGCTGCAGGTACTCGTCGTTGCCGGAGAGCAGGCGCATGGTCTCCCGATCCTCTCGTTCGGGTGGATCGTGCGCAAAGCAACCGCTGGCGTCAAGGCAGGACGCCACCCGCTAGTTTTTCGTTAGACCCGAGAGCTCGGCTTGCGATTTTCGGGCCCTGCCCCTAGCATGACCTCACGGGAGTGGATCGCATGTCGCAGCCTCACGTGATCGTGGTCGAGGACGAGGCCAACATCCTCGAACTGCTGGCCTTCAACCTCGCGAAGGACGGCTTCCGGGTCACCCCCTGCGCGAGCGGCGAGGAGGGCCTGGAGGCGGCGCGGCGGAGCCCTCCCGACCTCGTGCTGCTCGACCTCATGCTGCCCGGCATCGACGGCCTGCGCGTCTGCCGCCTGCTGAAGGAAGACCCCCGCACCGCCCGGGTGCCCGTGGTGATGCTCACGGCGCGGGGCGAGGAGGCCGACATCGTGGCGGGGCTCGAGCTGGGCGCCGACGACTACGTGACCAAGCCCTTCAGCCCACGGGTGCTGCTGGCCCGCCTCCGCTCGGTGCTGCGACGGCAGGGCGCCGCGCCCGCGGCCGACGACGGGTCGGTGTCGCACCTGGGCGTGGTCGTGAACCCGGGCCGGCACGAGGTGCTGGTCGAGGGCCAGCCCGTGCAGCTCACCGCCACCGAGCTGCGCATCCTCCACTTCCTGGCGCGCCGACCGGGCTGGGTCTTCACGCGCGACCAGATCATCTCGGCCGTGCACGGCGACGACTACCCCGTGACCGACCGCTCCATCGACGTGCAGGTGGTCAGCCTGCGCAAGAAGCTGGGGCCGGCCGGGGCCCTGGTCGAGACCGTGCGCGGCGTCGGCTACCGCTTCAAGGAGTGACCCCTTGCGACCGCCCCGCCTGCGGACCCAGATCTTCCCGTACTCGCTGGCCGTCACGCTGATCGCCCTCTCGTCGGTGACGGTCTACGCGGTGTCGGCCATCCGCGAGCTGCACGAGCGCCAGACCGGCGAGGTCCTGCTCGACAAGGCACGGCTGGTGGAGCGCCTGGTCCAGCCCCGGCTGGCCGACGAGCCCGCGGCGCTCGAGGCGTTCGTCCGCGAGCTGGGGGGCTCGGTGCGCACGCGCATCACGGTGATCCATCCGGGCGGTCGCGTGCTGGCCGACTCGGACCAGGCGCCCGAAGCCATGGCCGATCACTCCGACCGCCCCGAGATCCGCGCCGCGCTGGCCAGGGGCGTGGGCCAGGCCCTGCGCTACAGCCCCACGCTCGGGCGCGACATGCTCTACGTGGCCGTGCGCCTGCCCGAGGCCTTACCGAACGCCGAGGCCGGACCGAGCCCCGACGCCGTGATCCGCACCGCGCTGCCGCTCACGACCCTGGCCGAGACCCTCCGCGACACGCTTCGACACGTGGCGCTGGTGGGCCTGTTCGCCGGCCTGCTGGCGGCGGCCCTGGGCCTGTTGGTGGCCCGGGCGTTCACGCGGCCCATCGAGGACCTGACGCAGGGCGCCCTCACGTTCGCCGAGGGCACGTTGTCGCACCGCATCACGGGGGGCGGCTCGCGCGAGGTGAGCGACCTGGCGAGCGCCATGAACCGCATGGCCGAGCAGCTCGGCGAGCGCCTCGCGACCATCCACCACCAGCGCGACGAGCTCGAGGCCGTGCTCGAGGGCATGGTCGAGGGCGTGCTGGTGGTCGACGCCTCCCTGCACGTGCTGCGCGTCAACTCCGCGGGCCTCGGCCTGCTGGGCCTCACGGCCGAGCAGGTCACGGGCCGCACGCTGCAGGAGGTGCTGCGGCACCCCGAGCTCGACCGCCTGGTGGCCGACATCGTGGCCGCGGGGGCCCCGCGCGAAGGCGAACTGCTGCTGCGCGACGGCGCCGACGAGCGCACCCTCGAGGTGCACGGCACGTCGTTGCCGAACACCGGCGACGTTCGGCAGGGGGTCGTGCTGGTGTTGCACGACGTGACGCGAACGCGCCGCCTCGAGCGTGTCCGGCGCGACTTCGTGGCCAACGTGTCGCACGAGCTGCGCACCCCGGTCACGGCCATCAAGGGTTCGGTCGAGACGTTGCAGGATCACGCCCGGCACGATCCGGAGGCGACCGAGCGCTTCCTCGGCATCGTACAGGCCCAGGCGGACCGGCTCGAGGCCCTGCTCGAAGACCTGCTCGCGCTCTCGCGGGTCGAGCAGGACCCCCGGGGCGTGGTCCCCTCGGAGGTCGCGTCGCTGCGCGCCCTGGCCGAGGAGGCCCTCGCCACCTGCGAAGCGGCCGCCCGCGAGAAGGGCGTCACGCTCGCGCTGACGGCCGGCCCCGACGTGGTGGCGCCGGTGAACCGCACGCTCCTGGTGCAGGCGCTCGTGAACCTGCTCGACAACGCGGTGAAGTACAGCGACGCCGGCACCCTGACCACCCTGACCCTCGAGGCGCGCGGCGGCGAAGCCTGGCTCCACGTGACCGACCAGGGCCCCGGCATCTCGGCCGAGCACCTGCCGCGCATCTTCGAGCGCTTCTACCGCGTCGACAAGGGCCGCAGCCGCCAACTCGGAGGCACGGGCCTCGGCCTCGCCATCGTCAAGCACATCGCCCTGGCCCACGGAGGCCGCGTCGAAGTGCAGAGCACGCCGGGCAAGGGCAGCCGCTTCACGCTCGTGCTCGCGATCCGACCCGTCCCCCCGAGCTAACCGAAATCTCACGGCACGTTCACCGAAGCCTCACGTGACGGGAGTGTATCTTCGCGGCAGAGACCACGTGAATCGAGGAGCACGATGCGCCCTTCCTGTACCCTCACGCTCCTGGGTGTCGGCGTCCTCTTCCTCGCGGTTCACGCGCGGGCTGCTGAACCGACGGCGCCTTCCACCCCCCTGCCGGGCCGGGTGTCGGCGTTCACCCCGAGGGCCGACTTCCGCTTTCGCCACGAGATCATCGACGGCGAGGGGATGACGATGCGCAACCGCGAGCGCATCCGGGCGCGCCTCGGCCTCCAGATCGCGCTGCCCCCCGACGTCGACCTCGTCGTGGGCCTCGCGACCGGCAACGACGGCGACCCGGTCTCGACCAACCAGACCCTCAGCGGCGCCTTCGCCAAGAAGCCCGTGTGGCTCGACCTGGCCTACGCCGACTGGCACCCGGGCTGGGGCTCGGGCCTGCACGTGCTGCTGGGGCGCATGAAGAACCCCTTCTTCGCCCCCGGCAAGGCCGAGCTAATCTGGGACCACGACCTGAACCCCGAGGGCGCGGCCCTGTCGTGGGCCCACGCCTTCGACGGCGTCGAGCCCTTCGTCACGACCGGCGTCTCGTTCATCGACGAGCGCGACAAGGCCAGGGACGCGCTGCTGCTCGGAGCCCAGGCGGGCCTGCGCGCCTCCCTGCTCGGGGGCACGCTGTGGTTCACGGTCGGCGGCAGCTACTTCGACTACACAGAAACGCAGGGCGCCGTGGCCTACTTCGACAAGACAAAGGGCTTCGGCAACAGCGTCGACGCCACCGACCCCGACAACGTCACGTACCTGAACGACTACGATCTGGTCGAGGGCTTCGCCGAGATCGGCGGCAAGATCCTGGGCTTCCCCGTCACGGCGATCGCCGACGTGGTGAAGAACCTCGACCCCGCCGACGACGGCCTGGGCTGGCTCGCGGGGGTGGTGCTCGGCAAGGCCAAGGAGCCCCTCTCGTTCGAGGTGCGCTACAACTTCCGCGTGCTCGAAAAGGACGCCGTGCTCGGCGCCTTCACGGACTCGGACTTCCGAGGCGGCGGCACCGACGGCGAGGGGCACGAGGCAGGCGTGGACTTCGTGCTCGCCAAGCACGTGCAGCTCGGCGCGTCGTACTTCTTCAACGACAAGGGCGTGGACGACGGCAAGGGCTACCACCGCGCCCAGATCGACGTGGTGTTCAAGCTGTAGCCACCCTCCGCCCCCCGGGGGGCGCCCCTCACGTGCCGGTCCACCAGAGCCAGGCGCCGGCAGCGGCGGCGGCTGCGACCAGCCCTCCAACGACCACCAGCAGCCGACGCCGGCGCGCAAAACGGCGGGTGCGGCCCTGCCCCGAGAGTCGGCGCGCCGTCTGCTCCCACGGGGGCTCGCCCTTCTTGCCGAACAGCGGATTGCGCGCGTCCCACGCCGGCGGCTCTGCCCCGGGACGCAACCCACGTTCGGGAGCGGGCTTCGGCGCCTGCAGACGCTGCCCCTCTTCAGCCAACCAGCGCCGGAAGGCCGAACTGCGCGCCTGCTCGAGCTCGAGCCGATGCTGCTCGGGCGACCGCCGGGCCCTCGGCGCCCCGACATCGGTGTGCGAGGTCCGATCGACCAGGGCCGAGAGATCGGTCGCGGCGTCTCCGGGCGCGGAGAGCGCCGCGCCTGCCACGAGCGCCTGATGGAACGCGGCCCGGAAGGACTCGGTGTCGGCGAAGCGTTCGGAGGGCTCCCGCGCGAGGGCCCGGCGAAAGAACTCGATCCACGCGGGCGGCGCGCCCTCGACGACGAGGCTCTCGGCAGGATCCCGCTTGCGATCGATCTTCTGGTAGAAGATCTGTTCGTAGGTCGTGCCCGTGAAGGGCTTTCGGCCCGACAGCAGCTCGAACGCGATCACGGCCAGCGCGTACAGGTCGGTCCAGGGCCCGATGCCCCGCTGATCGATCTGCTCGGGCGCCATGAACTCCGGCGTGCCCGTGAGGAAGTCGGTGTCGCCGCCCGCCGAGACGTCCTTGGCCAGGCCGAAGTCGAGCAGGCGCACCAGGCGAGGGTGGCCGGGAACCTGCTGCAGCATGATGTTGGCCGGCTTCACGTCGCGGTGGACGAGCTGCGCGGCGTGCGCTGCCGCCAGGCCGTCGAGCGCCTGGTCGACCAGCGCGCGCACCTCGTCGACGCTGAAGCCCCGCCCGGCCGCGATCCGGTCGTCGATCTCGTCGTCGAGGGTGCGCGCCCCGTCGACGAACTCGAGCGCCAGGTAGGGCACGTCGTCGAACAGGCCGTAGCGCAGCAGCCGCACGAGGTTGGGGTGGCTGAGCGCCGCCAGCGCCCGGGCCTCGGCCTCGAAGGTGCGCAGCGCGATCTCGCGGCGCTCGTCGCCGAGCACGCCGCTGTCGAGCAGCTTGAGCGCCACCTTCATGAAGACCGGCAGTTGCAGCGCCAGGTAGACACGCCCGAAGCCGCCCTGCCCCAGGCGCGCCACCACCAGCGCGTCGTCGACCAGCCGGCCGATCAGGGGATCGCCCCCCGCGGGCTGGGCCGCGGCGTGCTCGGCGGGCACGAAGTGGTACCCCCGCCGCTCGCAGGCCGGCTCGGCGCACAGGTCGCCGACCGGACCCGCGCGCTCACAGTGGGGGCACACCCCTTCGCGGGAAGAAAACGTCACGGAGCACCTCCCGTTTCGCTGCCTCCAGGTTGATCTTCAGGATAGCCGACGCCCGGGCGGCGGCAAGGGGCTGGACAATCGCGGCGGGATGGCTAGTGTTTTTTCCGAGTGAACGAAAGCACCCCGGGAGGCCCCATGCTGAAGCGCATCAAGTACGTGAGCCGTTTTGCCCGCCCGCTGTCGACCCTCGAGCTCGAACAGCTGGGCGCCGAGGCCTCGCGCAACAACACCAGGCTCGACCTGACCGGCGTGCTCGTCACCTCGGGACGCATGTTCCTGCAGGTGCTCGAGGGGCCGTCCGCGGTGGTCGACGAGATGTACGATCGCATCGTGGCCGACGACCGCCACACCGACGTGCTGATGCTGAGCGTGCAGCAACACGTGCAAGAGCGCCTCTTCCCGGACTGGTACATGCCGGTCATCGACCTCGACAAGGGCACCGAGCTGCGGCTCGAGCCCTTGCGCACCATGCTGGCGGCCGTCGTGCAGCAGCGCGAGATCGTCGACCTGCTGACCAGCACCCTCGAGCGCGGCATCTGGCGCGAGCTCACCCAGTACTGATCACGGGAACAGCTGGTCGCGGCGGGCGACGATCGCCGCGCAATCATCGCCGGCGGGAAGGCGCACCATGCGGAAGTAGCTGTGCTCGACCTGCGGGTCGGGGCTGGAGGGCGTGGGATCCTTCAACAGCTGGTTGTCGGTGCCCAGGTGCTGCTGCTCATCGCTCCACTCGACGAGCCCCTCGAGCCGGTCGGCCGAGAGCACCGCGCCGGTGGCGCGCGTGGCCAGGCGCTGCACCACGTAGACCTCACCGTTCACGACCCCGACGATGCGCACCGTGAGGCCGGGCCGGCCGTCGCCGTCCTGGTCGTACACGCGGGGATCGTCGGGCGTGACGGGCAGCGCGTCGTTCTCCTCGTCGACCAGGTGGCAACCCCTCACGTCGACGTGCCGGGGCTCCAGGTAGCGCACGCCGCCCCCCTGCTCGGCGAGCCCGGCCGTGAACGACTGGGGCCCGATCGAGGCGACCAGCGCGTCGGGGAAGACCGTCTGCACCAGGTCGGTGCCGCTGTCGGACGAGAGCGCGCAGAGCTGCAACGTGACCGCGACCTCGGCGCCCGCCTGGACCAGCTCGGCCCGGAAGAGCGACGTGGTCGACCGCGTCACCTGGCCGGCCAGGGGCACCGTGGCCAGCGCCGAGCGCACGTCGAGTTGGGCCCAGGTGCCCGAAAGATCGAGCCCCGCCAGGGTCTCGGGCGCCGACGACTCCGCGGTCGGGGCGTCGGCCGGGGGCGTTCCAAGATCGGCGGCGTCGCTGGAGGCGGACACGTCCGGGGGCACGTTCTTCGCGTCGTCGTCGTCGCCCCCGGCGGAGGCACACGCTCCCAGCAGGAACAGGGAGGCAGCGAGCAGGGGCAGGGTGCGCATGGGTCCTCCTGGTATCGACACTAGAACTTCAACGTCGCGACGGCCCCGACGCCCACCAGCCAGCCGGAGACGTCG
>CAZBRS010000017.1:75371-82063 GCA_964494475.1 uncultured Myxococcales bacterium | reverse complement strand
CTAGAACTTCAACGTCGCGACGGCCCCGACGCCCACCAGCCAGCCGGAGACGTCGTAGCCGGGGTAGCCCGGATTGTTCGTCTGCAGGCCCGCGGCGTCGGCCAGGACCTGCCCGCTGACCACGTCGACCGACTCGGGGAACTCGTCGGGCACGGGGTGGGCGGCGTCGGCGCGCTTGGTCTCGCTGCGCGGGAGAAGGCGCTGGACCTGGCCGTGCACGCCGACCGTGAACGACAGGCCGCGCGCTCGGAACGTGCCCTCCCAGCCGAAGCCCGTGCCCAACCGCGCGGTGTCGACGTAGTTGGTGCGCCCCTCCTGCGGCGGCACGGGCGAGGGCACGAAGGCCACGTCGAGCCCGAAGCGCTGGTCGGCCCACACGACGCTGCCTCCCCCGGCGAGCGACACGGTGTCGGCCCAGGCCTCGAGGGGCGCGGCGCCATGCCGGTCGAGGTACGTGGACCAGCGCGCCCAGCGCCCCACCAGCCCGGCCGACCACGCGACCGACTGGTCGCGGTCGCTCTCCCAGCCTGCGCCGAAGCCGACCCGCAGGGGCTCGAAGCGCTGCACGTCGGTGTAGCTGTGGGTGAGCGAGTCGGCGCCCTCGGGGTAGGGGTACGTCCAGAAGCGCAGCACGCTGGTCGTGTCGACGTCGCTCCGGGAGCCCACGTGGCACGTGGCCGCCAGGCGCAGGCCGGCCCACGGCCGGAGGGCCAGCCCGAAGTGCGGAACGACCGACGAGCGCACCACCACCTCGGTGTTCGACAACGTCGACGCCTGGTCCGACGCCTCGGGCATGTACAGGGTGGTCCGGACGGTCGAGCGGTTGTCGACCGTGAGGCCGGCGCCCAGGCCCAGCCACGGCAGGGGCCGACCGGCCAGGGCCAGCACGAAGGCGCCCCCCTCGGTGCGGTCTCCGAGCAGTTCGGGCTGCAGGGAGTTCGAGAAGTACTGCTCGCGCTCGTCGACGAAGAAGGGCCGCTGGGCCTGGACCTCGGTCACGGGCAGCAAGGCGTGAAACGCCACGGCCAGGCGCGCCGCCAGGAAGCGCTTGACCGTGCCGAAGCCCATGTACGCGCGGTCGTCGGTACCCCCGGCGGCGCCTCGACCCTTCGGCAGCCGATCGGTGGGCAGCGGCCGCAGCTCGAGCGCCGCCGTCGTGCCGTCGGCCAGCAACCGCCGGGCGTCGTAGACCGAGGCCGGCACGTCGACGGCGGCGTCCCGCGCGTGATAGTCGACGGTGACGCGCTGGGCGAGGAAGAGCAGCCCGGCCGAGACCCCGTCGTCGACCCACGGGAGCAACGCCGGGTTGAAGTAGGTGGCCGCGGAGCTCGCGGGCTCGAGCATGCCGAGGAAGGGATTGGTCGAGAAGGAGGCTCCCACGGTCTCGAGCAGCGGAGCCGCCCTCGCACCCCACGTGGAGAGCCCCACGAACGCGACGGCCAGGGCCCCGAGCACCCGCATGGTCGACTCCTGCGACGGGTTCCGACAGACTACTTCCCAGGGCCGGCCTGTCAACGATGGGTCCCGGTGGGCCGTGGACTTCGGAGCCGACCGGCGGGTATGCTGGGAGGCGCGAACCACGGGACGAAGACGCCGATGCCGCACGACCCCTGGTGGTGGGCGCTGATCGTCGTGCTCTGCGCGCTGGGCCTGCTGCGCGGCCTGGCGCGCTGGCAGGCCGGGCGGCGGCGCCTCCTGCCCTCGCCCGGGGCCGAGGGCTGGGGGGTGCTCGCGGGGCGCCTGGTGCTGGCGGTGCCCGTCTTCGCGCTGGCCCTGGGGCACGCCTTCGCGCCGGCGCTGGTGGCGCCGCTCTGCCTCCCGCTGCCGGCCTGGGCGCGGAGCCTGGGCCTGGTCGTGACCCTGGCGGCGCTCGGCCTGCTCGGCTGGACGCACCACGCGCTCGGCCGGCACTTCAGCCCCTCGCTGCGGGTCGACGCCGCCCAGTCCCTGGTGACGAGCGGGCCCTACCGGTACGTTCGCCACCCCATGTACTCGGCGTACCTGCTCTTCTTCGCGGGCCTCGGCCTGCTGGCGGCCGATCCGGCCCTCGGGCTGGCCGGCGCGGCCGTGATCGCGTGGCTCATGATCGCGCGCACACCGCGCGAAGAGCGCCAACTGGCCGCGCACTTCGGCGCCGACTACGAGCACTTCGCGGCGCGCACGGGACGCTTCCTGCCCCGTCGTCGCCGGCACGTTTCATCGACTTCTGACCGAGCCCTAACCGATCGCTAACACACCGGCCCCATCCTCAACGGGCAACGAAACCGGAGGGTGCCATGCGCACGCTGTCCACGACGTTCCTGGCCGCCGCCCTGCTCGCGTTCGGGCTCGGTGCGCCGGGCGCCGCCACCGCCGAAGACACGCTCACCGGCGCAGGCGCCACCTTCCCCTACCCGCTCTACGCCCAGTGGGCCGACAGCTACAAGAAGCTGACCGGGATCGGGCTCAACTACCAGTCGATCGGCTCGGGCGGCGGCATCGCCCAGATCAAGGCCAAGACCGTCGACTTCGGCGCCTCGGACGCCCCCCTCAAGAAGGACGAGCTCGACAAGCTCGGCCTGGTGCAGTTCCCCATGATCATGGGCGGCGTGGTGCCGGTCGTGAACCTGAAGGGCCTGGCCTCGGGCAGCGTGAAGCTCTCGGCCAAGGCGCTGGCCGACATCTTCCTCGGAACCCTCACCAAGTGGAACGACCCGGCCCTGGTGGCGCTGAACCCCGGCGTGGCGCTGCCCGACCAGGACATCACGGTCGTGCACCGCGCCGACGGCTCGGGCACCACCTGGATCTTCACGAACTACCTCGACAAGGTGTCTCCCGACTGGCACGCGAAGGCCGGCTGCGGCAAGGAGGTCGCCTGGCCCGCGGGCGTCGGCGGCAAGGGCAACGAGGGCGTCGCGGCCTACGTGCAGCGCATCCCCGGCTCCATCGGCTACGTCGAGTACGCCTACGCGCTGCAGAACAAGCTGGCCCACGCGCTGTTGCAGAACAAGGCCGGCGCGTTCGTGGCCCCCACCGACGAGGGCTTCCAGGCCGCGGCCGCCAGCGCCGACTGGGCCGGCACCCCGGGCTTCGCCGTGGTGCTCACCGACCAGCCCGGCGCCCAGGCCTGGCCCATCACGGGCGCCTCGTTCATCCTGATGTACAAGGAGCAGCGCGACGCCGCGCACGCCAACCGCCTGCTCGACTTCTTCGCCTGGAGCTTCAAGAGCGGCGACGACGCGGCCAAGAAGCTCGACTACGTGCCCCTGCCCGACAACGTGGTGGCGATGGTCGAGGCGCTGTGGCGCACCGACGTCACGTCGGCCGGCGCTCCGATCTGGAAGTAGTCTTGAAGCGCCACCGCCCCGCGGCGGGGCTCGACGTACTCTTTCGCGCGCTGACCTCTGCGGCGGCGGGCCTCTTCCTCGTGTTGATGGCGGCGTTCTTCCTGCAACTGCTGTGGGGCTCGCAGCTCTCGCTCGAAAAATTCGGGGTGGGCTTCCTGGCCAGCGCGGCCTGGAACCCGGTCACCGAGGACTACGGCGCGCTCTCGTCCATCGTGGGCACGCTGGTCACGACGCTGATCGCGCTGCTCATCGCGGTGCCGCTCTCGCTGGTCATCGCGCTCTTCCTGGTCGAGCTCGCGCCCCCGGCCCTCGCGCGCCCGGTGGGCGCCGCCATCGAGTTGCTGGCGGCCGTGCCGAGCATCATCTACGGCATGTGGGGCCTGTTCGTGTTCGCGCCCTTCATGTCCGACCACCTGCAGCCCTTCCTCTCGAGCACGCTCGGCTTCCTGCCGCTCTTCAAGGGCCCGCCCATGGGCATCGGCGTGCTGTCGGCGGGCATCATCCTGGCCCTCATGGTGCTGCCGTTCATCACGGCGGTGATGCGCGACGTGTTCACGATGGTGCCCGGCGTCGTGAAGGAGGCCGGCTTCGGCATGGGCAGCACCGTCTGGGAGGTCTCGCGCAAGGTGACCGTGCGCTACGGGATGCGGGGCATGGTGGGCGCGTGCCTGCTCGGCCTCGGCCGCGCCGTGGGCGAGACCATGGCGGTCACCTTCGTGATCGGCAACGACCACCGCCTGTCGGCGTCGCTCTTCGCCGCGGGCAACTCCATCGCGTCGACGCTGGCCAACGAGTTCGCCGAGGCCTCCGAGCCTCTGTACCTGTCGGCGCTGGTCGAGCTCGGCCTCGTGCTCTTCCTGCTCACCTTCGCCATCCAGGGCCTCACGCACCTGTGGATCAAGCGCCTCGAGCTGCGCTCGGGCGGAGGGCTGTAGCATGCAGCGCCGCCCCGCCACCGGACGAAAGCTGCTCGACCTCGCGGTCCGCGTGATCGCCAGCCTCTCGGCGCTCTTTGGCATCCTGGCGCTCCTGTGGATCCTGGCGGTGGTCGTCCAGAAGGGCTTCGGGGCGCTCGACCTGGCCTTCTTCACCGAGCTGCCGAGCCCCCCGGGCTCCACCGAGGGCGGCCTCGCGAGCGCCATCGTCGGCACGTTGCTCCTGACGGGAGCGGCCACGCTGCTGGGCGTGCCGGTCGGGATGCTGGCCGGCGTCTACCTGGCCGAGTTCGGCCGCACCTCGCGCCTGGGCGCGGCCGTGCGCTTCTCGGTCAACGTGCTCATGGGCCTGCCGTCGATCCTGGTGGGCCTCTTCGTGTGGACGATCCTGGTGGTGCCCTTCGGCGGCTTCTCGGGGCACGCCGGCGCGGTGGCGCTGGCGCTCATCATGCTGCCGGTGGTCGCGCGCACCACCGAGGACATGCTGGCCCTGGTGCCCAACGCCCTGCGCGAGGGCGCCCTGGCCCTGGGCACGCCGCGCTGGAAGGTGACGATGATCGTCTTCCGGGCGGCCAAGGGCGGCCTGGTCACGGGCGTGCTGCTGGCCGTCGCGCGCGTCAGCGGCGAGACCGCGCCGCTCCTGTTCACCGCGCTCAACAGCCCCTACTGGCCGGCTTCTTTCTCGGAGCCCGTCTCGAACCTGACGGTGACCATCTTCCAGTACGCCATGTCCCCCTACGAGGACTGGCAGGCCAAGGCGTGGGGCGCGTCGCTGTTGATCATGGCGGGCGTGCTGGCCACGGCCACCCTCGCCCGGGTCTTTTCAAGGGAGAAGAAGTGATGATCGCACCCGTACCGCGCGAGCGCCCCGACGCCGTGCCCGAGCCCCCCAAGATCTCGGTGCGCGGCCTCGACTTCTTCTACGGCAAGAAGCAGGCCCTCTTCGGCAACGACCTCGACATCGCCCCCCGCTGCGTGACCGCCGTCATCGGGCCGTCGGGCTGCGGCAAGTCGACCCACCTGCGCGTGTACAACCGCATCTACCAGCTGTACCGCGACCAGCGCGCCAGCGGCACGGTGCTGCTCGACGGCGAAGACGTGCTTTCCCCGTCGGCCGACCTGCTCGAGCTGCGCCGCAAGGTGGGCATGATCTTCCAGAAGCCCACGCCCTTCCCCATGAGCGTGTTCGAGAACGTGGCCTACGGCCTGAAGCTGCACTACCGCCTGTCGCGCCACGAGCTGGTCGAGCACGTGGAGCGCGCGCTGCGCCACGCCGCGCTCTGGGAAGAGGTGAAGGACGGCCTCGACCGGCCCGGCCTCGCGCTGTCGGGCGGGCAGCAGCAGCGCCTCTGCATCGCGCGCGCCATCGCCGTGCGCCCCGAGGTGCTGCTCATGGACGAGCCCACGTCGGCCATCGACCCGGTCGCCACGTCGAAGATCGAGGACCTGATCGAAGAGCTGAAGAAGGAGTTCACGATCGTCATCGTGACCCACAACATGCAGCAGGCCGCGCGCGTGTCGGACTTCACGGCGTTCTTCTTCGAGGGGCGCATCGTCGAGTTCGGGAACACGCGCCAGATCTTCACGAAGCCGCTGTACAAGCAGACGGAAGACTACATCACCGGCCGGTTCGGCTAGGAGGCCCCCATGTCCGTTCACCTCAGGCGCGAGATTGAGGAGTTGAAGAAGCAGGTGCTGTCGCTCAGCGCCATGGTCGAGGAGGCCGTGTGGATGTCCGTGCGGGCCGTGCAGGAGCGTAGCCCGGAGCTGGCCGAGCGCGTGATCGCGGGCGACCACGCCATCGACGTGCGCGAGGTGGGCGTCGAGGAGGAGTGCCTGAAGCTGCTGGCGCTCTACCAGCCGGTGGCCAGCGACCTGCGCTTCCTGGTCACGGTCTTGAAGCTGAACAACGACCTGGAGCGCATCGGCGACCTGGCGGTGAACATCGCGGAGCGCGCCAAGTACCTGGCCTCGCAGCCGCCCGTGAGCACGCCCTTCGACTTCGTGGGCATGGCCACCAAGACCCAGGAGATGCTGCGCCTGGCCCTCGACGCCCTCGTGAACGTCGACCCCCACCGGGCCCGCGACGTGTGCGCCATGGACGACGCGGTCGACGACATCAACCGCGCCATGTACGGCCAGGTGCAGCGCGGCATCCAGGCCGACCCCTCGCGCGTCGACGTGTTCATCACGCTGTTGTCGATCTCGCGCCACCTGGAGCGCATCGCCGACCACGCCACCAACATCGCCGAGGACGTGCTCTACATGTTCGAGGGGCGGGTGATGCGGCACCACGTCGAGGACTATCGGTTGGCGTAGCGCAACAAGGAGGGATCCCCATGCTCGCAGGCCACCCCGGTCCCCGGTTCCGACGGTTGCTCCTCCTGGCGCTGGCGGCCGGTCTCCTGCCCGCCCCGGCCCGCGCCGCCGA
>CAZBRS010000017.1:73700-75271 GCA_964494475.1 uncultured Myxococcales bacterium | reverse complement strand
TGCTCCTCCTGGCGCTGGCGGCCGGTCTCCTGCCCGCCCCGGCCCGCGCCGCCGAACCCGAGGCCGCCGGCGCCCCGTCGCTCTTCGACGAACGCGCCCGGCCCATCGCGCTGGTGCGAACGCTCTACGTGACCACGTTCGAGGACCGCATCACGGTCAGCCCGTCCGGCGGGGCGGCCGTGGAGATCGACTCGGCGCGCATGGACCCCTGCCCGTTCGGGCACCGCGAGGGCTTCGTGCTCGAGAACGTGGAGTTCGGCCTGAAGGGCCGCTTCGCGAGCTCGAACACGTACTACCAGCTGAAGATGGAGCTCGTCCCGCGCGAGAAGGACGGCAACCGCTCGAGCGACTGGCTGAAGGACGCCTACGCCGGCTGGGCGCCCCTGCCCTGGCTCGATCTGCGCGCGGGGCGCATGAAGGTGCCCTACAGCCAGGCCAACCTGGTGGGCACCGAGGACCAGGTGCTCGTGAACAAGCCCACCCTCGACCTGCTGTCGCAGAAGCGGCAGCTCGGCTTCCAGGCGGGGTTCAGCGACCCCTGGCGGGTGGCCAGCCTGCGCGGCGGGGTGTTCAACTCGGTGTCCCAGGCGTTCGAGCAGATGCGCAGCGGCGATCAGCTCCTGTACGTGGCGCGGCTCGACCTGCGCGTTCAGAACCTGCTCGCGGCCCTGGGGGCCGGCGTCGACGACCTCGAGGTGAACCTCGGCGCCAACGTGGCCTGGACGACGCGCAACTACGACCCGCCCTCCGAGCACCGCTGGGTGGGCGCCGACCTGCGCCTCCACTGGTGGCGGTTCACGCTCGAGGGCGAGGTGCTGGCCCTCGACTACTACCTGGAGCCCGATCCCGTGACCGGGGCCGAGGAGGCCGAGCGCGGCTGGGGCTGGCACGCCGATCTCGACGTGGCCCTGTGGCCGGCCGGGCTGTCGCTGGCGGCGCGCGTCGAGCAGATGGACGGCGACTCGCTGGTGCGGGGTCAGAGCTCCACGTTGTCGATCGACGAGCTCAGCCGCCAGAAGCGCCTGTGGGTGACCGCGGGCCTGCGCTACGCCCTGACCCGCAACGTGCGCGTCGACGTGAACTACGTGCACCGCCGGGAGCAGGAGGGGTACTCGTTCGACAACGACGTGCTGCTCGGCATGGTGCAGTTCGCGCTGTGAGCGCACCGCGAGAGGGGAGAGGATCATGCAGACGTGCCTTCGACTGGCCCTGGTGCTCTTGCTGACGGCGTGCGCCTTCAAGGACAAGCCGGGCCTCGTCGCCGCCGGCGACACCTCGACGCCCGACACGAGCACGGCCGACACGGCCGGCGAATCGGCGGCCGAGGACGCGACCTCCGGCGCGCCGCGGCTGGCCGGACCCTCCGACTGGTCCAGCGCGCCCGACCGCGCGCCGCTGCACGTGCACACCACGTGGCAGAACGATCCGTCCAGCACGGTGACGGTGCAGTGGACCACCTTCGACACCACCGTCGCCGGCTACGAGCCGCGCGTGTGGTACGCCAAGGCCTCGGAGTTGTCGCTCGAGGGCGACCTGGCGAGCCTGCCCTTCAGCGAGGCCCACTGGAAGGC
>CAZBRS010000017.1:30028-73600 GCA_964494475.1 uncultured Myxococcales bacterium | reverse complement strand
TGTCGCTCGAGGGCGACCTGGCGAGCCTGCCCTTCAGCGAGGCCCACTGGAAGGCCGGCATGGGCTACAACTACACCGAGCTCCTCACCAAGGACGACGAGTACGTGCAGTGGGAGGTCGAGCTCACGGGGCTGGAGCCCTTCACCGATTACGTGTACCGCGCCGGCACCTGGTCGGGCGTGGACGAGGCGGCCGGCACGCTGACCAACGCGACCCTGAGCCCGGTGCAGCGCTTTCGCACGACGCCCGCCAAGGGCCGGGCCAACGGCGTCACCTTCGTGCTGGCCGGCGACAGCCGCGGCGGCTACGAGAAGATGCGCGAGCACGCCCCGCGCCTGGCCGGCCTCGACGCGAACTTCTGGCTCTTCACCGGCGACATGAACCTGATCGGCACGCCCGCCGAGTGGACCAACTGGTTCGACGCCATGGACCCCGTGTCGGCCTCGAAGGTGCTCATGCCCGTGCAGGGCAACCACGAGACGCTGGCGAACCTGTACTACCAGCAGTTCGCGCTGCCCCGCGAGGGCGCGCCCCTGCCCAGCGAGTGGGTCGAGCACGCCTGGCACACGGTGACCGGGAACGTGCTGATCGTGGCCCTGAACTCGAACACCGACGCGGTGGCCGAGCTGCAGACCCCCTGGCTCGAGGCCACCCTGAAGCGCTACGAGGACGACCCGGACATCGCGTGGCGCGTGGCGCTCTACCACCACCCCGCCTACTCGGCCTCGAACCACGGCTCGACCGAGCGCGTGCAGAAGCACTGGGTGCCGCTCTTCGAGAAGTACCACGTCGACGTCACCCTGGCCGGCCACGATCACGACTACGAGCGCACGGTGCCCATTCGCGGCGAGCAGCCCGTGCAGCCCTCCGAGGGCGTGGTGCACGTGACGTGCGGCGCGTTCTTCGTGTCGGCGCCCTACTCGAACGGCCAGGACTGGTGGACGGTCGTGTCGCACCACGGCGAGAAGTGGAACTACGCGGTGATCGACACCACCGAGAGCGCCTTCCACTTCGTGGCGTGGTCGGGCGACGGCAGCGAGAAGCTCGACGAGTTCACGCTCACGAAGTAGGCGGGGGGGCCCGACGAACAGGCGCGACACGCCGAGCTCGGCGACCCCGGCCGATCAGGAAGGCAAGGACGACCAGCAGCCTGCGCCGAAGCCCCTCCTGATGGGGCGAGCCCGTCACACGTGATTGCGCAACATGAGCTCGGCGGGATAGGGCGACAGGAAGACCTGGCGGGCCAGATACGAGAGGCCGTGCCGCCGCACGTGGTGCTTCAGCAGCGTGACGGGCACGACGAGGGGCACGAGGCCTCCGCGGTAGGCCTCGATGGTCTCGCCGATCTCGGCCTTCTCGTCGGGGCCGATGAGCTTCTTGAAGTGGCCCTGCACGTGCTGCAGCACGTCGGTCACCTTGCGAATCGTGGCGCGCTGGACCATGGCCGCCATGAAGCCGGCCTCGTAGCGGTCGAAGAGCTCGCGATCGCCGAGCAGCCCCGCCTGGGCCACCAGCCGGCCGAGGGCCGTGTAGCCGACGCGGCCGTGGGTGAGGATCTGCAGCTTGTGGTCGGCGTGGAACTGCACCAGCCGGCCGCGGTCCAGGCCGCCGGCCACCAGGTCGAGCCAGCGCCGGCGGCAGAAGACGCGCTCCAGGAAGGACTCGCGGAGCTGCGGATCGTTCAGCCGGCCCTCCTCCTCGACCGGCACCTGGGGGAAGCGCGCCCGGAAGGCCGCCGTGAACAGTCCGGCCCCGATCGGCCGAGGCATCCCGCCGGGGCCGGTCACCTTCACGCGCTCCATCCCCGAGCTCGGCGAGCCCTTCTTGCACACGTAGCCGCAGAGCTCGATCCCCTCCAACTCGGCGAGCTTCTGCTCGATGAAGCGCTGCATCCGCGGCGTGTGGTCGACGCCGTTGCGATCGATCAGGCGCGGCGCCTCCGGATCGCCCTGCAGGTTCATGGACGGGCGCGGCACGGGCAGGCCGCAGTCGACCTCGGGGCAGACGCGCTCCCACCGGACGAACGGGCCGAGCTGATCGACCAGGAAGGCGTCGCGCTTGTGCTGGCCGTCGTAGCGCACGTGCTCGCCCAGGAGGCACGCGCTGACGAGCAACCGCACCGGATCGCCGGAGGAGGGAGGGGCCTGGGTCGCGGTAGGGGACATGGGACCTCCGAACCTGACGAGTTCGCCGTCATGTTGCCCGGGACGAGGCCGGTCTGGCAAGCCCGCCCTTCCAACGGCGCGCCGTCACCCCACCCGCGGAGCGCGGGCGCTGGCAGGCCCCGGGAGGCGGGCCCGTGAGAGTTCACCGCGTTGTTGCTTGTCAAGCAGACCCGACACGTCGAGACTAATCAGTCCTGGAAGCACGCTGCTGGGAGGCATGACCTCCGTCGCTGCCATCGACATCGGCTCGAACGCGCTGAGGCTGGCCATCGCTGCGGTCGGCAGCGACGGACGCCCGGGCGAGCCCGAGATCCTGCGCGAGGCCGTGCGCCTGGGGCGCGACGTCTTTCGGGACGGGGCCCTCGGCGCCGAGACCCTCGCACGCCTCGTGCGCGCGCTGCAGCGCTTCCGGGCACGCCTCGACGCCGAGGCCATCCAGGACGTCCGCGTGGTCGCCACCAGCGCGCTGCGCGAGGCGACGAACCGCCGCGAGGTCATCGACCGCGTCAGGGCCGAGACCGGCCTCGAGATCGAGGTCATCGGCGGCGACGAGGAGGCCCGCCTCGTGCTCCAGGCCGTCGCGGGGCGCTTCGACCTGCGCGGGAAGACCAGCCTGCTCATCGACCTGGGCGGCGGCAGCGTCGAGCTGTCGCTGGCCGTCGACGGCGTGACCCAGACCTCGGGCACGTACGAAGCGGGCTCGGTGCGCCTGCTCGAGGCCTTCACCGAGCGAGCGCCGACGCCCCGGGCGCTCGTGCGCTACGTGCGGGGCTTCCTCGAGCCCCTGGGCGCCGTCATCCGCAAGGAGATCGGAGCCGCTCGCGTCGACGTGGCCTTCGGCGTCGGGGGCAACCTCGACGCGCTGCACGAGCTGGCGCGCCGCGAGCTGGGACGCGAGCCCTCCGAGGGCCTGGCGCGCGACGACCTGGCGCTCCTGATCGACGAGCTCGCGTCGCTGTCCGTCGACGAGCGCGTGCAGCGCCTGCGACTGCGCCCCGACCGGGCCGACGTGATCCTGCCCGCCGCGGTGGTCTACCACGTGCTCATGGGGCTGTTCGACCTGCGCCGGCTCGTGTGCCCGCGGGTGGGCTTGAAGGACGGCGTGCTGCTCGAGCTGGCCGGCCGGGCCGCGGGGCTGGCCCGGCGCCTGCCCGAGGTCCAGGTGCTCGGCGCGGCGCGGCGGCTGGGCGCGAAGTACGCCTACGACGAGCGGCACGCCGAGGCCGTGGCGCGCCTGGCGGTGCAGGTGTTCGACGCCACCCGTCCCCTGCACGGGTTGGGCCCCGAAGACCGGCTGGTCCTGCAGACGGCGGCGTTGCTGCACGACATCGGCACGTTCGTGTGCCAGGTCGACCACCACAAGCACTCGCACTACCTGATCGAGGCCTCGCCGCTGCCGGGGCTCACCCCGGCGCAGAAGCGGCTGGTGGCCGTGGTGGCCCGCTACCACCGCAAGACGCTGCCGCGCTTCCGGCACGAGGCCTACACGAGCCTCTCCGAGGCCGACCGCGAGCGGGTGCGCCGCCTGTCGGCGCTGCTCGGCCTGGCCAACGGCCTCGACGCCGAGCACGAGGGGCGCGTCGAGGGCCTCGACATGCGGCTGGCCGGCGGAGCGCTCCGCCTTTCGCTGCGCTCGTGCGCCGACCTGTTCCTGGAACGCTGGGCGGTGGCGAAGCACGCCACGCTCTTCGAAGACGTGTACCGAACCAAGGTGGTGATCGATGAGCCCTCGACGAACGACCCCACGAACGACGACGACCCCGCTCCCCGAAGACTTGGCGGCTGAGGTGACCAGCCCGGTCCCGGCCGAGCCGCTGACCGAGCCCGAGGCGACCCCGGAGCCCGAGGCGACCCCGGAGCCCGAGGCGACCCCGGAGCCCGAGCCGAGCCCGGAGCCCGAGGCGACCCCCGAGCCCGAGGCAACCCCCGAGCCCGAGGCGAGTCCGGAGCCGGACGACGCGTCGGCCCCGACCTCGACCGAGCCCAAGCGCCCCAAGCGCAAGGGCGGCGAGCTCCATCGCGCGCTGAAGGAGGCGCTGCGCACGTACGACAAGCTGTCGGAGGCCGTGCTCGAGGACCCCGACGAGGAGACCGTCCACGCCTTCCGGGTGGCCTCTCGGCGCCTGCTGACCAGCCTCGACGTGGCGGGCAGGGTCCTGTCGACCAAGGGCACCGACAAGGCGCGTCGCCGGCTGAAGGTCCGCTTCGAGGCCACGGGGTCGCTGCGCGACGTTCAGGCCTGGCGGCTGCTGCTCGGCGCGTGGCGGCCGTCCTTCCCCGAGGCCACGGCGCTCCTCGACGAGCAACTGGCCGCGCGCGAAGAGACGCTTCGGGAGCAGACGCTCCGCGAGCTCGGCAAGAAGTCCGCGGCCCCCATCGTCGAGGGGCTCCGCGAGCTGGTCGCGACCGCCAAGCACGAGGCCGATGACGCCAGGCTGCAGCGGTTCGTCGAGAAGCGCCTGGACAAGGCCTTCGACCGCCTCGAGACCGCCCGCCTGGCCGTCGACCCGCAGCACGCCGAGACCCTGCACGCCTTCCGCCTCGAGCTGAAGGGCGCGCGGTACGCCGTCGAGCTGGCAGCTCCCTTCCATGCCGAGCGGGCGCCGGCGATCCTCGACGCGTTCCGCGAGCACCAGACGATCCTCGGAGACTGGCACGACCTCGACCTGCTCGTCCGGGCGTTCGAGCTGTTCGCCCTGGAGTCGCCCGACCTCCAGGAGCCCTGCGCGCCCCTGGTCGAGGCGGCGAAGGGCCGGCTCGTGAAGGCCGCGCGCCAGCTGGCCCGGCGCCTGCCCGTGACGAAACGGCTCGACCCGCGGCCGAGCCCCGAACCGGCGCGGGGTCCCTGGACGCTCGTGCTGCTGCGGCACGCCACGGCCGTGGAGCGCGAGACCTGGGGGGAGCGCCCCGACCAGGAGCGACCGCTGACGCGGCACGGTGAGCGCCAGGCGCGCCGGGTCGGCAAGCTGCTGGCCACGTGGGGGCTGACGATCGAGCGCGTGCTCACGAGCCCCGCCCTGCGCAGCCTCGACACCGCCCGGCTCGCCGCTCGCGCGCTGGGCCTCGAAGACCGGGTCACGCCGTTCGCGCCGCTGGCCGCCGACGCCGAGCCGCGCGACGTGGTGACCGCCCTGCTGGCCGGGCCGCGCCCCGCCGGAGCGCTGGTCCTGGTCGGACACGAGCCCGGCCTCGGCCAGCTCGCCTCGATGCTCGTCTCGGGCCGGCGCTCCCTGTCCCTCGAGCTCCCCAAGGCCGGGCTGCTGGCCCTCTCGATCGACGAGCTCGCCTGGCGCGCCTGCGCCCGCCTCGTGCGGCTGGCTCCGCCCGACGAGGCCTCGGGACGCCCATGAAGGCCCGCGAGCACGATCGAGCCCACCTGGGCGCCGTCGACGCCGATCCCGGCTGCCTGACGACGCTGCTGCACGACGTCGAGGCGCTGAAGGAGCGCATCGAGCGCTTCGAGCAGGCTCACGGGCTGGCCATCAGCGAGGTTCACCCCGCCTACGAGGCCAGCGCCCGCAACCTCGTGCATTACCTGGCGCTGCGCTCGCTCGACCTCAGTCACCTGCGCGAGCGGCTGGCCGAGATCGGGTTGTCGTCCCTCGGCCGCAGCGAATCGCACGTCATGGCGAGCGTGCACTCGGTGCTGCGGCTGCTCCAGCGCGCTACGGGCGCGGGCGCCCGCCCGGCCTCCCCCCTCGGCCGCGCCCTGCGGTTCCGCGAGGGCCAGGCCGTGCTCGACCTGCACACCGAGGCCCTGCTCGGCGCCCGCCGGGCGGCGCGCTCGGTGCGCATCCTGGTCACCCTGCCGGGCGAGGCGGCCGACGACTATCCGATGGTGCTCGGGCTCCTGCAGGCCGGCATGGACTGCGCGCGCGTCAACTGCGCGCACGACGACCCGCTTGTCTGGGCCAGGCTCATCGGCAACGTGCGCCGGGCCTCGCGCGAGCTGGCCCGCCCGTGCCGGGTGCTCATGGACCTGGGCGGCCCCAAGCTGCGCACCGGGGCGCTCGAGGCCGGCCCGCGCGTGCTCAAGCTGCGTCCCCGCCGCGACGCGCTGGGGCAGGTGCTGGCGCCCGCCACCGCCTGGCTCGTCCCCGACGACGCGCCGCTCCCCTCGGAGCCGGGCACGCCCTGCCTGCCCGTCTCGAGGGCCTGGCTCCTGCGGCTGCAGATCGGCGACACCGTCGGGCTCGACGACGTGCGCGACAAGGTCCGCCAGCTGAAGGTCGTCGCTCGCGAGCCCTTGGGCGTGCGCGTCGAGGTGACCCGCACCACCTACCTGGAGCCCGGCCTCATCCTCGAGCACGAACCGGCCGGGAGCGAAACGCCCGGCCAGGCCACGGCGCTCGGCGAGCTGCCCGCGGTCCAGGCGCCCCTCACGCTGCACTACGGCGACACGCTGCTCCTGTCGGCCGAGCCCACGCCCGGTCGACCCGCCGTGCGCGACGCCGGGGGCGCCGTGCTCGAGCCGGCCCGCATCTCGTGCACCCTGCCCGAGGTGCTGGCCGACCTGAAGGCCGGCGAGCGCGTGTGGCTCGACGACGGCAAGATCGGCGCGGTCGTGCGCGAGGCCGGCCCGACCGAGGCCCGGCTCGAGATCGTGCGGGCCGGACCGACCGGCTCCAAGCTGGCCGCCGACAAGGGCATCAACCTGCCCGACAGCCAACTGAGCATCAAGGGGCTCACCCCGGCCGACCGCGACGACCTTCGCTTCGTGGCGGCCCAGGCCGACATGGTGGCGCTCTCGTTCCTGCGCGGCCCCGACGACGTGCTCGAGCTGCGCGACGCGCTGCGCTCCCTGGGCGGCGGCTCCCTCGGCATCGTGCTCAAGATCGAGACCCGCCAGGCCCTCGAGCGCCTGCCGGCCGTGCTGCTGACCGCCATGCGCAGCCACCCGATCGGCGTGATGATCGCGCGCGGCGACCTGGCCGTCGAGTGCGGCTTCGAGCGGCTGGCCGAGGCCCAGGAAGAGATCCTGTGGGTCTGCGAGGCCGCGCAGGTTCCCGTGATCTGGGCCACGCAGGTGCTCGAGAACCTGACGAAGCAGGGCCTGCCGTCGCGCGCCGAGATCACCGACGCGGCCGCCAGCGTGCGCGCGGAATGTGTCATGCTCAACAAGGGCCCGTTCGTGCAAGAGTCGGTGCGCGTGCTCGACGACATCCTGGCGCGCGTCGAGGGGCAACAGGAGCACCGGAGGCCGCTGTTCGTCGGACTGGAGGAGGTACCATGAAGCCGCAATCGCAGTATCCGGGGAGACTCATCGCCTTCGAGGGCCTCGACGGCTCGGGCAAGTCCACCCAAATCCACCTGCTCGAGCGCTGGCTGACGGGCCAGGGGTGCCGCGTGTTCTTCAGCGAGTGGGCGTCCAGCGACCTGGTGAAGGGCGCGACGCGCCGGGGCAAGAAGCAGCAACTCTTCACGCCCACCACGTTCAGCCTGGTGCACGCCACCGACTTCGCCGACCGCTACGAGCGCCAGATCCTCCCCATGCTGAAGGCCGGCTTCCTGGTGCTCTGCGATCGCTACACCTTCACGTCGTTCGCCCGCGACCGCGTGCGAGGCTGCAACCCCGACTGGCTGCGCGAGCTCTATGGCTTCGCGCACGCCCCCGACCTCACCTTCTTCCTCGACCTGCCGCTGCACCTGGCGCTCGACCGCACCATGGACCGGCACCCGCAGCAGTCGTACTTCGAGGCGGGCATGGATCTCGGCCTGTCCCAGGATCCGCACGAGAGCTTCCGCCTCTACCAGGGCCGCGTGCTCGAGCAGTACCTGCAGATGGCCAACGAGTTCGCCTTCACCCTGCTCGACGCCACGCGCGAGATCCACGAGCAGCAGGAGGGCATCCGCGCGATCGTCGCCGAGCGGCTCGATCTGGCCGCGTTCCGCGAGAGGGGGACCCGATGAGCCCGAAGCAGTGCTTCCACGCCGCGCCGCCCGGTCTCGACCTGGATCGCCTGCCCGGCAAGCTCGTGGTGCTCGAGGGCCAGGACGGCGCCGGGCGCTCCACGCACATCCGCCTGCTCACCGAGGCGCTCGAGCAGCAGGGCTACGCCGTCACTCCCGTGGGGCTGAAGCGCTCCATGCTGGTGGGGCACGAGCTCGAGCAAGCCAAGGCCGGCAACACCCTCAGCCCCCGAACGCTGTCGCTCTTCTACGCCACGGACTTCTACGACCAACTCGAGAACGTGATCGTGCCGGCCCTGCACTCGGGGTGCATCGTGCTGTCCGATCGCTACGTGTTCACGCTGATGGCGCGCGACCTGGTGCGCGGCGCCGAGCCCCACTGGGTCGAGTCGCTCTACTCCCGGGCGCTCGTGCCCGACGCGGTCTTCTACCTGAAGGTGTCGCAGAAGACGCTCTCCTATCGTACACTCAAGCTGCACGGTCAGTTGGAGTACTGGGAGTCCGGCATGGATCTGGGGCTCTCGCGCGACTGGTTCGAGTGCTTCACGCTCTACCAGGAGCGCATGGCGCGCGTCTTCAAGGACATGACCGAGCGCCATGGCTTCGCCCGCCTCGACGCCGATCGGTCGGTCGAGGTCATCCAGAAGGACCTGCGCGCGCGCATGAAGAAGCTCCTGGCGCCCGATCAGGAAGGATAGGAGGCCGACGTGCTCGAAATGGCCGAGCTCGGGAACCGCCTCACGAAGGAGGAGCACGCCGCCGAGGTGGAGCGCCTGCGCCCTGCCCTGCTCGACATGCAGCTCCGGCTGCGCGACAAGGGCAGCCTGACGGTCGTGGTCGTCGTGGCCGGCGCCGAGGGCGCGGGCAAGAGCGAGCTCGTCAACCTGCTCAGCACCTGGCTCGACCCGCGCGGCGTCGAGGTCAACGCGTTCGGGCTCGACGACGAGAGCCGCGGACGGCCGCCGTTCTACCGCTTCTGGATGCACCTGCCCCCCAAGGGCAAGCTGGGCGTCTTCTTCGGCTCCTGGTACTCGAAGGCGGTGCACGAGTTCGCGCTGGGTCGCATGAAGCGCGCCGAGTTCGCGCGCGAGCTGGAGCGCATCACCACGTTCGAGCGCCACCTGGCCGCCGAGGGCGTGCTGCTCGTCAAATTCTGGGTGCACCTCTCGAAGCCGGCGCTGAAGCGCCGCCAGAAGAAGCTGGCCGACTCGGGCTTCGGCGCTGCCGCGCACGGACGCGGGGTCACCGAGTGGGCCGAGCGCTACGACGACTTCGTGAAGGTCGCCGAGGAGACCCTGCGCGCCACCAGCACGGGCGAGGCGCCCTGGCACGTGATCGAGGCGGCCGACCGGCGCTACGAGGAGGTGACCGTACTCTCGACGCTCCTCGAGGTCGTGGGCACGCGCCTCGACGCCCCCTCGCGCGAGCCGCCCGCGCCCATGCCCATCCCCGACAAGAAGCCGCTCACGGTGCTCGACAAGCTCGACCTCACCCGCCGCCTCGAGAAGGTCGACTACACGCGGCAGCTCGTGAAGCTGCAGGGCGAGATCCACTGCTGGGGCTGGGACGCGTTCGAGCGGGGGGTGAGCGCCGTCGCGGTGTTCGAGGGCTGGGACGCCGCGGGCAAGGGGGGCTGCATCCGCCGCCTCACCCAGGGGCTCGACGCCCGCAACACGCGCGTGGTCTCGATCTCGTCGCCCACCGACGAGGAGAAGGCGCAGCCCTACCTGTGGCGCTTCTGGCGGCACCTGCCCACCGAGGGCTCCATCACCATCTTCGATCGCTCGTGGTACGGGCGCGTGCTGGTCGAGCGGGTCGAGGGCTACTGCTGGCCCGAGGACTGGCAGCGCGCCTACGGAGAGATCAACGACTTCGAGGCGCAGCTCGCGGCGGCGGGGGTCGTGCTGGTCAAGTACTGGCTGCACCTCAGCCCCGACGAGCAGCTGCGACGCTTCCACGAGCGCGAGACCATCCCCTTCAAGCGCTACAAGCTCACGCCCGACGACTGGCGCAATCGCGAAAAGTGGAACGCCTACCTCAAGTGCGCCGACGAGATGCTGGGGCGCACCAGCACGTCGTACGCCCCCTGGACGCTCGTGGCCGCCGAAGACAAGCTGTCGGCGCGGCTGCAGGTGCTCGAGACGCTGCGCGACGCGCTGCGCAAGGCCGTGAAGAACAGCCCGAAGGGCCGGCGGCAGGTGCAGCTCAGCTGACAGGGAGCCCGGTGCGTAGTGGACCGGACTCCCAGGTATTCGCGGCGTGACCAGCGCGCGCGAGCCTTTCACCGAACTATCACCGGACGCTAACACTCCCCTCACGTGGCGCACGCAAGCTGTGGGTGCATGGAACGAGGAGTCCACCGTGCACGCCATCAACCTTCACGTGAACCACGACGACGGCCCCGAGGCCAACGAGTGTTCGGGCGAGCCCCTGGTCTTCGACCCGCGCGACGCGGCGTCCATGCAAAGGACCCAGAAGATCCTGCGAGAACGTTTCGGGCTCCCCGTCGCCCCGCCCCTCTTCGGCAACCAGGGCTCACGGTTCGTGGCTGCGATCCGCCGCCGCGTCGCGTCGCTGCTGCGCCGATTCGAACGTCGACCTCGCCTGCGGGTCGCCTGACACCGACGACGCACCGCGCGGGACATCTCTTCGACAGATCATTCGGCGAACGACCGCTCGCCCTCGAACAGCGGCTGCACGACCACCGTGCCCGAGCGCGCCAACGCGTCCTTCAGGGGCTGATTGCCCCGGTCGACGAGGATCGCCCGCTCGGCGGAGAGCAGCATCTCGAGGTCGGTCCAGGCGTCGCCCACGGCCAGCACCGGCCGGCGCCCGACGGCGCGACGCAGCACGTCGACCTTGCCCTGGCGGAAGGGCACGAGGCCCTCGGGGCTCCCCGTCAGCCGACCGTCTTCGACGCCGCTGCGTACGCCGAGGACGCGCTCCGGCGGCAGGTCGAACCTGGCCTTCGCGATGGCCTCGACCAGGGGCTCGGGCGACGCCGACACGACCCACACCTCGAGACCCTTCGACAGCAGGTGGGCCACCAGGCGTCGCATGGGCTCGCGCACGCGCACCCCGGCCTGCTGGATCAGCGGCTCGCCGGGCAGGCCGGCCGGATCGTACACGTGCTGACCCAGCCCCCTCGCCTCCTCGCGTGCGAAGGCCGCGAGGGCCAGGTCGCCGGCCTCCCCGGGCGTCAACCCCGTGAGCAGCCGGGCGAGGGCCTGGCACCCCTCGACCTCGCGACCGCCCCGCCACAGATCCTCGTACCCGGCCACGATCCGGTACGCCAGGCGCCGATGAAGCCGTGAGCGCTCGTCACCCGTCGCGGCGGCGTGCTGGCGGAAGAGCTCTCGCAGCCCGGCGTCGAAGGGCGACGCGGGGCCGGCGGCGTCGACGCCGAAGCGGAGCTCGGAGGTCAGGTAGGCAAGCACCGAGAACGAGATGTCGCCGTGGATCAGCGTGTTGTCGAAGTCGAACACGGCCACGGGCGGGGGGCAGCCCTCGCACGGGGGCTCGGCCAGGGCGCGCTCCACGTGGGCGACCACCTCGGGCGACCAGCCGGCGGTCCAGTCGGCCGGCGCCGCCGTGGCTCCCGTGGCTCCGAGGGACGCAGCGAGCAGGACGAACGCGACGGCGAGCAAGCGCATGGTCGACCTCACGCGGCGTCGGGCAGGGAACGCGCCCCGGGGAACGGGTTGCGGCCGACGCGGTACGTGCTCCCGGGCCGCTTGTTCGACGAGGACGCTCGACGGACCCCCCGTGTCTTCCAGAGGCCGGCCAGCAGATCGGCGCGCCCGACCTGGAAGAGCTCGTCCCCCTTCGAGAAGTCGAGGACGCCACGGCAGTAGGCGTTGCACGCGTCGACACGGTAGCGGCTGACGGGATCGTCCTTGATGAACTGGAACGCTCCCCCCTCGGCCGGATCGTTCGAGCCGTGCACCACGAACGTGACCGGATCGAGGCGGGCGCTGCGGCTGCAGCCGAACTCGTGCCGGTGCGCCCCCACGACCTGGCGCGCGATCTCGACGTGCCAGCCCTGGCGGGGCGTACGGCCGTGGTAGGCAGGGAAGGTGTCCTCGAAGTAGTCCGACGCCGCGCCGATGCCGGCGGGTGACGCCGCGATGCTGGTGATGGTGAAGCGCAGGCGGTGCTGGTTCAACACGGGCAAGAGGAAGATCTTCTTGAACAGCGGCGTCTGCAGGCGCTGGCCCCGGGCCTCCTTGCGGATCATGGTGAGGCCCAGGTGGATCACGGGCTCGGTGCGTCCGCCGGTCTCGACCGGCAGGTAGACCATGGCGGTGAACGCCACGGGAGCCAGGGTGCGCCGGTCGTACGCAACGGCGACGACGCGATTGGCGAACGACGCCCGCGAGCCCGAGAACACGCCGTAGGTGGGCACCTCGTCGAGCGAGCCCGCGGCCACGCAGCCGAGATCGGCCTGCAGCGCACGAAGCTCGCGCTCGGGCATCCAGCGACCGGGCTGATCGTAGACGCGCACGAGGTAGCGGCCGCGGAGCACGCGCGCCGTCAGCGTGCGCTTCCAGGGCGCGCGCAGCCAGGCGAGGCCGGACTCCACGTCGGGCTCGTCCACGGGCAGGGGCACGGCGACGCGCTCCCAGGCGGCGTCGCGGAGGGCGTCGCCCTCGGCGAAGCTCGCGGCGCTCAGGGGCTCGGAGAACACGATGCGGACGGTCGTCCTGGGCCGCATCGCCAGGCGAAAGAGGTGAGGCAGGAAGGTGGCCTCGCCGACCCAGTCCACGTCGCGGTTCCGGAACTGGATGGTGGCCGGGACGACCGAAACGTCGCTGCCGGCCACGCGGCGGAAGACGCCCGGGCGGAAGGGGAGCGGTTGATCGCCGGCGTGGCTGGTGCCCTCGGGGAAGTTGACCAGCGTGTAGCCGGCGGCCAGGCGGCGCGTCACCTCGTCGGCGGCCGACCTGCGGCTCGCGGGGTCCTCGCGCTTGACGAAGGCCACCCCGGCGGCGCGCGCTCCGGCGCCGATGAACGGCCAGGCGCCGACCTCGGCCTTGGCCAGGAAGAAGCAGCGCGTCGCCTCGGCGAAGGCCGTGATGTCCAGGTAGGAGCGGTGGTTGGCGACCACGAGCGCTCCCTCGGGCGGGCGGCGGCCGCGCACCTCGACGTCGAGTCCGAGCACGCGATTGCACCGCACGGCCCAGCGCTGCATCGTATCGACCCCCGCGCGCCAGCGAGCCTCGTCGGGGGAGCGCCGGAGCCGCCACGCCGACAGGCTGGCCGTGGCCCAGGCCCAGATGGTGACGGCGGTGAACGCGAGCAGGCGCGCCACGGCGCGGACGGTGCGCCCCAGCGCCAGGGTGGGCGCGACGACGAGGCGGCCGAGCGGCGTCACGACCGATTGGGTCAACTCGTAGAGGCGCTGCATGTCGTCTCCAGCGGAGTGTTCGTTGACGAGGTTGTAGCCGAGGCGTGTTACGGGAGCGTGATGGATCGGTTCGGGGCGCGTGAGGATTCGTCGAGAAATCTGTGAGCGTCGGCACTTCGTGCTTGTGCCGGGACCGCGCGTCTCCATGATGATCGCGCCACGGACCCGGCTGGGTCGCGGGCGCCACGTCGGAGGCCGGCATGCGCGGCTTGCGCGAAATCCAGGAGATCGAGGCCCTGGTGGCCCTATCGAAGGGGTTGGTGCAGGTCGAGCGGCTGGGCGAGGTGGTGACCCCCGACACGCGGCGCCTGCCCATCCTGGGGCTCTGCATCGGCGGTGCCGATCGCCGCCTGCCCACGTTCGGCCTGTTCGGGGGCGTGCACGGCATCGAGCGCATCGGCACGTGGGCCGTGCTCTCGTTCCTCTACAGCCTGGTCGAGAACCTGAGGTGGGATCGCGAGTTGCGCCGTCGCTTCGAGGGTTGCCGGCTGGTGGCCATCCCGCTCATCAACCCCGGGGGCATGTACCTGGGCCAACGCTGCAACCCGCGCGGGGTCGACCTGATGCGCAACGCCCCCGTCGAGCCGGAGGGGCGGGTCTCGTTCCTGCTGGGGGGCCAGCGCCTGTCGCCCCACCTGCCCTGGTACCGCGGGCGGCGGGGCGCGCCCATGGAGCCGGAGACCCAGGCCGTGGCCGACTTCGTGGCGCGCGAGATGTTCGAGGCCGACTGCGCGCTCGCCGTCGACGCGCACTCGGGCTTCGGCGTCGTCGACCGCCTGTGGTATCCCTACGCGCGGGGCAGCGACTTCCCGCGGACCCGCGAGGCCATCGAGTTGGCGCGCCTGCTCGAGCGCACGTACCCGCATCATCGCTACCGGGTCGAGCCCCAGGCCGACAGCTACACCACCGCGGGCGACCTGTGGGACTACCTCTTCGACGCCCACGTCGCGCGTCACGGCCTCACGGGGCCGGTCTTCCTGCCCTGGACGCTCGAGATGGGCTCGTGGGCCTGGGTGCGGAAGAACCCGAAGCAGCTCCTCTTCCCGGGGGGCACGTTCAACCCCATGGTGCCGCACCGCATCCACCGGGTCATGCGCCAGCACCTGGTGCTCTTCGACTTCTTCCTGCGGGCCGTCGGGAACCGGGAGGCCTGGGCCGAGGCCCGGGCGGGGCGCGACGAGGCGGAGAACCCGATCGACGGGGCGACGTGACCCGCCCGGCCCCCTTCGGTCACGAGGAGGATCCCATGCGCTCGAAGCCCCCACTCCTGCTCCTGCTGGCGCTCGGCGCCGCGCTCTCGGCCTGCGCCGGGGCGCCGGGCGTGCGCTTCACGGCCGTCTACCTCGACCTCGACGGCACCGCGCTGGGGCCCGACCACCGGGTGCGACCGGCCACCACCCGCGCGCTGGCGCGCTACCGCGCATGCGGCGGGCGCGTGGGCCTGGCGACGGGGCGCGCGCCCGCGCAGGTTCGCCCGCACCTGGCCGCGCTGGCGCCCGACCTGCCCCTGGTGCTCTACAACGGCGGGGTCGTGACCGAGCCCGACGCCACGCGCCCGCGCCAGGTGTCGCGCCTCGCGCCGGGGGTCCGCGACCGCGCGATCGAGGCCGGCCGAGGGGAGGGCACGGGCGTGGAGTTGGTGGCATTGCACGACCTCGGGCTGGTCGTCTTCGACCGCGAGAGCCCGGTCGTCGCCAGCTTCGCGAAGGAGGACAGCCTGCCCGCGTGGCGCGTCGACCCCACGCTCGCGTGGACGGCCGACGACGAACCGGTGAAGGCGCTCTTCCTGGTGACGCCGGGCAGGGCCGACGAGGTCGCTACCGCCTTGCGCGCCGCCGTGGGCGACGACGCGCGGGTGCTCGTCTCGAGCGAGCGCACGGTCGAGGTCATCCCCTGGGGCGTCGACAAGGCCTCGGCGATCCGGGCCGTGCTCGCCGACCAGGGGCTCGACGTGCGCGACGCGATCGCCTTCGGCGACGGCGAGAACGACGTCGAGATGGTCTCGGAGCTCGGCCTGGGCGTGGCCATGGCCAACGGCCGCGACCGGACACGCGCCGCCGCCGACCTGGTCATCGGGGCCCACGACACGGACGCGATCGCCCTCCTCCTCGAGGCGATCGCGATCCACCCTGCCTGCCAGGAAGGCCCGTAGGGCCTGTCCGTCGGCCGTAAGGTCGCCGGGCTCCCGGGACGGGTCGCCACCGACCCGAGCGTCCGCGACGTTCGCGGACGGCCTCACGAGAGCCGCACTCCCTGCCTGGTCAGTTCGGCCTGGAGCCGGGGCACGTCGACGTCGCGGCACGCGACGCCGTCGGCCAGCGACAAGGCCGCCGCCGCGCCGGCGCCCTGGCCCGTGACCATGCAGCACCCCATCTGGCGCGTGGCGGCGTGCGAGACCCGATCTCCGGCGACCGGGCGGCCGGCCACCAGCAGGTTCTCGACCCCCTGCGGCACGGTGATGCGGTAGGGCACCTGGAAGTAGCGGCCCGTCGTGGGGAGGCACAGGATGCGGTAAGCGTCGAGGAACTCGGGGAAGACGCCGATCGAGTCCTCGAATCGCGCCTGGTTCCGCACGTCGTGCTCGGTCAATCGATACCCCCCCAGGATCTGACGCGACTCGCGGCACCCGAGCGCGGGACCTATCATGGTGAGCTCGGCCTTCTCGAAGCCCGGCACGCGCTTGCGCAGCACGTCGACGGCCAGGCGCACGCGCTTGCGGCCTTCGATCTCGGCGCGGGTGAGGTCCAGCACGTCGAGGCAATCAATGTCGTAGAGGTGCACCGCGTTCAACGAGAGCACCTCGCCCCACGAGGTGAACCCGCCCGGGAAGGCGCGAATCACCACGTCGGGGGGGATCTCGCCGGCCGCGGCCGCCTCGTCGAAGGCCTGGAAGACGTGCGTACTGAAGAGGTCGCGCTCCTTGCCGCAGTCGTCGTCGACCCAGTCGGCCATCGTTCGGTTCTGGCCCGCCACGAACATGGCGAAGGCCGGCAGATCGACGTTGCCCACCGAGAAGTTGGTGGTGACCTCCATGCGCTCGGCCTTGGGCGCGAGCTGGAAGGGCGCCCCGGCGAAGGCCGCCACGTCGGCGTCGCCGGTGCAGTCGATCACGCGCCGGGCGCGGATCACCTGGCGACCCGACTTGCTCTCGGTGACCACGCCCGTGACGGAGGAGCCGTCCATCGCCGCGCCGACCACGTAGCAGTGCAGCAGCGGCGTGACCCCGGCGTCCTGCACCAGCGCGTCGGCCACCCCCTTGAACAGCTCGCTGCGCAGGATCTCGTAGGTGGGCTCGCCGTCCTTGATCAGGCCGTTCTTCTCGGCCTGGGCCCTCAGCAACGCCTTCAAGCCCGGATCGTCGGTGGCGTCCAGGAGGTTGATGCTGCCCCCCATGGCCTTCGCCTTGGCCTCGATCTCGGCGCACACGCCGCCGGCCTCGACGGTCTGGGCGTAACGCCACCACGTGATCGAGCCCATGATGGCCTGCGTGATCACGCCGCCGTAGAAGCCGTAGCGCTCGACGAGCATCGTGTCGGCCCCGGCGCGCGCCGCTGCGATGGCCGCCGCCAGCCCGGCGGGTCCGCCGCCGACCACCAGCACCTCGGTCTCGGCCAGCACCGGCAGGGCGCTGGCTCCCGGACTGCCCACGTCGGGGCCGTGCCCGCCGACGTCTCCCTCCGGCAACGTGTCGTCGAGGCCCTCCGCGCCCTGGCCGGCGCATCGCCCGGCAGCCGCCGCGCCGAGAGACGCCACCGTCAGCCCCATGAATCCGCGCCGCGTCAAGCTGGTCACGTCCGGTCTCCACGCCAAGCCTCGATTTGGTTCTTCTACATCACAGAGCCTCCCCGTGCCAAGACGCAGCATGCAGCTCGCCGCACCCCGAGGAACGAATCAGCAGGCTGCGTCTTGGCGACGGCGAAGCCGGCGCGTCCTTCGGCGGCTGGTTGCCTCGATCGGCTTGACCTCGCTCGAAAGAGCCGTAGGTTCCCCTAAGAATTACTCGCAGCGGATCACCATGCGAAGCAATCGACGGGGATGGAACGGCGCGGTCTGGATGCTCGCCATGCTGGGCCTGGTGGCCTGCGCCGGAGGCAGCGGCGAGACCGGCGCCGACGCCGCGTTCGACGCCTCCTCGGAGGCCGCGAGCGACGGCTCGTTGGAGACCGGTCCCGCCGACGGCGCGGACTCGACGGACGCCGAGCTCCCCCCCGAGGGCGTCGCCGTGGGGTGGTGCACGTACACGAACCCCTTCTCGCAGCTCCAGGAGTGCCTGGCCTACACCGGCGCGGGCTGGTCTCGGGCCGAGGCCGAGGCCGACTGCGCGACGGTCTTCCCCGAGACGGTCGGCGCCTTCTCGGCCGACACGCGGTGCACCTTCGCCGAGGTGCTCGGCCGGTGCTTCACGGGCGGCGTCGACGGCAGGAGCCGCGTGGTGCTGACCGAGGGGACCGAGGCCGACGCCTGCCGCGTGGCCGGCGTGGGCTGCGCCATGTTCTTCCGGGGCACGTTCACGCCGGAGGCGCCTTGCGCCGTGCCCGTCAAGCCCTCGACCGGGGGCTTCGGCCAGCCCTTCGTGCAACCCTACCCCGTGTGCCGCGTGCCCGCCGACGACGAACCGGCCGGCCACGGCGCCGACGGCAAGGTGTGCGCCTGGACGCTCATCTCGGGCTGCACCGAGGAGGGACGCCGCTTCGACGAAGACGCCTCGTGCGCCGACGTGCTGACCCAGCGCCCCTACTACGCCTCGCCCAACGAGCCCCAGACCGCGGCCGACGACCCGCGCCTCGCCGACACCGCCTACATGGCCGAGGTCGACTGGGCGCGCCGGCAGGTCGAGGCCTGCGGCTGCGTCTGCTGCCATTCGACGCGCGCGTCCGCCGAGGGCCCGTCGCAGTGGTACGTCGAGGCGGGACCCATCTGGCTCGACAGCATCGCCGACACGGGCCTGTCGATGCTGGCGGGCTACTCCGATTCCAGCGCCCTGGGCGCGTTCCCCTCGGCCGAGAACAACGGCTTCGACCGTACGGCGCTCGGCCTGCCCACCACCGACATCGACCGCATGCGTACGCTGCTGCAGGGCGAGTACGCACGCCGTGGCTTCACCCCCGAGCAGGGCGCGGCCGTGCCCCCGTTCGGCGGCCCCATCTACGCGCAGCTCGTGTACGAGCCCGAGGCCTGCACGGCCAGCCAGGGTCTGGACTCCGAGGGCCGGCTGGTCTGGACGGGCGGCAAGGCCCGCCATCTGTACGTGCTCGAGGCCGGCTCGGGCAACCCCGGCGTGCCGCCGAACTTCGACGAACCCGAGGGAACGCGCTGGCGCCTCGAGGTGCCGTTCTTCGGCGAGCCCTTCGCGTCGGGCGTTCCCTACGGGGTCACGCCGACCGAGGCCGTGCAGCGCTTCCCGCAGGAGGGCGGGCCCGCCGCGTTGCAGTCGGGCCAGACGTACTACCTGGTGGCGCTGCGCGACGTGGGCTTCCCCCTGGCCCGCTGCCTCTTCACCGCGCCGTGACGCGGAGGGCCCCATGGTCTCGACGAGAGCCTCGCTGCTGATCGTGAACGTGATCGGGGGCCTCGCGGTCCTCGCCAGCTACGCCTGGCCCCTGGCGACCCACCCGGGCCAGGGCGACGCCCTGTGGGGCGGCGTCCCCGCCTCGTGGCGTCCGCTGTACGGCGTCTCCATGCTGCTGGCCGCGGCCGGCTACCTGACCTTCGCCAGCTACCTGCTCTTCCGCGTCGACCCTGCGACCGCGCGCCTGAGCGGGGGCCTGGGCCTCGGCTGGCTCGCCCTGCCCTTCCTGCTGGTGCTGGTGCCCTCGACGCTGTGGATGCCCCTGACGTTCCGTTTCCTGGAGAGCGGAGGCGAAGGCGTGTGGCTCGCGATCCGGGTCGTCCTGGCGCTGGTCGCGCTCGGCTCGGCGCTGCTGCTCGGGCTGCTCGCGGGCCTTCAGCCACGGGAGCACCCGGTGCACTGGGCCCTCTCGGTGGCGGGCGCGGCCGTGTTCCTGGCGCACACGGGAGTGCTGGACGCCCTGCTCTGGACCTCCCGCTTCCGGAGTTGAGCGTGGGCTCGAAGGAACCCTACCGCCGGGTCGTGCTGCGCCAGGCGTTCCACGCCTGCAACGCGCTGTGGGGCGTGCTCGCCTACCACGCCGTGGTCCCTCGGCCGGTGGCGATCGCCGCCGTGGGCGGGCTGACCACGCTCTATGGGCTGGCCGAGCTCCTGCGGCTCCGGCGGCCCGCGGTCCAGGCCGAGATCCTCGCGCACCCGCTCTTCGGACGCATCATCCGCCCCCACGAGCTCGATCGCGTGTCCGGCGGCTTCTGGTTCGGCCTGGGCGTGCTCGCGACGATCGTGCTCTACCCGCGCGAGGTCGTCGAAGCGGCTTGCCTGGTGCTGGGCTTCGGCGACGCCGCGTCCACGGTGGTCGGCACGCGCTGGGGCACGATCAAGCTGGCGGGCGGGCGGTCGCTGCAAGGCACCGTGGCGTTCGCCGCCGCGAGCCTGGCTGCCGTCGCGCTCTTCCGCTTCGCGGCCTACGCCGACCGTCCCCTCACGCTGCTCGCCTGGGCCGGCGTCGCCGCCGTCGTCGGCGCGCTCACCGAGGCCGCGAGCACGCGGGTCGACGACAACCTGACGGTCCCGGTGATCACCGGTGCTGCCCTATGGTCGCTCTCGTGAACGACGCGTTCGACGCTGGACAGGGTAGCCTCCCGTCCGCCATGATTCGCCAGCGACCACCAGAGCCTCGGAGACGGCCCATGGGCGTACGATCCTGTCCTTCAGCCTGGCTGACCGCGCTGGCGATCCTGCTGGTAGCTTGCGCCTCCGAGGACAAGTCCGAGCCGCTGGCGCCGGCGTTCGGCGACGGCAAGGCCGACGTGGGCGACCACGTGGTGGCGAAGGGCGCGCTGGGCCTCGGCGCCGACGCCGCCGTGAGCGCCAGCTTCGTCGAGGACCTCGAGTTCCACGGCTACGTGCTCGAGGTGGGCGCAGGGGCCGTCGTCGACCTCGAGGTCACGCACCAGGGCTCGAGCCTGGGGCTCGACACCACGCTGTACGTCTACGGACCGCGCGCCACGGGCGGCGGCTACGGCGTCGACGAGGTGGCCCACGACGACGACGCGGGCTACGGGCGCCTGTCCCGCGTGAAGGCGCTCGCGCTCCCGGCGGCCGGCGCCTACCTGGTGGTGGTGGGCACCCACGACGGCCAGGGCCGCGGCGCCTACCGCGTGCAGGCCACGTGCGCTTCGGCGTCGTGCGCGCCCGCTCCCGTGACGGACGCGGGGGCCTGTGACGCCCGGCTGGCCGACGCCATCCGCGCGTGCGTGACCGATCGGCTCGCCGACCCCGACTTCGACCCCTACGCCGAGAGCGAAGTCGACGTGATCGAGGCGTGCGCCGACCCCGAGGTGGTGGCGCCGGCCTGGGACGAGCTCTGCAGCCTGCCCGACGCGCCCGCCGACGTGTGCGGCTTCACCATGGAAGGGCTCACCACGGCCTACCTGCCGGGCTGCTCGAAGGCCCTCGTCGACGAGGCGCTCGACCGCACGTGCGTCTTCGGCCTGACCTACCGCGAGATCTTCGATCGCCCGGGCGCCGTCGTGATCGTCGCCGAGCGCGTGCTCACCGCCGCCAGCCCCCTCACCGAGTTGGAGCGCGCGCAGATCGTGAAGGCCGTCACGGCCACGGCCCACGACGACGCCACCACCGCCGAGGCCGCCTTCGCCGTGGTCGACGACCAGCGGATCAACCAGACGGAACTGTGGGACGCGAGCAACCGCGTGGCCGTGACCGGATACGAGATGGGCGCAGGCGACAACAGCTTCGGCATGCTGTTCGCGGCGGGCACCACCGACGTGGTCGCGCACGACAACGACGGCGACCTGTCGTCCTGCACGTTGACCTGGGGCCCCGAACGCCGCCGCTGCACCGACGACGCCGACTGCGCGCCGGGTCTGCGCTGCACGGGCAAGGCCGAGGTGACGGGCAGGGGGCGCTGCATCGCCACGGCCGCCGACACCGACCCCGCCCTCGACCGGGAGTGCGACGCCGCCACGAATTGCCCCGCGGGGCTGGTCTGCGCCGGCGCCCCCACCTGGGGCACCGGGCTCTGCCGACCGGCCTGGATGCAGGGCCGCTTCGTCAGCGAGCCGGCGCTCGCCATCCCCGACGGCCAGCCCGCGGGCGTCGAGGCCCTGCTGCTGGTCGAGGGCCTGGCCACGGTCGACGTCGACGTGCTGCTCGACCTGGTCGTGTCGCACGCACGCCCAACCGACCTGAAGATCTCGCTGCTGAACCCGGCGGGCACCGAGGTGGTGATCTTCGACGGCGCCAGCCCCGCCAACGGCGAGTTCTACCTGGCGAGACACGTGGTGAAGGGCTTCCCCGGCGACGAGTACGTCAACGGCGCCTGGCGGCTGAAGGTCGTCGACGCCAAGGCCGGCGAGACCGGCGGCATCGGGCTCTTCGGTCTCACGATCACCTCGCGCTGGGATTGAGCCATGAAAGAGCCCGCGTGCGCGACCTGCAAGCTCCGGCGCAGCTACGACAGGAACCCCCGGTCCCTGATCGGACGCCTGTGGCGCTGGCACGCGACCTGGTGCCCCGGGTTCAAGGCCTACCTGCGCGGGCTGCCCGAGGCCGAGCGCCGGGCCGTGAGCGAGGCGTACGGCCTCGCTCGCAAGTAGCCCGAAAGGCCGACCCCTCGTCGTCCGAGCGCCCCCTGCCCCGGCTCACTCGTCGCGAAAGCGATACCCCACGCCCCGCAGCGTCTCGATGAGCTGGCCGGCGGGCCCCAGCTTCTCGCGCAGGCGCTTGATGTGCGTGTCGACCGTGCGCGTGCTGATGTCGACGTGGATGTCCCACACGTCGCCGAGCAGGGTGTCGCGGGTCTGGACGCGCCCGCGCCGGCTGAGGAAGGTCTGCAGCAGGCGGAACTCGAGCGCGGTGAGCACGACCTCGCGCTCGCCGACCCAGGCCCGGTGCGCGGCCGCGTCGACCCGGAGCGGCCCCACGGCGAGGACGGCGCCCGCCTGGGCAGCCGACGTACGCCGGAGCACGGCCCGGACCCGCAGCACGAGCTCGCGCACGTTGAAGGGCTTGGTCACGTAGTCGTCGGCGCCGAGCTCGAAGCCCACGATGCGATCGGTCTCGTCGGTCCGCGCCGTGAGCATCAGCACGGGGATGCTCCGCGTGCCCTCGTCCTGCTTCAGCTGCCGACAGACCTCGAGCCCCGAGAGCCCCGGCAGGTTGAGGTCCAGGAGCACGAGGTCGGGTCGCGGCGCCTGCCGGGCGGCGTCGAGGGCGGCCTTCCCGTCGAGGGCCGTGCGCGTGGCGTAGCCCTCGCGGCGCAGGTTGAAGTCCAGCACGTCGATGAGGTCGGCTTCGTCATCGACGATGAGGATCAGGTTGCTCATGAGGTGACGTTCGGACAGAGCCGTTACGAATGGATAAGCGTTCTGTGAGGAAATGGTTAGGGCCGGGCCGGGCCCACGTCGTCACCGAAACGTTGCCGACAAGGCACGCGAGCAGCGTTGATCGCGCCCGGGGCTGCGCCTTCATTGGAAGACGGAGGTCATCCCCATGTCGTCCCGCATCGGCCTCGTGGTGGAGTTCGTGGGGGCGCTGGTCTTCTGCGCGCTCGAGGTGGCGGTGCTGGCCCTGCTGGCGGCGTAGCCATTGACCGGCCCCGCAGGGGTCCGCCTCACCAGTCGGCCGGCACCACGCCGGCCTGCCTCGCCATCCAGTAAGGTTGCAGGTAGTCGCAGCCCGTGCGCTCCTCGCCGCTGTCGTCGCCGCCGTCGAGGGTGAAGGGCCCGCGGTGCCAGATGACCATGTCGGGCACGCGCGTGGCGGGCGGCAGGGGGAGGAGCGACTCGTCCGGCTGCTCGGGGTTCGGCTCGATGGCCGGGTTCGCGCTGTTCGTGACGCGCCGGTCCCGGAGGGGCGCTTCGGGGAAGGCGGCCACCATCTGCACCGCGCGGTAGAGCGACCCGGGGTCGTGCTCCCCCGTCGACGTCAGGTACCACAGGGTCTTGTTGGGGTTCCACTCGGCGATGCCGCGCCGGTTGGGGGTGTGGTCGTCCACGTTCAGCCACAGCGTATCGCGGAAGATGACGTGCAGTTGCTCGCGGAGCTCGGGATCGTCCTCGAGCCGCATCAGGTGGTAGAAGTTCTCCCACGAGATGTACGTGTTGAACCACTTGGTCGCGTAGCCGGCGTAGACCCACTGGTGGTCACGGGCGATGCCCAGGTAGTCGCGGTCGAGCAGCAACTCGCGGTAGCGCTCGTCGAAGCGCGGCTCGCCCGTCGCGTGCCAGGCGGCCTTGACGAAGGCCAGCAGCGAGACGGCGGCCTGCCCGTTGGGCAACGGCCAGTGCTCGAGGCGCTCGCCGCTCATGTCGCCGTAGGTGGTGGGCTCGCCGTCGGGGTCGACGAACTGCAGATCGTGCTCCCACAGGTGGTCGACCGTGTCGGCCAGGAACGCGGCCGCGAGCTCCTTCACGTGCGGGTCGTCGACCGCGTCGAAGGCCGTGGCCACGCCGAGCACCGCGCCCGAGACCTGGTCGCGGCTGGTGTCGCCGCGCCAGATCCAGCCCTCGAACTCGCCGGCGCCGCGGTGCCACTGGGTGCCGGGAGCATCGAGCTCGGCGCGCGCCGAGTCTTCGATGGGGTCGGTCTCGCGCATGTAGCTGCGCCCCACCAGGCCCGGCACGCCCGTGAGCGCCTGGAAGAAGCGCCAGCCCTCGAGCTGTTCGGTGATGACGGCCAGCGCCTCGGGCGAAGGCTCGGCGGCGTACCGGAAGGCCATGGCCTGGGTGCACTGGCCCGAGACGAAGGTGGCGTCACCCAACGTCGACAGCCCGTAGTTGCCCTCGGGGTCGTCGGGGCGCCAATTGCCGTAGCTCATGCCGTGCCACAGGTGGCGGGCCTCGTAGACCTGCTGGTAGGCGCGGGCCCGGGCCCGCATGGGCCCCTCGACGGCCGGGTCGCCGACGCGCACGCCGATCAGCTGCGAGGCCTCGGCGCCGGCGGCGTCGCGCACCGCCACCACGAACAGGTACACGCCCTCGACGGTCGGCGTGCCCTTCCACTGGCCGTCGGCGGGGTCGAGGGTGGTGCCGGGGGGCAGCTCGCCCAGCGTGACCGTCCAGCCGGAGTACGGGGGCAACCCGCCCTCGGCCCACAGCGTCCACGCGAAGGGCGCGCCCACGGGGGTCGCGGGCGGCCGGGCCGCGACGACCACCAGGGGTGCCAGGGGCAGATCGGGCTCGACCAGCGCGTCGGGGGCCCCGTCCGGCCCGCTCGGCGCCCCGTCGTCGCCCGCGAAGGCGTCGTCGACCGGCTCGGGGCCCGGCTCGGGGGCCGAATCCACCACGACGTCGAGCGCCACGTGGGCGTCCTCGGCCGAAGGCGACGCGCCGCAAGCCACGCAGGCCAGAAGGACGACCATCAAGAGGAGCCAACGAGAGGCGAGGGGCATGGAGACCTCGATTCGCTTGACAAGCGGAGAGAAGATACCCGATCTGCTGGACGAGAGGCACCCTTACCGCCACAGAGGAAGCTCATGACCCCGCGCGCTCGGACCCTGTTGCTCGCGTTCGCGCTCGTGCTGCAGGCGGCGTGCGCGTCGCCGGACTCGGACCGACCGGCTCCGGACGCGACGGGCGAGACCCGGGCCGAGGTCCTCCCGGACGCTCCCCTCGCCGACGCCTCCTCCGACGATCCGGGCCCGCCGGACGCGACGACGCGGGAAACGGACACGATCCCCTCCGACGACGCCTCCCCGCTCCAGGACACGGGGCCCGCCCCCGCCCCGCCCTGGACCGACGACCCCTGCGCGCGCCTGGCCGGGGCGGCCGAGCCGTACGCAAGCGTGGTGGCCCGCTTCGTGGCCGCCGACGACCTGGCTCCACCGCCCCTCGGCCAGGTGGTGGCCGCCGGCAGCTCCACGATCCGCCGCTGGGAGACGGCCACGCGCGTGCTGGCGCCCTGGGGTGTGGTGCAACGCGGCCTGGGGGGCGCCCACATGAAGGACCTGGCCCTGGCCGCCGGGGATCTCATCGTGCGCCACCAACCGGTCGCGGCGCTGCTCTTCGCGGGCACCAACGACCTGGCGGCCGGGCGCTCACCCGCCGACGTGGTCGACGATCTGCGCTGCCTGCTGGGCCGCGTCCACGCCGGCCTGGGCCCCGTCCCCGTGCTCTACGTGGGCATCACGCCCACGCCGCTCCGCTGGGCCGACTGGCCCGCGGCGATCGAGGTGCACGACGCGGTGACGGAGTTGTCCGCCGCCTACTCGCCGTTGGTCTTCGTCGACACGCCCGCCGTCTTCCTGGCCCGCGCGCCCGGACCGGGCAGCCCACCGCCGGCCGACCTGTTCGTCGAGGACGGCTTGCACCTGTCCGACGCCGGCTACGCGCTGTGGACCGACGTGGTGGTCAAGGCGCTCGACGCCCGAGCGCCGCGCCGCCCCGGGATCGTGGGACCGCAGGGCCCGGCGCCGGGCAGCTACGTGCGCGTCGACCTGGGACCCACCAACCCGGACGACGGCTGGGTGGCGCCCGCCGTGGACGGCTTCGGCAACCACTGGAACGCCTGGACTCCGCCCGGCGGGCTGATCGGCGGCGACCAGGCGCTGGCCGGCGAGGCGCTGCGGGGGCTCGTCACCACGGCGGGCGCGTCGACCGAGGTAGCCCTCCTGATCGCCGGCGGCTTCCGCGCCAACGGCCTGCGGAACGGCGGGCTGACCCAGCCGCCCGGCGCGCTGCTCCAGACCCTGGCCGTTCCCGAGGCCACGGCCGACTTCTTCTACACCGAGCACGCCGACGACCCGGGCGCGCTCGCGCTCACGGGCCTGGACCCCGCCCGCACGTACACGCTCCGGTTCTTCGCGAGCCGGGAGAGCGACGACGAGCTCCGCATCACGCGCTACGTGGTGCACGGCGGCGGCGTGCCCGCCGAGGTCGACCTCACCACGACCGGCCCCGACGTCGGCTCCGGCGGCTACGACGGCAACGACGGGCAGGTGGCCGTGCTCACGGGGCTCGCGCCCGACGCCTGGGGCGGCCTGCACGTCGACGTGCGCAAGGCGGCGGGCCGCTTCGCGTACCTGTCGCTGCTCGAACTGGAGACCGAGATCGCCCCCGCCTCCAGGTAGACGAGGTCTCCACGTTCTGGTATTCCTGCGGACGCAACCCTGTCGGCCATCGAGGCTTCCCATGACGACGCGCTCCCGGCTCTGCCCGATCACGGTCCTGCTCTCGCTGCTGCTGGCCTGCGGATCGAACCCGGGGGCCGACGACGCAGCGCCGCCCGCCGACGCGGTCGAGGTCGGCACCGACGCGCTCGAGGTCGGGCCCGACGCGTCCCCCGCGGACGTCACCCCCCCGTCACGCTACGTCTACGACGTGCCCCTGGACCCGGACAGCCCCTGGCCGAAATTCCGGCGCGACGCGGCCCAGCGGGGCCTCGCGCCCTTCGCCCTGACCGACGACGGCGCCGCGCCCTGGAGCTACCGCACGGGCAAGGGCATCTTCTCGTCGCCGGTGATCGACGGGAACGGCACGGTCTACGTGGGCTCGGCCGATCGCACGTTCTACGCCCTCGACGTCGACGGCGGCGTGCGCTGGCGCTTCGAGACCGGCGAGATCATCGACTCGGCCGCGCTGCTCGACGATCGCGGCCGCGTCTACGTGGCCTCGGGCGACGGCCGCCTGTACGCGCTCGAGGCGGGCACCGGCGCGCTCGCGTGGACCTTCGAGGCCGACGACCCCTCGGTGAACTCGGCGTTCATCAACTGGTTCGAGGGCAACGTGGGCCTGGCGCCCGACGGCACGCTGCTCGCACCCAACGACAACTTCTTCGTCTACGGCGTCGATCGCGACAGCGGCGCGGCCTCGCTGCGCCTGAAGCTGGCCGACCAGACGTGGGCGCTGCCGGCGGTCGACGCGGCCGGGGGGCGCCTCTTCGTCGCCAACAACAACGTGCTGCCGGGCAAGGGCAACACCTTCGGCTACGCCCTTGGGGGCGAGCGCCTCTGGAAGCAGCAGGCCGGCGGCACGGTGGCCGCGAGCCCCCTGTTCACGGGCGACGCCGTCGTCGTGGGGGCCTTCGACGGCTTCGTGCGCGCCCACGCGCCGGCCGACGGCGCGGTGACCTGGTCGGCCGAGGCCCGCGACCACGTGTACGCCAGCGCGGCGCTGCACCCCGACGGCTTCGTGGTGGTGCCGGCCGCCGACGGCACGGTCTACGCCCTCGACCCGTCCGACGGGAGCGTCACGTGGGCCTACGACTGGGGCGCGCCCCTGCGCTCGTCGCCGGCCGTCGACGGGGAGGGCACGATCTACGTGGGCACGGGCGACGGGCACCTGCTCGTGCTGAACCGCGACGGATCGCGGCGCTGGGCGCTGCGCCTCATCCACGAGGACCGCGACGACGTGAACGCGAGCCCCGCGCTCGAGCCCCACGCCGTCGTGGTGGCCGGCGAGAGCGGCGAGATCTTCCGCGTGCCGGCCGACTTCTGCCTGCGCGTCGCCGAGGCGGCCAACCCCGACTGCCTCACGGGCCCGGGCGAGCCCCTGCCCGACGAGGGCGCCTTCGTGCTCTTCACCACCCCCTTCGGCTCCACCCTCTCCGAGCCCCCCGCCGCGATCGACGCCAACCGCATGCTCGCCTTCTCGCTCGGGGTGCGCGCCGCGGGCGACACGCGCCTGGCGCTCCTCGACCGGGCCTCGCTGCAGGTGACGGTCGCGCCCGACGTGCCCTTCGCCGTCGACGTGTCGGCCAACCGCCAGTTCCTGACGTTGCGCCCCGAGGCGCTATGGCAGGCCGGCGCGAGCGGCTCGCTGACCCTGCGCGTGAAGGGCGACTACCTGGTCGACCCGGTTCGCGAAGGCCTGGCGACCTCGGGGGGCACCGTCGGCGGCTCCTTCGATCGCTCGTTCACGTTCACGCTGAACGCTCCCGGGCCGGCGGCCCTGCCCCTGCCCATCCCGGCCTCGCCGGGCGCGCCCCAGGGGGTGTGGGAGTGGTCGCGCCTGGCCGCGTCGCTGCCCACGCTGCTGCCGTCGTACAACCAGATCGGCTTCGACTCGCACCACTTCCTGATCGGGTTGGTCGAGGGCGACGACCGCCACGCCGTGGCGTGGGTGGTGCAGGCGCAGCCGAGCGGGCCCGGCGGCGAGGTGGCGCCCGACCCCGCCACGCGCGGCGTGTTCCCCTTCGAGGTGAGCAACGACCAGGGCCGGGTGACCTTCTCGGCCGGCCAGGGCATGGGCCTCGAGGTGCAGAGCATCGTGCTCTCGTTCTCGACCTTCCGGCTGGCCGCCGCGCTCGACGCCAACGGCGACGCCACCGACGCCGCCGGGGTCTTCGCGAGCACGCTCTGCCGCGACATCCCCGTGTATGGCTACTTCGTGCGCGAGCTCGGCCTCTGCAACCCCGACGACGACCTGCTGCTGGCCTGGGGCGCGGTGCTGCTCGAGTCGCGGGGCACGGCCGGGGCCCCGGCGGGCGTCGGCGAGGTCGCGTTCGCCGTGGCCGACGACCACGTGACCGCCACGCTCGCGGGCTCGAGCCTGACCCCGGCGTCAGCCCTGGTGAGCCTGCTGCTGGTCGACGCCGCGACGGGGCGCCCCGTCACCCTGCCCTACGGCCTCGACACCACGCGCGCCACGGCCGCCGACGGCACGCTGACGGGCGTGACCCTGCCCTTCGAGCCCGGCTCGGTCCCGGCGCGCGTACGCGCCTACCTGATGGTCGGCACCTATCCGGCGGCCGTCGCCACGCTCGATCTTCCCTGACGGGAGCGCCGAAGCGGTGAATCACCCGCCGTTGGCGGCGGGCACGTACGCGCGGCAGGGCTGGCCCCGCAGGGCGTCGCAGACCGGCAGGCCGGTCGGCACCTCGACCCCGGGGACCACCGGCAACGCCACGCTCGACGGGTGGGCGGCGTCGTGGCCGATCTCGATGACGGGCGGCGTCGCGAACTCCAGCAGTCGGAACCGCCACGAGGCGCGGCTGTCGCCGGGCGTGTCGACCGAGAGGCGGATCCGCGAGCCCGCGCGGAAGACATGGGCGAAGGGCATGAGCTCGACGCGCGCCAGGGTCCACTCGCCGGGCACCAGCGGGGCCACGTCCTCCTCGCGATGGCTCTTGATGGGGCGGAGCTCGGTCGCGTCGTCGCGCAGCGCCCGGTGGCTGGCCCGAAGCCAGCCGCTCTGCACGTAGGTCTCCTGGCCGTCGGGGCGCACCTCGGTCAGGTTCACCTCCAGGTCGGCGTCGGCGGCGTCCACGCGAATCCACAGGTCGGCGCTGCCGTGGCCGATCAGCACCTGGTCGTCGACCAAGGGCGCGGTGACGAAGGCCACGGCCCGGCCGTCGACCAGCGGCGCCCACTGCCAGCCCGGGGTGACCCCGTTGATGCCGCCGGTCAGGCCCATCGTGCGGTGCCCGGCCTCGGGCTCGTGCACGAACGAGCTGACGCCGCCGTCGGCGGCCGGCTCGGACGACGCCAACGCGCCGCCGGGCTGGAAGTAGAAGCGCGTGGCCACCGTGCCCGGGATGGGCCAGGCGGCGAAGCGCTGCTCGAACGTGCCCTGGGGCGCGTTGGGGGGCAGCGACGGGTCGGCCCCGCTGTCGAAGATCACGCGCACGGGCGGCTCGGCCTCGTAGGCGGCGCGGGCGCTCGCGGCGTCGGGGTGGTCTTCGAACGCCGAGTCGGGGAACGTCATCGACGCCCCGAAGACCTGGCTCATGAAGACACCGCCGAGCACCTTGACCTTGGCGGGCATGCCCGGCACCTGGTCGGCCACGTACAGGGCCAGGAAGTCGAGCCACGCCACCAGGTCTTGCGGCGCGAAGCCATCGGGGTGCACGCCGTTCGTGACCACGAAGTGCGTGACCGGGGCCCCGGTGAACTTGTCGAGCAGCGCGGCGAAGTGCGGCCCGGTCTGCTCGTCTTGCCACTGGCCCGTCAGGAACACGGGCACCTCGACGCGGTCGACCCAGGCCGAGGGATCGACGGGCTTCGCCACCTCGTCGGTGTAGAAGGGCGCCTCGAGGGCCTCGGCGATGGCGTCGCGCAGTTGGCCGTGCTGCTTCTGGTGCTGATCGCAGATCGTGTCGCCCGCCGCCACCACGTCCTTGACCCAGCCCGGATCGTAGGGACGCGCGCGATCGAGCACCATCTGGTGCCACTCGAAGGCGAAGCCGTCGTTGTAGATGCCCCCCGGCATGAGGCACGACGTGGCCGAGTCGGCGATGACCGACTGGGGCGCGATGGCGGCCAGGCTGGGGGGCCGCGCGGCGCCCACGAAGAGCTGGCCGATGCCGGGGAACGAGAGGCCCACCATGCCCACGCGATGGCCCTTGACCCAGGGCTGGGCCGCGACGATCTCGACGACGTCGTAGCCGTCGAGGGTCTGCAGCGGCTCGAAGTAGTCGTAGGCGCCACCCGAGCAACCTGTGCCGCGCATGTTGACGCCCACGGTGGCGTAGCCGTTCAACGCGGCGACCAGGTTCGAGGGATCGTCGGGCGCGTCGCAGAGGACGGGCAGGTCGCCGCAGAAGGGCGTCACCTGGTCGCCCAGCGAGTGCCCGGGGCGAGAGGGCGAGTAGCCCGAGTAGTTCACGACCGTGGGGTAGGGCCCCTCCTCGGGCGGCCCCGGCAGCGTGACGAACGCCGAGAGCAGCGTGCCGTCGCGCACCTGCAGGTAGCCGAAGCCGATGGTGAGCGTCTGCCCGGCGTAGAACGTCGGGTCGGGCGGAGGGTCATCGACCGAGGCCACCGTGAGGGGCCCCGTGTAGTCGTCGGGCGCGTCGACCCGCCGCAGCGCGTAGCCGGCGCCCGGTGCGATCGTGCGGAGCACCAGCGCGCCCCACTCGTCGGCCGTGCCTTCGGCCGCCACGAAGCCGTCGGCGTCGACCAGCTCGAGCCGCGTGGCCGGCGTCGCGTCCCACGCGTGCACCTGCTCCACGCTGCCGCGCACCGAGAAGGCGGTGGAGACCCGGGGCGGCGGGCCCAGGGGCACGTCGGGGCCGGTGTCCGACGCGCCATCGGGGCCGGTGTCCGAGGCGCCGTCGGGGCCCACGTCCGGCGTGCCGTCGAGGCTCACGTCACCCGCATCGGCGACGTCGAGCTCGGTGCTCTCGGCGCCCCCGCCACAGGCCTGCGTGCCGACGAACACGCCGAGGAATGCCAGCGAAACGATCCAGCGTCGCATGGGAGGTCTCCTGGATGAGCCCGAAAAAGGATACCGGGGCGGGGTCTCCGCGCAAGGGATTGCGCGAACGCCGGACAGCCGCTAGCCTTTTCGGCATGCGCCCCGCCACCCTGGTCGTCGCCCTCGCCCTCGCCGCAGGCCCCGCGCCGGCCGCCCCCTTCGAGGTGGGCGTCGACGCGCGCGTCACCTCCCGCGCGGTCGCCGAACGCAACCTGCCGAACTCGTCGCTGCTCTACGACGACGCGGCCCGGGCGTGGGCCCCGGCCAGCTACCTGGCGCTCCGCGAGGCGCGCGTCTACCCCGTGCTCGCCGCGTCGGCCAGCGTGAGCGCCACCTTCGAGCCCTGGCTGCTGGCCGTCGTCACCCTCGACCCCGGCGTGCTCACGGTGGCCCCCGAGCACCTCGACACCACGACCCGGGCCGGGTTGCCCGCCCTGGCGACCGGCTCGGCGCGGCGGTGGCGCCTCGACGGCCTGGCGCCGGCCGAGGCGCTCCGGCAGGGCTGGGGCCTGCGCGAGGCCTGGGTCGAGGTGGGGCTCGGCCCCGACGAGGCCGTGGAGGTGTCGCTCGGCAAGCGGCGCTGGGCGGTCCTCGACGGGCTCGTCTACGACGACTACGGGCTGGGCGCCTCGCTGCGCGCCGACCTGGCCCCCCTGGGCTGGCCGCTCGCGCTCGAGGCTCGCGGGCTGCTCACGCACCGCTACTGGACGTCGAAGCTGGTCGACACGCCGCTCGCCGACGCGCGCGCCACCCTCGAGTGGGCGCCCGGCGACCGCGTGACCGCCGGGGTCACCCTGGCCTGGGATCGCACGGGCTTCGTCCCGCGCCTGATCGCGAGCGGCGCGGTCGAGTCGTTCGTCGCGGCCGGCTCGCTGGAGAAGGCGCTGGTGCTCTCGCTGGCCTCGCCGAAAGGCCACAGCACCCTCGGCTGGGCCGATCTGGGCGTCGGCCTGACCGCCGGTCCGGTCGAGGTCGCGCTCAGCGGCGTGGTGCAGTGGGGCGCGACCTCGTTCCGCTTTCCGGGCTCCGGAGGCGGCGGCTCGCGGCTCGACCTGCCCGGCCTCGCGCTGAAGGCCGACGTGCGCTGGGAGGTCGCATCGCGCCTCGAGCTCTCGGCGTTCGGGCTGTGGCTGACGGGCGGGAGGGCGACGACCGACAGCGGCGCCCTGGCGGGTACCTACCCGGTCTTCGTGTCGCTGGTGCCCTTCCTGCCCTACTGCAGCCTGTTCTTCGACGGGGGGCTGGCCGCCAACCTGGCCACCCGCGAGGCCAGCCTGGTGGGGGTGAGCGGACGCGGCGTGGCCGGCGGCGGCGTCACGGCCGCGCTGGCGTGGCCCGAGGCGCTCGGCTGGCGGGTCACGGTGGCGGCGCTCGGTTCCGACGCGCCGGCGCCGTTCACGAACGGGCGCTTCTACGGCGCCGAGGTGGATCTCGAGCTCGTGTGGGCGGCGCTCGCGTGGCTCGACGTGACGGCGGAGGTGGCCGTGCTCACGCCGGGCACGTTCTACCGCGACGAGCGGACCATGCTGCGCGCGACGGTGGGCTTCGATGCACGCTATTGAGCTCCTCCTGCTCGTCCTGGCGCTGGCCGACGCCCCGCCGGCGCCGAGCCCCGCCCTGCCCGAGCGGCCCCCCGACGAGCTGCTCGAGCTGCTCCAGGACGTCGACCTGCTGGAGGGCTACGGCGACCTGCTCGAGCTCGAAGCGCCCGCCGAAGCCGCTCCCCGGGCCCCCGTGACCGAGCCCGCGAAACCAGACGCCGCGCCCGGTGTTCGAGGAGACGATGGAACACCGTGACTACACGGAGGACCCGGACGTGCGCGCGATGCTCCGCTTCAAGGCGGGTGACGACGCGGCGTTCCGCGACGTCTACGCGCGACACTTCGCGGGCGTGGTCGGCTTCCTGGCCCGCGGCCTGCGGTCACGCGCGCGCGCCGAGGAGCTCGCGCAGGAGGTCTTCCTGCGGCTGCACCGCTACCGCGAGCGGTACCGCCCCGAGGCCTCCTTCCGCACGTATCTGTACCGTGTGGCCCGGAACGCCCTGTTGAACGAGCTGCGCTCCCGCGAGGCGCTGCCTTTCGCCGACGATCCCACGGCCACCCTCGAGGCCCTGCCCGACCACGACACGCCCGAGCAACGGGCCGACCAGGAGCAGCGGGTGGCGAAGGTGACGTCGGCGCTCTTCGAGCTGCCCGAGCGGCAGCGCACGGCCGTGGTGCTCACGCGGTATCGCGAGTTGTCGTACGAAGAGGCCGCCGCGGCCATGGAGCTCAGCGAGCCGGCGCTCAAGTCGCTGCTGAACCGGGCCCGCGTCGCTCTCTTGGGGAGGATCACGCCATGAAGTGCCGTCACGTCCACGAGGCCCTGTTCCCCTACCTGGATGGCGCGCTCGCCGCGACCGAACGCGAGGCGCTGGAGCGGCACGTCGGAGCCTGCGCCGGCTGCCGCGCCGAGCTGGAGCGGACGAAGGCGCTGATGGAGCGCCTCGACGCCGCGCGGGTCGAGCCGCCCCTCGACGTCGACGGGGCGTGGCTCGCCTTCCAGGAGCGCCTCCGCGAGGTCGAGCCCGCGCGCTCCCCGACCGCCTGGTGGCGGCGCTGGTGGCTGCTCCCCGTGCCCGTGGCGGCGGCCGCTGCCGTGGCGCTCGTGGTCGCGTGGGGCGGACGATCGGGCGGCGTCGGCCTCCCCGACGAGCTCGAGTTGGTGCAGAACCTCGACCTGCTCGAGAGCCTCGACTGCGTGCAGGAGCTCTCGACCCTCGAGGCGTCCGGGCTCTTCGGCGATCCGGCCGAGATCGAACGCGCCCTGGAGGAGGTGGGAGGATGAAGCGCCTCGTCTGGCTCGCGCTGGCCCTCTGCGTGGCGGCGCTCTCGGGTCCGGGGTCGCTGGCGGCCGACGAGCCGCCGCCCGCCGCCGACGGTCGGTGGGAGAAGCTGACGCCCGAAGAGCAGGCCCGCCTGGTCGAGAAGTATCGCTGGTGGAAGGGCCTGCCCCCCGAGGAGCAGGCCCAGTTGAAGGAGCGCTTCGCGCGCTACCAGGCCCTGCCGCCCGAAAAGAAGGCCGACGTGCGCGCGCGCTGGGAGCGCTTCAAGGAGCTCTCGCCCAAGGAGAAGCACGCGCTGCGCAAGCAGGTGAAGCGCCTGAAGAACCTGCCCCCCGAGCAACGCGCGCAGGTGCGCAAGCTGTTCAAGCGCCTGATGGACCTGCCCCCGGCCAAGCGCCAGAAGCTGTTCGAACGGTTGAAGCAGCGCAAGGGGGGCGGCGCGAAGGAGCGGTAACGGAACCCCGGCGAGCCGGGCGTGTTCATCCGATCAGTTCGTCCGTACAACCACTCGGAGGTGATCATGAAGCGGTGGACCTGGATGCTGGTGCTGACGCTCTGCGCCCTGGCCGCGTGCGACAAGGCCGACGAGGCGAGCGACGAGTTCGGCGCGGCCCTGCCCGAGCCCGAGATGCTCGAGCTGTCGTTCGGCGACACCCAGAGCCTCTCCGGGGCCCTGGGGGCCGACGCCGAGGGCGAGGCCGCCGCGCTGCCCGGCGGGTACCGGGCCTCGGCGCAGGCGGTGATGGATCACCTGAACGCGCTGGTGGCCGACACCCACGCGGCCCTCGAGGCGTTCCGGGCGGCGGTGGTGCCGGTCGAGGTGACCAAGGGCGCGACCACGTGCCGGATCTGGGAGGGCGACCACGCCGCCGTGCACTGGAGCCTCACCTCGTGCCTCAAGGACAAGGGCGCGAAGAAGTACGGCTTCGTGCTGAAGGGCCGCCCGGTCGCGTCGACCTCGGACGACGACTACCTGGTGGTGCTGGCCGGCGAGGGCAAGGCCATGCCCGCCTGGAGCGGCAAGAAGCGCGGCATCGGCCACGTGGGCTACAACTTCGACCACCTGGCCGCCCTGAACGGCTCCGCGATCGGCGGGCGCCTGGGCATCGCCTACCGGGCGGTGGGTCTCGTCCGCTCGCTCAATATCGGCCTCGACGAGGTGGCGGGGCCCGAGTCCGAGGTGGCGCGCTCGGGCGTGTACCGCTTTCGCAGCCTCGGCGAAAAGGGCGGCCGCTTCGCCTACATCGACGCGGGCGACTACCTGACGCGCACCGACGGCGGCGCGTTGACGGCCGGACAGGACGGGCTGATCGAATGGGTGCGCTCGGCGGCGGCCTGGCGCGCCGACGGCTTCGCGCGCACCGTGCGGGCCGCGTGCGAAGGAACCGTGGGCGAGCACCAGTGCGTGCGCGTGGCCGAGTGCTGGAGCGCGGGCGAGGCGCTGTCGTGGCAGACGCTGCTGGACGAGGACGAGGAGATCACCTGGTCGCCCACCGCCTGCAAGGAGGTGCCTCTGGCGATCGAGGGCCTGCCGGGCGACGACGACAGCCAGGCGCCCAAGGACAAGGACGCCGAGGCCGAGGCTCCCCTGATGCCCGAGCCCGAGATCCTGCCCGAAGAGGCCGAGTAGGGCGGGAACGGACCGACGCGCTGGTCGGGCTCGGTGGCTCCCGGCGAGGCCTGGGCCCAGACCGAACTTCCCGGCGGCCCCGGCTCCCCGGTCGTTCCCCCTTGCCCTCTCCCCGATCGCGCGTCACGATGGGCCCCTGCGAGGAGGCCCCAGCATGACCAAGACCGTGCGCCTGACCACTGACTTCATCAAGCTCGACGCGCTGATCAAGCTGGTCGGCGTCACCGACTCGGGGGGCGAGGCCAAGCACCTCATCCTCGAGGGGCGCGTGCTCGTCAACGGCGCCGTGGCGACCGAGCGCGGCAAGAAGGTGCGGGGCGGCGACGTGGTCGAGGTGGTGGCCGCCGGGGCCCGCGCGGGCGCGGCTCCCGAGGCGCGCATCCGCGTGGCGGCCGCGAAGCCGAAGGAGGCCTGACCATGCCCTCCCCCGACCCGGATCCTCGGACCCGTCGCACCTTGCTCGTGGGCGCCTCCGGCCTGGTGGGCCGCGCCTGCCTGGCAGCCTGGCTGGCCGAGCCCGAGGCGGGCGAGATCGTGGCGCTGGTCCGCCGTCCACTCCCGCACGTCGAGCCGTCGGCGCGCCTGCGCGTCGAGGTGGTCGACTTCGCCCGGCTCGCCGAGCGGCCCGACCTGCTGGCCGTCGACCACGTGGTCTCCGCCCTCGGCACCACGCGCCGGAGGGCGGGCTCCAGGGCCGCGTTTCGGGCCGTCGATCACGATCTGGCCCTGACCGTGGCCACCCTCGCGCGCGCGGCCGGTGCCCGGCACTTCCTGGTCGTGAGCGCCGTGGGCGCCGACTCGCGGTCCGCGGTCTTCTACAACCGCGTGAAGGGCGAGCTCGAGGAGGCCCTCACCGGCCTGGGCTTCCCGTCGCTCACCATCGCCCGGCCCTCGTTCCTGCTGGGGGAGCGCGACGAACCCCGGCCCGCCGAGGCCCTGGGCGGCCTCCTCGGCGGCCTGCTCCCGGGCGCCTTCAAGCCCGTGCACGCGACCCAGGTGGCCCGGGCCCTCCTCGACGCCGCCCGGCGCGACGAGCCGGGGAGGCGCGTGCTCGACAACCGCGCGCTGCGGAGCTTTCCGCTCCCCTGACGAACGGTCCGATTTGCCGAACGCGCACCGATTGGGTATGCTCGGGTCAACGAGGTGACATGCTGACGCGCGCGACCATCGGTCGGCGGATCGGGTTCGGCTTCCTGGTCCTGCTGCTCCTGTTCCTGGGAGTGGGCGTCGCCGTGATCGCGCAGAGCACCGGGGTTCACGAGCACACCGCCAGCGCCATCGAGCGGAGCGAACTGGCCCTGACGGTCAACGAGCTCCTGGCCGAGCACGACGAGCTGCACAACCGCCTGTGGAGCTACGTCCAGGCCCCGACGAACCGCCGGCTCGACGAAGAGACCGACCCCCGGCGCTGCCCGCTCGGCCGATGGCTCCACGGCGACGGTCGCGCGCGCCTGCTCGCGCTCGACGCGACCTTCGAGGCGTCGCTCGCGCGCCTGGACGAACCCCACGCGGCGTACCACGCGGCCATCGAGCGCATCGCCGGCACGCACGACCCGGCCGAGACGTTGCGCCTCTGGACGAGCGACGCCCGCCCGGCGAAGGTGACGCTCCGCGCCCTCCTCCACGATCTCCAGCGCCCCCTGAACGCGTCGGCCCGACGGCACAACGGCGACGTGCTGGCGCTGACCGGCGGCCTCGTCAGCCTGCAGGGCGTCACGCTGATCGTCGCGTTGCTGTTCGGCCTGGGACTGGCCGCGTGGCTGACGCGCGGCATCACGGGCTCCCTCCGGCAGGTCGCGCACCGGCTCGCCGCCACCAGCGCCGAGCTGTTGGCCGCCACGCGGCAGCAGGTCCAGAGCCACGGCGAGCAGGTCCGCGCGGTCGCCGAATCGACCGACGCGGTCGACGAGTTGCGGAAGATCGCAGCGCGCGCGTCGGCCGAGGTGAAGTTCGTCGCCGACAGGGCGCTGGAGAGCGAAGCCATGGGCGACCAGGGTCGGCAGACGCTCGCGAGCACGTCCCGCGAGGCCGAGGCTGCCCGCGACAGGCTGGCGGACACGGCCGCCACGCTGCAGGGGATGGCCGAACACGTCCGGTCCGTGGCCGACGTCATGGCCGTCGTGAACGACATCGCCGACCGCACGGCCGTCGTCGCCCTGAATGCCTCGATCGAGGCCGTCCACGCCGGGGAGAGCGGCGGCACGTTCGGGGTGGTCGCGGCCGAGATCCGCGCGCTGGCCGCGCAATCCAAGGAGACGACGGCTCGAGTTGGGCAGGTGTTGCACGGGATCGAACTCGCCACGCGCGAGGTCGGCACGGCCACGGCCGACACCCGCGCGCGCGTCGACGGCGCCGTGCTGGCGCTCGCCAGCGCCGATGCCACCATCCTGAAGCTCACGGCTGTGCTCGCCGAGGCGGCGGCCGACATGACCCGAGCCACCAGCGCCGGCGATCGGCAGCGCGAAAGGCTCGCGCGCTTCCACGACGCGATGCACACCATCGAGGCCGCCACCACCGAGAGCCAGGCAGCCGCCCGGCAGGTGACGGAGTCGGCGCGCGATCTCGACGACCTCGGCCGGGAGCTGCTGGCCATGATCGATCGCGCACCTCGTGCGCGCTCGACGTGACGGTCCCCCTTCAGCTCGGTGACAGGGCGCGCGGCGGCGACGTCCAGAGGTCGTGAGCCCCCACCACGACCCAGCGCGCGTACCAGCGCGCGGGCCGGATGACCCGCACGTCGATCAGGCGAACGCGATCACCCTCGGCCAGGCGCAGAGCCAGGCGCAGGTCCTTGCGCCCGCTTACGTCGACGCGCCGTCCGACGCTGGTCGGGTCGGCGCGCCCCGGCATGAGGAACAGGAAGACGACCCCCGTGTCGTCGCGCGCGGCCAGGAGCGACACCTCGTGGTCGGCCCACGGCACGCGCAGCCCGGTCACGATGACGGGCTCGGGCCCGCCGGGCACCACCACGGGACCGTCGACTTCTCCGAGCTTCAAGGGCGGGGATCCCACGAGCGGCGCGCCGAGATCGAGGATCACCGGTACGGTGGCGCCCCCAGGCACCTCGGCGAGCGGCCGGAGACGCTCGGCCGGGCGCGGGCCGCCGTGCAGCATGCGCATGAGCCGGAGCGGCCCCACGACCATGCCCTGACCGAGCGCCGTCTGCACGAGCTCGTCGGGCATGGCCCGGTCGTAGTGCTCGAAGCCCGGTCGCGCGATCGCGTCGGCCAGGCGCGCCACGCTGCGCGCCAGGAGCGCGGGGTGGAAGGCCTCGAGGTGCCAGTCGGGGAGGACGCCCGGCTGCAGGCGCTGCCGGTCCCAGTCGACGTAGGCGGGGTCTTCACCGAGCACGCGGACCGTGCCCGGCGAGAAGATCTTGTCGTACAGCTCGGAGGGGTAGCCGAAGACACGCGCGTCGACCGGAGCCCGATAGTCGCGCACCCCCACGACGAAGGCCAGAGGCAGCGCCACGCCGAGCGCCACCCAGCCCGCCTTCGAGGCCCACGGCCTCGCACCATCGAGGAGCGCGAGGGCCCCGGCCACGATGACCAGCACCATGGGCGCGAGCGCGGTGGCCGGAACGCCCATCTTGTTGGGCTCGACCCAGTTCGACTGCACCATGAGGAGGGCCAGGAGCGGCGCCACCCAGGCCACGAGCAGCCAGGTCGCGCGGCGATCGGCGCCGAAGAGCCGGACCAGTCCCAGGGGGACCAGGGCGGCGAGCCCGTAGCCGAAGCGCTGCAGCAGATCGAGCGGGAAGGCCACCAGCGTGGGGTACGCCGAGTAGGGCGAGCGCGCCGGCTCGGGCACGAACGGAAAGCCGAGCAGCACCGGAAGATCGAACGTCAGGCCCAGGAACGAGTGCGGCGCCTGCGGTCGCTCGAAGGCGCCCTCGAACAGCGTGCCGTGCTGCACCAGCACGAAGAGCGTGTGCTTGATGAGGTAGGGCAACCCGGCCAGGGCCAGCGTGCCCACGAAGAGCGCCAGGGCCCGGCCGGGCCGCGGGGAGACCCGGGCCAGGTACCAGAGCACGAAGGGCAGCATGAGCACCAGCGGCTGGCGAAGGCCCACGTACGAGCTGAGCACGACCGCCGCGGCCACGAGCGGCAACCTCGGGCGCAGCAGCAGGAGCAGCGCCACCGCGCCGAAGGCCGACGCGAAGAAGTTCTCGTCGTAGGTGCGCACCGCGAGCGCGTAAGGGCTGAACGTCAGGAGCAGGGCCGTGGCCCAGCCGGCGGCCGGACGACCGAAGAGTCGGCGACCGAGCAGGAAGCCGGCCCACGGGAGCAGCAGCGCCTGCAGCACGTAGAGCATGCGGTAGCCGAACTGCCCGAAGAGCGCCAGGAAAGGCGCCAGGAGGATGGTGGGGCCGAGCGGCTCGCCCTGGTTGTAGGCCAGGAAGTTGTTGGTGCCCTTCTCCTGCCCCGCCTGAGGATCGCGCTGGTACTTGGAGAGGGCGTGGCCTCCGGCGTTCAGCTCGAGCAGCTCGGTCTCGAGCAGGTTCGCGTGCGCGGCCGACGAGGCGCGCACCATGCACGACTCTTCCCACAGCAGATCCTTGTCGTAGTGCACCAGGAAGACCGCGGTGGCGGCCGCCGTGAGCCCCAGGAGCGCGAGCTCGGTGCGGGAGGGACGACGGAGCCAGCCCCGGAAGTCGCGGCCTCGTCGCCACAGGCGAAGGGCCACCAGCGCCACCAGGACCCCGCCGACCACGGCACCCATGATCGGGCCGACGAGGTACACCGGCTGGAACAGGCCGATCACCCCCACGACCAGGACGGCCGTCACGTTGACCACCGTCAGGCCGAGCGCCAACGCGAACGGGAAGCGCTCGTCGGGCTCGGCGTCGGGCACCAGCAGATCGACCAGCAGGCGCCCCGGCAACCCGTACGCGACGACGAACGTCAGGACGAGCACCGACGCGCTGACGATCAATCCCACGGGAAGCGGTAGCTCGTGAGCCCGAGCTCGGCGCGCAGGGTGTTGCAGTCCTTCACGAGCGGCGCGTTCACGGGCACGCCCTTGTCCTGGCGGTAGACCCAGGCGTCGTGCTCCTTCTCGCCCGCCGTCCAGATGCGATCGGCGCCCGGGGCCTTCTGCGACGCGCGGAGCTGCCGGCAGATGTCGCCGGCGATGGCCTTGAAGATGGGCAGGGGAACGAAGTGCGCCACGTCGATCGCGAGGAACCAGTGCCCCAGGTGGTAGGGCACCTTCTGGCCGTCTTCGTAGCCGAGCAGCGTCTTCAGGTAGCTGCCGTTCTGCAGCGCGGCCGACAGGATCTCGACCATGGTGGCGTAGCCGTAGCCCTTGTAGCCGCCGGTGGTCTCGCCGAGTCCGCCCAGGGGCGTGAGCGCGGCGGTGCCGGCGACGAGGTCCTTCAGCGTCTGGTGCGGGTCGGTGCGCGAGGTGCCGTCGTTGCCGATGACCCAGCCCTCGGGCATCTTCTTGTCGAGGCGCGCGTACACCTCGATCTTGCCGCGCTGCGTGACCGAGGTCGCGCAGTCGATGACGAAGGGGAACTCCTCGTCGGTGGGGCAGCCGAACGTCAGGGGGTTCGTGCCCAGCATGTTCTCGACGCCGAAGGTGGGCGCGATCGACGGCCGGGCGTTGGTGCCCGTGAGGCCGATCTGGCCGTTCTCGATGGCCATGAGCGAGAAGTACCCCGCGATGCCGTAGTGCGTGCTGTTGCGCACCACGGTCATGCCCAGGCCGTACTGCTTGGCCTTGTCGATGGCCATCTGCATGGCGCGCTTGCCGATCACGTGCCCCATCCCGTCGTGGCCGTCGATGACCGCGGTGGCGCCTTCGTCCTTCACGACCTCGAAGTTCGTGACGGGGTGCTGGATGCCCTCGCGGATGCGGTCGATGTAGATGGGCTTCAGGCGCCCGATGCCGTGGCTGTCGATGCCGCGCTTGTCCGACGTGATGAGGATCTCGGCGCAGACCGCCGCGTCGTCGGCCGGCACCCCCACGCCGACGAAGACGTCGCGCATGAAGGCTTCCATGGTGTCGAACGGGACCCAGAAGACCTTGTCGTCCATGATGGCAGCTCCCGAAGGTTCGCTACCGTCTTAGTCGGTCGCGGGCGGGTCGACAAGGGGGAAAGCGGAGGGAGGAACTACAGACCGGGGTGCGTCATGGTGACGTCGGCCTGGCGGCCTACGCCGTGGCAGATCGTGCACGTCTCGGTCTCGGTGATGCTGTCGCGGCGCATGCCGTACACGCCACCGTTCTGCTCCATGTGCATGACCGCGAGCTCGCTCGTGTGGCAGCCCGAGCACGTGGCCGTGATGGGCGTGCTCACGAAGTCGCTGGCGTTCGGCGTGGTCCGCCGCGCGGCGAGGATCTCGGTGCGCGTGTCGGCCGGGTAGCTGGCGCCGGCGACCATCTGCGCCGAGTCGGCCGCGGTCTCGACCAACTCGGGGTCGAAGGTGCCGGGCTTGTGGCAGGCCAGGCAGTTCGAGAGCTGGTACTGCGGGTACGTGATCTCGCTGAAGTCGTAGTAGAACACGCCGCTGGAGCCACGGTCGCGCACGAAGTCGAAGGTGGTCTCGCCGCGTGCCGCCGCGCCGTGGATGCCGTGGATCAGGTCCTTCAGGTTCTGCGACTCCTCGGGGAAGGTCAGCGGGTTCGCCGGGTCGTAACCCCGGGCCACCATGGCGTCGCGCACGTCGCAGAGCCCGTCGACGTTCTTGTCTTCGCTCAGAGCCACGTCGGCGTCGAGGTCGCACACGCCGTCGCGGTCCAGGTCCCACTGGGTGCCGCCGGCCGTGAGCAGGCGGGCCTGCACGGTGGCGGGGTCGGCCTGGCGGCCGCTGGAGGTGAGCGCGGGCACGTGGCACGCCGCGCACATGTCGGCGGTGTACACGCGGTTGCCGCCGTGGCCTTCGAACCACTCGTGGCAGTTGCCGCACTTGGCGCTGTCGACGACGGTACGACGGCCGGCGTCGCCGGTCACGGTCTTCAGTACCGACACGGTGTGGCGACCCAGTGAGGCTACGACCGTCGGGGGGCTGGTCCAGTCCTTGGTGGTGACGTCCTTCTGGGAGAAGTAGCCCTGCAGCACGACGGTGCGCATCACCGAGCCGGCCGGGAAGGCGTTGGTGCCCGAGAGCGTGGCGGTGTAGTAGCCGTTGGCGTCGGGGGCGGAGAGGGTGCCCTTGGTGCCGTCGCGCAGGTTGGCGAGCGACACGCTGAGCGGCTGGGTGTTGGTGTTGGCCGTGCCCGACAGGGTGTAGCCCAGGTTGTCGTAGTCGCCCGACGTCACGAGCGGGTCGCCCGGGTTCGACATGTGGGTCAAGAGGAAGCTCGGGCCGCCGGTGACGTCGCCGGGCAGGGTCGCGAGGTCGATGGGCAGCGCGGCGGTGTTGCAGACCACGCCGTCCTTGGTGCAGCCGATCTTGAAGACGAT
>CAZBRS010000017.1:6009-29928 GCA_964494475.1 uncultured Myxococcales bacterium | reverse complement strand
GGTCGGGAAGTTCTTCCAGTTGTCGCCCTGGGCCGAGGTCGCGCCGTCGTGGCACTTCTTGCAGTGATTGAGCGCCTGCGGGTAGGTGACCTCGCCGTACGCGTGGCCGCCGAGCTCGTACTCGGGCGCGCCGTCGGCGTGGCGCTTGTGGGCCGCGTGGATGGCGTGGGTCATGTGGGCCATGTCGGCCTCGTCGCCCAGGTCGGGGTTGTGGCACATGACGCAGTACTTGGCCTCGACGCGCGAGCCGTGCACGGTGATCTGATCGTGGCACTCGTTGCAGGCCGCGGTGGTCACGACCACATGGTTGTTGGCGGCATCGGGCGCCGCGCCGGTGGCCGGGATGAAGTCGGTGGTCGCGTTGAGGTAGGGCACCGCGCCGGCCGCCGTCGAGCCCGTGAACTGGATGGCAAGACGCGTCGTGGCGTTCGGATCCCAGGGAGCAGCCGCCACGGTGGTCACGTCGGCCGCGAAAGTGTACTGGTAGGCGCCGGTACCGTAGTCGACCAGCGGGCCTGTGCGATCGTAGGAGGGGCTGCCGCTGCTGCTGCGCGTGTAGGAGTCCCAGTCCGCGGGCTCGCCGGTGTCGGCGTTGGCGGCTACGAGCTTCGCGAGCGAGAAGCGCAGGTTGCCGCCCGTCGAGCCGGCCTTCAGACCCACCACCCCGCGGCCGAAGTTGTCCTTGACCGTGAACTTGACCACGGGCGGGCTGGCGATCGTGATGCTGGTGATCGAGGCGGTCAACGACGCCGGGATCTCGGCGGCGATGTTCACGACGTACGCGGCCGAGGGTCCGGTGGCGCCGTCGGCGACCGTGACGCTGCCACTCGCGCAGGTGATGGTCTTGGTGCCGTCGCCGTTGTCGACCACGGTGCAGCCCACGCCGTCGTCGCCGTCGTTGAGGGTGGCCTCGGTGCCGTCTTCGCAGGTGACGGTCTTTACGCCGTTGCCGTTGTCGGTGACGGTGCACGAGTCGCCCTTCTCGCCCTTGGCGCCGTCGTTGACCACCACGGTGGTGACGCCGCAGGTGATGGTCTTGGTGCCGTCGAGGTTGTCGACCACGGTGCACGACGTGCCGTCGTCGCCGTCGGCGCCGTCGGCGCCGTCGTTGACGGTGACGCTGGTCGCCCCGCACGTGATGGTCTTGGTGCCATTGGTGTTGTCGACCACGGTGCACGACGTGCCGTCGTCGCCGTCGGCGCCGTCGTCGCCCTTGTCGCCCTTCGCGCCGTCCTTCACGGTCACGCTGGTCGCGCCGCAGGTGATGGTCTTCGTGCCGTCGAGGTTGTCGACGATGGTGCACGACGCGCCGTCATCGCCGTCGACGCCGTCGTCGCCGTCGACGCCGTCTTCGCCATCGGCGCCCTTGGCGCCGTCGGTCACGGTGACGCTGTCGTCGCCGCAGGTGATGGTCTTGGTGCCCTGGCCGTCGTCGACGACCGTGCACGACGCGCCGTCGGCGCCGTCGTCGCCATCGGCGCCGTCGAACACCTGAACGGTGGTGTCGCCGCAGGTGATGGTCTTCGTGCCGTCGAGGTTGTCGACGATGGTGCACGACGCGCCGTCGAGGCCGTCGTCGCCCTTGTCACCCTTGTCGCCGGGCTCGCCGGGTTCGCCGGGATCGCCGGGGTCGCCGGGGTCGCCCTTGTCGCCCTTGACGCCATTGGCCACCGTCACCGTGGTGCCCTCGGCGCACGCGATGGTGGCGGTCCCGTCGTCGTTGGCGGTGACGGTGCACGACGTGCCGTCGGCGCCCGCCGCTCCCTGGTCTCCCTTGGAGGCGCCACAGGCGCCCAGCAACCCGATCACAGCCACCCCGAACACCACGCGTACCAACTTCATGCGCTCCTCCTCGTGCGGCCCTTCCAGGGGCCGAATATAGTTCGCTGTCTACAGGAGCCGGCGTAGGGTGTCAATGCTTTTCCTCGACTGAACGTGCGAGATTCTCGAGTCGGTTTCGATTCAAGATTCAACGCATCGGCGCCGAGCCAGGGGGGCTGACGGGCACGGCTCAGGGGCACCAGCCGGCCGGGGGATTGTAGGGAAAGAGCGCGCACGCCGTGGTCTGGGCGAGGACCATGAGGCGGTACTCGTCGTTGGCGCCCGGCTTGCCGACGACGGTGACGCCCGCCCCCTGCGCAGTGGCCACCTCGTAGCGGTAGCGGTAGGCCCCGTCGGGCACGTGCTGGGGGTCGACGTTGTAGGTCAGCGACGCGGGGAACCAGCGGTACACGAAGTTGTTGCCGGCGCGCGCCAGGTACTCGAGGGGCAGGAGCTTCAAGGCCGCCCCCGGCTGGCCGCCGGGGTAGGCGTCGGAGCGCCGCGAGGCCAGCAGCGCGGTGTTGGCGACCTCGCGCGTGACGTTGTCATCGGCGTAGGCGCGGTCGGTGACGCCGGGCACGTACACCTCGATCTGCACGTAGGTCGCCACCTCGGAGCCCCCCATCGAGGCCCAGTAGAAGGCGGGGTCCACGTCGCCCAGCAGGTCGTACCCGCCGTCGGTCACGCGCACGAAGTTCACCTGGCCCGCCCACGTGACGTCCTGGCTGACGGTGGCGGCGGCGAACACCGGGAAGTGGTAGTTCTTGCCGTAGTCGGAGTCCCACTCGGAGCACCCGAACGCGTCGTTGTTGGTGGCCCAGAACCACACGTCGGTGGCGCCGGCCGGCACGTCGAGCACGGGCTCGACGGGCTCCAGGTCGCCGGTCACGGGGCTCTTCTCGAACATGGGCACGTAGGTCGAGGGCCCGGCCAGGTCGAACGAGTAGTAGAGCAGCAGGCTCCAGGCCGGGAAGCCGTACTTCCAGCCGCGGCAGTTCGGCAGGCGGCTCCCGTCGTAGCGCATTCGGAGCTTCTGGCCGGCCACGATGGGCCCGCTCAACGTCTCGGTCCAGTAGGGCGTGAACGAGACCGTGGAGGGGCAGCTCCCGCAGTCAGCCGGACAGTTGTCGCAGGTCTCGCCGGGCGTGCAGCCGCCGGCGCCGCAGTCGAGCGAGCACACGCCGCAGTCGCCGGGGCACGTCGCGCAGTCTTCGTCGCCGTTGCAGGTCGTGTCGCCGCACCAGGGCTGGCAGGGCCCGCAGTCGTAGGTGCACGAGGCGCAGTCCTCGTCGCCGTTGCACGCGCCGTCGGGGCACGCGGGGCACGCGCCGCAGTCGAGGGCGCACGTTCCGCAGGCCTCGTCGCCGTTGCACTCGTCGTCGCCGCAGGTGGGGCACGCGCCGCAGTCGGCCGCGCACGTGTGGCAGTCTTCGCCGGCGTCACAGTCCTCGTTCGGGCAACTGGCCGGGCACTCGTCACAGTCGGCGGGGCACTCGGCGCAGGTCTCGTCACCGGTGCAGGCGTCGTCGCCGCAGACGGGGTCGCACTCGCCGCAGTCGGCGAGGCAGGTCTCGCAGCTCTCGGTGCCGTGGCAGTCGCCGTCGCCGCACCAGGGGCACGCGCCGCAGTCGCCGGGGCAGGTCGCACAGTTCTCGCCGAAGTCGCAGACCTCGTCGCCGCACTCGGCGACCGGCGTCGTCTCGCCGACCTCGGCGTCGCCGGGGCCCGGACCGTCGGCGACCTGCCCGTCGTCGGCCACCTCGACGATCGCGTCGATGGCAGGCTCGGGGCTGGGTTCGGTGCCGGTCTCGGAGGGAGCGTCCGTCGACGCGTCGGGTCCGGCGTCGGCGGGAGCGGCGTCGGCCGAGGCCTGGTCCGGGGAGCTCCAATCGAGCTGGGCCGAGGTGTCGTCAGCGGGCCCGACGCCGCCTTCACCTCCGCCGCACGCGGGCAGGGCGACGAACGCGACGAGCGCGACCAGGAGGGAGCGAAGGGTCGTGTCCATGGGCTGGCTCCTCGGGTTCAATTGCAGGGGTTGGTGGTGCCGCAGGCCGCCACGCCGGTCAGGTTCGGCGAGCCGGTGCACTCGAACTGGCCGAGGGCGTCGACCACGCACCATTGCTGCAGCGTATCGGGCCACTTGACCAGGTACTTGTACTCGTACGGTCCCGCGGGCACGGCCACCTCGGCGCGCCACGCTTCGCCCGCCGTGAGTTGGAGCGCCAGCGCGCCCGCCTCCTGCGACTCGGCCCAGCCGGTGAACGAGCCGGTGACCCACACGTAGTCCTGGGGCACCTCGAGCGTGACGGGGACCTGGAAGGTCACGGTGCACGGCGACACGGGCTGCGGCGTGCAGTCGAGCTCGCAGGCGCCGTCGGGGCCGCAGAGATAGCCCGCGGCGCACGAGCCGCAGGTCGCCCCGCAGCCGTCGGGGCCGCACTCCCGGCCCGCGCAGGCCGGCTGGCAGACGCACGAGCCCGTGACGCAGGCGTCCTGGCCCCCGCACGCCCCGCACGAACCGCCGCAGCCATCGTCGCCGCACGCGCGACCGGAGCAGTCGGGCACGCAGGGACACGACACGGCGTAGGAGCCCGTCGAGACGAACTCGCCCGTCACCTCGAGCGTGGTCGGGGCGAGGACCAACTCCTTCGCCCCCCACGTGCTCGTGAGCGTGCCCTCGAGCGCGAGCACGAGGGTCGTCGAGAGGCAGGCCTCGGTCACGTCGGCGCCGGGGATGGTGGTCACGCCCGACGTCAGGCTCCCCGAGAGATCGGCGGACCCGCCGTGGTACTCGCCCTCGTCGGCGTCGTCGAACCCGGGGCACTGCGAGTCGGCCACGAAGACCACGTCGAGGAGGCCGAGCCGCCCGTCGGCGTCGTACGCCCCGCCGGAGCGCGCGACGAGGCGGCACCCGCTGCCGCGCAGGAACGTGAGCTCGACGCTGACCAGGCAGCCGTCCTCCCAGGCGTCGACGTCGCGTTTGTGCACGAGCGCTGCGGTCACCGTGTCGAACGACAGGGGGGCCACGCTGGTCTGCAGCGTGCCCGCGGGAGCCGGGTTGGCCGCACCGCACGTGCCCGACGCGCAGCCCCCCTCGAGGCAGGTCTGGCCGTCGCCACAAGCGCCGCAGGCGCCCCCGCAGCCATCGGGCCCGCACGTCCGGCCCCCGCACGCAGGCACGCAGGGGGCGTCGTCGGGAGCGTCGGGGGCACCGTCGGGAGCGTCGGGGACGTCCGTCGCCTCGGGGGCTGCGTCGCCCCCGCCCGGCCCGTCCGGAGCGGCGTCACCGACGAGGACGTCGTGCGGCGCACCCCCGCACTGGCAGTCGCCGAATTCGCCCGTGGCCGCGTCGCACTGCTTCAGCCCGTCGACACCGTCGGGGCAGGCGCAGCGCACGACCTCGCCCTCGTCGCAGGCGCGGTGGGTCGACTGCTGGCCCTCCTCGCCTCCGCAGGCCAGCAGCAGGCCCACGGCCCACCCCACGATCCAGAGCCTTCGTACGTCCCATCGCCCGACCATCGTCTGCTCCCGCTTCACGCGGCCAACTCGCGCAGGGCCCGCGCCGCCCAATCGGGCTCGGCCAGCATGGCCCGCCCGACCCCCACCAGGTCGGCCCCTCCCTCGCGCACCAGCGTGTCGGCCTGCCGGGGTTCCGTGATGCCGCCCGTGACGATCACGGGCACGCCTGCGGCGCGCCGCAGGGGCCCGGAGAAGCGCAAGAAGTACGGCGCGGAGAGGCCCTCGGGCCGGGAGCCCTGCAGCCCCCCCGAGACATCGAGCACGTCGAGCCCGGCGGCCACCAGACGCGGCGCCAGCGCGCACGTGTCGTCGAGCGAGAGCCCGCCGGGGGTGTCGTCGGCGCCCCCGAGGCGCAGGAACACGAGCAGGTCGGGGCCCACGGCCTCGCGCACGGCGCAGAGCACCTCGAGGTGCAGCCGACCGCGGTTCTCGAGCGGCCCGCCGTACGCATCGACGCGCCAGTTCGTGAGGGGCGACAGGAACTGCGACAGCAGGAAGCCGTGGGCGGCGTGGACCTCGACAGCGTCGAACCCCGCGTCGCGGGCTCGGCGGGCGGCCGCAGCGAAGGCCTCGACCACGTCGGCGATCTCGTCCTGCGAGAGCGCCTCGGGCACGCCGAGCTCGCGCGCGTAGGGGTGCGCCACGGCCGACGGGCCCACGGGAGCACGGCCCAACACCGCCGGGTCGCCCTTCGACCCGGCGTGGGCCAACTGGACGCACGCGAGCGCCCCCTCGGCCCGGACGGCCGCCGCGACGCGCGCGAGGCCGGGCACCGCGGCGTCGCTGGCCAGCGACAGCTGCGTCGGCGTGTGCCGACCGCGCCCGTCGACGAAGGCATGCTCGACGATGACCAGGCCGCACCCGGCGGCGGCGCGCACCTGATGGTAGGCGACGTGGGCGTCGGTGGCCAACCCGTCGGGGCCGGCCTTTCCCGACCACAGCGGCGGCATGACGATGCGGTTTCGCAGCGTGCGGTGGCGCACGCAGAGCGGATCGAGCAGACCGGGCATCGCGACCTCGCAGAGAAAGACGACGGAAGGCTATCACGCCGCGCCGCGCCCGCGCAACGGGGCGCGGAGCGCCGGGGGGCTGAGCGACGCGGGGGCTCAGTCGGCGGCCGGGACCACTGCGGGGTCCCCTATCGCCCCGGCCGTCGACTGTGAGTGAGCTCGTGGGGCGGCAGCCCCGCGGCGAGCGACCCCGCGTGCTCCGTGCCCCGGCGCTTTCCAACGTGAAGGGCGGTCAGGGTCGCCGGGTCCCGCGATTCGTTGACCCCTCGCGCGCGAATCCATAGAGTAGCGCGACGCACGCGGAGGTCATCATGGTGGAACGCATCGGCATCTCGCTCGAGAAGGCGCTGCTCGAGCGCTTCGATCAACTCATCGAGGCGCGCGGCGCGGCCAACCGCTCCGAGGCCATCCGCGACCTGATCCGCGACGCCCTGGTACAGGACGACTGGGCCAAGGACGACCGCGAGGCCGTGGCCGCCGTGGTCATCGTCTACGATCACCACTCGCACGACCTCGGCCACCGCATCGCCGACATCCAGCACGAGAACCACCGCTCGGTCGTCTCGACGCTGCACGTGCACCTCGACGCCCACAACTGCCTCGAGGTCATCCTGCTGCGTGGCTCGGCGCGCGCGATCGAGAGCATGGGCAACTCGATCATCGGCGCGCGCGGGGTGCGTCACGGCAAGTTCGTGGGGACGACCACGGGCGAGGGGCTGGCCTGAGGTCGCGGTCGTCACGCCCCGCGTGAGACGACGCTCTCGAGGTACTCGATCCACACGTCCAGGCCCTGCCCGGTCTTGGCCGAGAGCTCGAAGATCGTGACGTCGGGGCGCACGCGCTTCAGGTTGGCGCGCAGGACGTCGAGGCTCACGTCGAGGTGGGGCAACAGATCGGCCTTGGTGACCACCACCACGGGGGCGTCCGAGAAGAGCACCGGGTACTTGAGGGGCTTGTCCTCGCCCTCGGTGACCGAGAGCACGGCGATCTTGAAGCGCTCGCCCAGGTCGAAGGCGGCCGGGCACACGAGGTTGCCCACGTTCTCGACGAAGAGCAGCCGCACCCCCGCGCCCACCACCTCGGGCAGCACGGCCCCCACCTGGCTCGCGTTCAGGTGGCACGCGGCCCCGGTCTCGATCTGACGAACCGGCGCGCCGTGCCCTTGCAGGCGGCGCGCGTCGTTGTCGGTCTGCTGGTCGCCCACGATCACCGCAGAGGCCAGGCGCCCGTGCAGGCGCTGCAGGGTCTGCACGAGGAGCTCGGTCTTGCCCGAGCCGGGCGACGAGATCAGGTTCACCGCCAGCACGCCGCGCTCGGCCAGCCAGGCACGGTTCGCCGCCGCGGCCTCGTCGTTCTTCGCGAGCACGCGCTCCTCGACCTGCACGGTGCGGGCGTGCGCCGCCGCGGGCGCTGGGTCGTGCGGATGCTCGTGGGCGGGCGGATGCTCGTGGGTGTGCCGATGCTCGTGGGCGTGCGGATGCTCGTGGGTGTGCTCGTGGTCGTGCTCGTCGTGCGTGGGCACGTGCACTTGGGAGTGGTCGTGGTCGACGGCCGCGCCGTGCAGGTGCACGTGCACGTGCACGTGCACGTGGGCCTCGTCGCCGTGGTCGTGCTCGTGGTCGTGCCCTTGGAAGTAGGCGCGGGCGTTGCCCTCTTCGCAGCCGCAGTCCTTGCACATGATCGGAGCCTCCTGCTATTCGACGTCGATGGTCTTCAGTCGCAGCGCGCGCGCATCGCCCACGTCGACGTCGACCGAGCTGCAGGCGTCGCAGATGGGGAAGGGCTCGTTGGCCTCGGCCCTCACCCCGCAGGTGCGGCACGTCAGCGTCATGGGGAGCGCCTCGATGACCAACTCGGCGTGCGCGGCGACGGTGCCCTCGGCGGCCGAGGGCCAGGCGAACTCCAGGGCCTCGGGCTCGACCCCCGACAGGCGCCCCACCACGACCACGACCCGCGCGACGCGCGTGGCGTTCTCGCGGGCCGCGACCTGTTGCACCTGGCGAACCAGCGCCACGGCGATGCTCAACTCGTGCATCAGCAGATCCTCGGCAACAGTTCGCCCTGGGGCACGTCGACGAGGCGCGTACCGCCGATGGCCGTCTGCAGCAGCACGCGCCCGGCGTCGCGCGTGACCTGGCCCAGCGCGACGGCTCCCCGCCCTTCGGGCAACGCCCGCCAGAGGGTCAACGTCGCGTCGGCGACCTCGGGCGCCACCACCGCCAGTACACGCCCCTCGGACGCCACGTGCAAGAGGTCGAGCCCCAGGGCCTCGGCGATGGCGCGCGCGCCGGTGGAGAAGGGCAGGCGATCCTCGAACAGGCGCAGGCCCACCTCGCGCCCCTCGACGATCTCGTTCAACACCGCCGCCGCGCCGCCGCGCGTGGGGTCGCGCAGGAAGCGCACCTGGCCGGCGTGCGGCGAGAGGGCGGCCACCAGGCGGTGCACCGACGCCGTGTCGCTCACGGGCCCCCCGGCGATGTCGATGCCCTCGCGCGCTGCCATCACGGCCATGCCGTGGTCGCCCAGGGTGCCGCTGGCCAGCACCACGTCGCCCTCGCGCGCACGCGACGGCGATAACTCGAAGCCGGGCAGCGCCTCGCCGAGCCCAGCCGAGATGGCGTACATCCCGTCGGCCTGACCGCGCGCCACGACCTTGGTGTCGCCCGTGGCCACGACCACCCCGCACTCGTCGGCCGCGCTCTTCACCGCGTCGAGCACGCGGCGCAGCACGGCGAGCGGGAGCCCCTCCTCGAGGATGAGCGCCAGCGACAGCCACCGCGGCCGTGCCCCCGCGACGGCCAGGTCGTTGACCGTGCCGTGCACCGCCAGGTGCCCCAGGTTGCCCCCCGGGAACTCGAGGGGGTGCACCACGAAGGCGTCGGTCGTGAAGACCGGGCGACCCGCGAGCGGAGGCAGCGTGGCGGCGTCGGGCAGGCCCTCGAGGGGTCCCTTGCCGAAGCGCGGCACGATCTCGCGCGCGATGAGATCGCGGGTCAGGCGCCCGCCTCCGCCGTGGCCGAGCAGGATGCGTTCTTCGTTCATTGCGCGGCCCCCCGGGCGACGTATTTGTAGTAGGCCGCGCACGAACCCTCGGAGCTGACCATGCAGGGGCCCACCGGCTTCAGGGGCGTACAGGCTCGCCCGAAGAGCGGGCACTCGGGCGGCTTCAGCTTGCCCTTCAGCACGTCGCCGCAGCGGCAGCCCCGCGGGGTCGCGCCGGGCGTGATCGCCACGCCGTGGCGGCGGGCCGCGTCGAAGGCGGCGTAGGCCTCGCGGAGGCCGAGGCCGCTCGCCGGGATCACGCCGAGGCCCCGCCACGACGCGTCGACAGGCTCGAGGTACCGGGCCATGAGGGCCAGGGCGCGCGGGTTGCCCTCGGGCTTCACCACGCGATCGTAGCGATTCACGAGGCGCGGCGAGCGCTCGACGAGTTGGTCGAGGAGCTCGGCCACGCCGTCGAGGATGTCGAGGGGCTCGAAGCCCGCGACGACGCACGGCAGGCCGCTGAGGACGAAGGGACGATAGGCCTCGGAGCCGATGATGGCGCTGACGTGCGCGGGGCAGAGGAAGGCGTCGACCTGCACCTCGGGGTCATCGGCCAGCGCCGAGAGCGCGGGCGGTACCTGCTTGAAGGCCGTGAGCAGCGAGAGGTTCCGCACCCCGCGCTCGAGGGCCGCCTTCACCAGCCACACGGCGGGCGCCACGGTGGTCTCGAAGCCGATGGCCAGGAACACCACCTGCCGCGAGGGCTCGCGCTCGGCCAGCGCCAGGGCCCCCTCGGGCGAGTAGACCACCTCGACGGCGGCGCCGGCGCCGCGGGCCTCGGCCAGCGACGACGCGCTGCCCGGCACGCGCACCAGGTCGCCGAAGGTGGCCAGCAACGCCCCGCCCTTCGCGAGCTCGATCGCGGCGTCGAGGTAGCCGGCGTCGGTCACGCACACCGGGCAGCCGGGGCCGCTGATCAGGTCGACCGCGGGCGGCAGCAGATCGCGAATGCCGTGGCGCGCGATGGCCATCGTGTGCGTGCCGCACACCTCCATGAGGCGCGCCCGGCGACCCGCGTCGGCCAGGCGAGCACCGGCGACGGCGAGGCGCGCGGTCAGCGATCGCGCGGCGTCGGGGTCGCGAAAGCCCTCGAGGTACTTCACCCGGCACCCCCGCGGTGCGTGGCCGCGAGCTGCTCGAACAACAAGAGGCGCGCGTCGGCCTCGGCGGCGTCGAGGCGCTCGATGGCGAAGCCCGCGTGCACGATGACGAAGTCGCCGACCCGCGGCGCCTCGAGCAGGTCGAGGTTCACGTCGTAGCGCGCCCCATCGAGATCGGCCACGCCGTGTCCGCCGTCGGGCGTGACCTCGATCAGCTTCATGGGAACGGCCAGGCACATGCGCTCACCTCCCGGAATCGGCCACGAGGCCCGCCACGACGGCCTGCCCCAGGGACACTCCCCCGTCGTTGGGCGGCACGCGGGCGTGCTCGAGCACGCGGAAGCCGGCGGCCTCGAGCCGAACGCGCGCCAGGCCGGCCAGCAGCCGGTTCATCCACACGCCGCCCGTCAACGCCACGCGGTCGCTGCCCGTGACGGCCCGGCCGTGCTCGGCCATCACCAGCGCCGCGCGCGCGACCGCCTGGTGGAAAGCCAGCGCCCACGCGGCCGGCTCGACCGGGGGTGCGTCGAGCGTGACCGAAAAGAGCTCGCCCCAGTCGACCCGCAGGGCGTCGCCCACCCGCCGCGTAGAGAACGGGATTTCGGGCGCCGAGTCAAGCGAGGTCGCTCCCCGGGCCAGGGACTCGAGCCGGATGGCGGCTTGACCCTCGTAGCTGATGCGCCGGGGCGCCACGCCCACCAGCACGGCCGCCGCGTCGAACAGGCGACCGGCCGCGTGCGTGATGGGCGCGTTCAACCCCCGCGCGCACTGCAGGCGCCACAGCTCGGCCTCGCTGGGACGGACCCCGAGGGCCGCGAGCCGGGCCTCGGGGGGGCGAAGCCCCGCGGCCCACCAGCGCGCCACGACCTGCCGCGCGGGCTCGCGCACGGCCGCGTCGGCCCCTGGCAGGGGCACACCCTCGAAGGTGCCGAGCCGGGTGCAGCCGGCGGCTGACCGGTCGCCGGTCAACGTCACGTGGAGCAGCTCGGCGCCCCAGATGGCCCCATCGGTCCCCAGGCCCGTACCGTCGAAGGCCAGCGCCAGCGCCGCGTCGAGGCCGTGCTCGGCCAGGGCAGCGGCGGCGTGCGCGTGGTGGTGCTGCACCTCGATCAGCGGCACGCCGAGCTCGCCGGCCACGCGCCGCCCCACGCGCGACGCGTGCAGGTCGGGGTGCAGATCCACGGCCACGACCTGGGGCGGCTGGCGAAAATACGCGGGGAAGCGCGCGACGACCTGCTCGAGGCCGTCGAGGGCCTCGGGTGTCTCGAGGTCACCGACGTGCGGCGAGAGCACCACCTCGTCACCCCAGCCGAGGGCGACGGTGTTCTTCAACTCGGCGCCGAAGGCCAGCACCCGCCGCGCGAGCGAGAGGTGCAGGCGCAGGCTCTCGGGGGCGTAGCCGCGGGCCCGCCGCCACACCTGGGGACCCCGCGGGGTCGACGCCACCAGCGAGTCGTCGTTGCGCAGCCGGATCTCGCGGTCGTGCACCAGGAAGAAGTCGGCGAGGCCCGCCAGGCGGTCGAACGCTTCGACGTTGGTCACGCAGATGGGCTCGCCCCCCCGATTGCCGCTGGTCATGACCAGCAGGTCGAAGGCGGGCGTGGGGTCGCCCGGCAGGGGCGTGGCCAGGAGGGCGTGCAACGGAGTGGTCGGCAGCATGACGCCGAGCGTGGGGGCGTCGGGCGTCAGGGAGGCCAGGGGCAGCCCCCGCGCCTCGGCGTCGGGCCGCACGTCGACGATGGCGATGGGCGCCACGGGGCCGGCGAGCAAGGCCTCGACGTCGGGGGACAGGAGGCCCCAGCGCCCTGCGACCGCGGCGTCGCGGGCCATGACCGCGAAGGGCTTGGCGGGCCGGTGCTTGCGCTCGCGCAGCCGGGCCAGGGCCCCGCGGTCGAACGCGTCGCACGCGAGCAGGAAGCCCCCCAGCCCGCGCACGGCCACGAGCGCGCCCGCGGCCAGCGCCGCCCGCGCCTCGCGGAGCGGATCACCGGGCAGCGCCGCCCCGTCGGGGCCGTGCCAGGCCAGGCGGGGTCCGCACACCGGGCACGCGATGCTCTCGGCGTGGAAGCGCCGATCGCGCACGTCGGTGTACTCGGCGCGGCACGCCGGGCAGAGCGGGAAGGCCGCCAGGCTGGTGCGCTCGCGATCGTACGGCATGCCCTCGACCACGGTGTAGCGCGGCCCGCAGTTGGTGCACGTGGTGAACGCGTAGCCGAAGAAGCGGCTGGCCGGGTCGAACACCTCGCGCCGGCAATCGGTGCAGAGGGCCAGATCGGCGGGGATCGAGACGCGCACGGCGTCGGCGCCGTCGCTCTCGCGAATGCAGAACGGGGCGACGGCCGCGTCAGGCGCCAACGCCTCGCGGACCACGACCGTCGAGCGCTCGAGCCGGGCGCGGGGCGGCAGGCGGCCTGAGAACGCAGCCAGGAACGCGTCGACGTCGGCCGCGGCCCCCTCCAGGGCCAGGCGCACGCTGCCCGAGCGGTTCTGGACCCAGCCCCCCAGGCCGGCCTCCCCGGCCAGCACCTGCACCGTGGGCCGGAAGCCCACGCCCTGCAGGATGCCTTCGAGGTCGACGATCACGCGAACGCGCGGCATGCTCCTCCTACGTCGTGGAATCGTCGCGCCGAAGGGACACGATGCATCGTGTCCCTACCGCACCAGGGTGCTGAGCGCGACGCGCGACCCGTCGAAGCCCGCCAGGCGGTTCACCAGCGCCAGCGGCTCGTTGACGCGCTCGAGGTCGAGCACGTGCTCCCGCGCGGGCCATCCGTCACGGTAGTTCAGGGGGCACGTGTCGAGCTGCTGCAGCGCCAGCACGGCCAGCCCGTGCGTTCGGCAGATGAGCGGACGCGCCGCGTAGATGCCGCAGAGGCCCGTGTCCGGCTCGCGAAACACGCAGGGCTCTCCCCGTCGGGCCCGGGCGGTCACCGCAGCCCGCGCGTTCGCGGGCAGCGACCGCCAGGCGGATCGCACCTCGACCGCCTCGACGCCGAAGATCGTCAGGTCCTGGCGGCAACAACCGTCGCAGCCGGCCCGGCACGCAAAGGCCCCGGGGTCGGCCCGCACGGCCGCGGCGAAGAAGGCGTCGACCCTGGAATAGAGGGCTTCGAGGCGAGCGTCCATGGCGCGGAAGCCTACCCCATCGCGGGGCCGTGCGCCAATCTCGCGGCTACCCGCGCGAGCAGCTCGGCGCCCAGGGGCAGCACGGCCTCGTCGACGTCGAACGAGGGGTGGTGGTGCGGCGCGGTCAGGCCGCGAGCGGCGTCGCCCGCGCCGAGGAACAGGAAGGCCCCGGGCACGCGGGTCAGGAGTTCGGCCATGTCTTCGCTGGCCATGATGCGCCAGCCCGGCGCCGCCACCCGGAGCCCCGCGACCTCGCGCACGGCGCCCTCGACGGCGGCCGAGACGCCCGGGTCGTTCACCACCGGCGGCACGTGGGGCACGGCCTCGAGCTCGACCCGGGTGCCCGAGGCCGCGGCCACCCCCGCCAGCACCCGCCCGATGGTCGCGTGGACCTCGGCGCGCAGGGTGGGCTCGAAGGTGCGCACCGTGCCCGTGAACCGCACCTCGGAAGGGATGATGTTGGGCGCGCTGCCCCCGTGCAGGCTGCAGATGCTCACCACCGCGGTGGCCATGGGATCGACCGTGCGCGACACGACCGTCTGCAGGGCCAGCACCATCTGCGCCGCCGCGACCACGGGATCGGCCGCCTGGTGCGGCAGGGCGCCGTGGCCGCCGCGGCCCAGCACGCGCACCTGCAGCTCGTCGGCCGCCGCCATCACGGCTCCGGGCAGCACGGAGCACTCGCCGGAGGGCGCGCTGCTCCAGAGGTGCACGCCGAAGGCCACGTCGGGCGAAAAACGGTCCAGCAGCCCGGCGTCGAGCAGGGCCCGGAGCCCCTGCCCCACCTCCTCGGCCGGCTGGAACACGAAGAGCACTCGCCCCACCAACGCGTCGCGGCCCGCGACCAGCCGACGCGCGGCCGCCAGCAGCATGGCCGTGTGGCCGTCGTGCCCGCAGGCGTGCATGCAGCCGGGGGTCGACGAAGCGTAGCCGTGGGTGGCCTGCTCCTGAATGGGCAGCGCGTCGAGATCGGCCCTCAGCAGCACGGTGCGCCCCGGCCGCCCCGAATCGAGCAGGGCCACCACGCCCGTCCCCGCCATCCGCTCGGGGGTCAGACCGACGGCGCTGAGCTCGTGCTCGACCACGCCGGCCGTGCGCTCCTCGTGGAACGCGAGCTCGGGGTGACGGTGCAGATCGCGCCGCAGCGCGACCACGGCCTCGCGTTCATCCAACGGCAGCGCGAAGGCAACGCCACGCTCGTTCATGAAGGTTCTCCTGCCTCCTCGACATTCACGCGCGGAACCTTACCGTGCCGCCGGTGTTCGAGCAATACAGGGCCTCGGCGCGAGGCCCGCCGAAGGGAGCATCGAGGCCCATGACCATCACCACCCTCGCCCGGGCCTTCCCCGCCCTCCTGCTGGTCCTGGCCTGCCAGGAGACCCTCGCCATCGCCCCCGACTACGTGTGCGAGGCGGTGGAGCTCACCGTGGTGCCCCAGGGGCAGAAGCTCATCATCGCGCACCGTGGCGCCACGCGCGACTTCGTCGAGAACTCCGAAGAGGCCCTGCTGGTGGCCGCCGACTACGGCGCGAACTCGGTGGAGCTCGACGTGATCATGAGCGCCGACGGCGTGCCCGTCGTGATGCACGACTACTCGCTGGCCCGCACCACCGACTGCGTGACCGACGTGCGCGGGATGACCTGGGCGCAGATCTCGGCCTGCCGCCTCGACGGCGATCTGGCCATCCCCCGCCTCGACGAGCTGCTCCCGAAGCTGCTCGGCTACCGCAAGGTCTTCGTCGAGATCAAGTGCGACGACGGCCAGGCCCAGCTCGCCGCCGAGACGGTGGGAGGGCTGGTGCGGGACCTCGTAGCCTACGACCAGGTGATCGTGACCAGCTTCAACCTGCGCGCGCTGTACGAGCTGAAGACGCGCTTCCCCGAGCCGCGCATCCACATTGCCTACGACGGCCAGGACGCCACCGTGCCCCTGGCCACCGTGAACATGGGCTTCGACTACATGCTGATGCGCTACAGCGACATCGATCGCTGCGTGTTCTCGACGGCCGAGCAGATGCGCGTGAAGCTGGTCACCTACACCGTCACCGACCGCAGCGACCTGTTCGCCGTCAACGAGGGCCTGTTCCGCGAGCACGCCTACGGCGTGATGTTCGACAACCTCGAGACCCTGACCGAGAACCGCGGCGAGCTGGAGCAGAAGCTCGGCAAGAAGCTGGGCACGCCGCGCCAGTGCAAGGACGACGGCCACGTGTGGGACAAGGAGAAGTGGGAGTGCGTCGAGGACGCCTGCTCGGCCGCCTCCTGCCAGGCCGGAGAGACGTGCGACCCCGCCACGGGCCTCTGCACGAGCACCGGCGCCGACGTGGCCGCGCTGCAGGCCCTGTTCGCGAGCCTCGCGCCGGTCATCGAGGCCGGCCGCGCGGCCTTCGAGGATGGAGACGCGACCGCCATGGAGGCGGCCACCACCGACCTTCAGGCGCTGATCGACCCCACCAGCCCCTACCACGAGCGCGTCGACCTGCTGGCCGGGCTGCTCTTCTCGGCGGCCGATCCTCGGGCCGACATCCTCGACTGGACCAACCTCGGCTCGGTCGTCGTCGAGAACCCGCGCGCCACCCTGGCCACGGCCGCGGGCACCGAGTGGTTCTTCTGGTTCAGCGCCGAGGGATGGAAGCTCGGCTTCGTTCAGACCCCCTGAGCTACGACTCCCGAAAATCGTCGCGCCGCTACCAGCCGCACTGGCGGCCCTCGTTCTGCTTCTTCAGCCAGTCGTTCAGCGGCGCGAAGTAGTCGAGGATGGCGGTGGCGTCCATCTGCGTCTCGCCCGAGAGGGCGGCCAGGGCCTCGGGCCAGGGCTTCTGCAGGCCGAGCTTCATCATGTCGTCGATGCGCTTGCCGGCGTCCTTGTTCGCGTAGATCGAGCAGGTGTGCAGCGGACCCTGGTGGCCGATCTGCTTGCAGAGCGCGCGGTGGAACTGGAACTGCAGGATGGCGGCCAGGAAGTAGCGCGTGTAGGGCACGTTGGCCGGCACGTGGTACTTGGCGCCGGGGTCGAAGTCGGCCTCGGTGCGCTCCACCGCGGGGGCCACGCCCTGGAACTGCTTGCGAAGCTGCCACCACGCCTCGTTGTAGCGCTCGGGCGGGGTCTTGCCCGAGAACACGTCCCAGCGCCAACGGTCGATGAGCAGCCCGAAGGGCAGGAAGGCGATCTTCTCGAGGGCGCGCTTCATGAGGGGGTTCAGGCTGTCGGGCGGCAGCGCGTCGATCATGCCGATCTGCTTCAGGTAGGCGGCGTTGACCGACAGCGAGATGGTGTCGCCCAGGGCCTCGTGGAAGCCGTCGTTGGCGCTGTTGCGGAACAGCGGATCGAGGTGGCCGTAGGCGCGCTGGTAGTAGTTGTGGCCGAGCTCGTGGTGGATGGTCACGAAGTCGTCTTCGTTGATGCGGATGCACATCTTGATGCGCACGTCGTCGACCCAGTCGATGTCCCAGGCGCTGGCGTGGCACACCACCTCGCGATCGCGGGGCCGGGTGAACATGCTGCGCTGCCAGAACGTCTCGGGCAGGGGAGCGATGCCGAGGCTCGAGAAGAACGCCTCGGCGATCTTCGTCATGCCCACCTCGTCGACCTTCTTCGCGGCCAGGGCGGCGTCGAGATCGAAGGCCTTGGTGTCGGCCTTCTCGGGGGCCATCAGGTCGAACAGCCCGCCCCACTCCTGGGCCCACATGTTGCCGAGCAGGTGCGCGGGGAGGGGCCCGGTCGGGGGCACCTTGTCGGTGCCGTAGACCTCGCCCAGCTTCGCGCGCACATAGCAGTGCAGCTGCTCGTAGAAGGGCTTCAACTGCTCGTACAGGCGCAGCGTCTCGGCCTCGAAGGCCTCGGGGGACATGTCGTAGCCCGACCTCCAGAGCGCGCCCAGATCGGCGAACCCCAGCTCGCGGGCGCCTTCGTTGCCGAGCTCGACGTAGCGCTGGTACAGGGGCTTCATGGGCGGCGACACCTTGTGCCAACCGGTCCACAGGTCGAGCTGCAGGTCGGCGTCGCGGCTCTTCGCGAGCAGGGGGCCCAGCTCGTCGATGGTCAGGCAGGCCCCTCCGCGCTTCTCGGAGCAGTACTTGCCCTTGCCGTAGGTGCTCTGCATCTGGGTGGCCAGGCTCGACAGCTCGGTGCGCTTCGCGGGGTCGGCGGGCGCCGGCAGCGACGTGCTCACGCGGAGCAACAGCAGCTTGCGCGCCACGTCGGGGGGCAGCGCCAGGTCCTTGAACTTCGTCGCCTCCGCGGCGCGACGCCCCACCACCTCCATGACGCGCTCGGCGGCCTTGGCGGACAGCAGATCGGTGTCGTCGGTGAGGTAGGTCGCGTTCACCCACGCCGTGCGATCGTTGAAGATCCAGGCGTCGAGCAGCTCGGCTTCGGCCGCCTTCACGAACGCCACGGCGTCGTCGACCGTGGGCTCGGCCGCCAGGGCGTCGGCGGAGGCCGGCGCCTTCGCGGCCACCCCCGCGGGCGGGGCGCCGCCTTCGTCGGTAGAGCACGGGCAGGTGCAGGCCACGGCCGCCAGGGCCACGAACGTGAGCAGGCGCGCCAGGTGCATCGGGGCTCCTCCAGGTTCTGGTCCCGATGGGTGTCGCACAGCGGGCGTGGCTTTGCAAGGGTCCCGCGCGCCCTGGCTTGCGACCGCCAGCCGGCGCTGGTATTGAATACCCCGGCGGCCGACGCGTCGAACCGATGTTCGCGTTCGGCTGGCGAGGAGAAAAAGATGATGACCCCCATGACCCGCTTCACCCTGGCGCTCACGATCGCCTGCAGCCTGCCCGTCGCGCTCGCGGCCAACCCCGGCCCCGCCGCTCCGGTCGTCCAGACCACCGACGACCCCCGGCAGGTCATCGAGGCGCGCTACGCGCAGATCCAGACGCTGGGCCAGAGCACGACCGACGAGGCCCAGCTGCGCGAGCAGGTGAAGGCCCTCACGCTCGAGTTCGTCGACTTCGACGCCTTCTCGGCCGAGACCATCAAGGCCGCCTGGGAGGGGTTGACCGTCGCCGAGCGCACCGAGTTCGTGCTGAACTTCAAGCGCCTGATCCAGGCCACCTACGCCCGCCACTTCAAGCCGCGCCAGGATCTGAAGATCACGTACCGTCAGCCGACCGAATTCGCCGAAGGCCGCGCCCAGGTGGCCACCACCATCGCCTTCGAGAAGTCGGCCGTCGACGTCGACTACCGCTTCCTCCGCAGGATGGACAACAGCTGGTGGGTCTACGACCTGGTCATCGACGAGGTCAGCCTGGCGCGCAACTACCGCGCGCAGTTCCGGCGCATCCTGAAGGACGACGGCTTCCCGGCGCTCATCGCCAAGATCAAGTCGGCCGTGGAGCGCAAGGAGAAGGGCGCCGACGCCTCGGACGAGCTCTGATCCCGATCAGGCCTCGCGGGTCAGCTTGCAAGGGACGGCCGCCCCGTCGACCTCGGCCGCCAGCACCATGCCACGCGACTCGTGCCCCCGGATGACCTTGGGCTCGAGGTTCGCGAGCACCAGCACCTGACGCCCCAGCAGCCCGCTCTCGGGCAGGGCGGCGGCGTGGCCGATGCCCGCCAGCACCTTGCGCTCGCGGCCGCCTTCGTCGAGGGTGAGCTCGACCAGCTTGGTCGTGTCGGTGAGCGGCACGGCCGCGGTCACGGTCATGGGCGCGAACGCGCAGTCGACCAGCGCATCGAGCGAGAGGGGGGGCACCTCGACGGCGTCGTCGGAGGGCACCGACACGGCCGAGGCGGCGATCATGGCGTCGACCTGCTTGCGCTCGAGGCGCTGGGCCAGCCGCTCGTAGGTCGCGACCGGCGTGTCCTCGAGCACGAGGTCGAGGTTGGACCAGTCGAGCGCGGGCGTGCCCAGCATGCGGGCCGTGGCCTCGGCGAAGCGGGGCAGGATGGGCGCGAGGTAGGTGGCCACCACGCGGAAGGCGTTCAGCGCCGCCGTGCAGGCCGCCGAGGCCTGGGCCAGGTCGTCGCCCTTCAGCGTCCAGGGCTTCACGTCCTGCAGGTAGCGGTTGATCTCGCCGCACTGCTCGCCCAGCAGGCGCGCGACCTCGCCGAACTGGCGCTGCTCGTAGAGCTCGGCCACGCGATCGGCCTGCCCGCGCACGCCCGCGACCAGCGCCCGCCCCTCGGCGTCGAGGCGCCCCAGGCGGCCGCCCAGGGTGCTGTGCACGAACGCCAGCACGCGGCTGGGGATGTTCGCGAACTTGCCCACCAGGTCGCTGTTGACGCGGTTCACGAAGTCGTCGAGGGCCAGATCGATGTCCTCGACGCGCGGGCTGAGCTTCGACGCGAAGTAGTAGCGCAGGTACTGCGGGTCGAGGTGCTGCACGTAGGTCTCGGCCGTCACGAAGGTGCCGCGGCTCTTCGACATCTTCTGGCCGTTGACCGTGAGGAAGCCGTGCACGCAGAGGCCCGTGGGCGTGCGGAAGCCCGAGCCGAGGAGCATGGCCGGCCAGAACAGCGCGTGGAAGTAGATGATGTCCTTGCCGATGAAGTGGAAGACCTCGGCGTCGTCGCGGCGCCAGTAGTCGTCGACGTCGCGGCCCACGCGGCGGCACCAGTCGAGGGTCGAGGCCATGTAGCCGACGGGCGCGTCGAGCCATACGTAGAAGTACTTGCCCACCTGGCCCGGGATCTCGAAGCCGAAGTAGGGCGCGTCGCGCGAGATGTCCCAGTCTTGCAGGCCCGTGACGAACCACTCCTGCAGCTTGTTGGCGACCTCGTCCTGCACGTGGCCGCCCCGCAGCCAGGCCTGCAGCGGCGCGGCGAAGTCGGCCAGGCGGAAGAACAGGTGCCGCGACGTGCGCCACACGGGCGCGGCGCCGCACTCGGCGCAGTAGGGCTCGACCAGATCGCGCGAGCCGTAGGTGGCCGCGCAGGCCTCGCACGAGTCGCCGTACTGGTCCTCGGCGCGGCAGCGCGGGCACGTGCCCTTGATGAAGCGATCGGGCAGGAACATCTGGCACGAGGGACAGTACGCCTGCTCGATGTCGCGCTCGTCGATGTGGCCCGCGGCCTTCAGGGCCAGGTAGATCTCGGACGAGAAGGCGCGGTTCTCGGGCGAGTGGGTGCTGTAGTAGTTGTCGAAGTGCACGTCGAACGCCGCGAAGTCGCGCGCGTGCTCCTTGGCCACCCGCTCGATGAGCTGCTCGGGCGCGATGCCCTCGGCCTTGGCGCGCATCATGATGGGCGTGCCGTGGGTGTCGTCGGCGCACACGTAGGCCACGTCGCGGCCGCGCAGGCGCCAGTAGCGCGCCCAGATGTCGGTCTGCACGTACTCGACCAGGTGGCCCAGGTGGATGGACCCGTTGGCGTAGGGCAGCGCGCTGGTGATGAGCAGCTTCTTCATGTCAGACGAGCCGCTTTCCGTCGGGGATGGGCGCGTCGACCTGCACGGCCCGTCGGCCGCCCGGCGTGCGCGTGAACAGCAGGCACGCCGCGTAGCGCTGCCCGTCGAGGGCGAGGGGGTGGAGCCCCGTGGCCGCGACGGCGGCGCGACCGGCCAGCCCGGCGGGCAACGCCGCTGTGGGGGCGAGCGCCTCGACCGGCTCACCGGCCGCCAGCGTGACGATCGAGAGCTCGGGCAGCCCGGCCAGCGGGCGCACGCTCGACACCGTGCCCTTCAGCAGCGAGAGGCGCTGGAAGGCCTGGATGCCCACGGTCGGCAGCGGCACGTCGACCTCGGGCGCCGCGCCGCCGGCGCCGGGCCACGCGAAGCCCGCGATCTCGCCGCGAACCTCGCCCCGGGCACCGCAGAAGCGCTCGACCATCTCGACCAGCAGCCAGGCCGCTTCGAGCAGCCCCACCGGGCCGACCACGCGGTTGGCGTGCAGCAGGAACACCACGTCGCGCGTGGCAGGCGTGACGTCGGAGGGCGCCAGGCCCAGGGTCTCGTCGGCCTTGGTGAACGAGACGCCGCCGGGCAGGTGCGCGAGGTCGCGGACCGCCACCCCCACCAGCGTGCGCGCCGCCACCAGGCTGGCGCAGTCGCCGAGCGCGCCGCTGGAGGCCACGTCGCGGTTGCGGCGCACGTGCGCCAGCACCTTCTCGGGCATGGACGGGAGGTCGGCGAGGCCGAGCGCGCCGTAGGCCGCGCGGTACTCGACCACGGCCGGGTGAGAGGCCACCGAGCGGTTCTTCAGGTGCGCAGCCAGGCGCTCGGCGGTGCGCTTGCGGTAGGCGAGGAGCTCGCGCGAGACAGGGGGGCTCAGGAGGCCGCGGACGACGACGGCCGCCGCCCCCAGGCCTGCGTCGAGGAGCCCCGAGGCGACGTCGAGGTGCATGACCGACCTTTCGAGGATGGGTGGTGGGGGGGGGGATTGAACCCCCGACCTGTGGGTTATGAATCCACCGCTCTAACCATCTGAGCTACCCCACCACGACGAGCGCGAAGAAATTACTCACGGGGCCCGGGCTCGTCAATCGTTATCATTGCGATCGCCTCCCGCGAGCCGTTACAGTCGGCCGCATGACGTCCGACCTCTTCCAGCGCTCCCGGCTGCTCGTGGGGCCCGCGGCCATGCGGCGCCTGGCCGACACGCGCGTGATCCTGTTCGGGCTGGGCGGCGTGGGCAGCTGGTGCGCCGAGGCCCTGGTGCGCAGCGGCGTCGGCCACCTGACCCTGGTCGACGCCGACGCGGTGGGCCTCAGCAACGTGAACCGCCAGGTGCAGGCGCTGCCCGCGAGCGTGGGGTGCTTCAAGGCCGACGAGCTCGCCGCGCGCCTCGCGAGCATCCACCCCGGCGTACACCTCGACGTCCGCCGCGAGCCCTTCGACGCCACCACGCGCGGCACCTTCGCGCTCGAGACGTACGACTACGTGCTCGACGCCATCGACTCGCTGAGCCCCAAGCTGGGCCTGATCCTGCTGGCGCAGCAGCTCGGCTGCACCCTCTACTCGTCGCTCGGCGCGTCGGCCAAGCTCGACCCCACCCTGGTGCGCGTGGCCTCCATCTGGGAGTCGCGCGAGTGCCCCCTGGCCCGCCGCATCCGCAAGCGCCTGCGCCACCACGACCAGACGGGCGACTTCCAGGTGGTCTACAGCCCCGAGCTGCTCCCGAACGCCGACGAGCCTCAGCTCGGGGCGCTCGGCACGCCGATCAACGGCTCGATGGTGACCGTGACCGCCACGTTCGGGATGTGCCTGGCCAGCCTGGTGATCCGCGACGTCACGGCCCGCGCCAACGGCCGCCCCGGCGTCGGCGCCACGCCCCCCTCGAAGACCAGCCTGCTCTGCACCCTCGACGGCGACGAGGTCGACGAGGTGGCGGAGGGCGAGGCGAACCGGGGCGGCTGATCAGGCGCGGCGCGGCCCCACGCGCCCGCCGAGCTCGGGGTGCGCCCTCAGGACGTCGAGGCTGGCGGGGTTCCGCAGGGCCGCCCGGTTGACCACCTGCCGGCCGTTGATGGCGTCACGGGCCGCGCGCTCCGACAGCTTGCCGCTGTGGGTGGTGGGCAACTCGTCCACGGCCACGATCGCGGCCGGCACGTGCACCATCGAGGCGCGGCGCGACAGCTCCTTCTTGATCCGCAGCGTGAGCGGTCGGTCGAGCTCGTTCCCCTGCTTCAGCACCACGAGCAGCACCAGGCGCGTGCCGCCGATCTCGCCCTCGGCCTGCTGCTCCAGGGCCATGGCCTGGCGGACCTCGTCCACGTCGTGGAGGATGGCGTAGATCTCGGCGGGGCCGACGCGCACGCCGCGGATGTTCATGACGCCGTCGCTGCGGCCGAGGATGCGCGCGCCGCCGTGGCGGGTGAGCACCACGAAGTCGCCGTGGGTCCAGAGGCCGGGGTTGGCCGCGAAGTAGGCGGCGTGGTACCGCTCGCCCCCCGGGTCGTTGAAGAAGGCCACCGGTCGCGAGGGGAAGGGGTTCGCGCACACGAGCTCGCCCACCGCGTCGTCGGCGTCGGCCCGCCGGGGCTCGCCGAGGGTGCCGTCGGGCAGGAGCGAGCGCACGTCGAGCCCCAGGCTCGTGTCCTGCGATTCGCCGCGCCACACCGGGGTTAGCGGGTTCCCGAGCACGAAGCAACCGATCACGTCGGTGCCCCCCGAGATGGACTGCAAGGGCAACTCGCCCACGTTGGCGGCCACCCAGTCGAACTGCCGGCCGCCCAGCACCGAGCCCGTCGACTGCACGGCGCGGAGCCGCGAGAGGTCGTGCTCCTCGCGCGGCACCAGGCCCGCGTCGTGGCAGTACTGCAGGTAGGCCGGGCTCGTGCCGAAGACCGTGACGTCGTCGCGGGACACCACGCACCACAGGGCGTCGGGCGCGGGATAGGTGGGCGAGCCGTCGTAGGCCAC
>CAZBRS010000017.1:0-5909 GCA_964494475.1 uncultured Myxococcales bacterium | reverse complement strand
CCACGCACCACAGGGCGTCGGGCGCGGGATAGGTGGGCGAGCCGTCGTAGGCCACGACGGTCGTGCCACACGACAGCGCCGACAGCTGCCAGTTCCACATCATCCAGCCGCACGACGTGGTGAAGAGCAGGCGGTCGCCGGCCGTGAAGTCCGAGTGCAGGCGCTGCTCCTTCAGGTGCTCGAGCAGCGTGCCGCCGACCCCGTGAACGATGCACTTGGGCGCGCCGGTGGTGCCGGACGAGAACATCACGAAGAGCGGGTGGTCGAAGGGCAGGCGGGGCCACGGGAAGGGCTCGGCCGAGGCGCCCTGCCCTTCCAGCTCGGCCAGCGTGTGCACGGCGCGGCCCGAGCCCGCCAGCGCGGCGACGTTGCCGTCGAGCGACACGACCGTGCGCACCGTCGGCAACCCGTCGAGCACCGTGGTCAAGCGCTCGCCGAGCGATCGGGAGGTGCCCTGGTAGGGGTGCGAGCCCACCACGAACAGCAGGCTCGGCTCGAGCTGGCCGAACCGGGCCAGCACCGACTCGGGGCCCTGGTCGGGGCCGATCGACGACCACGTGGCGCCCAGGCCCGTGGCCGCCAGGCAGGCCACGATCGCGGCGTCGTCGTTGCGGGCGATGGCGGCCACGCGATCGCCGACCCCGACACCCAGCGCCGCCAGCGAGCGCGCCGTGGCCTCGACCCGCGCCCGGAGCGCGCGCCGCGTCCACGAGACCCGTCGGCCGGTCTCGTCGCGCGCGATCAGCGCCACGGCTTCGTCCCAGGAGGGCTCCACGGCCCGGAGCAGGTTGCCCGTGTACGACAGGCGGAGGTTCGGGAAGAAGCGGGCCGTCTCGACGGCGTCGCCCTCGCACACGGGCGCGGGGCTGCCCTCCACGTCGGGGCGCGCCCAGGCCACGAACAACCGCCAGAAGTCGCGCCAGTGCACCGCGGCCCAGCGCGAGAAGGCGTGGGGGTCGAGGCCCGGGCCGGTCTCGGCCGCGCAGAACGCGACGAAGCTCGCCAGTTGCGAGCGCGCCGCCGCCTCGGGCGAGGGCCGGAAGACCGGCGCCTCGTCGGCGTTCACGGCGCGTCTCCCACGCGGGCGATCACGAAGTCGAGGATCTTGTTCAGGCTGTCGAAGTTCTCGCGGTTCAGGCTCTTGCGGTCGATGGTCAGGTGGAAGCGGTCCTCGAGCACCAGGATGAGCGCCACGAAGCCCAGGCTGTCGAGCACGCCGTTGTCGAGGAACGAGGCGTCGTCGTTCGGGATGAGCGTGGCCGCGTCGCCGAAGTGGTAGTTGTCGTCGAGCCAGTCGAGCAGCATCTGGCGCATGTCGGGGCGGGTCATGGAGGCCTCCTAGAACTGGGCGTAGATGAACGTGCTGGCGCCAAGCGGCACGTAGATGAACAGGAAGGCCAGCGCGAGGCCGTAGGCCACGCCGCGCAGCGGGGCCGGCAGCGCCAGGAAGCGCGCCTTCCAGGCGGGGCCGGGCCCGATCTCGAGCAGATGGTAGCCCACGAAGAAGAGCACGCAGGCGGCCGCCTGCAAGCCGAAGCGCTCGACCAGCCGTCCGTCACCCGCGAAGCCGACCAGCCCCGCCAGGAAGTCGACGGTGGCGGCGAGGCTCGGAGCGCGGAAGGGCACGAGCGTGAGCACGAAGAAGAGCTGCGTCACGAACCACGACGCCAGCGCGTAGGGCAGCGACCTGCGCGCCGTCACCCAGCGCCGATCCTTGCGGCAGCGGCCCTTGTACCACTGGTCGTAGGCGTGGTGCCCGGCCAGGGCCACGCCGTGCGCCAGGCCCCAGAGCACGAACGTCCAGGTGGCCCCGTGCCAGAGGCCCGAGACCAGGAAGACGACCAGGAAGCCCGCTCCCGTGCGCCCGCGGAACCACGAGCGGCCCGTGGTGAGCGGCGCGAACAGGTAGTCGAAGAGCCAGGTGTTCAGGCTGATGTGCCAGCGCCGCCAGAGCTCGGCCAGGCTCTTCGAGAGGAAGGGGTGTCGGAAGTTGTCGGGGAGCGTCAGGCCGAACAGCTTGCCCGTGCCGAGCGCCATCAGCGAGTAGCCCGCGAAGTCCGAGAAGAGCTGCGCCGCATAGCCGAGGAGCGACGTCCACAGCACGCCCGTGGTGAAGCCGGCCGGCGCGGCGAAGACCGGGTCGACCACGCGCGGCGCCAGCCAGTCGGCCACGAAGGCCTTCAACGTGAAGCCCAGCAGGATGGCCGCCGCGCCCGCCGCCACGTCGTCGGCCGTGAGGCGCCGCGCCAGCCCGTACTGGGGCAGGAGGGCCCGGGCCCGCACGATGGGCCCGGCCAGCAGCTGCGGGAAGAAGCCCACGAACACGCCGTAGGCGAGAGGATCGCGGCAGGCCGGCGCGCGCTCCCAGTAGACCTCGAGCAGGTAACCCACCTGCACGAGCGTGGTGTACGAGATGCCGAGGGGCAGCGCCAGCTTGAGGATGGGCAGCGCGTCGGGCACGCCCACGCTCGCGAGCAGCGCGTTCAGCGACCCCGCGAAGAAGCCCGCGTACTTGAACACGCCGAGCAGCCCCAGTTGGGCCGTGACGGCCAGCACCAGCACGCGCTTGCGCTTCCGGCGCACGACCGCCGCGGCGGCGTCATCGAGGCCCTCGGTCGAGAGCGCCCCCAGCCAGGCCCCGGCGCCGAACGACAGGGCGATGGCGGCCGCCAGCACGGCCAGCAGGCGCGGGTTCCACGTGACATAGAACACGGCGCTCGCGAGCAGCAGCACCCCGTTCTGCCACCCCGCGCGGCGCGGGCCCAGCCAGTAGAGGGCCAGCACGACGGGCAGGAAGAAGAGCATCTCGAGGCCGGCGAGGCTCATCGTGAACCTCCGACCGGTCGCAGCAGGAAGGCGAGGTCACCCTCGAGCGCCCAGGCCGCCAGGCGCTCGTTGCCGTCGGGCAGGATGTGATCGAAGTCGTCGGCGAAGTCGTCGTCGGTCAGCGGGTGCCGCGTGGTCCAGTCGACGAAGCGCAGGCCCTGGCGACCCGCGTACGCACGCATGCGCGCCGAGAACTCGGCGAGCGTGGTGGCCTTGGCCTGCTCGGTCAGGGTGGCCGGCTTTCGAGGGTAGAGCAGCAGCGTCACCTCGAGGCCGCGACCCTTCAAGTAGGCCACGATGGCATCGAGCGAGGCCATCTGGGAGGGGTCGCACAGCTTGGTCACCCCGTCGTCGATGAGGTCCTGCCACATCTTGATACGCGCGTCGTAGGCGGAGGCGGCGGCCGCGGGGTCGGGCTTCTTCAGCGCGTCGCGGATGGCTCGCGCGATGTTCTCGTGCCCGCGGTCCTGCACCAGCACCGACCACGGCCAAAGCTCGCGCCACACCCGCTGCAGGAAGTTCTGGTTGTAGGGCGTCAGGTTGTTCTGGAACAGGTCGGCCAGGAAGTGCTTCCACTGCCACGCGCGCGCAGGCAGGCTCATGGTGATGGTGCCGTTGCCCCCGTCGAGGGTGGTCGAGTCCCACCACTCGGTCACGATCACCGCGCGCTTCAGCGAAGGCCGGACGAGCTTGCCGTCCGGCCCCGTCTCCTCGAGCAGCGGCCGCAGGCGGTGCTCGAGCGTCCACTGGTACGGCGTGTACTTGCCCCACTCGACGGGCACGGGCTGAACGCGCTCGGCGCCCCCCGTGCGTTCGGAGAGCACGCGCCCGAGCGTGATGAACGAGCGCGCGTGGCTGGAGCCGAGCACGAGCACGGTCGGATCGCCGTCCGCGTACTGCTCCACGGCCGGCTCGATCTCGAGCAACGGCTTCAGGGGGGCCACCCGGTGCAGCCCGGCGTCGACCGCCGCCAGCGTGACCAGCGCGAACACGCCGGTAACGACCACGCCGCGCCAACTCCTCGGGCCCGTCGCCATGCTCCCCCTGGGGCCGAGCCCCGCCTTTGCACACACCTGGCCAGGAGTATCGCGCGGGCGGGGGCAGGGTCAAGAATCGCGTGCTGCCGAAGCTGGAATCGTCACGGGGCGGAGAGGCTCTTCTCGATGGCGTCCGGCGCCAGCCGCAACCGGGACTGGCTCGAGCAGGGATGAGAAGGCCAGAACGCTCCAGGAGCGCCCGCCGGGCCGGCTGCGGAGCGCGAGGGCCGACTCCGGCCGCCTCCGCAGCGCGGACGTCCGGGTCCGCGCAACTCCGGCGCCCTCGACCTCGGCCCTCGCGGCGCCGTCGGGTCGGCGTTCGCCTCCCACGCCGTCGCGTCCTCGCTCGGCCCGGTCGGGTCGCTCCCTACGCTGAGGGGTTACGGATCGATCCGATCCTGTTCCAGGGGCGCGCCGTCGGGAACCTTCGCGAGCAGCGCGTCGTAATCGGCGCGCCGTCCACGCTTGGCGCGTTCTTCGAGGTAGTCCTCGGTCATCAGCGCCGAGATCTTCTCGGCGACCGCCGAGGCGATGAGCTGGTTGACCGAAACGTGCTCCTTCCGCGCGAGCAGACGGGCCGTTTCGTGCAACGAATCGGGCAAACGCAGGCTCAACGTGCTCATCGCGTCACCTCCAGGGTTCTCAAGAACTCGGCGGGGAGGAGCGCTCGAACCCCGAAGCGCTCGCACCCCTTGAAGTCCTTCAGGTTGAACGTCACGACGTACTCGCAGCCACCGGCCATCGCGGCCTCGAAGACCATGTCGTCCTTCACATCACGCAGGAACGGCCGCCAGAGAAAGTGGACCTTGCGTCGCTCCGAGACCGAGCAGACATAGTCCAGGAAACGGCCCACCTCGTCGGGCGTATACGGCACGCCGTGGTCCGGATCGAGCAGCGTCTTCTCGTATTCCAGGACCAGCGGGACCGAGACCACCGTCACGAACGCGCCCGAACCTACGAGGCGAAGCAAACGGAACGACGCCCCTTCGCGGCTGCGCAACCCAGCCATCAGCACGTTGGAATCGAGGACCACGCGTGGCAGCTTCATAGTGATACCATAGGCGGTATCTCCGCGTGAGTCAATCGGAAACCCGGGCGGTTCCGCGCTCGAGGCAGGGGTAGACGATCCCACCGAGGGCAGGGATTCCGTCGATACCCTCGTCTCGGCGGGCCCAGCGCCGACTGGCGACTCGCGTTTGCTCGGAACCTGTCGCGGTTTGCTCGGAGCTTGTCGCGGTTTGTTCGGAGCTTGCCGCGGTTTGCTCGGAGCTGCTCGACGCCAGGAGGGTCAGGCCTCACTCGCCCGGTTTCCTTACCGAACCAACGAACGACCCCAGCGGAAGGAGCGGCCCGGCGGGCCGCGCGAGGACGCGACGACGTGGTCGGCAATCGCCGACCCGACGTCGCCGCGAGGGCGGCGGTCGAGGGCGACGGAGTTGCGCGGACTTGGACGTCCGCGCTGCGGAGTCGCCCGAAGAACGGCCCGAGCGTTCCGCAGCCGGCCCGCCCGGGTCGCTCCTGGAGCGTTCTGGCCTGATCCTCAGCGCTCGGCGCCGAGCGACTCGATGATCACGCCCAGTTCGGCCAAACTCGCCTCGACCTGGCTCGCCCAGCCCCGGTTGGCCGCCGGGCTGGCCGGGCTCGGGTGCAGGATGCGCCCGATCGTGAGGCCGGGTGCGGGACCCAGCGCCTCGCGGACGCGATCTTCCGCGAACGCCCCCACCCCGATCACGAAGCGGGGCTGGAAGTGCGCCACCGTGCTGCGGAGGGCCCGGTCGCAGGCCGCGAAGAGCGGATCTCTTTCGCGGGCCGGCAGCTTGTCGGGGGTGAGGTTCGCGCCCGTCTCTCCCATGAAGACCAGCGGGCAGTAGTTGGCCACGAAGAAGCGCTCGAAGAACGCCTCGGGCGTACCGAAGCGGTCTCGCGCCCAGCCCCAGAGGCGGGCTCCGCTCACCTCGGAGCGCGGGCAGGCGAAGCCCTGGATGGGGCGCCTGGGGTGCTCGTTCGCGGGGCGACCGATGGGGGCCTCGAGGCCCAGCCAGTCGC
>CAZBRS010000016.1:24421-94148 GCA_964494475.1 uncultured Myxococcales bacterium | reverse complement strand
GTCGGCGGGCGCGGGCCCGGCGAAGGTGAGCAGCGCGCTCGCCGGTCTCGCGGCGAGCGCGCCGCTGGCGCCGGCGAGGCGCGCCAGAGTGGCCTCGGCCTCGGCGGGGGCGAGCAGCAGGCGCGCGGCCAGGGCGCGCTCCAGGGCGCCGTTGGCGGGCGACGGGGCGTCGCCCTGCGTTGCCAGGCAGCCCAGCATGCGCACGCGGTCGGCCAGCGCAGGGAGGGGCAGGGTGCGGCTCTCGGCGAGGGTGCGACCGGCCAGTTCTGCGGACGGCACGTCGCGGAACGGCACCACGCGGTCGGCCTCGAGGGCGTACAGGCGCCCGGCGTGGGCGACCAGCGTACTGTCGGGGCGCTCGGCCACGCCCACGGCCACGGCGAGCGTGGTCGCCGTGGCCTCGATGCTCACCACGGCGTCGCCGCACGCGTAGCCGCCCGGGAACACGCGGCATCCGGGCACGAAGGGTGTGGGTGCCAGGCGCTCGAGGCGGCCCGTGGAGGCGTCGGCGTGGACCAGGCCGCCGTCGGTCGTCAGCACGGCGCCTCCGCGTGCGACCTGCGCCTGGTGGACCCGCCCGGGCAGGGGCGTCACGCCGGCGCTCTTCAGCGTGGCGAGCGCCAGGCTCTCGAGCCCGCGATCGGCGGCCAGGTACAGCAGTCCACTGGCGTCGGCCACGCAGCGGGGCGGAGTGGCCTGGTCCACCAGCGTGCGCGACAGGCGCAAGCTGCCCGAGGGGCCGTCGAGCAGGTCGAGGTTCATGGTCGTGGGGGCGCCCCGCACCGCGTACGACAGGCACACCACCTCGCCGCGATCGGCCACCACCACGTCGGCCAGGTCGGCCGGGGCGTCACTGAAGCGATGGGTCCAGGCCCGCAAGCCCGAGCCTGCGTTCAACGCCGAGAGGGAGACGCCGCCTTCGCTGGACAGGACCAGCAATCGCCGTTCGCCGGGCACGAGTCGCTGCACGGGGTGGTCGACCGGCAGCCACGAGGGCCACAGCTCGCGCCCGGTCTGCAGGTCGAGCAGCATCAGGCTGCTGACGGTGGCTCCGATGCCGCCCAGGTAGGCCGTCTCGGCGTCGTGGGCCAGCACGTGCAGGTTGCAGCCCTGGCCTGGGGCGCACCCCAGCGAGTATTCCCAGCGCGGCTCGCCGTTGGTCAACGAGAGGCGGGTCAGGCTGTCGCCCACCGCGAACAGGGTCTCCCCCGCCAGCCACCACGTACCGAGGCCCGGCAGCGTGCGCTTCCAGCGCGTGAGCCCCGTCACCGGGTCGATGCCGCCCACGCCGCCCCGTTCGCCCACGACGACCAGCAGACCGTCCACCGAGGTCGCGTCGCGGGGTGCCTCGCCGAAGTCGCGGAGCTCGACGGGCGTGCCGGGCACCAGCAACGTAGCGCCCGTGGGCCCGGCGAACGCGGCGTCGGTCGCCAGCAGGAGCACCAGCGTGACCGCCAGGCTTCGGGAGCGCGAGGTGTTCATGGGCATGGGGAGGCCCCTGCAGCTTGCTGGCGTGAATGGCCCCCCGGCAGGGTGACCTTCATGGAGAGCACGTGACCGCGGTGACGCGCGCTCAAAAATTCGTGAAGCCGAGGGCGCCCGCCGTGCCGGGCGCGCCGGGGTTGCCGAGCGTGGAGCCCCCCGCGCCGCCGCTGCCGGAGATGCCTGCGCCACCCTCGAAGTTGCCGGAGGCCAGGGCTCCCAGCAGCTCGGGGGTCGCGCCGGCGACGTAGAGCCCGTAGGCCGGGCCGCCGCAACCGCCGCCGCCGCCACCGCCGTGCCCACCGTCACCGCCACGACCGCCGTGGCCGCCCGCGTCGGCGCACCACGCGTCGTCGGTGCCCGAGCCCGTGAGGCCGCCCGCTCCGCCGTCGCCGCCCACGCCGCCCGTTCCGCCGTTGCCGCCGTTGCCGCCGTTGCCGCCGCGACCGCCCGTGATCATGTTGCCGAGGATCTGGGGAACGGTCGTGGGAGCCGCGTCGAACACGACGAACACGCCGAACGATCCGCCGCCGCCGCCGCCAGCCTCACCGCCGGTACCCGCGCAGCCGCCCGCGCCGCCGCCGCCGCCGCTGCCGCCGAGGTCAGAGTACTTCGTGCCCTCGTTCGCGCAGCCCTCGGTCTCGACGCCGCCAGCGGCTCCGCCGCCGCCGCCGCCGCCGCCGTTCGTACCCGCGCCTCCGATCGTGGCCGCTCCGGGCACGAAGATCCCTGCGACGACACTCCCGGCGCTCTCGGCGCATCCCTGGCCCGAGGGCCCCTGTGCGCCCTTGGCTCCGGCGGTGCCGGCGACGCCCGGCTTGGCGCCGTCGACCAGCGGGTTGCTGCAGAGACCACAGGATCGGAAGCTGCCCAGGCAGAAGCCGGAGTAGATCAGGCTGTCGAAGCCCGCTTCGCCCCCAAGGCCCCCGGCACCGGCGCTCCCCGAGCCGTTGGCGCCGGCCTCCTGCGCCTTCGACGATTGGTCGCCGAGGCCCGAGCACACGCCCCCGCCGCCTTCGAAGAAGTCGGGACAGATCGCCGCACCTCCCGCGCCCCCGCTGACCGTGGCTGCTCCGCAGGTGTTGCTGCCGGCGGCGCCGCCCGGGGCCACGTCGCCCGCCGAGCAGGTGGACTTCCCGAGGTCATGGGCCGCGGTGCCCGCCGTGCCCGAGCCGCCGCTGCCCCCCGAACTGCCGTGCACGCCGGGCATCCCGTCGCCGCCGTCGCCCGCCACCACGCGGTTGTTCGTGATGCGCAACATTTCGGAGCCGTTGCGCACGTAGATGGCGTACGACGTGCCCCCGGCCACCTTGTGGTCGGCGCCGTAGACGGAGAAGCCGTCGAACGCCGTGATGGAGGCGCCGGCGACGTCGAGCGCGTTCACAGCGCCCGGTCGCTCGGTCGTGGGGGGCGCGCCCATGACCACCGTCTCGTACAGCACGACCGTTCGGACGCGGAAGTCGGAGCTGTAGCCTCCGTAGACCCGCACGGTTGGCTTCAGCAGCACGCTCTCGGTGTAGACGCCGGTGGCCACGTAGACATCGCGCTTCGCTTCGGCCGCCGCCGCGTCGAGGCCGGCCTGGATGGTTCGTTTGGGCGCGCCGAAGGCGCCCGAGTTGGCGTCGGAGCCTTCCTTCGAGACGAAGATGGCGTTGCCCTTCTCGCCGTCGATGCCGTCGCAGTCGGAGTCGTTGCCGGCCCCTGCCACCACTTCGGGGTTGTCGGGGCCCGGCTGGGGCTTGCACTCGCAGCCGTTGGCCGGGTTGGCGTCGACGTCGAGCCAGCCGTCGTCGCAGCCGATGGCGCAGGAAGGCACGTCGCCGGTGGCGTCGCACCGGCCCAGGGCGTTCGGGAACGTGAGCGCCGCGCAGTTCTTGCCGCACTTGCCGCAGTGCTGGTCGGTGACGTACTGGCCCTGGTCGTCGACGAAGCCCTCGTCGATGAGCCCGTCGCAGTCGTTGTCGACCAGGTCGCAGGTCTCCTCGGGCATGAGGCAGTCGCTCCAGCCGGCCGACTGGCAGACCATCTGCCCCGAGCAGGAGTACGAGGGCTGGTCGGGGTCGTCGGGCTGGTGCCAGCGGCTGCACGCGCGCAAGAAGCCCTCGTTGCCGGGCGTGCACGAGCACGAGTCGGAGGCCGGCACGCAGAAGGTGGCCCCGCCCTCCTCGTCGACGGGCCGGCAGCCGTAGCCGAGGGGACAGTCGCCGTCGGCCGCGCAGAGCTTGGAGCAGTAGGTGCTGTCGCCGATGGGGATGCACGCGCCGCCGTCGATCAGGCACTGCTCGTCGGACGCGCAGGGCTCGCAGATCGCCGCGGCGACGCACTGGAAGTCGTTGATCTTGACGTACCCCTCCTCGCAGTCCTGCACCGTGCACGCGGGGGGCTCGTAGGCCAGGTCGCAGGCGCCGATGGCGTGGGGGAAGGCGTCGACGCACGAGGTGAAGCAGTCGCCGCAGTGTTCGTCGGTGGTATAGGCGCCGGTGGCCCCGTCGACGAAGCCCTCGTCGGTGGCGCCGTCGCAGTTGTTGTCGAGGTAGTCGCAGGCCTCGGCCGTCGGTTTGGGGCCCACGCAGATCCAGCCGTTGCCGCCCAGGCACTTGCTCTGGCCAGGGCACGAGCCCACGTCGGGCTCGTCGTTGGAGCAGGGCTGGTCCTCGGCCAGGCCCTCGTCGACCAGGCCGTCGCAGTCGTCGTCGAGGCCGTTGCAGGCCTCGGTCGCTGCCGCCTGGGCGGAGCAGGGGCCCCAGCCCGCGCTGCCCTCGCACGACTGCAGGCCGAAGCAGCTTCCCACCTCGTTGGTGACCGAGCACGAGCGCTGCTGGCCCAGGTTGGCCGCCGTGCACGTGCAGGTGTCGGTCGTCGGCGCGCACACGTCGGCCTCGGGGCCCGCGGTCGAGGCGAGCGAACGGCACTCGTACCCGCCCTTGCAGGCGCCTGCGCCAGGGCACGCGTCGAGGCAGGCGCGCTCGTCGTTGCCGAGCGTCACGCACACCCCACCGTTGCACTGTACGTCGACGCTGCAGGGCTGGCACACGGGCACCACGTCGGGCATGCAGATGAAGACCACGTCGGGCCACGACGTGGCGACCCCGCGGCAAGAGAAGCCCGCCGGGCAGTCGTTCTCGCAGGGCACGGTGCAGACGAAGCCGTCCTCGCCGAGCACGCAGAACATCGACGAGCAATCGGCGTTCGAGAGGCACGGTGCTCCGAAGCCGCCTGGGATGGCGTCGCCCGTGGCGTCGGCGTCGGGCTTGGTCACGTCGGCCTGCCCCGGGTCTTCGGCCGTGTCGTGCGGCAGCAGGTCCGTGCCCGCCAGGTCGAACGAGAAGTCTTCCTCGGCGTCGGTGTCGGTGCGTCCGGGTCCCTCGGAGGCTCCCGAACTGCAGGCGACCAGGGCGAACGCCAGGAGAGGCAGGCTGAAGAGGCTGAGGGAACGGGCCATGATACGTCCTCCTACCTTGGGAATGATAGCGCCGCGTCGGGGAAATGCGATTGAATTCCCGAGGAAGCTGCTCTATCCTGACCCCTCCCGAGGGAGGCCCAGGCATGCCGACCGTCACGATTCAGCAGTTCGCGCGCAAGAAGGAGCGCGGCGAGAAGATCCGCATGATGACGTGCTACGACGCCACGTTCGCGCGCCTCCTCGACGCCTCGGGCATCGACGGCGTGCTGGTCGGCGATTCGCTCGGCAACGTCATCCAGGGTCACGAGAACACGCTGCCGGTCACGGTCGACGACGTGGTGTACCACACGCGCGCCGTCACCCGAGCCTGCAGCCGGGTGCACGTCGTGGCCGACCTGCCCTTCGGCTCGTACCAGGTGTCGGCGGAGCAGGGGGTCCGGAACGCCGTACGGCTCGTGCAGGAGGGCCGCGCGCAGGCCGTCAAGCTCGAGGGGGGCGAGCGCGTCGTCGAGACCATCGGCCGCATCGTGCAGATGGGCATCCCCGTCATGGGGCACCTGGGCTTCACGCCGCAATCGGTCCACGGCTTCGGTGGCTACCGCGTGCAGGGGCGCGAGGAGTCCGCCGCCGACCGCCTCCTGGTCGACGCCCGGGCGCTGGTCGAGGCGGGGGTCTACGCGATCGTGCTCGAGATGGTGCCGGCGGCGCTGGCGGCCCGCGTGACGCGCGAGCTCCCGGTCCCCACCATCGGCATCGGGGCGGGGCGCGACTGCGACGGGCAGATCCTCGTGCTCTACGACTTCCTGGGGCTCGATGCGCGGTTCAATCCGAAGTTCTTGAGAAAATACCGCGACTACGCTTCCGATGTCGGGGCCGCCTTCGCCGAGTACTGCGCCGATGTCGACGCCGGTCGCTTCCCTTCGGACGAGCAGTCGTTCACCTGACCGCTGGGGCAGCCTCGGAGAACAGCATGCAGATCCTGACCACCGTCGACGCCATGCGCTGCTGGAGCGCCGAGCAACGCGCTGCCGGGCGCCGCATCGGCTTCGTGCCGACCATGGGTTATCTGCACGAGGGGCACCTGGCGCTCGTGCGCGAGGCGGCGCGACAGGCCGACGTGGTCGTGGTCAGCGTGTACGTGAACCCCACGCAGTTCGGCCCCACCGAAGACCTCGATCGCTACCCGCGCGACCTGGCGCGCGACCAGCGCCTGCTCGAGGGCGAGGGGGTCGACGCGCTCTTCCTCCCGCCCACCTCCGAGATGTATCCCGCGGCGGCCACCACCTTCGTCACGGTCGAGGGCAGCCTCACGCGCGGTCTCTGCGGCGCCACCCGACCGGGCCACTTTCGAGGCGTCGCGACCATCGTCGCCAAGCTCTTCGTGGTGGTGCAGCCCCACGTGGCGGTGTTCGGCCTGAAGGATTACCAGCAGTTTCGCGTGATCGCGCGCCTGACGGCCGACCTGTTGCTCGACGTGCGGCTCGTGGGCTTCCCCACCGTGCGGGAGCCCGACGGCCTGGCCCTGAGCTCGCGCAACGTGTTCCTGTCGCCCGACGAGCGCGCGCGCGCACTGGCGCTGCCCCGTGGGCTGGCGGCGGCCGCTGCGGCGCTCGAGGGGGGCTCCGAGCCGGGCCCGGTGACGGGGCGGCTGTGGGTCGACCTGGCGGCCGCCGGGGGACGCCCCGACTACCTGACCGTGGCCGACGCCGACTCGCTCGACGAGATCGAGGGCCGGGAGCCCGGCCGGCGCGTGGTCCTCGCGGCGGCCGTCTTCTTCGGTCGCACCCGCCTGATCGACAACATCGTCGCGACCATGGGATGAGCGGCGTCGGCCTGATCGTCGCGGCCGTCGCCCTGCAGGGCCTGGGCTCGGCGGCGTTGCTGCTGCTGCCCCAGTTCGATCACCTGGGTCACTTCTACAGCCTGGGCACCACCGCGTTCTTCCTCGTCGGTCCCGCCTGCCTGGCCGCGCTGGGCTGGCGGCGGGGGACGACGGCCGCCGTGTTGCGGGGGCTCGCCCCGACCTGGTTGGCGCTGGTGGGCGCCAGCCTGGCTCCCGCGGCCCTGGCCGAGGTGGTCACGGGGGGGTGCCGAGACCCGATCGGGAGCGCCGACTTCCTCCTGACGAACGGCGCCGGGCTGGCCATCGGGCTCGCCTTCGCGGCGGGAGTGTCGCGTCTGAGGCGCGGGGCCCTGGTCGGGCTCGCCTGGCTCGGCGTCGTGTCGGCGACCACGGCCTGGGCGCTCGCCCCGCTCTACACCGGGCCCCAGGTCTTCGTGCTGCACCCGATCGCGGGGCTCTTCCCCGGACCCGTGTACGATCGTCTGTACGAGGTGCCAGCGCGCTACCTGCTGGAGCGCGCCGTCGGACTGCTGGCCGCGCTCGCCGTGGTGCTGGCCCTGCGGGCCTCGGCCGAGCGCTCGGCGGCGCTGCGGGCGTGGGCGGTCGCGCTCGGGCTGGCCGTCGTGGCGACCCACGGCGTTGGTCCTCGGATCGGGCTCTGCGTCGACGACGAGGCCCTGGCGCGGGCCCTGCCGGGAGAGCGGTCCTGGCGAGGCCTCACGGTGCGCTTCGATCCTCGACGCACGCCCCCCGCGCTGCAGGACGTCGCCTGGGACGACGCGCGCTTCGCTTTCGAGGAGGCTCGCGCGGCGCTCGGCGGAGCGACGTCCTCGGCGACGCTCTATGTCTTCCCCTCCGACGCCGAGCGCGGGCGCCTGCTCGGCATGCGCCGCGTCTCGGTCACCAAGCCCTGGCGCGGGGCCGCCTACCTGAGCCTCGGAAGCTGGGATCGCTGCACGGTGAAGCACGAGCTGCTGCACGTGCTGCTGGGGCCGTACACGGAGGGCTGGCTGGGCCTGCCGTGGACGGGGGGGCTGCCCAACCTGGGGTTGGTCGAGGGGGCCGCCGAGGCCCTGACCGCCTGCCCCGATAGCTTCCCCGTGCACTGGCAGGCCCGGCGCATGCTGACCGAGGGCGACCTGCCAGCGCCCGCCGACCTGGTCTCGCCAGCGCGGTTCTGGACGTTGCCGGGACGCCGGGCCTACGCCGCCGCGGCCTCGTTCTTTGCCTTCCTTCAAGCGACGCGCGGCGCGCAGGTCGTGGTGGCGGCGTACCGACAGGGCGACGTCGGGGGGTCGGCCGGCGCCGACCTGGCCGCGCTCGATGCCGAGTGGCGGCGGTGGCTCCTGGCCGAGGTCACGCTGGCGCCCGAAGACGAGGCGCTGCTGGCCGAGCACCTGGCGCAGCGCTCCGTCTTCACCGAGCGGTGCTCGCAGGAGCGGGCCCGGGCAGCGGGGCGGGTGGCGGCGTTGGTGCTGGGCGGGGAGTGGGCGCAGGCGCGCGCGGCGCTCGACCTGGCCGATCACATCGCCGGCCAGCCGATCGATCCCCTCCTGCGCGTTCGGGCGCTGGTGCAGGAGGGCCGCCTCGACGAGGCCTCCGAGCAGGTCGCTGTGCTGCTCGCCGACCGACCGGCGATGCCCCTCTCGTTCTTCGCCAGCCTGGTCGAGGCCGATCTGCTGGCGCTGAGGGGACGCCCCGCGGAGGCCCGGCTGGCCTGGACGAGCGTGCGCGAGCGCGTGCACGCCCCGGCCTTGAAGCGGCAGGCCGCGGCGAGGCTCCTGGCCTTCGGGGAGCCGGCCGTGCCGCTGGAGGTGCTCCGCGACGTGCTGCTCTTTCCGGCGGTGGGGCGGGCCACGGCCGCGGCGTGGCGACGGCTCGAGAGAGAGAGCAACCCCGTCGCGGCGTGGCTGCTCGCGCGGTGGCACGCCTCGGAGCTGCGGTGGGGCGAGGCCCTCGACGCGTTGGCGCCGGTGCTGGCGTGGTCGACGGAGCTCGGCGAGGTCCCGGAGGTGCGGTCCGAGGTGCTGAGAATGCTGGGAGTATCGGCCTACCGGGCCGGCCGGCTCGACGAGTCGAAGCGCGCGTGGACCGAGCTTGCCGGGAGCAGCCGGGCTTCGGAGAAGCGCTCGCCGGAGGAATGGCTGAGGAGGATCAGAGCCCGAGAATCACTCGCGCGCGATTGACACGAACCGGACGCGGAGCGCGTTCAGCCCAGGATCTTCGCGTTGACGTGCTTCTGGAGACGGGAGATCTGACGTGCCGCCGTCTTGGCCTTGATGATGCCCTTGGCCGCCACGTGCGCGATCGAGGCCTGCGCCTCCTTCATGAGCGTCAGGATCTCGTCGTTCTTGCCCTTCGAGACGTCGAGGGCCGCGCGCAGCGCCTTGACCTTGCCGCGGAGCTGGGTGCGGTACGAGCGGTTGCGAACCCGCCGCTTGATGCTCTGCCGATGCCGCTTGATCGCCGACTTGATGTTCGCCACAAAAACCTCCAGGGACTATCCCGCAGAGACGGGTGCATTTTGTTACCCGGACAGCCCCGCGGTGTCAAGCGGAAACGGGCTCGCTGTAAGGTTGACGCTGAACGCTCCAGCCCGTACAGTTTCTGGCGTGTCGCGTGTGCCGCGTGCCAGGGCATGTCTACCGGCGAGAGGACCATGTCGAAGGAAGGCGCCGTCCAGCAACTGCAGAACGTCGAGAAGCACCTTCAGAAGGGAGCCCGCAAGAAGGCCGTCTCCGAGCTGAAGAAGGTGCTGAAGCGCGAGCCCGAGAACATCCGCGCGCTCACTCGACTGGGTGACGTGCAGGCCGAACTGGGCGAGATGGCCGCCGCGCGAGCAGCGTACGTGCGCGTGGGCGAGTTCTATCGCCGCGAGGGCTACCTGCTGAAGGCCATCTCGATGTACAAGGCGCTCACCGAGCGCTTCTCCGAAGACGCCGATCTGCTGGTCGCCCTGGGCGACCTGTTCCGGCAGATGGGGCTGTACTCCGACGCGGTGATACGGTATCGCGCGGCCATCGAGCTGCTGCACCGCCAGCGGCGCGTGCTCGACAAGCTGGGCGTCGTCGAGCGCGTGCTCGACCTGAACCCCGACAACGTGGCCGATCGGGTCCGGCTGGCCGAGGCCTACGTCACGATCGAGCAGCTCGAGCAGGCTCGTCAGCAGTTCCGCATCGCGGCCAGCGAGCTCTTCAAGCGCAGCGAATTCGAAGCCTTCCTGCAGGTGGGCGAACGCTACCTGCACTTCCAGCCCGACGATCTCGAGACCAACCGGCGCATGGCCGAGGTCTTCGCTGGGCGCAAGCAGTACCTGAAGGCGCTCGAGAAGCTGCAGATCTGCTACGACTTGAAGCCCAAGGGGCGTGACGTGCTCGAGATGATCGCGCGCATGTTCGTCGAGCTCGGCGAGCGCGACAAGGCCGTCTACGTCTACAAGGAGCTCGTCCACCAGGCCGAGGCCGACAACCTGCTCCCCGAGAAGGAGCGCTACGAGCGCCAGATCCAGCGCCTCAGCGGCCACTCGGACCAGGTCGTCCTGCAGGCGGGTCACCTCCGCTCCGGGCAGGAGGTCGAGTTCGAGGAGTTCGACGGCGTGACGGTCATCCAGGAGTCCGACCCGGTGACGGCCGGCGACTTCTCCGAGCTGCCGATCGAGGACGAGCTCGACGAGGCGAACGAGGTCGTCGAAGAGGCTCCCCACGCGTCCGCCGACGACCCCGACGAGGTCGAGTTCGACGTGGGCGAGAGCGAGGAGACCGTCGTGGCCGACACCGGCTTCGAGGGCTTCGAGATCGGCGGCGTCGATCCGTTCGATGCGATCCGCGCCATGCGCGAGCCCGCGGTCGTCGAGCCTCCCCCGCTGCAGGGCGTGACGATCCCGGTCGTCGAGGACTCGTCCGAGGACGCGCTGCCCGACAGCGTGGTCTCCGACCTTCGCGAGGTCGACTTCTACCTGCAGAACAAGATGCTGCACGAAGCCCGCGAGATCCTGGATGAATTGCTGGTGCAGCACCCGGGGGTTCCTGCCATCGAAGAGAAGCGCAAGGCCCTGGAGGCGCTGGCATGAGCATCGAGCGGTTCGAACGCCTGGCCGAGTTGGCGCGGCGGGTCGAGCAGATCGACGCCGAGTGGCGCCTGCTCGACGCGCGGCGGCGCGACCGCAGCCCCCAGCTCGTGCAGCTCCGCAGCCTGTACGACTGGGTGCAGGACAAGGAGCGCGACTTCTCGGAGCGCTTCCCCGAGGTGGCGGCGACGACGGCCCTGCCCGAGGCCCCCGATCCCGACGATCTGACCGGCGAGACGGCCGACGCGCGCGCCTGGGCGTCGCTGTCGGCGCGGCGCTCGCTGCTCGAGGACGAATGGGTGCGCATCCTCGCCGGCTGGGAGTCCCTGGCCACTGAGTGGCAGCAGCTCCTCGAGCGGCGGCGATCAGGCGTGGAGGCCGTCGACGCCGGGCTCGGCGCGGTCCGCGATCAGTTGCTCGCGCGCGAGCGCGCCATCTCGTGCGCCATCGCCGGCGTGTTCAAGGGGGCCGTCGAGGGCCCGCGCACGTCGACGGATCCGCTCTTCTCGTCGCCCACCGATCGGGTCGGCACGCCCGGCCCCGTCGTCGCGGCCGTCCCGGCGGCCGTCGGCGAGGCGCCCGCGAGCTCCCTCCCCGGTCCGTCATCCGACGAGGCGAGCCTGCGTGGCGCGCCGCGGGTCTCGCTCGGCGTGCCCATCAACCTGCGCGTCCAGCACCGCCTGCTGCAGGCCGACACCGAGAACGTGAGCCTGACGGGCGTGTTCGTGCGCACCGACGCCCCGTTGCCCGTGGGCCGCGAGGTCGACCTGGTGTTCGATCTGCCCGAACGCAAAGGCCTGCAGGCCCGGGGCACCGTCACCTGGCTTCGCCCCGCAGGCGTGGGAGGGGGCGCGGGCGCGGGCGTGCGCTTCCTAGAGCTGCCCGAGGACACGCGCCGGGCGCTCGAGACGTTCGTGCGTCGCACGGGCCGGGTCGTCCGCGGCGAAGGGACGTGGTAGATGACGCTGTACCGGCTCCGGCTCCTGCTCGCGGCGACGGCGCTCCTCGGTCTGGCGGCCCTGGCCGTGGCCCAGCCCACGGCGCCCTCCGCACCCGCCGCGCCCACCGCGACCGCGTCGGCGACGCTCGACCCGGCCCGGACGGTCCGCGTCGACTACCTCGACGTGGGCCAGGGCGACGCCATGCTGCTGCGGTCCTACACCGGCAAGACGGTGCTCATCGACACCGGGGGCCCCAAGGCTCGCGGCAAGCTGAAGCGGGCCCTGAAGGCCGAGGGCGTGACGCGCATCGACGCGCTGGTGCTCACGCACCCGCACGCCGATCACATCGGCAACGCCGTGGCCGTGCTGAAGGCCTTCGAGGTCGGCATCGTGTACGAGCCGGGCTACCCGCACACGTCGGCCACGTACCGCAAGCTGCTCGAGACCATCCAGGAGAAGGGCGTACGCTACAAGAAGGCGCGCGCCGGCATGCGCCTCAAGCTGGCCGACGACGTCGAACTGCTCGTCCTCGCCCCGGGCGAGGACTGGGTTCACTCGGACCGGTCGGTGCTGAACTGCACCAGCGTGGTGACCCGGCTGACCTACGGGGCCCACCGCTTCCTGTTCACGGGCGACATCGAAGAGGAGGTCGAGCGCGACCTGCTCGAGCGACACCCCGACGATCTGCCGGCCGATGTGCTGAAGGTCGCGCACCACGGCTCGAAGCACACGTCGCGCGAGGCCTTCCTCGACAAGGTCAAGCCGTCCATCGCGGTCATCGAGGTGGGCAAGGGCAACTCGTACGGGCACCCCCATCGCCAGGTCATGTCACGCTTGAAGGATCGCGGCATCCGCACCTACACGACCGAGGTGCACGGGCGCGTGACGGTCTCGACCGATGGCAAGACGGTGCAGGTGCGCACCGAGAAGGATCTGCCGCCGTTCTGAACTTCCCCCGTTCGGAGGGCAGGGACGAGCCCTGCCCCTACAATCGGCGATACACCACGTTGCGACGGCCCTCGGGCCGGGGTTGCTCGGCCACCAGCTCGAACGCGGTCGCGTGCTCGGTGGGCAGCTTCGCGCCGTACATCACGATCACGTGGCCGCCGGGAGCCAGCAGGCGCTCGGCCAGCGAGAGCAGCGCGGGCGGGGGAAAGGCGGCGCGCGAGACGATGAGCCCGGGCGGGGGCTCGGGCGCGTACTCCTCGACGCGCGCGTGGAGCACGTGAACGTTCGTCAGGCCGAGCTCGCGTCGAACGGTCCGGAGGAAGGCGATCGCCTTCGTCTTGGCGTCGAGCAGGGTGAACGCCAGTTCGGGCCGCGCCACCGCCAGGGGGATGCCTGGAAAGCCGCCCCCGCTGCCCAGGTCGAGGACCGTGGCCGCGTCGACGGGCAGCAGCCCTTCCAGGGCCAGCGAGTCGGCCAGGTGGCGCTCCTCGAGCACCGCCTCGTCCCCCGCCGCGACCAGGTTCACGCTGCGGTTCCAGCGCCGCAGCAGCTCGAGGTAGGCGTTCAGTTGCTGCTCGCGCGTCATGGCGCGTCGGGCTCCCCGAGGTGCTTGACCTCCTCGTAGGCCTCGCGGAGGCGCTGCTCGAGCTGCTCACGGTTCGAGGTGCGGGCCAGGGCCTTCTCTCGGGCCGCGCTGGCCTCGGCTTCGCGGCCCAGGGCGTGGTAGGTGGCCGCCAGGGTCACGGCCAGGTCCTCGTCGTCGGGCGTCTTCCCGGCCGCCTCGACCAGCAGGGCCAGCCCGTCGTCGATCTGACCGTCTTCGAGCAGCCGGCGTGCCACCAGGACGCGCGCACGCTTCAGCTTCTGATCCGCGCGCTCCAGCAGCGCCGTCGCCTTGTCGGGCGCCCCGCTCTTGCGGTACGCGCCATAGAGCAGCGTCAGCGCTTCGGGGTTCTTCGGCCAGGCGTCGACGAAGCCCTCGAGCACGGGGACGGCCTCGGCCCAGCGTTCCTTCAGGATCAGCACCTGGCCCTTCAGCAACCGGGGCGCGGGATCGTCCGGAAACTGCGCGGCCTCGGCGTCGAGCAGCGCCATCGCCTCGCCCTCGCGGTCTCCCTGCAGGTACAGCGTCGCCAACTGCGTGCGGGTCCCCTGGCGGCGCGGATCGACCGCGAGCAGCCGCTCCAGCAGACGCTGTGCGTCGGCGCCCTCCCCTCGGCTCATCTTGGCCACGGCCAGCAGTTGGAGGCCCTGGGGCCGGTCGGGCCAGCGCGCCAGGTACTTGGTGTACAGGTCGTCCAGCTCGGGCCACAGCTGCGAGCGCAGGTACAGGTCGCCCAGCAGCGTGTAGGCGACCTCTGCGTCGGGGTGGCGGCGCAGCTCGGCCTCGGCTTCGTCGGAGCCCGTCGAGAAGTCGTTCTGCAGGAAGGCGCGCTTCGCGCGGGCAAGGTGCAACCCGGGCACCCCGCCGTCGAGCTTTTCGGCCTCGGCGAACGCGGCGTCGACGTCGGCCAGCAGCGCCGCCTGCTGATCGGCGGGCGCGCTGGCCAGCTGGGCCAGGCGAACGTCGGCCCGGCGCACCCAGGCCGCGGCGGACTTTCCATCTTGCGCCAGCGCGTCGTTCACGGCCTGCAGGGCGCGGAAGAGCAGCGCGGCGTCGAGGTAGTAGCCCGCGACCTCGATCAGCCCGTCGACGTCCTTGCCCTCGGCCAGGGCCTTCTCGCAATCCGGCAGCGCGAACTCCGGCATCTTCTGGGCCATGCCCAGCCGGCAGCGCTCGAACAGGACGAGCGCGTCCTTCGGAGCCAGCGCGAGGGCCTCGTCGAGCGCGGCCGCCGCCGCGCGGGTGTCGCCGGCCAGGCGGGCCGAGCGCGCCCGGTCGGCGTGACTCCAGGCCAGCAGCGTGGTGGGGTGCACGGGGAGCTCGTTCTGCGGCGCGGCCTCGGCGCGCACGACCGACGCTCGCTGCCCCTGCACGCGGAAGGCCAGGTGCTTGCCCTCGAGCGCCGTGACGCCCCGGCCGGCTTCGCGCGTCTCGAGGATGGGCAGCTTCAACCCCTGCAGTTCGGCCAGCACGTGGACGAACAGCGCCACCGACACCTCGCTGGCGTGCAGCGGCGCGCCGTTCTGGAAGAGCGATGCCAGGACCTGGGGTTTCACGTGGGGCTCGCGCGCCCCGATGACCACGGTGCCGGCCTCGACCCGACCGGCGAGCTCGGCCAGCAACCGGGCCACGCCCGCCTCGCCCTGATAATCGCGGCCGAACGTCGACAGCTCGGCGACGGCCTTGGCGTCGCCGTACGACGGGGCCGGCGCGACAGGACTTCCCTGGCGTCCGAGGCTCCAGGCCGTGATGCCGCCCGCGACGGACAGCACGACCAGCCCCAGGGCCAGCCACCCGAGCGGGCGCCGGGCGGCGGGGCGCACGCGCACCGACGGCCCGCCCAACGGGACCAGGTCGCGCTGGCGCAGGCAGTGCGGGCAGCGGGCGTCACCCCCGGGCGTGACGTCGAATTCCTTTTCGCAGTGCGGGCAGAAGAACAGCGACATGCGTCCCTCGACGTGGCGCGACGTGAACCCCCGTCCGCGCCAGGCTATTCCCCGGCGGCCGTCTGGCGGGGCGGGGGGCGCTGTGCTACATTGCCGGTGCGTTCCCTGCCTGCTCGGCGATCCATGACCTCGCGCGTCTGTCCGGAGTGCGACCAGCCAACGTCGGCGCCGACCTGCCCGGCGTGCGGCGCGAAGACGCTGCTGATGCCCGAGGCCGACGCCCCCGATCCGCTGCTCGGACGGTTGCTCGACGAACGCTACCGCATCCAGTCGCTGCTGGGTCGCGGCGGCATGGGGGCGGTGTACCGCGCCCTGCACGTGTCGATGAACAAGGTGATCGCGGTCAAGGTCGTGCGGCCCGAGCTGTGCGACACCCTCGAGGCCGCCAAGCGCTTCCACCGCGAGGCGCGCGCGGCCAGCATGCTCTCGCACCCCCACACCATCCGCGTGTTCGACTTCGGCCAGACCGACGATCGCATGCTCTACATGGTCATGGAGTACCTCGACGGTCGGTCGCTCGCGAAGGTGATCGCCGAGGGGCCCCTGCCCGTCGAGCGGGCCCTGCGCCTCGCCGCCGAGGTGGCGCAGTCGCTGGTCGAGGCCCACGAGCGCGGGCTCGTCCACCGCGACCTGAAGCCCGAGAACATCCTGCTGCTCGACGCGGCGGGCCACCCCGACTTCGTGAAGGTGCTCGACTTCGGGATCGCCAAGTTCCTGACCGGCTCGTCGGGCGTCTCGAGCGTCACGGGCACCGGCGCGGTCGTGGGCACGCCCTACTACATGGCGCCCGAGCAGGCCAGCGCGCCCCAGGGGCTGACCGCGGCGGTCGACGTCTACGCGCTCGGGGTCATCCTCTTCGAGATGCTCACGGGGCACCTGCCCTTCCGGGGCGACACGCCCATGGAGGTGCTGATGGCCCACGTCACGGGTCCGGTGCCCGAGTTGCCACCGGACCTCGCCGTGTCGCCCGCGGTGGCCGACCTGCTGCGGCGCATGCTCAGCAAGAGCCCCGAGCAGCGCCCCACGGCGCAGGCGCTGCTCGGCGAGTTCGCGGTCCTGCGGACGGGTGAGATCGGCGCCGCGATGCCGGTCGAGACCGGAGCCCTCGAGGCCCTGGTCGCGCCGCGTCGCGCCGCGTGGCCCTGGTGGCTGGCCGGGGTGCTCGTGCTGGCCGTCGGGGCCGTCGTGGCGTGGCGCCTGGTCGGGGCCGAAGGGCCCGCCGCACCCTCCGAAGCCCCTGCGGCCGAGCCGCCGGCGGTCGCGAATCCCGCGCCGCACCCCGCTCCGGCCCCGGTCGCTGCGCCCGCGCCCGCTCCCAACCCGGTCCCCGAGCCCGTCGTCGCGCCCGCCCCGGCTCCGGTCCTCGCCCCGGTGGCGACCCCGGCCGAGGCGCCCCTACCCGCTCCGACTCCCGACAAGCGCGAGCCCCGGCCGCGCAAGAAGGAGCGCGATCGCCCCGAGATGCTCGATTTGTAGACCGGCGGTGCGCGGAATTTCGGGCATTCCCATCCGCCACGTCCCGTATATACTGACGCTTCATGAGGGGGCTCCCTTGTCCGAACGCCTCGATGCCTGGCTCGTGCGCCTCGATCCTCCGCGCTGGAGCGTGCGGTACGTGCTGTGGCGTGTCTTCCTGGTGGCCGCCACCATCGGGCTGGTCGCGCTCACGTACTATCCCGCCTCGCAGGCCACGGCCCATCGCAGCTACGATTTGACCACGGCCCTCGATCGCGCCATCCCGTTCGTGCCCTGGACGTGGTGGATTTACTTCCCTCACTACGTCTTCGGCCTGATCGTGACCACCGTCGTGGTGCGCGACGTTCACCTGCTGTTCCGGGTCATCTTCGCCATCCTGCTGGGGCAGGTGGTGAGCTCGGCGCTCTACTTCGTGGTGCCCTCGACCTTCCCGCGGCCCCTGACGGTGGGCGACGCCGACCCGATCACGGCGGCTGCCCTGCAGTGGTTCTGGGGCACCGACCCTGCCAACAACACCTTCCCCTCGACCCACGTGGCCAACGCCTGCATGGCCGCGCTCGGCGCCTGGACCTCGCGTCAGTCGGTGCGCTGGTATTCGTTGCTGGTGGCCGTGGGCGTGTTCGTCACGGTGCACACCACCAAGCAGCACTACTGGGTCGACGCGGTGGCCGGCGTCGCCGTGGCGTGGCTCATGTTCAAGCTGGCGCTCCGGTGGTGGCCCCTGCCGGACACGGTGCGCGAGCGGCGACCGGTGCTCGACCCCTCGTTCAGCGCGGAGTGACGGGCGCTTCCGGCAGCCCATCTCGGCCGGGGACCCGACCCACGGCCTGCACCAATTCGCCCCGCGCCACGTGGTAGTCGAGCAGCCCCTGCAGGTGGTCGCGGCGGGCGAAGAGGTAGGCCGCCAACCCCTCGAGCAGGTCGCGCGCCTCGCCCACGCCGGCGAGATAGCCTGCGGCTCCGGACGTCATCCACTTCTTCGCGGCCGCCTCGGCCTCGGTCGACAGCCGCACGAGCTCGCGCTGGCGCAGCACCTCGTCGCGGGCCTTGCGGACCTGCAGCGGGATGCCGCTGTCGGCCAGGCGCCGGAGCGCGGTCACGCGGGCCTGCAGGGCGCGGGCCTTGTCGGCCTTCGCGCTCGCGAGGGCGGGGTCGAGGTCGAAGAGCAGCCCCACCGCGATGCCGCCCACCAGGTCGTTGTAGGGGTCGTAGTGGTAGGGGTTCGGGGTGTTGGTGCGCGTGGGGGCCCAGTCGAACGAGGCCTCGCCGCCCACGAAGAGCACGGGGGCGTTGGCCAGCTTCTCGGCCTTCTCGAGGGCCAGGGCCGCCTGCTGCCCGTGCTCGATCTGCGTCCACTCGGGGCGCTCGCGCGTGGCCTCGGCGACCAGGTCTTCGAGGGGGGGCACGTCGGCCCCCGGGGCCTCGGGCAGGCGCGCGTCGGCCAGCGCGAGCGGCTCGTCGGGCCGCACGCCCACCAGGCGCTTCAGCGCCAGCAGCGACAACTCGGCCCCGTCGCGGGCCGTCAGGCGGTGCTTCTCGATCTCGAGGGCGCCATAGCGCAGCCGCATGAGGTCGGTCTGCGTCACCTTGCCCGTGCCCTTCTCGTACTCTTCGCGCCCCGCCTTCTCGGCGTCGGCCAGCAGGCTCGCGGCGTTGTCGAGCGCGGGCAGGATGCCCCGGGCCATGAGGTGCGTCATGTACATGCGCACCACCTCGAGGGCCACGGCGTGCTGCGCCTCGCGCACGCGCGCCTTCTCGACGAGCACCCGGTGGGTGGCGGCGCTCTTCCCCGCGTCGTAGCGGCCGAACGTGGTGAGGGGCTGCGCCAGCTGGGCCTTCAGGTGCGTGTAGGGGCCCCAGGCTCCCAGGCTGTAGTCGCGCGACACGTCGTTCGCGAGCGCCGAGCCGCGCACCGTGAACATGGGCGCGACCCACGCGATGGCCTTCAGCTTGGGGTAGAAGACCGACTCGACCTCGGCCAGCGTGGCCTCGTGGCCCCGGACCTTGGCCTCGGCCTCCTCGACGCGCGGGTCGTTGGCCAGCGCGCGTTCGACGCAGTCGGGCAGCGAGAGGGTCTGGGCCTGCAGCCACGCGGGTACGAGGCCGAGGATGAGCAGCACTGCGCGCGACACCGGTCCGGGCTCTCCCCGGAGAGGGCACGACACGTCGTGCCCCTACATACCCGGTTGGGCAGATGTTTCTTCGGCCAGGCGCTTTTCGAGGCGCTGCACCAGGCCGGCGGCGCCCTCCTTGTCGAGGATGCGGCCGAACTGGTTCCGGTAGTCGAGTACCAGCGAGTCGCCGTCGAAGGCCACGTCGGTCACGCGCAGGTGGTCGCCGATCTTCTTCCAGCGGAAGAGGACCGCCACCGTGAAGTCCTCGTCGGCGATGCTGGCGTCGATGACCGTTTCGCCCAGGCCCTCCTTGTCGGCGCCCCCGCGCACGGTGAAGGCGGCCCGCTTGAAGAAGCGCCCGCCGCCGGGGTAGCCCACGGCGCGGATCACGTCGCGGAACGACGCGCGGTAGCGCTTCAGTTGGTCGGCGCTGAAGCTCGCTTCGCGGCCGACGATGGCGCCGTTCACGATGGCGTCGTAGTCGAAGAAGCCGTCGAGGGCCTCGAAGCGCGGCCGGTTGGCCGCGGCCTCTGCGGCGGTGGCCTTCTCGCCCTTGGCGGGTGACTCGACGGCCTTGAACGCTTCGATGAGCGCGGTCGTGCGGTCGACGGGGTTCTCGGCGCCCGCGGGACCGGGCGCGGCCTGGGCTGAGAAGGCGACGAGGAGCGCGACGAACAGGAAGGCGAAGCGACGCATGGGCGGCCTCCTTTGCCGCATGATCCGACAGGCTGGGGGCGCAGTCGTCAAGGGGAAACGCCGAGGCTACCCGGCCGACCGCGGGGTCGACCGGCGCTCGCGCCAGCGCTCGAGGAGCACCAGCACCGAGGGCACCAGCACCAGGCAGAGCAGCGCGTTGCCCGCGATGCCGATGACCGCCACCAGGCCGAAGCCCTGCAGGGCCTCGTGGCTCGCGAAGACCAGCGAGCCGAAGCCGATGAAGTTCGTGAGCAGCGAGCCCGAGCTGAGGGGGCCGGCCTCGGCCAGGGCGGGCTGGATGGCGCCCTTGTGCCGCGACTCCTCGATGAGGTGCACGCTGGCCTCGACCGACGAGCCGAACAAGATGGGTACCAGCATCACGTTCAGGTAATTGAGCTGCAGCCCCGCCAGCGGCATGATCGCGAAGAGCACGGCCAGGGTGGCCAGCGCGGCGAAGAACGACGGCAGCGCGGCCTGCCAGGTGTCGGCGAACACCCACAGCGCGAAGAACACGAGGAGCAGCGTGAGCCCCAGCACCAGGGGGGCCTCCTGCAGCAGCAGCTCGAGGATGTCGGCCAGGATGATGGGCTCGCCCGACGCGTCGAGCGAGCGGCCCCCGCCGATGCGGATCGAACGCACCTCGCGGCCGAGCTTCATGACCTCCTTGCCGTCGCTGGTGCGGATGGCGGGGAAGACCAGCACAAAGCCGGCGCCGTCCTCCATGCCCGAGAACTGGCGGCGGATCTCGAGGGGCAGGTCGCCGCGGCTGAAGGGCAGGGCGGCGGTGATGCGCAGGGCGCGCTCGAGGAAGTCGCGCTCCTTCGGGTCCTTCAGCCACGACGGCTTCACGCGGACGAGCGTGTCGTGGATGCGCTGCAGCTCGACGTGCTTGGCGGCCTGGTCCGGGGGCACGAAGTCCGAGAGCGACGCCACGAAGTCGATGCGCGTCTCCCCGCCGAGTTCGTGCATGCGGCGGCGCAGCTCTTCGGTGGCGGCCTGCTCGTCGCACGCGGTGTCGGTCAGGACGACGATGGGCGAGTTCGAGTAGCCGACGATGCGATCGACCTCCTCGTCGAGCAGGTGGGTGCGGTCGCGTCCCTCCATGGTGCGGAAGTCGTTGTCGAACTGCACGGAGCGGGAGCCCCAGGCCACCAGGGGCACCAGGGCCAGGGCCAGCCCGACCACGGGCACGGCGGCGCGCTGGAGGCCGCGCGCCATCCAGCTCTTGTGCGTGCGACCGCGGAAGGCCGCGCGCCAGCGCAGCAGGTCGGCCACGCGCAGCAGGGCCGGCAGCACCAGGCAGTAGGCCAGCATGATGAGCGCCATGCCGATCGAGGCGATGGTGCCGAACTCGCGGAAGGCCTTGAACTCCGAGATCGACAGGCCGCCCAGGCCGAAGATGGTGGTGAGCGAGGCGATGGCCACCGCGCGGCCGGTCTGGGTGAACGTGGTGCGGATGGCGTCGAGGCCGGGGAGCCCGTCTTTCAGCGCCGCGCGGTAGCGCCCGACCAGGTGGATGCCGCCGTCGACGCCGAGCCCGAGCAGGATGACCCCCACGAAGGCGCCCAGCATGCTGAGCTTGCCGAACACGACGCCCGCGATCCCGAACATGAGGGTGGTGGCCACCGTCATGGGCACGAGGATGAGCGCGATGGGGACGACGCCCCGGAACTGCACGAGCATGAGCACGAGCATCAGCACCGTGCCGATGGTCGACGACCAGGCCACGTCACGCAGCACGCGATCCTGGAGGACCACCTTCTTGACGTAGGAGCCGGTCAGCTCGACCTTGAAGCGCGGGCCGTAGGGCGTGAGGTCCATGCTCGCGAGCACACCCTCGACGTCGGCCTTCACGCGCTGGTCGAAGGCGAAGTCCTTGGCCAGTTGGGTGGGCTTCGCGAACAGGGCGATCATGCGGCGCTCGGGATCGAGGTAGTACGACGAGCGCGCCTCGACGCCCTCGAGGTCGAAGCCCTTGCGGGCCAGGCGCGTGCGGTAGCGCTGCTCGAGGTCCGAGAAGTCGAGTGAGGGGGCCTCGTCGAGCCCCAGGTCGACGTACATGGGGTTGTTCCGGCGGCGCTCGTACTTTTCGCGCGCGGCGACGCGCTCGCCCACCTCGCGCAGATCCTCCACGTCGAGGAAGTAGCCGGCCTTGTCCTCCATGGCCGCGAAGGGCCGGCGTGCCTTGACGTAGCGGATGGTGGGCAGGGCCTCGAGCTTCGGGGTCACGTCGGCGGCGAAGCGCTCGAGGTCGGCCGGCGCGGCGTCGCGGCCCACGATGGTGACGTAGCCCACGCCCCCGAAGCGCTTCTCGAGCACGTCGAGGCCCTTCACGCTGGGGAACGAGTCGGGCAGCAGGTTCGCGAAGTCGCTGTCGACGGTCAGGTCGCGGGCGCCGACCAGCGCGACGAGCGCGAGGGCGGTGGTGACGGCCAGGGTGACGAACGGGCGCCGCCAGGCGGCCACGGCGGCCAGGCCGAGGCCCCGCTCGACCGAGGCCGCGAAGCGCATCTGCAGGCTGGGCATGGGCCCTCATCGGTGTTCGCCCGCGCGAAGGATACGCGGAATCGGGTTCGGCGCAAGGCTTAGGGAGCGATGGTCCCCACCCACACCGCGCCCCCGACCTCGAAGGCCAGCGTGCGGCCGTCGGGCGAGAGCGCCGGGTGCGTGGCCAGGGCGGGCGCGCCCTCGATCGTCCGGACGACCGGCGCGGACCCCGACAGGTCGGCCAGGTGCAGGGTGCAGGCCGTGAGTCGCGTGCCGTCGTCGGCGCAGCGATCGAAGAGCAGGGCGCGGCCGTCGGCGGCGAATCGCGGGTGCGTGCCGGCGCCCAGGGCGTGCGTGCGGCCCGTGGCCGTGTCGTGCACGTGCACGCCGGTCGAGAGGCCCAACCACGCGGCGAAGCGCCCGCCGGGGCCGAAGGTGCCGCAACAGGCGCGCTCGCCCTCTGCCGACACGCGGACCTCGGTGGTGCCCACGCGCACGTGGGCCTCGTCACCCTCGAAGCGCAGCCAGCGGCCGGGGACCGGGTTGGCCACGGGGCGCGTGGGTGCTCCGGCCAGGGTTACGGCCAGGAGGGGTGCCTCGTGGCCGCGCTGGCCCGGAGCGCGCACGCCCAGGCGGTCGCCGGCGGGGCTGAAGAGCGGAGCCAGGCCGACGCCGGCGCCCTCGGCCACGCGGGTGATGGTGCGGGTGGCGAGGTCGACCAGGTGGAGGCTGGCGTAGCTCGGGCCGGCCACGGCCAGGCGCGAGCCGTCGGGGGACCACACGGGCTGCGTGAAGCCGGCGGCGGGGGTGACGGCGTGGACGTCGGTCAGGCGCACGGGCGCGCCGGGGCAGGGCGGAGCGGCCGTGAGCGCTGCCGGGGCCAGGCCGAGGAGGACGAGCACGGCGAGCCGGGCCGCCGCGCGGGCCCGGCGGCGCCGGAACACGCCGAGGAGCGAGAGACCCGCCAACAGCACCAGCCCGGTGGTCGTCGCCGGGGTCGACGGGCGCCCCAGCGTACAGCCCGCGGCCTCGGTGGAGGCGGGCTCCTCGTGCAGGTCGATGGAGTAGCTGAACCCGCTGTCGGTCCCGGCGACCGCGTCGCGCTCGCCGGCTCCATCCGCGGTCGGTGCTGCGTCGGGTGGTCCGGCGGGCGCGTCGTCGGCTCCCACGGTGTCGGGGCCCGGGGGCAGGGTCGTGCCGTCGTCGACGGGCGCGAGGCCCAGGGGGCACCAGGTGTCCTGGTCCGAGAGCACCGCGCACGACCGGCCGCTCGACAGGTAGCCGTTCAGCGCCGCCACCACGAAGTAGTTGCCCGGGGGCACCGCCTTGCTCCAGGCTGCGTCGGCGCCGTTGGCCACCAGGGCTCCCGCCACGCCCTGGGCGCCCGTGAGGGTGACGATGGCGCCCTCGAGGCGCGTGTCCATGTCGGTGCTCCCGCTGCCGTCCAGTTCGTACACGACCCCGCTGAGCGTGCCGTCGGCCCCGCCCGGGAGGGGCCCGGGCCCGACGGACTCGCCCAGGGTGAGGCCGGTCGAGCACCACGTGACAAGGCCCTCGACGACGTCGCACTGCTGCTCGGGCGCCGTGTAGCCCGCCAGCACGGCGGTGACCCGGTGCGTGCCCACGGGCACGTCGAGTTGCCAGAGCGCGTCGGGGAAGGGCGCGATGCGCTCGCGCAGCACGCCGTCGGGGCCCAGGGCTCGCACGAGCGTGCCGGGCAGGCGATCGGACATGTCGGCGGGCCCGTCGGGCCCCGACAGGTAGGCCACGCCCTTGAGCACGCCCGTCGGGCCGGTCGGCACGACCGTGGCGGCCTCCTGCAGGCCCACCGAGCACCAGGTGTCCTGGTTCGCCGCCACGGTGCACACGCGGCTGGCCGCGTCGTGGTCGGGCGCGCTGGCCGTGACCACCCAGGTGCCCACCGGCACCTGCAGCTCGAAGACCGCGTCGGCGCCTGAGGCCACGTCGCTGGCGCTCGAGGCCCCGGGGCCCGCGGCCGAGACCCAGGCGCCGGGCAGGCGCACGCTCATGTCGGTCGAGCCTTGGACCTTGGCCTCGTACACCACACCCACCAGCCAGCCTTTTTCGGCGGGTGGGGTCACGTCGGCCTTGGGCTCGAGGCCCAGCGAGCACCAGGTCTCGCCGCCGACCGTCACGTCGCACACCCGCGAGCCCGTCACGTAGCCCGCCATCGACGCCGTGACCGTGTAGGAGCCTTCGGGCAACGAGAGCGCCCACGAGCCCGTGGGCGCGTCGGCGCTGGTGGTGCCCGAGTTCCCGGCGCCGCTGGCCGCCACGTTGGCGCCGGGCAGGCGGATCGACATGTCGACCGCGCCCACCCCCACGTCTTCGAAGATTACGCCGCGGAGCACGCCCTTATCGTCGGGGTCGGGGGGCGTGACCTGGCCCGCGGCCGGCAACCCCAGCGACGCGCGCAGGGCCGCGTGGTGCGCCTCGGCCGCGCGCTGGCGCTCGGTGGCGCTGGCCAGCAGCTGAGCATCGGGCGTGCAGTGGTCGATGAAGGCGAGCTCGCTGAGCGTGGCCGGCATCGACGTGTTCTTGATGACGTAGAAGCTGGCCGTCTTGCCGCCGCGATCGGGCAGCTGGGGCCAGGTGTCGGTCATGGCCGCCTGGATGCGGTCGCGCTGGTCGAACGAGGCGTTGCTGCCGTACGTGTAGCAGTAGGTCTCGATGCCCGTGCCGTCGTGGTCGTCGGAGGCGTTGCAGTGGATCGACGCGAAGCGGTCGGCGCCCTGGTCGTTGGCGTAGGAGGTGCGCGCGGCGAGGCTCACGTCGACGTCGCTCGTGCGCGTCAGGACGGGCTCGAGGTCGGGGTCGGCCACCAGCAGCGCCTTCAGCCGCGTGGCCACGTCGAGGGTGATGTCCTCTTCCTCGAGGCCGCAGCCCACGGCGCCGGGATCGGAGCCGCCGTGGCCGGGGTCGAGGCAAATGATCTTGGGGGCGGCGGCGAGCGGGCCGGCGGCCAGCAGCAGCGCGAGCAGCACCGGGAACCAGGGGGACTTGCGCGAGACCGGGCGGTGCATGCGTCCCTCGAGCGGATCGTGCCAGAAATGTACGCGGTTCACGCGCGCGATACAACCCGTTGACGCGCGCCGCCGTCAGGGCGCGGTCGGCGTCAGCTGGATGTTGGCCCCCGCCGGGTAGGCGTAGCTGACCTTGTTGCCCGCGCCCCAGGCCAGCGCGCCGAAGGGCTTGGTGCCCTCGATGCGGTGCATGCCGGCCTCGAGCGCCACGTTGGCCACCTCCCAGGCGCTGGTGCCCACGGTCTTGAACCAGCCGTCGGCCAGCGGAGCATAGTCGAGCAGCAGCGCGGTGCCCTTCTGGCGGATGACCGTGACGTAGTCGGCCTCGTAGTCGGCCGGCACGAGCAGCGGGTAGTCGGCGCGGTACTGGTGGGTCGGGATCAGCGCCGCCATCGAGGGATCGATCAGGATGCCCGAGCCCGAGCCCGAGCCCGGGTCGTAGCCCGCGATGTACGACACCACCTGGAAGGCATGGTTGGCGGTCAGGACGAAGTCGCTCATGGTGCTGGCCTCGGCCCACTCGCCGCGGTTCAACGTCTTGCCCTCGAGGCCCGACGCCACCGGCGCCGTGGACAGTACGGTGCCGTCGTAGTACGCCGTGACGCGGTACACGTTCGGCGAGTTGATCTCCATGTGCCCAGCCACGTACTCCTTGCCCCAGGCCTCGACGGGCAGGAGCTGGGTCTCGAGGTGATCGCAGTTGCCGGCCCCCACGTTGACGCAGTCGTGGCCTCCGAATACGGCCACCGGCTGGGTCGACTCGATGACCGTGCCGGTGAGATCGTTGTCCGAGGGCTTCACGTCGAAGTCCATGGCGTCGGCGCCCCTGCCCTGCACCGTCAGCACTTGCCACTGCTCCAGCGCGACCGTCGCGATCTCGCCGGCCGGGGTCTCGGCCAGGTCGGGCCCGGCCTCGGTCGGGCAGGCGGGCGAGAACGTGACCTCGGTGGTGCCCGGGCTCACCGCCACCACCGTGAAGTAGCCGAACACGGCGGCGTTCATCGACCCTTCGGCCAGCGAGCCCGCGCTCACCGCCACGTGCGCCTTCCCGAGCACCTCCTGGGGGTACAGCAGCGACGCGTCGCTGGTGTGCACGAAGTCGCTGTTGCTCGGCGGATTGAACTGCGCGGCCACCACCGGCTGGGTCGACAGCACCCGGATGCTCTTCCGCGTGACCCCGGTCTCTTGCAGGCTCATGACGGGCATGGTGAACGAGCGGGTCTCGCCCGCGCCCACGATCGGGTTGTCGACGACCACGGGCGAGTCGTCGCCGGTCTTGAAGGTGATCATGGCGGCCACCTCGTTGGGGTTCGCGATGACCACGGCGTGCGGGATGGGCGCCGCTGGTGCGTCGATGGCGGCGATGCTGCCCGGCTTGGGGTTCCACTGCCCCAGATCGACCGACCAGAAGCGGCAGCCTACCGACGATCCGGCGTACTTGAGGCCGTCGCCGCAGACGAAGCGGCAGGTGCCGCCCAGGCACACCTCGATGTCTTCGCAGGGCGTGGCGTCGCCCGGGCCCGAGCCGTCGGGCAGGCAAGTGGCCGCGTGCGTCGCGTCGGCGCAGACGGGCGTGTTGGGGATGCACGCCGTGGTCTTGCAGGCGCCCTCGACGCAGACCTCGCCCGCCGCGCACTCGACGCGCGTGAAGCCGAGGCCGCTCGGGTCGCACGTGGTGGCCGTGGTGATGGCGGCGCAGGCGCCGGGCTCGCCCGGGGTGCAGGCCTCGGACGCGACGCACGAGCCCCCCAGGCACAGCGTGCCGGCCGCGCAGGCCTTCAGCTTCTGCCACTGGTCGTTCACGCACGAGAGCTGCCACAGACGGGTGTCGTCGCACGAGGTGGCGCCGTCGGTGCAGGCGGCGGTCGCGTCGGCCTCGGCCGTGACATCGCCGTCGGGCGGCGCGAGGTCGGTCGGGTCCGTGTCGCCCGGGGTCGGCGCGTCGGTCGCCGTGGCGTCGGCGCCCGTCGTGTCGGCCCCGCCCCCCGACGAGCCGCAGGCGAGCAGGAGCGACATCAGCAGCAGGGCTCCGAAACGGGGCGGGCGCATGGCGACCTCGTCGAAGGCGGGGGGTCTCAGGCGGGGAGCTTAGCAGGATGCGGAGGACGGGTAAACCGCGCCTACTTCGATCGGACGTCGTCGAGCAGGCCTCCCAGGTGCTCCTGCACGCGCGCGCCGTCGGGGGGCAGCCAGTCGGCGAGGTCGGGGCGGCCCTGGAAGCGCGTGAGGAGGAGGGCCGTGGCCACGCCACGCGTGAGGGTCGACTCGGCGCCCTCCTTGATCCAGGCCGCGTGGCTGGCGGTGGGAAAGTGCAGCAGGTGCGCGGGGCCGGGGGCGCCGAGGTAGAAGTTCACGGCGCGCACGTGCGCGTCGGGCGTGAGGGCCTTGTCCTCGGCCGCGAAGACCACGCTCTCGGCGTGCAGGGTGGTGAGCAGGCCGGGCGACGGCGCCTGGCAGTTGGGCGCGAAGGGCAGCGCGTTGCAGGCCCCGGGCTGCACGGCGCAAGGAGGCCCGCCCGAGTTGATCGGGTCCAGGCCGATCACCAGATCGACCCGGGCGTCGGCCGCCGCGGTGCCGAAGGCCACCTTGCCCCCCATGCTGTGCCCGGCCAGGGCCACCTTCGTGGGATCGAGCCGGGCGCGTACCGGGTTCGCGTCGGAGAACGCCCAGTCGAGCACGCCCCGGATCTCGAGCACCTTCACGTCGTGGGCGGGCGGGTCCGTGAAGCCGGTGTTCGGGAAGGTGAGCGTGAGCACGGCGAAGCCATGGCTCGCGACGTGCCGGGCGTGGGCCTTCATCGACTCGAGGTTGGCGCCGAAGCCGTGCAGCATCACCACCAGGGGCAGCGGTTCGGCCACCTCGGCCGCTGGCGCCACGTGGAGCCGGGCCGTGAGGTCGTCGTGCTCCTCGACCACCTTGGGGATGACCACGTCGGTCTCGTCGACCGCGTAGGGTCCGGTCAGCGACGGGTCGTGTCCCCAGGCCTCGCGGCAGGTGACCTCGCCGAGATCGGGCACGATCACGCCGCAGAGCGTGTCGAGGTCCTCGGCGCAGGGGTCGATCGGGGCCGGCGTGATGGGAAAGATCGTGAGGCCGGCGCAGGGGATGGTGACCGCCTCCGGGCCGGCGTCGACCTCGGGCACCGCGTCGAGGGCGTCGCCAGCGATGTCGAGCGTGTCGAGCGTGGCGGTATCGAGTGCGGCGGAGGCGCCATCGTCGCCCCCGCAGGCGGCCAGGGCGAGCGCGAAGGTCAGGCCGAAGAAGGATCGGGTCATGGGGCCCCCTACTGCACCTTCAAGAGTGTCTTCACCCGGTGGCTGACGACGAACTCGACGCACCCGCCCGTGACCTCGAGCGAGTCGACCGTACGGCGCACGATCGACGACGAGGGCGCGCCCGAGATGCCGTGGGCGGCCAGGGCGGCGGTGAGCGTGCCGGGTACGGTGTAGCTGCCCGTGTCGGGCACGTCGCAGACCAGGGTGACCGGCGTCACGCCGTGCTGGTCGACGTTCAGGTTCAGCCGGATGGTGCCCACGCCGTTGCCCGGGGTCCACTGGATGGTGACGGGGTCGCCGGCGTGCAGGGGCCAGTTCTTGGTGGGCAGGGCGAGCAACGGGACGCCCTCGCCCTGCAGGCTGAAGCCGGCCAGGTCGCCGCCGGCCGCCGTGAGCTCGAGGTTGGCGCCCGGCGCGAAGGGCGTGCCGTCGAAGTCGGTGGTCGAGTAGGCCTCCTGGCCGTCGGGCTCGAGGGCGAGGGGCGCCAGCAGGCCCGTGACCGTGACCGTGCCCACGCCCTGGTTCACCGGGAAGGGCACGCACTGGTTGCCGGCGGCGCACTGCTCGCTGCCGGGGCAGGGCGGGTCGCAGAAGGGGTTCGGGCGCTCGAGCAGCACGCAGGGGCCCTCGGACTCCTTGGCCTCCAGCACCTGCAGCGGGTTCACGCGATCGGCCACGCTGCCCGTGAAGGCGGCCAGCCCGTAGGTGTCGACGCCCACCTCGAACAGGCCCACGCGCCGGTCGAGGGGGCAGGGCGCGCCGTACTGCAGGTGCCAGTCGTCGGGGGCGACGTCGTTCTCGACGTCGCTCGAGTCGGGAGGCGTAACGTCGGGCGTGGTCTCGGCCGCGTCGACGGGCTCGACCGCTTCGGGCTCCGCCTCGGGGCCCGGGTCGATGGCCTCTGGAAGCGGCTCGGGGACGTCGGGCGCCGGTTCGGCGACCTCGGCCGCGGCGGTATCAGCGTCCGGATCCGTCGCCAGGTCGGCGGGCAGGTCGGGCCCTGCGTCCGTGGAGGTTCCCCCGGCGCCCGCGCACGCAAGCGACAGGCACGTCAGCGCCGCCGCCAGAAGCAGTCTCATCGTCATAGATCTACCTCCCTTGCCCGGCAGTATACCGGAGATTACGTTTCCTGCAGGCGTGGTTTCGGATACCCTGTCGAGAGACGACGATGACGTTGGAGCGAAGAGTGGATTTCGACGCGGTGACGTCCGTCCTGCGGGCGTTCGAACAGCATGGCGTGAAGTACGTGGTTTTTGGCGGGGTCGCCGTGAACCTGCAAGGGTTGACGCGTTTCACGGAGGATCTCGATGTCTTCGTCGAGCCCACCCCGCAGAACGTCGCGCTCCTGAAGGCCGCACTCAAGGACGTGTACGACGACCCCCACATCGACGAGATCTCGGCCGACGACCTTCTCGGAGACTACCCTGCTGTCCAATACGTTCCCCCCGTCGGCGAGTTTCACCTCGACGTACTCACGCGGCTGGGAGAGGCCTTTCGGTTCGACGATCTCGTGGCCGAGCGCGTCCCGCTCGCGGACTTCACGGTCACCGTCGCCACTCCGCGCACGCTGTTTCGCATGAAGCGAGGCACGGTCCGCCTCAAGGACCACGTCGATGCCGCAGCGCTGCAAGAGCGTTTCCGCCTGGACGAGGAGTGAATCCCATGCCCGTCCGGAAGTTCCGCAGCGTCGAAGACATGCCGGACTGGACGTGGCTGGAGCCCGGCGATCCCCGCCTGCTGGATACGCTCCGCGGCCTTCATCGCTTTGCCGAGGCCACGGTGGCCCTGCGCTTTCCTCCAGGCGTCTACAAACACCGCTCCGTCGAAGACGCCGAGCGCTTGTGCCAGGAATGGGCCGACGCCAACTTCGCGCGCTACCGGCGCCAGGTGGCCGAGGCGCGGTTGGAGCGGACGGCCCCTACCGCTCCTCGAACCCCACCGACCACCCCGGGTGCGGGCGAGCCTGTTTGATGAACAGCGCCGGCGTGCCGGGCGTGTCCTTGTCGTCGAACTTGAACTCGACGTCCATGGCGTAGAACTTGCCGGCGTGCTGGTAGGTGGGCGCGAAGGCCTGGTGGATGGCCTGCAGCGCCTGCCCGAGCGCGTACGCCTGGGCGTTCGTGAGCACCGTGGTGCCGGGCGCGATCAGGCTGGAGTGCGCGAAGAAGGTCATGGGCTGGCCCGGGTAGAGGAAGTAGTAGAGGAACTGGTCGGTGGTCACCCCGGCGGGCGGCTGCACCACGGAGGTTCCGCCCGTCTGCACGTTGATGTAGAACGCCGGCTGCACCGCGTCGAACATGTTGGCCGTGAGCGCGACCCCGTTGGCCTCCTCGTCCGAGAAGTTGCGGTGCACGAGCAGCGCCATGGCCACGGCCTGGTGGTCGATGCCGCGCCACGAGCGCTCCTCGAAGGCGCGCAGGTTCCACAGGCTGGCGTAGACCTTGCGGATGGCGTCCTCGATGGGGTCGTCGGGGTCGTTCACGTCGCCGGTCTTCGAGTCGTAGAGGCCGGCGCCGGTGAAGCCGTCGAGATCCTCGGCGTTGGTCGACGAGCGGAAGCGCGTCCCGCCCCCGGGGCAGACCTCGGCGATGCGGGCCTTGACGGCGGTGACGAAGGCGGGGTCGAGCGTGCCGGCCTTCACCTTGTCGCGCAGGGCGCCGAGCTTCTCGTCGCGCACCGCGATATCCGATTCGAAGGCCGGGTCGGCCAGCAGGGCGGCCAGCTCGGCGTCGAGGCCGTTGGCCTCGGCGAAGGCGCGGTAGTAGTGCACGGGGATGCCGAACGCGGCCTGCACCGGCACCTTGTCGCCGATCTTCGCGAGCATGCCGTAGTGCGAGGCCTTGCCGCCGAAGGCCGGGATGGTGGCCACGGACAGCTCGAGCACGTTCTTCAGCTCGGTCACGGAGGTGTCGATCGCGGGGACCTGCACCGCGGCGGGTTTGTGGGTCTCCCACCAGGCGTCGGCCTCGTCCTTCGTGGTCTCGACGATCGTGTACTCGAAGGCCTGGACGTTCAGGCGCACCCAACGGCCCTCGAGCGCGCGCAGAGCCGGGTCGGTCATGGCGCCGATGCTCACCATGTTGGGCGTGCCGCGGTTCTGCGACAGCACGTTCACGTGGCTGAGGGGGGTCTGCAGACCGTCGGTGATGAGCCCCGCCACCACCGAGATGTCGTTGGGCACGCGGTCGAGCACGGCGATGTCGCGCGGCGTGACGAAGGCCGCTTCGCTCTCGAGGTCGTCGACGGCCAGGAAGCGGAGCTGCCCGACGGCTTCGCCCAGGTTCAGCGGGATGTACGTGATGCCCGCGTAGATCTCGTCGGTGCTGATCACCTTGACCGAGGCGGCCAGGTCGGGCACCAGCCGCTCGACGTTCTCGGACGTGGGGTGGAAGAACAGCCGGTCGCCGAACCACACCGCTGATTTCAAGAGCTCGTAGGCCGTGGTCACCATGGCGGCCGAGGCCGTGTCGTAGGGGGCGATCTCGTAGGCCCACACGTCGGGGCCCTCGTAGTGCGTGAGCGCGCCCAGCAGGAAGCGCCGCGACGGGCTGTAGTACTCGGTCGACGAGAACGTGCCCGTGTCGCCGACCGGGGGCAGGCCGTGGCCCGACAGGTGCTGGGCGCAGAAGTCGTAGTGGATGGGGAACTTCTCGGCGTTCAGCAGGTAGAGGGCGTTGGCGTCGGCCTGGTCGATGATCGTCTTGGACGAGCGCGCTCCGGAGAGGCTGCCATCGAGCGGCCGCGAGGCCATGGTCGTCCAGTCGGCCGGGCAGCCGAACGTGGGCACCGAGTCGGGCTTCTCACCAGCGGCCAGCGTGCAGACCAGGTCGCCGGTGGTGTCTTCTTCGACCTCGAGGTCGGCCGGGGGGGCATCGGCGCCGACATCGGCGGCCAGTTCGGTCGCGGCGTCGGCGGCGACGTCGGCGCCGGACGAGGTGGAGCCGCAGGCCAGGAGAAGCAGGGGGAGCAGGAGCGACAGGAGACGGGTAGTCATGACGACCTCATCGACGGAGTTCAGGGTCCGCGACCTCACGGGAAGGGCAAGGGAGCGCTGGGCACGCCCACCTGGACGCGCCACACGCCCACGTTCCAGCCGTCGGGCACGTAGATGGAGTCGGGGTCCCAGCCCTCGCCCCGGCCCCACTGCAGGTTCGGGAGGTACGTGAAGTCGGGGTCCGAGTCGACGAGGCGCACCTTCGTCTTGCCGTCGGGGGAGATGCGCCAGATGTCGGTCGAGCCGTACTCGCAGACGTAGACGTTGCCGCAGGCGTCGACGCCCATGCCGTCGAGCTGGCCCGGCGTGTCGGAGAGGTCGGCGAAGACCTCGACCCGCCCCGGCCGGCCGTCGCGCGAGATGGTGAAGGTCCAGATCTTCGCGCCCCCGAACGTGCCCACGTAGAGCCGGGTGTAGGTCGCGTCGAAGACGATGCCGTTCGGGTACTCGAGGCCCTCGGCCAGCACCGTGCTCTCGCCCGTGTACGGGTGTACGCGCAGCACGCGCCCCGAGTTGTGTTCGGTGATGAGCACGAAGCCGTCGAGGTCGACGACCATGCCGTTGGGGTAGGCGAGGCCCTGCATCAGCACGCGATCCATCGTGCCGTCGGGGCCGTAGAGCAGCAGGCGCCCCAGCGTATCGTCGTTCACGGCCAGGAAGCCCGCGGGCGTCATGCGCATGCCGGCGCGCGTCTGCAGGTTGGGCACGAAGACCTTGGGGCTCTTGCCGGGCGCCGACTTGTACACCGCCGACATGTCCGAGCCGATCAGGTAGCCCTCGCCGTCGAAGGCCAGGTCCTCGGCCGCGATGGCGCCCTCGACCTTCTGGAGTTCGAGCGGGCCCAGGGGCAGGTGCAGGCAGTTCAAGGGCGTCGTGACCTCGGCCTCGCCGGTTCCGTCGACGATCTCGGGCGTGCCCTCGGTCTCGACGGGAGCGTCGGGCGGTTCGGCAGCGTCCGAGGCCTCGGGCGTGCCGTCCACGTCGGGCGCCGGGTCGGGAACGTCGGGGACCTCCGGGGCGATGACGTCGACGTCGGCCGGACCCGGATCGGTGCCCGGATCGGTGCCTGGATCGGTGCCCGGATCGACGCCCGGGTCCGGAGGGAGGTCGGAGGGGGCGTCAGCGACGGTCTCGGGGCCTCCGGAGTCGCGGCGCTGGTTGCCCCCGTCGCCGGAGCATCCGAGCAGCGCCAGCAGCAGCGACAGGAGCAGCGCCACGGCTGGGAGCCCCATGCCGTCGACGGGGGCAACCAGCGCTCGTGTCGCCGCCGCGCCGACCGGGCACGCCTTCGGGTGGGCCTTCGAGGTGCCCCCGTCGGTGCCGCACTGGTACTGCCCCGCCGGGCCGTTCCAACCGCAGAGCGGCGTGGTCGCGCAGTCGGTGGCCTGGGGCTGGCCCTGGACGCACTGGAGCAGCGCCTCGCCCTGGCAGCACCCTACGGCGGGAACGCCCTCGCACGGGTCGGTGGCGCACTCGGCCGGGCACGCGTCGCAGAAGTCGGGGCAGCAATCCCCGTACGACAGGCACACGGGGTCGCAGTAGCACGCGTCGGACTGGCCGCCGCAGACGCCCCAGCACGAACCCGGCGAGAGGCAGGCTCCGGCGTCGTCGCAGGTGGCCGGGGGCGCGCACTCGCCGCATGCGCCGCCACAGCCGTCGGGTCCGCACTGCTTTCCGTCGCACGCCGGCTGGCACGGCACGCAGGCGCCGTCGACGCAGGTGTCCATGCCGTCACACGTGCCGCACGAGCCGCCGCAGCCGTCGGGGCCGCACTGCCGGGGCGAGCCGTCGGCGCTCTGGCAAGCTGGCGTACAGCAGGTCGAGGCGTGGCAGGTCTGGCCTTCGGGGCAACCGCCGCAGTCGAGGCCGCAGAACGGGCCGCACTGACCGGGCGCGCACTGGGGCGAGGCGGGGCACGCGGTGCAATCCTGGCCGCACTCCTGCTCGCAGGCCGCCGCGCAGAAGGCGTCCCAGTTCCACTGGCAGCAGCCCGGGTACTTGGCGCAGACGCAAGCTTCGCAGCCGCAAGCCTCGCAGCCGGGGCCGCGCTTCGCCACGCAGCCGGCGGGCAGGGGCAGGCAGGCGAAGAGCGGCTCGACGCACGACGTGCCGTGGGGGCAGAGGCCGCACGAGAGGCCTGCCGCGTCGACCCCGCACTCGCGGTCGCCGCACTCGGGCTGATGGCACTCCCCGTCCTCGAGGCAGGTGCGCCCTCCCGCGCAGTGGCCGCAGGGGCCCGGGCACGTGGTCGAGCAGGGCGACGAGGCCGTGCACGCGGGGTCGCAGGCGGAGGGGCAGGCCTCGGCGTGCTCGCCCGAGGGGTCGGAGCCTCCGTCGGTGCCGCAGTCGTAGTGGCCCAAGGGCGTCCAGCCGCAGGCGGGCAGCTGACCCGCGCAGTCGACGCAGTAGAGATCGTTGTTCGTGCAATACAGAACGCGGCCGCGCGGATCGCAGCAGCCGGCGTGGGACACCCCCGAGCAGTGCCCCGCGACACTGGGGACGAGGGGACCCTTGCACTCGGGGGGCCAGGGCAGGGCCGAAGCCGGGGTCGCGAGCCCGAACCCGATCACCGTCATCGCGAGCCAGGAGCGGAGCATGCCGCCTCCAGGTGGAAACCGCTCGACGACTGTAGCCAAAAGAGGACCCAAATCCACCGTGTTCGTGGGTCCGCGAGCGGGCCGAACGTTGCGGGCTTCATGTTTCTTCGCGATGGCTTCATGAAGGGTTCGCGGGGGTGGTACACTCTGACCGCGGTGACGGGAGTGAAGGAGACGGGCGGTGAAAGCGGGCCGGATTCTCGGGTGGGTCGCGGCGCTGGCGGTGGTGGCGGGGGGGGCGGCGTGGGCCCTGCGCGATGGTTCGGCCCGCCCCGACGCCGGGCTCAGCTTCGAGACCGCCGTGGTCGACCGGGGGTCCGTGGTGGCCAAGGTCACCGCCAGCGGAACGCTCTCGGCGCTGGTCACGGTGCAGGTGGGCAGCCAGGTCTCCGGCCGCATCCAGTCGCTGGCGGTCGATTTCAACTCGAAGGTGCAGAAGGGCGACGTGATCGCCACCCTCGATTCGGAGTTCCTCGACGCCGCCCTGGCCCAGGCCACGGCCAACCACGTGGCCGCGCGCGGCGAACTGGTGGCGGCGCAGGTGAAGGCCAAGGACGCCGATCGACAACTGGGTCGGAACCGCGAACTGGCCGCTCGCAAGCTGATCGCGACGGCCGATCTCGAGACCAGCGAGGCCAACGCGGCGTCGGCGCGGGCGGCGGTCGCGGTGGCGCGCGGACGGCTGGCCCAGGCCGAGGCGGCGCTCGGCCAGGCCGAGACCAACCTCGGTTACGCGACCATCGTGGCGCCCATCAGCGGGGTGGTCATCTCGCGCAGCGTCGACGTGGGCCAGACGGTGGCCGCGTCGTTGCAGGCGCCCACCCTGTTCGCCATCGCCGAGGATCTCGCCCGCATGCAGGTCGACACCAGCGTGGCCGAGGCCGACATCGGGCGCCTGTCCGACGGCATGGCGGCGTCGTTCTCGGTCGACGCGTGGCCGGGGGAGCGCTTCGAGGGGACGGTGCGGCAGATCCGCTTCGCGCCCCAGACCGTGCAGAACGTGGTCACCTACAACGCCGTCATCGACGTCGCGAACCCGGAGCTCAAGCTGCGTCCGGGCATGACCGCCAACGTCACCTTCGTGGTGTCCGACCGCCAGGAGGTGCTGCGGGTGCCGAACGGTGCGCTGCGCTTTCGCCCCGAGGCCGACGTGCTGACGCGCCTGCAGGCCGGCCCTGCCGCGGGCCATGGCCAGGTCGCGGCCTCCGCTCCCGCGCCGCTCCCCAAGGGCACGCGCGCGGTTTGGGTGCAGCGCGGCGAGGGTCGCGCCGAGCGCGTCGACGTGCGCGTGGGGGTGACCGACGGCACCCGGACCGAGGTGCTCGAGGGCCTGGTCGAGGGCGACGTGGTGGTGCTCGACGCGAGCGCGACGGGCGGCCTCGCCGCGTCGAAGTCGGGCGGCCGGCGCATGGGCCCCCCGGGCCCGTTTTGAGGGCACGATGACCGCAGAGACCGCGCTGATCGCGCTGCAGGACGTCACGCGCGTCTACCAGGTGGGCGACACCGAGGTGCGCGCGCTCGACGGCGTGAGCCTGACCGTGCAAGCGGGCGAGTTCGTGGCCGTCATGGGCGCGTCGGGCTCGGGCAAGACCACGCTCATGAACCTGCTGGGTTGCCTCGATCGGCCCACGTCGGGTCGCTACCAACTGGGGGGCCGCGACGTCTCGCGCCTCGACCGCGACGCCCTGGCCGGCGTGCGCAACCGTATGCTCGGCTTCGTCTTCCAGAGCTTCAACCTTCTGGCGCGCACCAGCGCCCTCGAGAACGTCGAGTTGCCCCTCCTCTACGGCGGCGTGGCGCCCCGCGAGCGGGTCCGGCGCGCACGCCAGGCCCTCGAGCGCGTGGGGCTCGGCGATCGGCTGCACCACCGCTCGAACCAGATGTCGGGCGGCCAGCAGCAGCGCGTCGCGGTGGCGCGCGCCATCGTGGCCTCGCCGCTCCTGCTGCTGGCCGACGAGCCCACGGGCAACCTCGACTCGGCCACCAGCGTCGAGATCATGGCGCTCTTCCAGGCCCTCGGCCGCGAGGGGCTCACCCTGGTGGTCGTCACCCACGAGCCCGACATCGCCGCGTATGCCTCTCGCGTGCTCGTCATGCGCGACGGGCGCGTCGTGTCCAATCGCCAGCAGCAACCCGTGGCCGCCGCGCCGAGGGGGGCCGCATGAACCCTGCACAGACCTTCCGCGTGGCCTCGCGGGCGCTCTTGCGCAACAAGATGCGCTCGTTCCTGACCACCCTCGGCATCATCATCGGCGTGGCCGCGGTCATCGCCATGGTGGCCATCGGCGACGGCGCCCGCGTGCGGGTGCAGAACGCGTTCTCGTCCATGGGCGCGAACCTCCTGATCCTGCTGCCCGGCAGCACGTCGAAGGGGGGCGCCTTCGGGGGCTTCGGTTCGCTGCCCACCGTCACGTGGGACGACCTCGAGGCGATTCGCGCCGAGGTGTCGAGCGTGCGCTCGGCCGCTGCCGCGCTGCAGTCGTCCGAGCAGGTGCAGGTCGACGATCAGAACTGGACGACCCAGGTGGTCGGCACGTCGCCCGAGTACTTCGAGGCCAGATCGTGGTCCGTGGCAGGCGGCGAGGCGTTCACGACCACCGACGTCGAGCTGGGCGCCAAGGTCATCGTGCTCGGGCAGACCGTGGTCGAGAAGCTGTTCGGGGGCCTGGTCGAGCCCGTGGGCCAGACCGTGCGCATCCGTGGCGTGCCCTTCGTCGTGGTGGGCGTGCTCGCGAAGAAGGGCCAGTCGCCCGGCGGCCAGGACTACGACGACACGCTGTTCATGCCCCACACGGCCTTCCAGGCGCGCATCCGGGGCGGTCTGCAGAAGTTCGTCGCGGGCGCGATCTTCATCAGCGCCGTCTCGGCCGACGCCACCCTGCGCGCGCAGCGCCAGATCACGCAGTTGCTGCGCGACCGCCACCGCCTGGCCGAGGGGCAGGACGACGACTTCTCGATCCGCAACCTGGCCGAGATGGCCAGCGCGGTGCAGGAGAGCACGAACACGATGACGACGCTGCTGGCCGCCATCGCGGCGGTGTCGCTGCTGGTGGGCGGCATCGGCATCATGAACATCATGCTGGTGTCGGTCACCGAGCGCACCCGCGAGATCGGCATCCGCATGGCCGTGGGGGCCCGCCCGCGCGCCATCCTGGCCCAGTTCCTGGTCGAGTCGATCACGCTGTCGGTGACGGGCGGCCTGGTGGGCGTGGCGCTGGGGCTGCTCGTCGCGTCGCGGCTCACCGTGGCGTTCGGCTGGGCCATGATCGTGCGCCCCGAGGTCATCGCCCTGGCCGTCGGCTTCAGCGCGGCCGTGGGCATCACCTTCGGCCTCTACCCGGCGCGCAAGGCCAGCCGGCTCGATCCCATCGACGCCTTGAGGTACGAATGAGAAGGGCGCTCATCCTCACCCTCGCGCTGCTCCAGTCCGGCTCGCTCGCGGCGGGCCCGACGCTCACCCTGTCCGAGGCCCTGGCCCGGGCCCGCGCCCACCAGCCGCAGCTGGCCGAGGTCCGGGCGTCGATCGACGCGGCGCGCGCCCGCGAAGACCAGGCCTTCGCGCCGCTGCTGCCCCAGGCGTCGGCCACGCTCGCCTACCAGGTGACCACCGCCAACTTCGCGAACCGCCCGGGCGCCATGCCCGCGGGCGTCGCGGGCCTGGCGGCGAAGTCCAGCAGCTTCGACCTGTTCAACTTCTGGAACGCGGGCCTCACGCTGAACCAGGTGGTGTGGGACTTCGGGCGCACCGCGGGGCGGTGGCGGTCGGCCGGGGCGGCGGTCGAGGCCGCCGAGGCGTCGGAGCGCGTGACGGCGGCGGCGCTCGCCCAGTCCGTGCGGCTGGCGTACTTCGACGCGCAGGCGGCGCGGGAGCTGCGGCGCGTGGCCGAGGAGACCTTGGCCAATCGCGGCCGCCACCTCGCGCAGATCGAGGCCTTCGTGGCGGCCGGCAAGAAGCCGGAGATCGATGTCGTGCAGTGGCGCGTCGAGCTCGCGAACGCCCGGGTGCTGATCGCGAACGCCCGGAAGTCCGACGGCTCGGCCCGGTCCCGGTTGGTGCAGGCCATGGGCGACGACGGCGCGCTCGACTTCGACGTGACCGCCGAGCGCTTCGCGCCCGTCGAGGGCGAGCAGCGGGACGTGGCGTCGCTGGTCGACGAGGCCTGGCAGCGTCGGCCCGAGACCCGGGCCCACGAGGCCGAGCGGCGGGCCCAGACGCTCACGATCGAGGCGATCGAGGGGGGGTACTGGCCCACGCTCTCCGTGTCGACGAGCCTCAGCGAGGCCGGCAGTCAGCTCGACCGGTTGGCCTGGAACTGGAGCGCCGGCGTCAACCTCTCGTGGGCGTTCTTCGAGGGCAACGCCACCCGCGCGGCCGAGCGTGAGGCCCGCGCCACGCTGGCCGGGCTCGAGGCGCGCCGGTCGGCGCTGCGGCAGCAGGTGCGGGCCGAGGTGGAGCAGGCGTGGCTGGCCGTGGAGGCGTCGCGCGAGGCCCAGGTGGCCTCGGCCGAGGCGGTCGTGCAGGCCCGCGAGAGGTTGCGCCTGGCCGAGGGGCGCTACGAGACGGGAGTGGGCGAGGCCCTCGAGCTCGCGGACGCCGAGTTGGCGGTGGTGGCGGCCGAGGTGCAGGAGGTGCAGGCCGCCCTGGCGCTGGCCGGCGCCCGCGCGCAGTTGCTCACGGCGTTGGGGCGCTCCGCGATCGATCCGTGAAGGAGGGGGCTCATGGGCGAGATGGTGGCACACGTGCTGCTGATCGAGGACGACCAGCGCCTGGCCGCGCTCACGAAGGACTACCTGGAGCGGCACGGGCTGGTGGTCAGCGTGGCGTCCGACGGCGCGCTGGGCCTCGAAGACGCGCTGCGGTACCGGTTCGACGCGATCCTGCTCGACCTGATGCTGCCGGGCCTCGGCGGGCTCGAGGTGTGCCGGCGTGTTCGCGAGCGCTCCGACGTGCCCATCATCATGCTCACGGCGCGGGGCGAGGAGGCCGATCGCGTGCTGGGTCTCGAACTGGGCGCCGACGACTACGTGCCCAAGCCCTTCTCGGCCCGCGAGCTGCTGGCGCGGCTCCACGCGGTCGTGCGGCGGGCGCGCGGGCAGAGCGGCCCGCGGCGCGAGGTGGTCTCGGTGGGCGACCTGGTGCTCGATCCGGGCACGCATTGCGCCACCCACCACGGCCAGGAGCTCGTGCTCACGTCGTACGAGTTCGCGCTGCTCTACGCGCTGGCCGAGCGCGCGGGGCGGGTCCTCAGCCGCGAGACGCTCATGGACCTGGCGGGGCGGGGGGGCGACGAGTCGTTCGATCGGTCCATCGACGTGCACATCTCGCGCCTGCGCCGCAAGCTCGGCGACGACCCGCACCAGCCGCGCCTCATCCGGACGATCCGCGGCCTCGGGTACCAGTTGATGTCGGGGGCTTCGGATGAACGACCTGCGTGAGCGCCTCTGGCCGGGCTCCCGGCTGTTCTGGCGCGTGCTGCTCTACGGGCTCGGCGTGGCCGCGGCCACGGCGGCGACCGTGGGGCTCGTCACGCGAGTGCTCAGCGACCCGCCGCCCTTCTTCGACATCCCCTCGCGGTACGCGCGGCTGCTCGAGCCCGACTGCGCGACCTCGATCGATCGGCTCCAGCGCCACCTCGACGAGCTCACGTCCGTGCTGGGCGACAGCCTGGCGGTCTTCGCGGCCGACGGGACCAGGCTCGCCGCCGCGGGTCCGCACGTCGCCGACCTTTCGCTCCCCGCGGACGCGGGGGAGCTCGGCCACCCGCGTGTGGTCGCGCAGCGCGTCGACGGTCGACCGGTGCTGGTCGCGCCCATGGCGTGCCGCGGTGGCGCGGCCTTCCTGCTGGTCGTGCCCCCCCATCGTCCCCCCGCCGGCGGGCGCCTGGTGCCGACGCTCGTGATCACGCTGGCCTTCCTCTGCCTGGGTGTCTTCCTGCTGGCGCGCACCATCGCCGGTCCCCTCGCTCGCATCACGCGGGCCGTCAACGCGCTGGGTCGCGGAGATCTCTCGGCCCGCACGGGGTTGACGGGCGGTGACGAGATCGCGGCCCTGGCGAAGGCCTTCGACGAGATGGCCGAGCGGTTGCAGATCCTCGTCCGACGCGAGCGCGAGCTGCTCGCGAACGTGTCGCACGAGATCCGTACCCCCCTGGCGCGCGTGGCCGTGGCGCTCGAGCTGTGCGACGAGGACGACGCAGGGGCCGAGGTCCTCCGTCGGCATCTGGAGGGCATTCGCGGCGACGTGGCCGAGCTGAATCGCCTGCTGGAGGACGTGCTGCTGACGGCCCGCCTCGACCTGGCGACCGAGCCCGGATCCGCGGGGGTGCCCCACCTCGAACGGCAGCGGCTGCCCCTCGACCGGATCGTGTCGCAGGCGCTCGAACGGTTCGCCCGCGAGCGACCCGCGCACGAGGTCACGTGCGAGCTGCCCGGCGAAGCCGTGGAGCTCGACGCCGATCCGGTGCTGCTGCGCCGCGTGCTCGACAACCTGCTCGAGAACGCCGCGCGCTACGCTGGGGCCTCGGCGCCCATCGAGGTGGCCGCGACGTCGTCGCCCGGCCGGCTGGTGGTCGAGGTGCGCGATCGGGGCCCCGGCGTCGACGAGGTCGATCTCGCGCGCCTGTTCGAGCCCTTCTTCCGCTCCGAGCAGGCCCGCGCGCGCTACGCCGGGGGGCTCGGTCTGGGGCTCGCGCTCTGCCGCCGGGTCGTCGAGGCCCACGGAGGCGCCATCTCGGCCCTGCGCCGCGAGGGGGGCGGGCTGATCGTTCGCCTCGACCTGCCCCGGGCGTGAAGAAGTGTTGCGCCCGTGTGGCCGGGTGGAATCGAGCGAAGGTTCGGGTCGGTCGGCAACATTCATGGGCAGGACGCGGGCCGGATGGGGAGTGACAGGATGGCGATGGTTCGAGCGTTCCTCTCGCGCGCGGTGCCCGTCGCCGGATGGCTCCTGCTGGCCTGCTCCTGCTCGGCGGGTGACGGCGCCGTCGCCGAGGCGGACACGAACCCCCCGGTCGATGTTCGCGACGAGGGCGTCGCCCCTGACGTTGCGTCCATCGACGTTGCTCCTCTCGACGAGGTTGCCGACCGCGATCCCGACGAACTGGTCGGCGCCTTCCAGATCACGCTGTACGACACCTACACCTGGGTGATCGGGCTCGTGAGCGACGGCCCCTCGCCCTCGTTGATCGTGTGGGAAGAGGACCGGACCGACGGTCCGTGCACGCTCTACAAGCCGCGCTCGCCGTTTTGCGAGGCGTGCCCTGGCGCCGACGCGTGCGTCGAGGACGGGGTCTGCCTCGCCTACCCGACGCCGGTGTCCGTCGGCCTCGTCAGCGTGAGCGGCGTGCACACGGTCGACGGCGCCGAGGGCTTCGAGATGAAGCCGCTGGCCGGCAACTACCAGCCCTCGGGCGTCGACCTCGCGTTCCCCGGCTTCGCCGAGGGCGACGTGCTCGAGGTCGAGGCCGCCGGCGCCGGGGCCGTGCCGGGCTTCGCGCTGCAGGCCGTCGGCATCGCGCCCCTGGCGGTGACGACCGCGTCGTTCGTGCTGACCGACGGGCAGGCGCTGCCCGTAGCCTGGGCCCCGGCGGGGTCGACGGGGGCCTCGCGCGTGCTCGTGTCGCTCGAGATCGCGCACCACGGGGGCTACAAGGGTCGCGTCGACTGCGACGTCGACGACAGCGGCGCGCTCGTCATCCCCGCGACGCTCGTCGACGAGCTGAAGGCCCTCGGCGTCGCCGGGTTCCCCACGATCTCGCTCTTGCGTTGGACCTCCGATTCCGTGACCCTGCCCCTCGGACGGGTCGATCTGGTCGTCTCCACGGAGGCCGTGCGGGCCGTCGAGATCCCGGGGCTGGTGTCGTGCACCGACGACACGGATTGTCCCGACGGCCAGACCTGTCGCGACGACCTGTCTTGTCGATGATTCTTCACGCCAAGGAGCAGGACCATGCCTCGGACGCGTTTCTTCGTGCTCGCTCTGTCGACCGCTCTCCTGCTGGCCCTGGCGACAGCGTGCGTCGCCGAGACCAACGCGGTCGGCGGCGATGACCTCGGCACCGGATCGGACGACGACGGCGCGAACCCGGCCAAGGACGTCGGGTTCGTGGACCCGGACGCGTCGAGCGTCGTGGACACCCACCTCGGCTCCGACCCCGGCGCCGCCGACGTCGCGAACACCGGTGGGCACGAGGCCGGCCCCGACGTCGCCGGTCCGGAGGGGTTGATCCTCCTCGACGCGGTCGAGTTGGAGCACTTCAGCTTCTTCGTGACCAGCCTGGCGTCGCTCGTGCAACTCTCCGGCAACTCGCAGGGCTTCGGCGGCGATCTGACGTTCGGCGAGACGGGCGCGGGCGCGGGCCTGCGGGGCGCCGACAAGATCTGCGCCACCATCGCCGAGTTGAGCCAGCCCGGCTCGTCGGCCAAGGAGTGGCGCGCCTTCCTGTCGGCCGCCGACGACGGCTCCGGCGCCCCGGTGAACGCCATCGACCGCATCGGCGAGGGGCCCTGGTACGATCGGCTGGGCCGCCTGTTCGCCAACGACAAGGCCGAGCTGCTGTACGACCGACCCCAGAGCGCGCACGCGGCCATCAAGAACGACTTCCCCAACGAGTGGGGCGTGCCCAACCACCAGCCCGATCCGACCCAGCCCAAGGTCGACAACCACGACATGCTCACGGGCTCGAACAAGCTGGGCAAGCTCTACGGCGCCACGGCCACCTGCAAGGACTGGACGGCGGCCACCGGCAACACCACGACCGAGGGCAAGCCGCGCGTCGGGCACTCGTGGCCCACCACCACGGGCCCCGGCGGCGGGGGCGGCGGCGAGACCATGGCGGCTCCGCCCGGGCCCGGTGACGACAAGGACATGGCCAACTGGATGTCGGCCCTGACCGAGGCCGGCTGCAAGGCCGGCATCAACCTGGTCGAGAACGGCGCCGGCGACCAGAGCCTGAAGACCGTCGGTGCGGGGGGCGGTTACGGGGGCTTCTACTGCTTTGCCCTGGTTCCCTAGCCGCTCGTCCAAAGAAGTGCTATAAACCTGCACGCCCCTCCCTTCGCGCACCGGCATTCGGGGGATCGATGGACGCCCTGTTGTTCAGCTTCGGCGCTACCCGCCTGGAATGGCACACCGTGGTGTTGTCGTTCCTGATGGCCTTCCTGTCCTCGAGCGTCGTGGCCATCGCCTACCAGCGCACCTTCCAGGGCATGTCGTGGTCTCGCGGGATGGTGCAGAGCATGGTGCTCGGCTCGCTGATCGCGTGCCTGCTGATGATCGCCATCGGCGACAACGTGGCGCGCGGCATCGGCATCGTGGGCTCGCTGGCGGTCGTACGCTTTCGCACCAACATCCGCGATCCCCGCGACCTGGTCTTCGTGTTCGCGGCCATGGGCATGGGCGTCGCCTCGGGCGTGCAGAGCTACTTCGTGGCCGTGTTCGGCTGCCTGTTCTTCTCGGGGGTCGCGGTCGTGCTCTCCCGCTCCACCTTCGGCGAGCGCAACCGCTTCGACGGGCTGGTGCGCTTCCAGGCGCCCTCGGCGCCGGCCACCTCCGATCGACTGGCCACCATCTTCAAGGAGGGGCCGCGCACGTTCGCCCTGGTCACCCTGCGCAACGTGGCCCAGGGCGAGGCCGTCGAGTACGCCTACCAGGTGGCCTTCGGCGACGACGAGGGCCCGCGCAAGCTGATCGAGGCGCTGCGCCGCGTCGAGGGGGTGCGCGGCCTCACCTACATGAACCAGAACACCACGGTCGAGCTGTAGGGAGACGCCATGTTGAAGCGATCCCACGCGTTCGGCCTCTTCTGGCTGCTGGCCGCGCTCGGCGCCGGGGCCCTCTACTTCTACTGGCACGTCGAGTCCGACCTCATCGGCATCGTCGAGACGCACGTGCACCAGGTCGGCGCCCGCGAAGACGGGGTGGTGCGCGTCGTGCTGTCCGACATCGGCGCCAAGGTCACCGAGGGGCAGGTGCTGGCGCGGCTCAGCGACGACGACCTCGACGCCGACGAGGCTCGGCTCAACGAGGAGCTCGAGTCCCTGAACATCCTCATCGCGGCCGACCGCGAGCGCGTGCGCGTCGACCTGGGCCGCCTCGAGATGCAGACCGCCGAGCGGCGCGCGGGCATCGCCGAGCGCCGGGCCGAGTGGCGGTCTCGGCTGGGCGAGCTCGCCGGCGTCGAGAAGGAGATCCAACGCCTCGAAGAGGCCGAGTCGGCGGGGCTGGGGCACTCGCGCGAGCTGGCGGAGTTGGTCATTCGCCGGCGGGGTTTGCTCGAGTACGCGCGTTCGATCGCGAACCAGATGAAGAGCACGGAGGGGTCCTCCGACGACGAAGCGCCCCCCGATCTCGAGGTGCTGACCACGTCCCTGGCGGCCGATCGCTTCGAGCGCGTCGAGGAGATCCGCCGAGAGCTGGTGACCCTGGCCGAGCGGCGCAAGTTCCGCGAGGTGGTGGCGCCCGCCGACGGCTACGTGGTCGAGGTGCTGGCGCGGCCGGGCGACACCGTCGAGGCCTTCCTGCCCGTCATCACGGTGCAGGCCGTCGTGGCGCGCTACGTCGACGTGTACTTGCCCGAGTCCCACGACTCCGAGGCCCGGGTGGGCCAGCACGTCGTGGTCATCTCGAAGCGCCCCGCCGGGCCTCTGGCGGTCGGCACCATCTCGTTCGTCTACCCCGGCTACCTGCCCATCCCCGAGCGCCTCATGTTCCGGGGCCAGATCGCGTGGGCCCAGCGCCTGCGGGTCGAGCTGATCCAGCCGAACGAGCTTCGTCCCGGTGAATCCGTGCGCGTGCGCTTCGGCGACGAGAAGAGCTGGGTCGCGCCCGTGGCCGAGGTGCAGGCCCGCGAGCCGGCCCGCGAGGCGCTCCCCGGCGGGGCCCTGCGGCCCCTCGAGGTCCCCGAGGCCCTGGCCGGGCGCACCCGCTTCGAGCCGTCGGGCATCGCCTGGCTGCCCGATGGCGCGCGCCTGCTGGTCGTCAGCGACGACACGGGTCGGCGCGGCGGCACGAAGGCGCACCGCCCCTGGGTGTTCGCGATGTCGGCCGAGGGTCGGGTGGCCTCCGAGCCCCTGGCCATCGAGGGGCTCGAGGCGGTGAACGACCTCGAAGCGGTCACTCCGGGGGCGCCCGGCGAGTACTACCTCGTGGCCTCCCAGTCGGTGAACAGCAAGGGCAAGCGTCCGGCGGCCCGCCAGGTGCTGCTGAAGGTTCGTGTCGACGGCGAGCGCGTCGTTCTGGTGTCGCAAGTGGCGCTCTGGCCCCTGCTGGCTGCGCTGCCCCCCGATCAGGCTCGCGCCCTGGGCCTCGACCCCGACCAGCCCGAGGCCGGCCGCACGCTGAACCTCGAGGCCGCGGCCTGGCGCGACGGGACGCTCCTCCTCGGATTGAAGCAGCCCGCGGCGGCCGGGGGCGCCTGGCTCTGGAGGCTCACCGACGTCGCCGGCCTGCTGGCCACGGGCGCGTTGGCCCCCGGCCAGTTGACGGCGCAGGGCCCGGTCGACCTCGGGGTCGTGGCGGGGCGGCGCGCGGCGTTCTCGGACCTGGCGTTCGATGAAGGGGGGCGTCTCTTCGCCCTGTCCACGGTGCCCGAGGCCCCCGAGGCCGAGCAGGAGGGCAAGCTCGTGCTGCTCGAGCCGGTCGACGGCGGGTACGCGGCGCGCGTCCTCCAGCGCTGGCCCGGGATGAAGCCCGAGGGCCTGGCCGTCCGCGGCCTGCGCGCGACCGTCGTGTTCGACGAGGGCCCGGGAGCGCCGGGCCGGATCGTCGACGTGGACGTGCCGAAATGAGCCTTGGTGCCGGTCGCGCCATGGCGATCGGGCTCGCGGCGCTCGCCTGGCTGGGGGCGGCGCCGCTTCGCGCCGAGTCCCCGACCTCGTGGCGCGACCTGCTGCCGGTGGTCGACGACGGGCTCGGCACCCGCCTCTCGGAGAAGGACGCCGTCGCGCGAGCCCTCGCGAACAGCCGCCAGGTGGAGGCCCTCGAGAACGATGTGGCCGTGGCTGCTCGTCGGCGCGAGTCGGCGGGTGTGCTCAAGAACCCCACGCTGCGGGTGCGCGATATCTCCAGCGAGTACCTGCGTGACCGCTTCGACGAGCTCTCGGTGGGGCTGCGTTGGCAACCGCCCCGGCTCGGCGACCTGCGCGAATCCGAGGCCGAGGCCGATCTCGACGTCACCGAAGCGCGCGTCGAGGCGGCACGGGCCCGGCTCGAGGCCGCGGCGCGCGTTCGGCACACCTACGCCGAGTTGATCCTGATCGAGCAACTGGTGCGCATTCGAACCGAGCGCCTCGAGCTCGAGACCCGGCGACTCGATCTGGTCGAGCGCATGAAGAACCTGGGCCAGCGCTCCATCGTCTATTTCGCCAAGGCCCGGCTGCGCCACGGCGAGTCGCGCAGCGAGCTCTCGCGTCTGGTGCAGAAGCGCAACGAGACGCGCCGCGACCTGGTCCGCCGCGTGGGGCTGGCGCTCGACGAGTTGCCCGTGGTGAGCGCCGAGGCTCTCCCCGAGCGCCTGGCCGCGCTCGACGACCTGCAGCGCGTGGGCTTCCGGAGCCGCCCCGAAGGCGATCTGGTGCACCAGCGCAAGGAGCTCGCGGCGGCCCAGTACACGGCCGAGCGCTTCAAGCGCCTGCCGTGGCCGACCTTCGTGGAGGTCGACTACCACCTCGACTACGCCGGCCAGGGCGCCGACTGGGTCGAGTTGTCGTTCGGGATCTCGTTGCCCCTGTTCGACTGGAACACCGGCGCCATCCGCGCCACCGAGCTCGAGGTGGCCCGCAAGGAGACCCGCTCGGCGGCGCTCGCCGAGCGCCTCGAGACCGAGATCCAGGATCGGTACGCGGCCTGGCGCGACGCGCTGCTCGACTGGCAGCTCTCGACGGCCGACGCCGAGGCGCTGGTCGCGAGCGCCGAGGCCATCATCGCGGGCGCCACGGCCCACGGCACGCTCCCGTCCGACGAGGTGCTCGAGCTGCAGTTGGCCATCCAGGACGCCCGCGAGATCGTGTGCAACAAGCGCTTCGAGTTGGCCGAGGCCCTGACCGAGCTCATGCTCGCGGTGGGCGTGGTCGACGCCGACGCGCTCGTCCTCGGCGCGACGGGACCATGAGCGTCGATCTCAACAAGATCCGGCGCTACGAGCGCAAGTACCTGGTCACGCCCGCGCAGGCCGAGATCGTGCGCGAGTTCATTCGCCCGTTCATGGCGCCCGATTCGCACACCAACGCGGCCCAGGGCGGCTACACGGTGAACAACATCTACCTCGATACGCCCGACCTGCGCTTCTATACCGACGTGAAGACGCGCCGACTCCGTCGCTTCAAGCCCCGCATGCGGTACTACGGCGCCGACCCGTCGGGGGGGTTGTGGCTCGAGGTCAAGAACAAGCACGGCGAGATCATCTGGAAGAACCGCCACCGCGTGCCCGCTTCGGCCTGGCCCGGCGTGCTCGAGGCCCAGCCCGCGCCCGAGGGCGACCCGGTCTCCGTGCAGGGGCCGCGCACGTTCGAGGACATCGTTGGCCTGTTCCCGGTGCGCCCCGTGCTGCACGTGCGCTACTTCCGCGAGGCCTGGGTCAGCGAGCTCGACGACTACGGCAGGCTGACCTTCGATACGCGCCTGCGCTGTCGGCCTGCGCTCGGCTCGACGGATCTTGCTGCGCCCGAGCCCGAACTTGGCTACGCTGACGACCCGGTCACCACGAGCGCGCCCGACTCGATGGTGCTCATCGAGGTGAAGACCGAGACGCTCGTGCCGTGGTGGGCCATCGAGATCACGAAGCGCGCCGAGCTCTGGCAGCGCGGGTTCTCGAAGTACTGCTACGGGATCGAGCGAGCGCTCTTCGCGCCCCAGGGTCAGGGGCGCGTGGTGAACTGGTGACGAAGGAGAGACCGAACATGAACCGTGTGCTCCTCGCGGTGCTGATCCTGACCGCCTGCAGCGGCACCGACGAGCCCGATCCCACGGGCGCGCCGGTGGCCTTCAACGAGATCGACATCCACGGCCGCGACTGGGTCGAGCTCGTGAACCTGACCGACGAGCCCGTCGACCTCTCGGGCTGGGTCCTGGCCGACGACAAGGCCGACGCGACCAACCACTACGCCCTGCCTTCCGGCACCGTGCTCGACCCCGACGCCTTCCTGGCGGTGAAGGCCGAGAAGGACGAAGGCGACGGCCTGGGCTTCGCGTTCGGCCTGAAGGCCGGCGACACGGTCTACCTGCTCGACGCGGCCGGCGCCGTGGTGCTCGAGCAGCCCATCGGCGCGCCGGCCGACGGCCGCACCTGGGGGCGGCTGCCCGACGCGACCGGAGCCTGGCAGGAGACGAACCCGACGCAGGGGCTGCCGAACGGCGCACCCCAGGACCTGGCGGCGCCGCTGTTCGACGACACGCGCGTCGTCACCATCGACCTCACCCTCGACGCCCCCGCGATCGCCGCGCTGAAGGCCGCGCCCGACGAGTGGACGGCGGCCGCGTTCCGGCTGACCACGCCCGACCAGGAGTTCGACGAGGTGGCGGTCGAGGTGCGCCTGAAGGGCGGGCTCTCGTTCACCGACATCGACCAGAAGCCGTCGTTCAAGGTGGGCTTCAACAAGCTCGACAAGGAAGCGCGCTTCCTCGGCCTGAAGAACCTTACGCTCAACAACCTGGTCGACGACGCGAGCGCCGTCCGCGAGGTGCTCGGCTACCACTTCTTCACCGCGGCCGGCCTGCCGTCGCTCCGCGCCGCCTACGCCGACGTGCGGGTCAACGGCGAGCGTCGCGGCCTCTACGTGGCGCTGCAGGCGTGGGACGACGTTACGCTCGACGGCCTGTTCGACAGCACCGAGCACCTGTACGAGGGCAGCGTCGACCTCTACGTGTCGAAGCTCGACGAGTTCGACGTCGACGAGGGCGACGAGACCGACAAGGCCGATCTGCTCGCGCTGCTGGCGGCCGTGGGGGGCACCGACGGGGCCACCTGGCTGACCGGCGTCGAGCCCGTGGTCGACCTCGACCAGGCGCTGCGCTTCGTGGCCGCCGAGGGCGCGCTCGGCCACGCCGACGGCTACGCGTGGGCGGCCAACAACTACTTCCTGCACAGCAACAAGAACGGCCGCTTCTCGCTCCTTCCCTGGGGCCTCGACCGGGCGTTCGCCGAGGAGCTCGAGCCCACCGGCGGCTCCAGCCTGCTGGTCACCCGCTGCCTGGGTGTCCCGGCCTGCGCGAGCGATCTCGCCGACGCGGCCGACGACGTGCTGGCGGTGTTCACCGCGCTCGACTGGGAGGCCGAGGCCGAGCGCCTCGACGCCCTGGTTCGCCCCTACTGCGACGACGAGCCCGAGGTGGCGTGCACGCTGGCCGGCCACGACGCCGCGGTCGACGCCGTCAAGGCGCTGCTGGCCGCGCGCGCGGAACAGGCGAAGTAAGAGCCCCGCCCATGAAGGCGCGGGTGGTCGTCGCGGGCGCCGTGGTTGCGCTCTGCGCGCTCGCGGGGCCGGTCCGCGCCGAGGTGCGGCGGGTCTGGGGCCCCGCGCCCGAGGTCAGCTTCGCGCTCGACGACGCGGCGCCTCTCCCCGTCATCACGCCGCTCGCGCCCGCGCCCGCCGCCACCGGTCAGCGCGGCACGGTCACGCTGACGGTGCAGGTGAACGACCCGGACGGAGGGCCCCTCGAGGTGACCTTCCTCGGGCGGCCGCGCCCCCCCGAGGGCGAGTTCGTGGTGGCCGTGCTGCCCGACACGCAGTTCTACGCCGAGTCCTACCCCGACATCTTCGTGGCCCAGACCTCGTGGCTGGCGGCGAACGCGGGGTTGCCCATCGTGTTCGTCAGCCACGTGGGCGACGTGGTCGACGTGGCCACCGATCCCCTGCAATGGTCGAACGCCGACGCGGCCCTCGGCCTGCTCGACGGTGTGATCCCCTACGGCCTCGCGCCCGGCAACCACGACACGCCCACGACCGAGTTCAACCAGACCTTCCCGACCACGCGCTACGAGGCCGAGCCCTGGTACGGCGGCCACCACGGCGACACCAACGACTCCAGCTACCAGCTGGTCTCGGCGGCGGACGTCGACCTCCTGTTCCTGCACCTCGCCTGGTGCCCCGGCGCCGACGTGCTCGCCTGGGGCGCCGAGGTGCTGGCCCAGCACCCCGAGCGCCTGGCCATCGTCACCACCCACGGTTACCTCAACGCCCAGGGAAACCGCAGCGTGGGCCTGTGCTCGAGCACGCTGCCCATCTGGACCGACCTGGTCGAGCCCTCGCCCAACGTGCGCCTGGTGCTCTGCGGCCACATGGCCGGCACGGGCTACCGGCGCGACGTGGTCGGCGAGCGCGTGGTGCACCAGGTGCTGGCCGACTACCAGGCCGAGGCCAACGGAGGCAACGGCTGGCTGCGCCTCTACCACTTCGCGCCGGCCGACGAGGTCGTGCACGTCGAGACCTACTCGCCCTGGCTGCAGCAGAACCGCACCGATCCCGCCAACGCCTTCAGCCTCGACGTGCCCCTGGGGCCGCCCTGGGCGCGCGTGGCCCGCCGCACCGGGGTCGCTCACGGCCAGGTGCTGAGCGTGGCCTGGGCGGGGCTCGAGGGGGGCACGGCCTACCAGTGGCGCGTCGAGGCCACGGGGCCGAACGGAGGCCGCGCCGTCAGCCCCCGCGGCGGCTTCACGACCCTGCCGGCCCTCCGCGCCTCCCAGTTGGCGCTCACGCTCGTCAGCTTCGGGGGCGGCTACCGCCAGGCCACGGCCCGCGTGACGGTCGAGCCCGCGCTCGCGAACGCCCGGGTCCGCGGAGACTGGCGCCTCGACGGCGAGCTCGTGAAGGCCGACGTCCAGGCCACCACCGGCCCCACGGGCCTCGCCCTCCTGCCCGCGCCTCCTCGAAAGGCCGCGCCCGGCCAGATCTTCACCTTCCGCCTGACCGGCCTGGCGCGCACCGGCTACCTGTACGCGCCCTCGAAGAACCTGGCGAGCGAGGGCAGCGTCGCGGTGCCGTGACAGCCCCTGCTCGTTTCACTGTTGCCGTGCCGACGGGCTCCGGTTACGCTACAAAACGGCCATATTGTAGCGTAACAAATGGACGTGCAGAGCCCGCTCATCACGACCCTGTACTCGCAGTTGCAGGAGCTGGCGTTCGCCGACCTGGCGACCACGCTCGGACCCGCGGCGTCCGGAAAGCCGGCGAAGCGCGACGTCAAGGGCCGTGCCTACTGGTACTGGACCGGCCGGGTCGCGGCGTCGAGCCCGCAGTCCATCTACCTGGGCCCCGACGACCAGCCGACGCGCGCGTTGGTGGCGCGCCTCGAGGAGGTGCGGGCCGAGTCCCGCGAGACGCGAACGGCGCTGGACGCGGCGGCGCGCGCTTTCGTCGCGGCCGGTGGCATGGCCCACCAACCCGCCCACGCGCGCGTCTTCGAGCACCTGGCCGCTGCGGGGTTGTTTCGCAAGGGCGTGTTCGTGGTCGGCTCCCACGCGTTCGTCGCCCTGGGGAACATGCTGGGCGTCCGGTGGGAGCAGGCCACCACCGCGACCCTCGATCTCGACCTCGGGCGCGCCGACTCGGTGGCGCTGGCGATTCCCTTCGACCGGGAGCTCGCGATCGACGTACCCGAGGAGTTGAAGAAGCTCGACCAGAGCTACGCGCCCGTACCGGGCCTCGACCCGCGTCAGCCGTCCACGTCCGTCCTCAGCCGGCGCACGCAGGTCAAGCTCGACTTCGTGACGGTGCAACGCCGCGGGGCGACGGCCCCGGTCTTCTTCCCCGACCTGAACCTCGCCGCGGCGCCCCTGCGCTTTCTCGACTACCTGCTGGGCGGCACCCCGGCCCGCGGGCTGCTGATCGGTCGACGTGCCATCCCCGTGCCGCTGCCCGATCCTGCCCGGTTCGCCCTTCACAAGCTGATCGTCGCGAGCGAGCGGGGGCCGGCCTTCGCGATCAAGGCGCAGAAGGATCGCAAGCAGGCCGCCGAGCTCCTGAAGGCGCTGGAGGCGGTCGCCCCGGGGAGCCTGGCACCCGCGCGCGAAGCGGTCGCGCACGTGCCCGGGGCCACGAAGCGCTTGAACCAGGCGCTGCGGCTGCTCGACGCCAGCGACCCGCGCGCCGCCGCCATTGCGCGAGGAGAATCGACATGACCACGGCCGAACGCTTCCCCGATCTGCCCGCCTGGGTCTCCGGCTTCCCCGGGGCCCTCACCGTCACGGACGCCGACGGCACCCTCCTGTACCTGAACGACAAGGCCGCCCGCACCTTCGAGGCCCAGGGCGGCCGCGACCTGGTGGGCACCGACCTGATGGCCTGCCACAACGAGCGCTCGCGGGCGATCATCCGGCGCCTGCTCGAGACGGGCGCGTCGAACACCTACACCATCGAGAAGAAGGGCGTGAAGAAGCTCATCCACCAGGCGCCCTGGGTCCAGGACGGGAAGATCGCGGGGTTGATCGAGGTGTCGATCGAGATTCCGGGAGAGTTGCCGCACTTCGTGCGGGGGTAGGGACCAGGGCCTACGGATTTGACTCTCCGACAACGAACGTCGATGCGGCCGCCGTCATCGTTGACGTCGGCCCAGTTCGACCGTACAGCGCGCTGTTCGGTCTTCTGCCTGAACCGTACAGTTAACTGTACGGTTTGACCGAGAACGTCCGCGGCCTGGCCATGGGAGCACCCCCGGGACCTATTGAATCTCCCCCGGGCAAGGCGCGAACGTGTCGACCAGGGGCTCCCAGGTGCCGTCGGCCTGGATGGCCGAGCAGGTGACGGGCAGGGTGCGCGTGGGCTCGCAGCCGTCCTCGGTCAGGGTTCCCTCCAGGTCGTAGACCTGCAGGCAGTCGGGGGTGTGGCACACGCGGAAGCCGGGACCGATGGACGAGTGCCAGACCTTGTAGTGTCGACCGCCGAAGTCGAACTCCAGGTACTCGTTGTGGTGGTTGCCGCCCCAATCGTAGGCGGGGTTCTGGACCTCGGCCAGGCTCCCGTCGACGGCCATCCAGGCGCCCCCGCCTTCGAAGACGGGGTTCGTGCTCAGGCCCATCGACTCGACGCGCACGGGCGTGGTCTGCAGGTACACGACTCCCGACACGCCAGCGTGGGAGAAGGTGCACAGCCAGTCGGCGTCGAGGGCGTCGAGGATCTCGGTGCCGCCCCAGGCCGGCTCGTATTCGAAGGGGTGCGTTTGCGGCAGCCGGATGGGGAAGCCCCACGGGTTGTCGATGACCTCGGTGTCAGCCTGGCCGGGGTCGGTGGGCACGTCGGGCGTCACGTCGACGGTGTCGAGGGCGTCGACCGTGTCGGTGGGGGTCACGTCGGCCTCGCCGCCGTCCGAGCCTCCGCACGCAGCCAGGGGCAAGAACACGAAAGAAAGTGCCAGCGTCATCCCGAGCTTCATGATCTCCTCCTACCACGTGGTGGTCGAATAGGGCCGCACCTGCTTGAGGAACAGCGCCCTCTCGGGGCCGTGCAGCTTGAACTCGAGGTCGAGGGGGAAGCCCACGGGGTTCTTGCCGTAGAGCGGCGCGAAGTGCTCGAGCACCTGGTCGGCGGCCAGGTAGAGGCCCCAGACCTCGAGCAGGCCGAGCAGCGGCTCGTCGGGCGACAGGCTGGAGTAGCGTACGCGCGCGACCTGCAGGCCCTCGGGGCCGGGTACGATGCTGAAGATCTCGGGCAGCGCGCCGTCGGTGGGGTTCGTCACCGCCACCTCGCCCTTCTGCACGTTCACGTACATGCCGGCCACCGTGGGGTCGACGATGTTCTCGGTGATCAGCACGCCGTTGGCGGCCTCGTCGGGGAACGACTCGGTCACGGCCACGCCCATGCGCACGGCCAGGTGGTCCACGCCCCACCAGGCGCGCTCCTCGAACGCGCGCCAGCTCCAGATCGAGGCCCAGATGCGCCGGATGCGATCGGCCGCGGCGTCGGGGCCGGTGGCCTCGGCCGAGGTCGACTCGTAGAGCCCGGCGCCCGTGAAGCCGTCGAGGTCCTCGGAGTTGGTCGACGAGCGCAGGCGCACCCTGGCGTCGCCGAAGACCTCGGTGACGCGGGCGGTGAGCCCGTCGGCGAAGGCCGGCGAGACCGGGCTGTTGCGCATGACGTGGCGCACCTGGTCGAGGGCGGCCTCGCGCAGGTCGGAGCGCGAGCGGAAGCCGTCGTCGGCCAGCAGGCGCGTGACCTCGGCCTTCAGCGTCTCGCCCGCGGGGCCGGCCCCGCAGAGCGCTGCCACCTCGGCGCACAGGGCGGTCGCGCGCCCCTCGTCGACGCAGTCGGCCTCGGCGGCGGAGCAGGCCGCGGCGCTGACCGGGGTGGTCGAGAAGAAGTCTTCGTAGTGGCGAAAGGGCACGCCGAAGCCGCGCGGCGAACGGGCCTTGGGCGGCGAGGTGCCCGCGGGCCGGGCCGGCTTCGACATCTCGAGGGCCACGTCGGCGTTGGCCTCGAGCAGGTGCCACAGCTCGGCGAGGTTCGCGGCCTTGGCGCCCACGCGCGGCGCGTCGGGGAAGCCGAGCTCGGCGAACGAGGCCAGATCGGTGAACTCGAGATCGGCCACTGGCGTGAACGGAGTGGGCACGCGCGCGGCCCAGAACGCCTCGGCCTCGGCCAGGGTGGTCTCGGCCAGCGTGAAGCCGCCGTCCTTCACCTCGAAGCGCACCAGCTTGCCGAGGAAGGGCGCCACGCGAGGATCGGACGTGGCCCCGAGCAGCGAGAGGTTCGGCGTGCCGCGCGTGCGGGCGGCCAGGTTCACGTGGGCCAGCGGGGTCTGGCGCTCCTCGGTGATCGTTCCGCCGACCAGCGGCAGTTCGAGGGGCAGGCGCGTGAGCAGCAGGAGGTCCTGGTACGACACCACGGTGGTCTCGAGGTCTTCGGGCGACAGGCGCTGGAGCGTGCCGTAGGCCAGCCCCGGGTTCAGGATCTGCAGGGTGCTGTTGCCATAGAGGTCGGCGCGCCGCGCCCACGCGGTGCCGGCGCGCGCGAACGTGAAGGCGGCCTCGGTCGCCTGGCCCTCCTGCACCTCCCCCGCGGGCAGGTACACGAGGCGCGCGGTCGGCCCGTCGAGGGCCAGGAAGGGCAGGCGCTCCGAGAGCAGGCGCGCCGCCAGCACGGCCTGGTCGGGGGTGAGATCGTCGTTGGGGAAGAACTCGAGCACCACGGGCGCGGTGAGGGCCTGATCGCTGTCCTCGACGTGCGTGGCGAGCTCGGGGTAGCGCACCAGCGTGCCGGCCAGGCCCTGGCGATTGAGCCCCTTGTACATCGCGGTGTAGTACTCGTTCTGCGTCTGTTTCACGCCCAGCACGTCGTGGGCGAAGGGGTAGTGCAGGGGGTGGCGCTTCGTCGCCTGCAGGTAGACGCGCGGGGTGGTCGCGAGGTCGAGGATGTTGAACTTCACGACCTGGGCGGGCCCGAGCTCGGTGGCCATGGACACCGCCAGGGCCGTGAAGGCCTCGAGGGCGGCCGTGCCCTCCGGGTCGGTGGCACTCCAGGCGAAGCCGGTGGCGTAGTCGACCGTGGCCTCGGGAGCGGGCAGGGCGGTGAGGGGCCAGTCGAGCCGGCGCAGGTCGCCCTCGAAGGGCAGGTCGGCGGGCGTGACCTCGCGGGTCTCCCAGGCGTAGCCCGGGGCCTTCACCGTCAACCACGCCGTCGTCGGGCCGCCCGGGTCGAGGGTGGTGTCGTCGGGCGTCGAGCACGTCAGCACGGCGTCGTCGCCCACGTCCTGTACGGTCGTGCGCGTACCGCCGCCCGCCCCGTCGGCGTCGGCCTGGAGCGTCACCACGCACGCCACCCGCGCGAGCCCCTCGGCGCCCGAGAGGTGCACGCTGAAGCCCGTGCCCGCCGGCGGCTCGTGCCCGTCGCCCGCGCACGCGGCCAGGAAGAGCCCGAGCACGGTCAGGGTCCTCGCTCGCATGATGCCCCGAGGGTGGTTCCGGTGGGGTCACTCTAGCGCGTTCGCGGGCCGCGCGCCACCCGTTCCCCTTTTCGCGGAATCCGGTATGCTGGCGTCGTGTTCCCCGCGCCGAACGGAGAGGTCCCATGCGAACGCCAGGCTCGTCGCTGCTGTTGCTGCTGGTCGCCGTGAGCGGTATCGTGGCCTGCGAGGCCGACTCGGGTCGGGGCGACGCCGGGCCGGTCGACGCGGTCGACGTGCCGGTCGATGGGTCGGTCGATGTGCCGGTCGATGCCTTGGTTCCCGACGCCGCCGAGCCGGTGGAGCCGGCACCCGACACGGTGGAGCCGGCACCCGACACGGTGGAGCCGGCACCCGACACGGTGGAGCCGGCACCCGACACGGTGGAGCCAGCGCCCGACACGGTGGAGCCAGCGCCCGACGTACCCGACGTCGGCCCCGAGGACCAGGGCGGCGAGGTGGTCGACTTCGGCTTCGACGTGCGCGTGCCCCAGTGGCACGACTACACGTGCGAGGGTGGCATGATGGGCGACGTCGAGATGCACGAGCTCGACACCGATTGGATCTGCACCTTCGACGATGGCGGCCAGCAGGGCTGGGTCTACGCGCAGGCCACGCCCACCGGCTGCTTCGTCACCATGGGCGCCACGCCCACCTACACGCCGGGCGGTGCGTGGTTCTCTGACGGCGCCAAGGTGGTCGCGGTCGACAAGCCCGCGTACGACTACGGCGGCGGGCACCACAACGACAGCCTGGCGTTCGACTGGAACGGCAAGCACTACAAGGTCTACCACTCGTCGTTCGGCTGGGGCTGGCGTGCCTGCCAGAACATGGACTGCCTGCAGGTCTACGGCGCGGGCGGCGCGCTCGAGACCGACGGCTGCACCACCGACCGCACGCTGCCCGTCGTGTGCGTCCAGGTGAAGGAAGACGGCACGTACGATCCCCTGATCGACACGTTCGAGAAATGTCTGGGCGATCCCAACCGCTGAGACGACTCCAGCGCGCTTGCCATCCGCCTCGGATGGGCTAGACTTCCATCAAGAATTCCACCGGAGGTTGGTCATGGGGCGCTACGCGTTGCTGGCGTGCGTGGTCGTGGCGATGGCGGTGTTCGCGTGTGGCGGCGACGACGGCAAGAAGGTGCGGCAGTCGTGCGCCGACGACGCCACGTGCGGCGGCGGGGTCTGCTTCGAGCAGGAGTGCTACGAGGCCTGCAGCGAGACCAGCCCCTGCGCCGACGACGAGGTGTGCGTGCGCAAGGAGAAGGCCGGCGCCGAGGTCGACCTCTGCGTGGTGGCCGCCGACTACCTGTCCGAGCACGAGCCCTGCGTCAACTCGCAGCCCGACTGCGACGACCTCGTGCGCGGCGTGTGCCAGATCGTGGGGTGCCACGACAGCGCGTGCGTGGTCGAGCCCATGACCGACGGCATCGAGTGCGTGCGCGCCGACGGCGAGCCCGACGTGTGCAAGGCCGGCGTGTGCGGCGAGCGCGTGACGCCCACCACCTGCGACACCCCCGCGGGGACGTGGCGGGCGACCATCGCGCACCCCGAGAACGAGGGCGTGTGCGCCGTCGACGGCCAGGTCACGCAGGTGGTCACCCTCACGATCACGCCCGGCGCCGACGGCACGTTCTCGGCCTCGGTCGAGACCACGAACAACGTCGACTACGAGTCCGGCGAGTGCTTCACGCACCGCGAGGAGTGGACGGGCGGCATCTTCGAGGGCGGGACCGTGACGCTCGAGAAGGAGTCGGAGACCCTCTGCGACGGTCAGCCCGTGGACTGGCCCACCGTCTACGGCTTCCAGGGCGCGCTCTCGGCCGACTGCACGCAGATCGCGGGCGCCAGCTGGAAGGAGCCCGCCGACGCCTGCAACCCCGAATCGGGGCGCTTCGACATCCCCGGCGTGGTCTTCGAGAAGGTGACGAGCACGCCGATCGCGGCGTTCCGGTAGGATGCACGTCGTCTCCGACGTCGCGAAGCTCCTGATCGGCCTGGTGGTGCTGCTGGCCGCCGCGCTCCTGCAGACCGTGCTGCTCCTGGTGCTGCTGCCGAGCCGCCTGGCGCGCATCCGCTCGTGCATCGTGTTCGCGCGCATCATGGGCTGGGCCACCCTCGGGCTGATCGGCTGCCGGCTCACGGTCACGGGGCGCGAGCACCTCGACCGGCGCCGGCCCGCCATCTACGTGGTGAACCACGCGTCGCTGCTCGACTTTTTCATCGCGGCCCGCCTCATGCCCTACGGCACGGTGGGCATCCTGAAGCGCCAGGTGGTGTACTACCCCATCCTCGGCCAGATGGTCTACCTGACGGGCCACCTGCGCCTCGATCGCGAGAACCGCGCGGGGGCCGTGGCCTCGCTGCGCGAGCTGGCCGACCTGGTGCGTCGGGGCAGGCTCTCGATCTACCTGAGCCCCGAGGGCACGCGCTCGCGCTCGGGTCGCCTGCTGCCCTTCAAGAAGGGCCCCGCGCACCTGGCCCTGCAGACCGGGCTGCCCATCGTGCCCATCGTCGTGCACGGCGCCCACAAGGCCTGGCGCCCCGACTCGTTGGCGTTCCGTGGCGGCGCCCTCCACGTCGAGGTGCTGCCGGCCATCGACACCTCGACCTGGACCCCCGAGCGCACGGGCGAGGTCATGGAGCAGCTGCACGCGCTGTTCGTGGAGCACCTGCCGGAGGACCAGCGGCCGCTCACGGCGAAGCCGGCACCGGCGGCGTGAGGGTCGTCAGCCGGGGCGCTTCACTTGCCAGCTCTGGCGTGCTGCCACCAGCATCGCGAGGAGGATGAGCGCGCTCACTCCCTGCGGTCCCCCGCCCGCGGCACACCCCGACGTCCCTTCGGCAGCCTCGACGAGGGTGTCGTGGTCCGCGTTCGACGTCTCGGTTCCCTCGATCTTCTCGGGTTCCCCGACCGTCTCGGTGCGCTCGGGGGCCGGCGGACAGTGGCACTCGCCACCGCAGCTTCCGACGCAGCGGCTGTACGTGCCGCGCAGTTCGTCGTGGGGGGGGTAGGTCGACGCGAACGCGAGGTCCGACGCGAGCCCGGCGTCTCTCAACCGGCCCCGCAGCCGCATGACGCGGCTCTCGTACGAGACCATGGCCTGGGCCACGTCGGTCGTCAGGGCGACCACGGGGACGTCGCTGCAGATCTGCTCCCCAAAGCCGGTGCAAGCGCTCCCGGTCAGGCCCGGAGCGTGCTCCAGCGGCCCCCAGTACTCGACCACGAGCCCGCCCCGGGCCTCGGCGTCGAACCAGGTTTGCAGGGCGTCTTCGTAGTCGTCCGGCGACGTTCCGCCCCAGTCGTACTCGCACTCGTAGAGGCCGAGGAGGTCCGCGCGAATCCACGGCACGCCGGAGGGGTGGTAGGCCACCCCGGGCTCCGTGACGAGCCACAGCACGACATCGAGGCTGCGGCCCTGGGGCAGCAACGATCCGGTGAAGCGCAGCGGATAGAAGGGAGGCACGTCGGGCCCGAAGCGGAACGTGACGGGCGCCAGCGCGCGGCCGAGGTTCGCGTCGGGCGAGACCCGGGCGATGAAGAAGAACGAGCCGGCGATCTCGAGCTCGTCGATCGCCGCGGCCGCGGCCTCGCCGAGCACGAAGCCGTTCGTCGTCGCCCAGGCGACCAGGCTGTCGCCGTTGACCGTGCTCAGCACCACGTAGTCGAGCCCTCCCACCTCTCCCGATGACCACACCGTCACGGCGCTGGTGGCCGTGGCGCTGGTGGGGCCGCCGGCCCCCACGTCGCACAGGTCGCCGCAGCAGCAGCCGTAGTCGATGCAGGCCTCGAGGAACACCGGGGCCGTGGCCCGGTCGAGCTCCGAGAGCAGCGCCGGATCGGCCGCCGTCACCTGGGGCAGCGCCGGCAGCGGGATCACCCACGCGCCGTCGCCGGCCCAGGTGAAGATGGGCTCGATGGTCACCTCGAGCCCGCCGCCCGTCTGCCAGATGACGGCGCGCTGGGCCTTCACCTCGACCGCGGACTCCACCCCGATCGCCTGCAGCACGCCGCCGTCGGCCCGGGCGGGCGCGGCGTCTAGGAAGAGGAGCGCCAGCGCGAGCACCACGCGGCCGATCCTGGCGAGCTCTTTCATGGGACTCCCCCGCTTGTCGACGTTGGGGCCAGCATGGCGAAGAATCGTGAATAGTACAAGACGCTCCTGCGCCAGGGCGGGCACCGGTTCCCTGGGTGGTCAGGAGTGGATTGACGCGCCCGCCTCCTAACGATACGGTTTGTCCGCACGTGGAGGCCGGCATGGAGCGCATGAAGATCGAGTCGATTCGCCTGAAGAACTTCAAGGCGTTCCGCGACGTTCATCTGAAGGACCTGCCGCGCTTCGCCGTGGTCGTGGGCGCCAATGGTTCCGGCAAGACGACGCTCTTCGACGTGTTCGGCTTCCTGCACGACTGCCTGAAGGGAAACGTTCGCCAGGCGCTCGACGCCCGCGGCCGGTTCAACGAGGTCTTGAGCCGCGACGCGGACGATCGCTCCATCCTGATCGAGATCCAGTACCGCATGGAGATCGTCGGCGCCGATCGGTTGGTGACCTACTCGCTGGAGATCGGAGAACAGGGTGGGCAGCCGGTGGTCCTCCGCGAATTCCTGCGCTACAAGCGTGGAGCCCACGGCAAGCCCTTCCATTTCCTCGACTTCGCGCTCGGCGAGGGCTACGCCATCATCAACGAAGAGGACTTCTCGAAGACCGACGAGGAGCTGAAGCGCGAGGCGCAGAAGCTTGGCTCGCCCGACATCCTGGCGATCAAGGGCCTCGGTCAGTTCGAGCGCTTCAAGGCAGCCAACGCCTTTCGGCGCCTGATCGAGGCCTGGCACGTGTCCGATTTCCACATCGACGCGGCGCGAGGCCGCAAGGAGGCCTCGGGCGACTTCGAGCACCTGTCGGAGACCGGGGACAACCTGCCGCGCGTAGCGCTGTTTCTCTACGAACGACACCGACCCGTGTTCGATGCCATCCTGGCCAGCATGGCCGCTCGCGTGCCGGGCGTCAGCGCCATCGAGCCGAAGATCACCGAAGACGGCTACCTGACCCTCCGTTTCCAGGACGGCTCGTTCACGACGCCGTTTCTCGATCGCTACGTGTCGGACGGCACGATCAAGATGTTCGCCTACCTGGTCCTGCTCCACGACCCGCGCCCGCACCCTCTGCTCTGCGTCGAGGAGCCCGAGAAACAGCTGTACGTACGCTTGATGAGCGAGTTGGCCGAGGAGTTCCGCGGGTACGCCCATCGCGGTGGGCAGGTGCTCGTGTCCACGCACTCGCCCGACTTCCTGAACGCCTGTCGCCTCGACGAGGTGCTCTGGCTGGTCAAGAAGGAGGGCGCCACCGAGGTGCGGCGCGCGAAGGACGATCCGCAGATCGCGGCCTACATGGCCGACGGCGACCTGATGGGCTCGCTCTGGAAGCAGGGCTTCTTCGAAGGGGCCGACCCGCGATGAGGGAGCTCGTCTTCCTGCTCGAGGAGGAGTCCGCGAAGGCGATGCTCGAGGGGCTCGTCCCGAGGCTCGTTCCTGCCGATGTCCCGTTCCGGTGCATCCCCTTCGAGGGCAAGCAGGACCTTCAGGGTCAAGCCGCAAGGAAGATCCGCGGCTATCAGAACCCCGACGCACGCTTCGTCTTGCTGCATGACCAGGATTCGCACCCGGACTGCCGAGCGCTGAAGGCGCATCTGGTGGCCGTGTGTCAGCAGAGCGGGCGCGGCGGCGTCGTCGTACGGATTGCGTGCCGCGAGCTCGAGAGCTTCTATCTGGCCGACCTGGCGGCGGTCGAGAAGGGGTTGCACCTGTCGGGGCTCGCCCGGCGGCAAGCCAGCCGAAAGTTTCGATCACCCGACGCTCTTGGCAACGCGGCCGACGAGTTGAACCGCCTTACGTGCGGTGCTTACCAGAAGGTCAGCGGTTCCCGCGCGATCGGCCCGCACCTGGATATTGCGAACACTCGCTCTACGAGCTTCAAGAACCTGGTCGAGGCGATCCGGCGCGCGGCCGAGTAGCCGCCGGTCATTCTAGCGGGCGCGCACGACGCCGCAGGCCAAGCGCCAAGAAGATCAGCCCGAGCAGTCCAGCCAAAGGCCCCCACGCGGGTGGCTCGGCGCCCGCCGTGCAGCCCGAGCCGCCCTTCTTCTCGTCGCCGTCGCCCGACGTGGTCGACGTGTCGGCCGACACGTCGCTTGCGGCGATCGATGTGTCGGCGCGCGGGGCGTCGGTCGCCGTCGAGGTGTCGCCTTGCGCTCGCTCGGGTGCCGTCGTCCCATCGATCTCGCCGACCGTCTCGGGCGCTACGGGCTCGGGCCGGTCCGGATCGGGCGAGCAGTGGCACGTGGATTCGCACATCGTAAGGTAGCAGTACACCGCGGTTGCCTTGTCGTTCTCGCCCCACCCGCGACGTCGGGGCTGCACGGCCTCGAAGTTCAAATCGGCTTCCAGCGACGCGCCGCGCAGGTGCCCGCGCAGTCGCGTGACCTGGGCCTTGGCAGCGATCATGCCCTTCAAGCCGTCCGTGGTCAGCGCTACGCCGGGGACGAGGCTGCATACCGCGGAGTCGTAGCCAGAGCACGCGTGCCCCAGGACGGCGGGAGCTTCGGTGAGTGGAGCCGTATACTCCACCACGAACCCGCCGTTGGCGACACTCGCGAAGTACGCCTTGACGTCGGCTTCGTATGAGGCGGCGGTCGTCCCGGAGTACGGCTCGCCGCCACAGTCCTGCCACGGGAACAGCTCCGACGCCGAGGTGAACGCTACGGAGGAGGGCTCGAAGCCCGTCCCCTCGGCGGCGATCAGCCACAGCACGACGTCGAGTGCGCCGCCCATAGGGAGGAGGGCGCCCGTGAAGCGCACCGGATAGAATGGCGCCACGTCGGGCGCGAAGCGGAAGCCTACGGGCGCCAGCGCGCGCTGTGAGTCAGCGTCGGGAGACACTCGCGCCACGAAGAAGTACGAGCCCGAAACTTCCAGCTCGTCGATCGCGGCCGCGGCCGCGTCGCCAAGCGCGAAGCCCTGCTCCGCCGCCCAGGCGACCAGGCTGTCGCCGTCCACCGTGCTCAACACCACGTAGTCTAGCCCTCCCACCGTACCGGACGACCAGACCGTCACGCCGGTGGCCGCCGGGCCCTCGGCGCTCAGGTCGCCTCCGCCGCCGACGTCACACTCCCCGCCGCAACAGCAGCCGTAGTCGACGCAGGCTTGGAGGAAGACCGGCGCGGTGGCCCGGTCGAGCTCCGAGAGCACTTGCGGTTCTCCCGCCGACACCTCGGGCAGCGCCGGCAGCGGGATGACCCAGGCTCCGTCGCCCTCCCAATTGAAGATGGGCTCGATGGTTAACTCCAGGGCGTCGGGCTTCTGCCAGATGACGGCGCGCTGGGCCTTCACCTCCACGGCCGTCGTGACGCCGGTGGTTTGCAATACGCCGCCATCGGCGTGCACGGCTCGTGGGGCGACGAGGGTGGTCAGGACCGCGACCATGACGAGCCCATTCACTCTGGCGAGGTCGTTCATGGCTTCCCCCCGGCTTCAATCGTTGCAAGAAGATAGCAAAGATTCTCGCCAAGTGCGAAATCTCGCTGGCGACAGTTCCCATTCCCGCCCCCTCGCGCGTAGGATAGGTGGACCGACGGGCGAGTTGCCATGGACCGACCCGAGATCGAGCGCGCGTACGAACGCCTCGGCGCCATCATCTTCCGGCGCTGCGTCGCGCTGCTCCGCGACGTCGAGGAGGCCCGTGACGCGACCCAGGAGGCCTTCGTGCGTCTCGTCCGGTGCGCCGGGCGGCTCGACGACCCCGAGCACACGCTGCCCTGGTTGTACCGGGTGTCGACCAACGTGTGCCTCAGCCGCCTGCGGGTCCGGCGTCGGCTGCAGTACATGGCGCCCGACGCGCTGCCCGAGGCCATCGATCCGGTGGGCTTCGAGCAGCGCCTCATCCTGCACGAGCAGCTGGAGCGCGTGCTGGCCGGCCTCGACGAGCGCGGTCAGCAGGTGTTCGTGTACGCCTTCGTCGACGATCTGGGGCAGGACGAGATCGCGCGTGTCATGGGGCTCAGCCGGCGCACGGTGGGCAAGAAGATCAAGCGCGTGCGCGAGCTGCTGGCCGGGGCTCGGGGAGCCCGGGAGGTGATCGATGAGACCGCGTGACGAGCGAGCGCCCGTGGGGACGGAGCCGCGGCGACCCTCCGACTTCGCCGTCGACCTGGCGCGGCTCTCGGGTGCCGTCCCCGAGGGGGCCGACCCTGCCCGGGTGGCGCGCCTGGAGGCGACCGAAGCTCACTTCCGAGCCGAGATCTTTCCGCGCACTGTCGACGCGGTGGTCGCGACGCTCCGGCCGGAGCCACGGCGCTGGTGGCTGCCCTCGTGGCGGCCCGTGTTCGCGGCGGCGGGCCTGGCCACGGCGGTCGTCGTGGCGGTCCTTGTGTCCGGCGCCCCCGCCGGCGTCGACGAGCCCGGACTGCGCTTCAAGGGCGCGGTGGGCCTCGAGGTCTTCGGTCACCGCGCCGACGCGACCTTCCGCGTGGGCGACGGCGCCGAGCTGCGTCGGGGCGACCGCCTCAAGTTCCGGGTGCTGGCTCCCGACCAGGGCTGGATCGCGGTCTTCTCGGTCGAGGACGGCGGGCGCGTGACGCCCTTCCACCCCGCCGGCTCCGGCGAGCCGATGCGCGTCGGTCCGGCGCCCTGGCTGACGCCGGACTCCATCGAGCTCGACGACAGCGTGGGCCCCGAGCGGGTGATCGTCGTCTTCCGGCGCGAGCCCTTCGACGTGGCGTCGCTCGCGCGAGAGCTGCAGGCGACAGCCCGGAGGGCGGGGGGCGTGCGCGGGCCGCTCGGCGTGCCCCCGGGCTTCGAGCACGCCTCGCTGCTGTTCGTGAAGGTCCCGGAGCAGCCATGAGGTGGGCTTCGACCCTGGCGGGCTCCCTGCTCGCGCTGCTCGTCTTTGCGGGGCCTCCGCCGGCCGAGGCGCGCGTGGTCCGTTTCGCGGTGGTCGCGGGCCAGAACGAGGGGGCGTCCTCCCGCCCCTGGTTGCGGTACGCCGAGCGCGACGCCGCGCGCGTGGCCTCGCTGCTCGTCGAGCTCGGCGGCTTCGAGCCCGGCCGGGTGCGCGTCGTCCTGGCCTCGTCGCCGGCTCGGCTGCTCGAGCAACTGGGCGAGGTGGCGGCCCAGGTGGCCGCGCTGCAGGGCCCCGACGTGTCGACCCTGGTCGTGGTCTACTTCTCGGGTCACGCCGACGGGCTGGCTCTCGAGTTCGGCTCGGGGCGACTCGGCTTCTCCGAGTTTCGCGCGGCGGTCGATGCGATCCCCGCCACCTTCACGATCGCCATCGTCGACTCGTGCCAGAGCGGCGGTCTGGTGGCGGCCAAGGGCGGGACCCCGGGCCCCGACTTCGACCTGACCCTGATCGAGGCGCTCGAGGCCTCGGGCTCGGCGGTGATGACGTCGAGCTCGGCCAGCGAGCGCGCCCAGGAGTCCGACGAGCTGGCCGGTTCGTTCTTTACGCACCACCTGGTCTCGGGCCTTCGTGGCGCGGCCGACGTCAACGACGACCGCCGGGTCACCCTCGCCGAGGCCTACCGCTACGCCTACCAGCGCACGGTCGTCGAGACCTCGCGCACCATGGGCGGCCCGCAACACCCCGCGTACGAGTTCCGCCACGCGGGACGGGGAGAGGTCGTGCTCACCGACCTGGCATCCGGCCGCGCTACGCTGCGCTTCGACGCCGATCTGGCGGGTACGTTCCACGTGATCGATCGCGAGACCGAGAGCGTGGTGGCCGAGGTGGTCAAGGAGGCGGGGCAGGCCCGGCGCCTGGCGCTGCGTACGGGCGTCTACACGGTGGGGCGCCGCGAGGGCGCGCGGCACGACGTGGCCAACGTGGTCCTCACGGTCGACGGCGAGACCCTGCTCGCGCGGCGCGACTTCCGGGCGTTCGACCCCGTTCAGGCCTGGGCCAAGGGGGGCCCAGGTCGATTGCGGGTGGCGCTCCTCTCGACCTACGAGGTCTCGACCGCGCCGCTCGCGGCGCCCGGAGTGGCGCACGCGGGGAGCCTGGGCGTGCGCCTCGACCTGGGTTCGTTCACGCTCGCGCCGCGGCTCTGCGGCTCGGGCGCCGAGGTGGGGCCGTCGACCTTCCCCGCGACCTGGGGAGCGCTCGGGTTCGGCACCTTCGCGGGCTGGCGCGTCGACGCGCGCTGGGTCGAGGTCGCCCTGGGCGCCGATCTGGAGGCGCGCTACGAGCTGCAGCGCCTGATCGTGGGCGGGTTGCGTGGCGGCCCCTCGGGTACGCTGGCGGGCGCGGTGCAGGCCTACCTGCCCGTCTGGGAGCGCTTGTTCGTGGTCGTCGGCGGTCGCGCGGGCGACCACCTCGTTCGTCTGAACGACGTGTGGCAGCAGCGCTTCTGGTGGGCCTTCCAGGTGGGTCTGGGCGTCGGGGTGGCGGCCTGGTAGACGAGCAGGGTTCCCATTCTTGGCCGCTCGCGCGTGTTCATGGTGGAACACCTGCGACCCGGAAGCTCCCGGGGGAGGATCTCATGCGCGCGCTGCTCGTCGTTACGCTCGTGCTGGTGTCGGCGTCGTTGCCCCGCTGCGGCGATCTGGCCGATGAGGAGGGCGTCCCCAACGTGCGCAAGGTCGGAACCGAGGGGGCCACGCTCACCCTGGGCGCCGCCACGGTCGAGATCCCGCCCGGGGCGCTCGCCGGGCCCGTCGAGGTGAGCCTGGTCGAGGCCACCGGCGCGCCCGAAGGGGCCCTGGAGACCGCCTTCGAGCTCTTGCCCGCCGAGCTCGCCTTCGCCCGACCGGCCACGCTGCGGATGGCCTACCAGGCGGCCTCGTTGCCGATCGGGGTGCCGGTCGGCTCGTTGCTGGCGGGGGCCGTGGAGGAGGATCGCTGGGTGCTGCTCCCCGAGAGCGTCGTCGACACCGCCGCCGCAGAGGTGGTCGGAACGCTCGACGGGGCCCTGACCTTCGGGCTGGTGTCGTCGCGTTGCTACCACCCCAACGCCTGCCCGGTCGCCAAGCTGGATCTGCTGTTCGTGATCGACGACTCGAGCTCCATGTGTCAGGAGCAGGTGCGCCTGGCCGATCAGCTGCAGCGGTTGGTGGCCGAGGTTCGCGAGCGGCCGAACCTCGACCTGCGCGTGGCCGTCACCACGACCGATGTGCGGACCGAGGGGCGCCTGGGGCGCTTCGTCAACCAGCCCGCCGTCGACTACGGCCCCGCGTGCGCCTACCAGCAGGTGGCGCCCTGTACCACCGACGCGGTCTGTGACGAGCGCTTTCCGGACGCCGCCGGCGCCTGGGTCTGCTCGGGAGCGACCCAGGCGGCCCGCGTGCAGAACGACAACGGCAGCTTGAACACGGCCTGCGTCTTCGCCTGCGCGAGCGATTCGGATTGCGACGTGCAGGCAGGGCCCGGGTCGGTGTGCCTCCAGAAGGGCTACGAGCCAAACTGCATCCCCGTGCCGCCCGTGGACACCTGCCCCGCCGACCTGCCCACCGTGCTCGGTCCGGCGAACCTCGACCTCGTGCGCTGCCTCGTGCTCGTGGGCGCCCAGGGCACCGCCAAGTCGAACCTCGAGGCGGGGTTGAAGGCCGGCTGGCTGGCCTTGCAGCCCGAGCCCGCGTCGGTCGTCGATCTCTGCGACTCGACGCACCCCAACCTGTGCGAACTGCACAGCCACGAGATCCCCGCGCGCTTGCAGGCGCTGAGCTCCGAGATCGCCACCGCCGGCTCCGAAGGCGCCGCCCCCCTCGAAGCCTGCCGCGATCGACTGGCGGCGTGCCGTCCGGGTATCGCGACTGCCGAGCCCGACTTCCTTCGCCCCGACGCGTGGTTGGCGGTGGTTTTCGTCTCGGACGAGGACGACTGCTCCGATCGCGACGACAACCCGCTGTCGCTGGACGAAACCAAGCTGTGCGCGTACCAGACCGAGAAGCTCCTGACCATCGCGGATCTCGTGGAGCGCTACCGGCAGGTGAAGCCCGAGCCTTCGCGGCTCCTGGTGGCGGCCGTGGTGGGCGACGTGCAGGTGGGGGGCTCGGCGTCGTGCCTGGTCCCCGATCTTTGCACCGCCACGCTGCAGGAGCCCGCGTGCTCGTGCTACGCGCCGGATTCGACCGACCCGACCTGTCCGCAGCTGCTTCGCGACGGGGCCGACGCGGCCCTGTGCACCGCCGATTGCGTCTCGGCGCCCGACTGGGAGGCTCGCCGCACCGCGTGGTGCCTGGCCGAGCCGCCCACCGATTGGTGCAGCCCCTCCGCCCTGCCCGCGCCCGTCGACGACTGCCTGCTGCTCGAGGCCCGCATCGGCGCCTACGACCAGAAGCTCGCCCTGACCGAGCCGCTGCTCGACGCGGATCCCGCGTCCCTTTCGCCCGACGCCACGGCGTGCGTGGCGAAGTACACCACCTTCGCCGCCGAGCGGGCCGCCCTGGTGGCGGCGAGGGAGGCCTGCCAGATCGTGCTCGACGAGGAGCTCGCCTACCGGCGCGCCTGCCTCGACGAGTGCCACGGCAACGCCGCCAGGCCGACCCGGCGTTGCTCCCTGCTGGTCCCCGAGGCGTGCGGGTGCTATGCCCCCGACGCGTTCCAGTCGACCGCCTGCCACGAGCTCCTGCAGGACGAGCCCGCCTATCGCGCCACCTGCCTGCGGGCGTGCTTCGAGGCGGCCAAGGAGTCCTCGGCCATCATGCCGGGGACGGCCCCCTCCGTGTGCCAGGGTCCCGACGGGAGCGCCGACCTCGGCAGCCGTTACCTGGCCTTCGTCGAGGCCTTCGGCGCCGAAGGCCGGGCCCTCAACATCTGCTCGGCCGATCGGCTGGGCGACGACCTGGTGCGGGTCGGGACCATGCTGCGGCGCCGGATCGAAGGGGAGTAGGGGCCTGCCCCTACACCACGAACGGCACCAGCGCCCTCCGCTCCTTCGGGTACTCGGGGAAC
>CAZBRS010000016.1:2633-24321 GCA_964494475.1 uncultured Myxococcales bacterium | reverse complement strand
CCCCTACACCACGAACGGCACCAGCGCCCTCCGCTCCTTCGGGTACTCGGGGAACTTCTCGCGGTACCACCGATGGTTCGCGAATGCGCGCGGCGCGAGGTTGGCCACCGTCCACAGGGCGAACACCAGCCCGCCGAGGCTCCAGGTCGCGAGGGCCCAGCCGAACCACTCGAGCATCTCGCCCAGGTAGTTGGGGCAGCTCACGAAGCGGTAGAGGCCGCCCTTGGGGATGGCGTAGCCCGTCTCGCCGGGCTTGCGCAGGTTTCGGAGCACGGCGTCGGCGTGCAGGTTGAGGGCGAAGCCGACCAGGAAGACCTCGACGCCGACCCAGAAGCGCCAGTCGGCCATCCAGGCGGCGTCGCGCACGGGGCCGAGGGTGTGCAGCCAGCGGCCCTGCAGGTAGCCGTTCACCAGGTTGAAGAACAGGCCGCTCAGCGCGATCGAGAGCGGCATGGGGCGCTGCCCGCCGCGGCGCCGGAAGGGGAAGACCAGCGAGCGGTTCACGTAGTGCAGCATCCAGAGCGCGCTGAGGGCCAGGGTGGCGGGCTCCTGCAGGCGGCCTCCCAGCAGCGCGAACGCCCCGAAGACCAGCACCGCCGGGATCTCCATCAGCACCCAGCCGGGCGTCGAGGGCACCGTGGGTCCCCAGCCCGCGCGCACGTGGCGGCCGTAGGGCGCGGTCACGAACAGCAGGAAGACGAACGACAGCGCGGCCACGCCGACCCACGACCAGAGCAACACGGTGTAGAAGTCGGCCTCGCTCATGAGGGGTCTCGCAGCACGCCGGCGTCGCGGAACCAGGCCACCGAGTCGACGACGGTGTCGCGGAGTGGCCGGGGCGCGAAGCCGAGCTCGCGGGCGGCCTTCTCGTGGCTGACCGCGGGGTTCCAGCGCAGCGCCCGCAGCGACTCGCCGGTGTAGAGGGGCTCGCGGCGCCGCAGGCGGCCCCAGGCCTGGAAGAAGGGCGCGCCCATCCGCGCGGCCCACATGGGCGAGGTGCCCGGCAGCTTCACTCCCGTGGCTTCGCGCACGAAGGCCGCGACCTGCGTTACCGGCGCCCACTCGCCAGTGAGCAGGTAGCGCTCGCCCGTGCGCCCGCGCTCGGCGGCGGCCAGCAGGCCGGCCACCACGTCGCGCACGTCGACCCAGATGAAGCCGCCCGGCACCAGGGCCGGCAGCTTCCGCTCTGCGATGTCGAGGATCACGCGCCCCATGCGCGAGGGCTTGAAGTCGAAGGGGCCGATGATGCCGCCCGGATTGCAGAGGGTGGCGTCGAGGCCGCGCTCCACCACCGCCAGCACCTCGCGCTCGCCGCGGCCCTTCGAGGCGTCGTAGGCGGGCACGCCGCGATCGGCCTCGAAGGCCCAGGGGCGGGCCTCGTCGATGGGTGCGTCGAGGGGCTGCTGCGAGAGGGCGTGGATGGACGATACGTGCACCAACCGGCGCACGCCTGCGTCGAGGCAGGCCTCGGCCACGTTCCTCGGCCCCGCCACGTTGGTGGCCTCGACCACGCCGCCCCGCCCGCCGTCGATCGAGATGACCGCGGCCGAGTGGAATACGAGCTCGACGCCGTCGACCGCCGCGCGCACCTGACGCGCGTCGCGCGTGTCGGCCGCCACGCGCTCGACGGGCAACCCCGCGAGGGCGCGCTCGTCGCCGTGCACCGTCACGCGCACCTGGTCGCCCCGCGCCAGCAGCGCACGCACCAGGTTGCCCCCCACGTGCCCCGAGGCCCCCGTCACCAGCACCTTCATGCCGAACCCTCCGCGGAAACGGCCAGTTCCGTACCACTGCGCGGGTTGGAACGCAATCCCTGTCAGAACGCCGTGGCGTATTCGAAGCGCGCCACGAACTCGCGCGACGCGCCCGGGATGGGCGCGTGGCCGCCGTCGTAGGCCTGGATGTACGGCGCGTCGACGTCGAACAGGTTGAAGACGCCGGCGCTCACGTGGAACCCGGGGAAGAGCACGTTGCGGAGCCCCAGGTGCACGTTCGCGAGCACCGTGGCGTCGAACCGGTGCGCGCGGGTCGAGCCGTCGGGCGTGGGGCCTTCGAGCCCGTAGCGGGGCCCCAGCACGATGAGCGACGGGCTCACGAAGAAGCGCTCGGTCACGTTGAGCGCACCGTTCAGCGTGACCTTGTGCGCCGGGAACGCGAGCATCTGGTCCGCGTTGCCCGGCACGCGGTAGGCGCCGACCTCGTTCACGCCGCGGGCCGAGTAGAACGACCAGGTCAGGTTGGCCCACGCCCGCGGGTGGCGCGCGTTCAGCGTGACGTCGCCGCCCCAGGTGCCGGTGCGATTGCCGTTCTCGTACGACTCGATCGCGACGCCCCCCTGCTCGACCGCCTGGTACACGATGGCCTGCCGGATCGAGGTGAAGAACCCGCTGGTCGAGAGCAGGAGGTAGCGCCCCAACGTGGCCGCCACCTCGGCCTGGGCCACGATGGTGCGCTCGGGCGAGAGATCGGGGTTGAGGGCCAGGTTCTGCACGCCGGGAGAGCGGAAGGCGTGCGCGTACAGCAGCTTGAGGTGCAGCCAGTCGAAGCTGTGCGTGAGGTCGATGCGGGGTACCCAGCTGTGCCCCGTCACCGAGTGGAACTCGTGCCGAACGCCCGCGGTGACGTTCACGTAGTCGTTGGCCCAGGCCACCTGGCCGAGGGTGGCCACGTCCTGGTACGCCACGGCCGCCTTCCCATTGCTGTAGGGGCGGTGCAGGCCGATGACGCGCCGGTCGAGCAGCCCGGCCCGGTCGAAGGCGGCGTCGGAGCCGACCAGCACGTGCAGCGAGGGCAGGGGGTCCCAGGTGCCGTGCAGGCTGCCCGTGTACCGTTCGACGTAGCGGTTGACGAACAGGCTCGAGGCCGGGTCGAGCACGCGCCAGGGCAGCTGGCGCTTGAACGTGAAGCGCGGGTGCAGCGCGACGTTCGCCCCCAGGTCGAGGCGCGTGCGGGCCTCGGCCAGGTAGGACGGGAAGTCCATCGTCACGGGGGCCGTCAGGGCCTCGCCGAAGCCGTCGCCGGTGGTCGTGCGGTACTGGTCGACGACGAAGCGCACCAGCGTTTCGTGGAAGCGCACGGCCACGTTCAGGTAGCCCGGATCCTTGGCCGAGTTGCCCGCCAGGTCGAGGGTGCGTCCGGCGCGGTCGACGTAGACGCGGTCGCTCAACTGGCCTTCGCCCAGGAACGCGCCCACGCTGACGTCGAGGCCTTCGATGTCCTTGACGGGAGCGGCCGCGAACACGCTGGCCGTGCGTCGGGAGAGGGAGCCCTTCGTGACGCCCAGCGTGGACGACAGCGTCGCGCCGTTCACCGTGTCGGCGGAGCGGGTCACGAGGTTGACGACGGCGAGCTCGGCGAAGCCGCCATAGACCACCGAGCCCGGCCCGCGGATGATCTCGATGCGCTCGATCTGGTCGAGGGGGTAGCGGTTGCCCACGACCGCCGTCGAGTAGTCGAGCTCGTTCAGCTCGAGCCCGTCGAGCAGGAAGAGCACCTTGCCCTCGTGGCCCCAGTTGCCGCGCACGCCGAAGCCGATCGCGCCCTGAACGTCGAGCGCCGGGTGGAAGCCCGGCACGAACGAGAGCACGTCGATCAGGTCGCGCGCACCCGACTGCACGATCTCGTCGCGGGTCACCACGGTGACGATGCCCGGGGCCTGGGGCAGGCAACGCGGGTGCGAGGGCAGCGCCACCGCCACCGGGACCTCCATGAGGTCCTCGAGGCTCATGGAGGAGAGCCCGTTCTCTGGCTCCTGTGAAGAACCGGCGCTCTCGGCGACCGCGGGTCCCGGCAACCCGAGGCCCACGGCGAGGACGAGGGCGAGCACGTGGAAGATTCGGCAGGGCATCGGAGCTTCCTGCACGTTCGTTTCGTTTCTTGCTACGGCCCCAGGGTAGCCGAGGACCGGGGAAAAGCCAAGCGGTCTGTTGACGGCGTAGCGCGGCTCGGATTACCATTGGTTCATACGAGCTTCGCAGATGATGGGGGCCTCCGGGGGTTCCAAGGATGGAGTGCGTGCGTCTGAGGCTCCGGGGCGGGCTGATCGTGCTTGCCCTCCTCTTCTCGGCCGTGGCGTCGGCCGAGGTGGGGCAGGTCTACGACGAGGCACGCGTCAAGGCCGAGTTCCTCGAGCGCTTCTGCCGTTTCGTCGACTGGCCCGCGACGGCGTTCACCTCGCCCGCCGACCCCTTCGTGCTCGCCGTGTTGGGCAAGGGCGCCGTGCTCACGTTCCTCGAGCAGGTCGCCCGCTCGCAGACGGTGAAGAACCGGCGCTTCCAGGTGCAGCACGTCGACCGCCCCGAGCAGGTGGCGCAGGCTCACGTGGTGTGGCTCTCGGCCGACGCCATCGCCTCGCTCGACGCCGTGCTCGGCCGCACCCACGGCCGCCCCATCCTCACGGTGGCCGACACGCCGGGCGCCGCCGAGCGGGGCGTGCTCATCAACCTTCGTCGCGAGGGGCCCTACGTACGCTTCGACATCAACCTGGCCGAGGTGCAGGCCAGCGGTCTGCGCTTCAGCTCCAAGCTGCTGCGCCTGGGCAACATCGTGGGGCCCGACGTCGAGGCGCCGCGATGAAGCGCCTGCCGCTGCCCCGCATGTCGTTCCGGCGCGCGCTGATGGTGGCCGTGCTGGCGCCCCTGTTCGTGGTGGTGGGGGTGGCGTTGTGGGTGATGTCCGCCCTCGACGCCGACGTGCTGCGCCGGCACCTGGTCGAGACGGCCGAGAACATCGCGCGCATCGTGGGCGACTACAGCTCGGCCGACCTGGCGTTCAACACCCCCGACGAATCGCGCGACGCGCTGGCCATGTTGGGCCAGGACCCGCGCGTCGACGCCGTCGCCCTGTTCGACGACAAGGGCGCGTTGTTCAGCTCGTGGCGCCGCTCGTCGGTTCCCGGCACGGAGCACCCTTCGTCGCTCGAGAGGGCGGTGCCCCGCGTGGTCACGGTGGCCACGGCCGACTCCATCGAGGTGTGGCGACCCATCGGGCGCGAAGACGAGCGCTACGGCACCATCTACCTGCGTGTCTCCACCGTCGAGATCGACGTGCGCCGCAGCACCCACCTGGTCACGCTGGGGCTGGTGGGGCTCTTCCTGGCCGCGCTCGGCGTGTCCGTGGCCTTCCTGGCCCAGCGCGTGGTGGCCGAGCCCGTACTGCGGCTCTCGCGCACGGCCGAGCACATCGCCCTGCACCGCGACTACTCCGCGCGCGTGAAGCCCGAGGGTGCCATCGAGATTCGTACGCTCACGGCCAGCCTGAACGGCATGCTGACGGCCATCGAGCAGCACCAGCGCGAGCGCGACGCCGCCATCGTCGAGGTGGGCCGCCACGCCGAGATGCTCGAGCAGCGCGTGCACGAGCGCACGGCCGCGCTCGAGGCGAGCAACCGTGAGCTCGAGGCCTTCAGCTACTCGGTGTCCCACGATCTGCGCGCGCCGCTCCGGGCGATCCAGGGCTTCGGCCGACTGCTGCTCGACGAGCACGGCGCCCGCCTCGACCCCGAGGGGGTCGACTTCGCGGGGCGCATCATGCAGGCGGCCGAGCGCATGGATCGGCTGATCCTCGACCTGCTCGAGTACGGGCGCCTGGGCAAGAAGGCCCCCGAGGTCGACGAGGTCGACCTCGACGCCGTGCTCGACGACGCGCAGCGCCAGCAGTCCGATGCCTTCACCGAGCGCGCCGCCGAGCTCGTCATCCGGGCGCCGCTCGGCCGCGCACGAGGCCACCACGCCACGCTCGTGCAGGCCCTCTCGAACCTGCTCTCCAACGCGATCAAGTTCGTCGAGCCGGGCGTTCGGCCGTCGGTGCGGGTGAGCGTGAGCCGAAACGGGAGAGGCGTGCGCCTGTCGGTCACCGACAACGGCATCGGCATCGCCCGCGAGCACCAGGAGCGCGTCTTCCAGTTGTTCGAGCGCCTGCACGACAGCTCGAAGTACGCGGGCACGGGCGTGGGGCTCGCCATCGTCAAGCGCGCCGTCGAGCGCATGGGCGGGCAGGTGGGCCTGCAGTCCGAGCCCGGAAGGGGCTCCACGTTCTGGATCGAGCTGCCCGGGGCGTGACCGCCCTACACTTTGCAGAAGCCCGCGAAGTAGTCTTCGGATTTGAGGGTGGGCTGCATCCAGTCGGCCACCTTCAGGTCGTCGAGGGTGGCACCCACGAGCGGTACGTCGTCGATTCGACCGAGGCCGAGGTTCCGGCACAGGCGCAGCGAGGTGATGGCGTCGGGCTCGAGCCCGATGACCCGCGAGGCCAGGCTGTCGACGGCGGTGAAGTCGCGTCCGGCCAGCAGGAAGTAGCTCTTGGCCGCGTTGCGGTCCTTCACGTGGAGGGTGCGGCCGTCGTTCACGGGCTTCTTGTGGGGTCCGTTGCCCTCGAGGGCGATGGTGGCGTCGAGGATGGCGTAGTCCTGGTGGCCCGTGTCCTGCCGCCACTTGTGGATGTCGACGAACGCGCCCGACACCCCGACGTTCTCGATGCCATGGCAGGTGGCGGTGGCGTAGGCCAGGTGCAGCTTGCAGCGCGAGATCTTGTTGCCGTGGTGCTCGGCCGCGCTCGAGACCACGCCCACGTAGTTCTTCATCGAGGCGGTGAGCAGCGCCCACTGGTGGGTCTTCAGCACCGGGATCGAGACCACGTGGTCGGCCTCGGCGAACGCACGCGCGACGAAGATGCCGTCCTTCACGTTGACGTTGTCGGAGCTGGAGGGGACGGGCACCCAGTCGTTCACGTCGTTCAGGCACTGGAGCTCGAGGCGCGCGGCGCCGTACACCTCTTGCAGATGGGCCACCGCCGCCCCCAGGTCGGTGGCGCCCTCGACGTCGTTGCCGTCGACGAAGCGCACCTGGCTCCACTCCCACTTCTGGGTCTGCGCGCCTTCGCCGATGGTCACCTTGGCCGCGCCGGCCACGAGGCAGGCCTCGGCCACCGCGGCGACGATCTCGGGCTTGGTCACCTCGCCCGTGTTGGGGTCGAAGCCGCAGCCGAGCATCTCCATGCCGAGGGCCACGAAGTTCGGCTTGATGAACACGGTCTTGCCCTCGAGGGCGCCCGGCACGATGCCCACGCGTTCGGCGGCCTCGCGGCCCATGGCGTAGAGCGCCGTGAGCGAGGTCCCGAGCACGGCGTGCACGGTCCCCGGGGCCTCGGGCACGACCTCGGCGACGTCGCTCGCGGTGTCGCCGGCGGCGTCGGGCGGGACGGCGTCGCCGAGGAGATCGGAGGTGTCGTCCGGGTCCGAGGACGAGGTCGCGCAGCGGGGCAGCACGGCGGGCGCCAGCAGTGCGGCGGTGGCGCCGGCGCCGGTCTTCAGGAAGGTGCGGCGGCTCTGGCGGGTCATGTCGCGCTCCTTTCGAGGCCGGCCGCGTGGACGCCGGCGATGTAGGCGAACGTCAGGGCGGGCCCGATGGTGCCGCCGCCGCCGCCGTATCCGGCGCCCGGCCCGCCCACCCCCGAGCTGTTGCCCGCGGCGTAGAAGCGGGCGATGACGCGCCCGAAGGGGTCGAGGACCTGGGCGTCGGCGTTCACGCGCGCGCCCCCGCAGGTGCCGAGGTCGGCCGGGGCCACCTCGACGCCGTAGAACGGCGGCTTGTCGACGGGCGCGAGGGTCGGGCCGTACTGCGTGTCGTACTGGCTCTCGCCGCGGTGGAAGTGCGGGTCGGAGCCCTGCAGCACGTTCTCGTTGTACTCGGCGACCGAGGCCTCGAGGGCCGCCGGGTCGATGCCCAGCAGCCCGGCCAGTTCGGCCAGGGTGTCGGCCTGCTGCACGCCCTGGGTGGCCGTGGGCTTCACCTTCTTGTCGCTGACGTGGAAGGCCGGCAGGTTGCGGTCCTGGAGGTCGCCGAAGTTCTCCCACGCGAAGATCGCGCGCCACGAGGCGTCGTACGAGGCGGCCTCGTTGAAGAAGCGCTGGCCGTGGCGGTTGACCGTGATGCACCCGGGCATGCGGCGCTGGACCATGGCGTTCAGGTTGGTGGGCTTGCCTTCGGCCTTCAGGGCCGCGCTCTCCTCCTTGAAGCAGAGCGCGCCGAAGCCCTCGTTCAGGTTGCGCAGGTCGGCGCCGACGTCCATGGCCAGGCGCAGCCCGTCGCCCGTGTTGCCGACGTGGCCGAGCGTGTAGGGCGAGGGTCCGCGCAGGAAGTGGACCTTCAACTCGTCGTCCCACTCGAAGCCGCCGGCGGCGAGCACCACGCCCTGCGTGGCGCGGATCGTGGTGGGGGCTCCGTCGATCTCGGCCACCACCCCCAGCACCTCGGTGGTGCCATCGTCGAGGCGCCGGGCCACGAGGCGTCGGGCGGGAGCGCTCGTGACGATCTCGCCGCCCTTGGACGCGATCGCCTCGGCGATGGGATCGATCAGCCGGGGCCCGAGGATGAGGCCGCTGCCCCCGGCGGGCTGGATGCTGCGACCGCGGAAGCGCGCCCCGGGCCACTCGGGGTGGTAGTCGCCGAGGATCGACGACACGGCCCAGACCAGGGACGTGTTGGCGGCCACGAAGCTCGCCATCTCGGGGCCGCGATCGAGGAACGCCTCGACGATCTCGTCGGGCGCCTGGCCCCGCGCCACGGCCTTGACGTAGAGGAGCGCGTCGGCGCGCGTGTCGGGCGGCTCGGCGGCCGGGTCCACGGTGTTCAGGGGGATCCAGGCCACCCCGCCGGAGAGGCGCGTGGAGCCGCCCGGGGAGGGCGACTTCTCGAGCACCAGCACCGTCGAGCCCGCCGCGACCGAGGCGAGCGCGGCCACGAGGCCGCAGCCCGAGCCGATCACGACGACGTCGACCTCGCGGTCCCACCAGGGGGTGGGAGCGGGGCGGGTGTCGGAGGTGTCGCCCGCCAGATCGGCCGACGGGGCGTCGGGGCACGTGGCGTCGTCGGCCGAGGCCGCGCAGCGCGTGAGCGAACCGGCGCCGACGGCTGCGAGCGCACCCAGCGTGGCGTTGCGCAGGAAGTCGCGGCGCGAGGCAGGTGAGGATGCACCTGTCACCAAACGGCGTGACGTCGTCATGGAATTCATCCCGGCGTGCGGGGTGAGAGCGGAGGCGGTGCGTCTACCCCACGCACCGGCAGAGGGGAGGGTAGCGACTCTCCGGCGGCCTGTCACGCGGAATGAACCGCCCGGCTGGCCGCGCCTTCTTGACGGCGCGCGCTCTTTCCGGACAATGCAAACCAGATGGAGTGGAGTCCTCGATGACGACGCGAATCTCGTGGCTGATCCTCTTCGGGGCGTTGCTCTCGGCGTGCGGCGGCGGCGACGGCGGGTCCACCGGCAACGGCGATGTCGACGCGAAGGTCCAGGCCGACGTCGCGCCCGACGCGGTCGTGCCCGACACGTCCACCCCGGACAACGACGGGCCCGACGACACGGGGCTCGACACGCCCGGGACGCTCGACACGGCGGTCGAGGCCGAGACGCACGCCACGCCCGTCGCACCTGCGCTCACGAGCGCGCACGCGGGCTGGAAGAACCCCAAGTGCCTCACGTGCCACGAGTACGACGCGCACAACGACGGCAGCGACCCCTACCTCTGCGCCGGCTGCCACGGTACCAACGGCGCGCCCAAGGGCCACAAGACGGGCGGCTGCGACTGCCACGCGGGCGAGCACGGCGACGTGGGGTTCCCGAGCCCCCTCTCCTGCACCACGTGCCATCCGAAGTAGATGCCCCGGCCGCACCTGCTCGGTCTGCTCCCCGACGACCTCGCGGCGCTGCTCGCTTCCCAGGGCGTGACCATCCGTGACGGCGAGGCCCGGCGCGTGATCGCGCACGTGGTCCAGCACGCGCGCCCGGGCTTCCCGACCGAGCGGCCCATCCCGCGGACGGTCGAGCAGGCCATCGAGCGCCTCACCGATCGTGCGTCGCTCGAGGTGGTCGATCGCGCCGAGGATCCCGCCGACGGCTTCGTGAAGCTGCTGCTGCGCTCCCCCGACGGCGCGCTCTCCGAGGCCGTGCGCATCCCGCTCGAGAAGCCCGGCCACTACAGCGTGTGCCTGTCGTCGCAGGTGGGCTGCGCGCTCGGCTGCGCCTTCTGCGCCACGGGGCGCCTCGGCTTTCGGCGCAACCTCGAGGCCTGGGAGATGGTGTCGGCCTTCCTGGCCGTGCGGCACGAGCTGCGCCGCGAGGCGGCCGGCGGCGGGGCGCCCGGGCGCATCTCGGGCGCGGTGTTCATGGGGCAGGGCGAGCCCCTCCTGAACTACGACGCCGTGATCCAGGCGGCGCGCGTGCTGTCCCATCCCTGCGGGGGCCAGGTGAAGGGCGAGGCCATCAGCCTCTCGACGGCTGGCGTCGTGCCCGCCATCCGGCGCTTCACCGCCGAGGGGCACACCTTCCGCCTGGTCGTGTCGCTCACCTCGACCGTGCCCGAGCGCAGGGCCGCGCTGCTGCCCGTCGCGGCGCGCTGGTCGGTCGACGAGGTGGCCGCCGCGATCCGCGACTACGCCACGGCCACGCGCCAGCGTGCCACCGTGGCGTGGGTGGTGCTCGGCGGCGTCAACACCGGCGACGACGAGGTGGCCGGGCTGCAGCGCCTGTTCGCGGGCGTGCCGCTCCGCCTGAACCTCATCGACGTGAACGATCCGCGCCCCGAGGGCTACCGGCGGGCCACGGCCGACGAGCTGGCCGACTTCAGGGCGCGCTTGAAGGTGCTGGGCGTGCCCATCGTGCGACGCTATTCGGGCGGCGTCTCGGCCCATGCGGCGTGCGGCATGTTGGCGGCCCGGGCGTCAGGGGTGTCACCCAGCCGGTAGGCGCGCCAACGGATCGGCGTGATCGAGGTCGCCGAAGGCGGCCAGGGCGCTCTCGCGACACCCTCCCCCGCACCGTTCGACCCACTCACAGCCACGACACGCGGTCGGCACCTCGGCCATGCGGGCCAGATAGCCCGTGCGGGCCCGTTCGATGACCGCGCTCCAGCGCTCGGCGCCGAGGTCGCCCAGCACCGTGGGCGAGATGCTGCAGGCGCGCAGGCGCCCCCGGGGGTCGAGCGTGTAGCCGGGGTCGCCGCCCGACACGGCGCAGCGGCCGAACGTCAGGTGTGGGTACCGCTCGGGGGGCGCCGCGCAGAGGGGGAGCGAGATGGCCGCGTGGACCCGGAGACCCAGCCGCGCCGTGGCCCGCTCGGCCGACTCGAGGCAGGCGGCCACCTGGGCCGGCGAGGGGCGAAGGTCGGCGTCGTTGGCGAGGCCGGCGCCCGCGGTGCAGAAGCGCGCAAAGGCCACGCTCTTCACCCCCAGCGCGAAGCACAGCTCGAGCACGTCGTGGAAGTGGTCGGCGTTCTGCCGCGTGCACACGAAGGCCACCGACGTGGGGACGCCGGCCGCCAGCAGCCGAACGATGGCCGCGACGGTGGCGTCGAAGCAGGCCGCGCCCTTCAGGCGATCGTGGACGGCGCGCTCGGCGGACAGCAGGGTGGGCTGCACGGGCCCCACACCCAGGCGCGCCAGGTGCGCCACCCAGGCGTCGTCGAGCAGCGCGCCGTCGGTGACCAGGGCCAGCCCGCGCACGTGGGGACGCAGGCCCTCCAGGACGTCGAGGAGGTCGGGGCGCAGCAGCGGCTCGCCCCCCGTGATCTGCACGGCCGACAGGCCCGATTGCGTCAGCACGTCGCGGACGAGCGCGACCAGCGCGGCGGCCGGCAGATCGGTCGTCCGGTCGGCGTGGCCGGCCCAGGCGTTGTAGCAATAGGCGCACGCCCGTTCGCAACGGGCGGTCACCTCGACCGACAGGACGCGCGAGCCCGATACCGGCATTTCGGGCGCGCCCGTCACGCCATCCGGGCGAACGCGGCCACCTCGGCCGGCAGCACGCCGCGCGCGATCAGGCGCGCGAGGAGGAGTTGGCGCAGCTTCAGGCGGGCGTGGTCGTCGAGCGCGCCGAGGGGGCCGCAGGCGTCGCCGGTGCCGTCGCCGTCGACGTCCCACTGGTCGGGGTTCGAGACGTCGGGGCAGTTGTCGCAGGCGTCGCCCACGCCGTCGAGGTCGGCGTCTTCCTGGCCCGGGTTGGCCGCGAAGGGGCAGTTGTCCTCGCCGCCGTCGGGGGGGCAGCCCTGGTCTCCCGGCCAGCGCCAGCCGCCCACCCGGCCGTCGCCGTCGGCGTCGAACGAGCAGTACGGACCGCAGGGCGACAGGCAGTCGGACAGCGTGGGGTTCAGGTCGCAGGCGTCGCCGTAGACGAAGCCGTCGAGGCCGCAGTCGGGCTCGGCGTCGGAGTCGAGCTGGTCGGCGTTGGCCACCAGGGGGCAGTTGTCCTGGCCGTCGAGCACGCCGTCGCCGTCCGCGTCGTCGCTGACGTCGCAGGCGTCGCCCGTGCCGTCGCCGTCGGAGTCGACGTTGCCGGTGGCTCCGTCGGGGTTGGCGGTGTAGGGGCACAGATCGACGCGGTCGGCCAGGCCGTCGCCGTCGCTGTCGAGCTCGCAGCCCGAGGTGCAGCAGGTCGGTACGTTGGTGGGGCTCGTGCAGGCGTCGCCGTAACCGTCGTGGTCGGCGTCCTCCTGGCCGGCGTTCGCGACCAGCGGGCAGTTGTCGGCGTCATCGGCCACGCCGTCGCCGTCGCGGTCGCCCGGGGCCACGTCGACCTCGGGCTCCGACTCCGCCGAGGCATCCGACTCCGCCAAGGCTACGTCGGACAAGCCGTCGGACGAGTTGTCGGACACGTCGAGCGCGTCGGCCGGGGCGCCGTCGGTGGCCAGCAGGTCGTCGTCCGGGTCGGGGCTCGTGGTGTCGTGCTGCCCCGTGCCGGTGTCGGCGCCGCCACCACCGTCGCCTTCGCAGGCCACGAGTCCGGCGCCCAACGCCAGCAGCGCGGCCAGCAGCAGCGCGGGGAAGGCGGCCCCGGCCGCGGCACCGCATCCGACCAGCGCCGACACGCCGGCCAGCGCCAGCGCGACCCCTGCGAGCCCTCTCGTCGACCTCATGGAACCCCCCTGGCGCGATACGACCCCACGCTAGCGAACTGGCGCGGGACCTGCAAGCCCGCTGGTCGTTATCGGAAAACTCGTTGACAATCTGTGTCTTTGCCCCTACGGTGTGGCCTCGCAGGTGCTCTTCCCTTCCCCGGCGTTCCGGCGCACGCCCGTCGGGTCTTTCGAGCTCCAGCAGAAGCAAGCAGATCGCGCGCGCCGGATGCGCGACCTCGTCACCGCCAACAAAGGAAACCGAATGCTCTTCCAGGATCTGAACCTGATCGCCCCGCTGCTGAAGGCCGTCGAGGCCCAGGGCTACGAGGAACCCACTCCCATCCAGGCCCAGGCCATCCCCCACGTGCTCGAAGGTCGCGACGTGTTGGGGTGCGCCCAGACGGGCACGGGCAAGACGGCGGCGTTCGCGCTGCCCATCCTGCAGCGCCTGCTCTCCGAGCCCCCGCACACGGGCCGCCGCGTCATCCGCTCGCTGACCCTCGCCCCCACGCGCGAGCTGGCCGCCCAGATCGGCGAGAGCTTTGGCGTGTACGGGGCCCATACGGGGCTGCGGCACACCATCGTCTTCGGTGGCGTGGGCCAGCAGCCCCAGACCGACGCCCTGAAGCGCGGCGTCGACATCCTGGTGGCCACGCCCGGCCGCCTGCTCGATCTCGAGAACCAGGGCTTCATCGACCTGTCGCACGTCGAGATCTTCGTGCTCGACGAGGCCGATCGCATGCTCGACATGGGCTTCATCCCCGACATCCGCCGCATCGTGTCGAAGCTGCCGACCGTGCGCCAGACCATGCTGTTCTCGGCCACGCTCCCGCCCACCATCGTCGACCTGGCCGGCAAGTGGCTGCACGAGCCCGTGCGCGTGTCGGTCACGCCCGCGGCCACCACGGTCGAGGGCATCGAGCAGGCCGTCTACGCCGTCGAGAAGGCCGAGAAGATCCCGCTGCTCCTGCACCTGCTCGAGGACAAGGCCATCGAGCGCGTGCTCGTGTTCACGCGCACCAAGCACGGGGCCGACAAGGTCGAGCGCATGCTCTGCAAGAACGGCGTGAAGGCCGAGTCCATTCACGGCAACAAGACGCAGCGCCAGCGCGAGATGGCCCTCGAGCGCTTCAAGGCCGGCGACTCGCGCGTGCTGGTCGCCACCGACATCGCCTCGCGCGGGCTCGACATCGACCACGTCACGCACGTGGTCAACATCGATCTGCCGAACGAGCCCGAGGCCTATGTGCACCGCATCGGCCGCACCGGCCGCGCGGGCGCCACGGGCATCGCCTTCTCGTTCTGCTCGCTCGAGGAGCGCCTGATCCTCGGGCAGATCGAGCGGCTCATCAAGCGCAAGCTGAACGTGATCGAGGATCACCCCTTCCGTTCGGCCGTGCCCCTGATGATCGACGCCGGCACGTCGAAGCACGCCGGGGTGGCCAACCCCACCATCGAGCGGCTGCTCCGGCCCGGATCCCGTCGTCCGCAGCGACCGCGCGCGTTCGCGCGGTAACCTCGTCGTTCAGTGCCCGGGTGCGCTCGCCGCGCCCCGCCCCGCCACGAACCCGCTGGCCCAGGCCCACTGCAGGTTGTAGCCCCCGCTGTCGCCGTCGACGTCGAGCACCTCGCCCGCCAGGAAGAGGCCCGGTGCCTTCGTCGACTCGAGGGAGAGCGGGTCGACCTCGTCGGCCGCCACGCCGCCGGCCGTGACCTGCGCGCCGGTCCAGCCCGTGGTGGCCGTGACGTCGAAGCCCCAGGCGGTCAGCAGCCCGGCTTCGCCGAGGCGGGGCAGGGCTTCGGCGGGGCCGTCGGGCGACAGGCCGGCTTCCTTCAGGAGCGGCAGGATCAGGCGCTTGTGCACCAGCCCCACCAGCAGGCCCTGCAGGGTGCGCGCGGGATGGGCGGCCGCGCGTCGCTGCAGCTCGGCGGCCACGGCCGGGGCGTCGAGGTCGGGCAGCAGGTTCGCCTCGAGGCGCGGGTGCTCGCCCCGCGCGAGGGCCTCGGCGGCCTCGCGGCTCACGGCCAGCACGGTCGGCCCCGAGACCCCGTAGTCGGCGAACAGCAACTCGCCCGTCGCGGTGGCGGCGGGGAAGCCGTAGCGCCGCAGCGTGACGTGCGCCTCGACGCGGACGCCGGCCAGCGCCGCCAGGTGGGGCGAGGCCAGCCGAAGCTGCACCAGCGCGGGGAAGGGCTCGACGATCGTGTGCCCCAGCGCCTGCGCCAGCGCGTAGCCCTGGCCGCGCGAGCCCGTACCCGGCGCCGCGCGGCCGCCCGTGGCCAGCACCACGCGGTCGGCGGAGACGCGTTCGCCGTCACCCTCGGTGCCGATGGGAGGCGCCAGGCGCAGCTCGAAGCCGCCACCCGTGCGCGTCAGGGCGCTCACTTCGGCCCCGCCGCGCACCTCGACCCCGGCCTCGTCGAGCTCGAAGCGCAGCACGTCCTGCACCGCCGAGGCCTGGCCGCAGCGCGGGAACACGCGCCCGCGGTCTTCGACCACGCACGCCAGGCCGGCGGCCTCGAAGAACGCCACCGCCGCGGCGGGGTCGAACCGGGGCAGCACCGCGGCCGCCAGTCCGGGTGCGCCGTGGTAGTCGGCCGGGCTCGCGCCGGTGTTCGTGAGGTTGCAGCGCCCGTTGCCGGTGGTCAGCAGCTTCTTGCCCACGCGGTCGTTGCCCTCGAACAGCACCACGCGGGCGCCCGCCCGCGCCGCCACGATGGCGGCCATCATGCCGGCCGCGCCGCCGCCGATCACCGCGACGCGCCGGGTCGCCGGGCTGCTCATGGCAGCACCGTGACGGAGGTACCCGGCGCCAGCCCAGCGGTGTCGACCGCGGTCACGTCGGCGAGCACCACCGCGGGCCGCTCCTCGCCGGCCGCCGCGGTGAGGGTGACCGAAGGCGCGAACACCAGCGGCCCCGCCACGTGGCGCGCGTACACGCCGAAGGCGGGCAGGGTGCCGAAGTAGATGGCGTCGGGGTACTCGAGGTTCCGCTCGGGGGGCGTGACGCGCGCGTCGGCGGCGGAGCCGGCCACGGACGACGTGATGGTCACGTTCTCGACCGTGACGCCCTCGACGGGGTGGCCGGCGATGCCCAGGATCATGCCGGGGAGGGTCGCGTCGTCGACGGTGAGGTCCTGGAGCGTCACGTCGTACAGCCGCCCGGCCTGCGAGATGCGCCCCTCCTCCTCCAGCAGGTCGCGCTCCTGCACCCGCAGGAAGAAGGGCGCGTGCACGGCCTTCATGTGGATCCGCTCGGCGCGCACGTCGTACACGTCGGCGCCGTCGTCGGCGATGAGGGTCACGCCGCCCATGACGCGCGTGCCCGCCGGGGACCCCACGGCTGCCTGCACCAGGCTGTCGCGAAAGACCACGCCGTGCACGGGCGCCCGCGGCCGCGTGCCGATCTTGAAGCCGTTGGCCCAGGCGGCCACCACGCAGTCGTGCACCTCGAGGTCGTACGACTCGCGCGCCCAGGTGGCGTCGCCGTTCTTGATCACGATGGCGTCGTCGCCGGTCTCGACGTCGCAGTGCGCCACCTCGACCCGGCGGCAGGCGTCGACGTCGATGCCGTCGGTGTTGGGGCTGAGGCTGGTGGGGGCCGCCGGCGCGCGGATGGTCACGCGCTCGACCACCACGTCGTCGAGGGCCAGCAGGTGCAGGTGCCAGCCGGGCGAGTCCTTCAGCGTCAGGTCGCGCACCACGATGTTCCGGCCGTCGATCAGGCGGACCATGGGGTGCGGACGGAAGGCCTCCTCGTTCAGAGAGTGCACCAGCCACCAGGGCTTCCCGTTGCCGTCGATGGTGCCGGGGCCCTCGAGGACCAGGTCGTCGGCGCCCTGGCTGTACAGCAGGTGGCCGAGCGGGTAGTCGGCCTCCTTCGACGAGCCCCGCAGCGTGGCCCCTTCGTCGAGGCGGAACGTCATACGGCTCCTCAGCTCGAGCGAGCCCGACAAGTAGGTGCCCGCGTCGAGGACCACGACGCCACCGGTCCCCGCGCAGGCGTCGATGGCGGCCTGCAGGGCGACCGTGTCGAGGGTCACGCCGTCGCCCGTGGCGCCGTGGGCACGGGCCGAGCAGGTGAGGGCTGGCGGGAGGTCGGCCGCGTCGTCGGCGTCTCGGGGCGAGGTCGTGCCTTCCGTGGCGGCCTCGTCGGGCGCCAGGTCGAGACGATCCGGGCCCGACGCGTCGGCGCCCGAGGACGAGGCGCAGCCGATCGCGAAGGCCGCGGCGAGCAGGTGGGCCAAGCAGGTGCGCATCGGCGTTCTCCCCCGGAGGCGATGAGATTCTACCTTCGACGGGGCGCGATTTCATCCCCATCCTCGAAGCCGTGGCCCCGCCACGCGGCGCGACCGACAGCGGCGGTTCGGGGGCGCGTGCTCGTGCGCCCGGCCGACCCCAAGGGGCAGTTGATCGCGGCCCAGGCCCAGGGTAGACTCCCTGCCGCGGCCCGTGCGTACCCCCCAACCGAAGGAGCCCTCATGGTCGATCTCGTGACGACGAGCCTGCGCGAGTCGAAGCGCGCACGCTGGACGGCCATGCTGCTGGTGTCGTTCGCCATGCTGGTCGGCTACTACGTGGCCGACGTGGCCTCGCCGTTGAAGCCCTTCATCGAGCAGCAGCTCCACTGGAGCAGCTCCGAGTACGGCTTCTTCACGAGCGCCTACGGCTGGTTCAACGTCTTCCTCGGCATGCTCGTGCTCGGCGGCATCATCCTCGACCGCTGGGGCGCCCGCGTGGCCGGCGTGCTCGCGTCGTTCGCCATGCTGCTGGGCTGCGGGCTCAAGTGGTGGGCCATGAGCAGCCTGAGCACGCCCGTGCTCGAGGGCGAAACGCTCTTCGGCGCGAACGCGCGGGTGATGGTGGCCTCGCTCGGCTACGCCACCTTCGGCATGGGCCTCGAGCTCATCGGCATCACGGCCTCGAAGATCATCGTGCGCTGGTTCAAGGGCTACGAGTTGGCGCTGGCCATGGGCCTGCAGGTGGCCATCGCGCGCATCGGCACGGGCCTCGCCCTCGGAGGCAGCGCCCCCATCGCCGCGGCCTTCAAGGTGTCGACCCCCATCCTGATCGGCGCGGCGGCGCTGGCCCTAGGCCTGGTCACCTTCCTGGTCTACTGCGCCATGGACCGCCGCCTCGACGCCTCCGAGCCGGCTGCGGGCGGGCCGAACCCCGACGAGGCCTTCCGCCTGTCGGACATCAAGGACATCCTCTCGAACCGCGGCTTCTGGTACATCGCGGCCCTGTGCGCGCTCTTCTACTCGGCGGTCTTTCCCTTCCTGAAGTACGCCCCCGACCTCATGGTGCAGAAGTTCGGCGTGTCCGAGAGCCTGTCGGGGCTCATCCCCGCCATGCTGCCCTTCGGCACCATGCTGCTCACCCCCCTCTTCGGGCGCGTCTACGACGAGCGCGGCAAGGGCGCCACGCTCATGATCCTCGGCTCCGCGCTCATCATCCTGGTGCACGTCCTCTTCACGATCCCCCTCTTCAATCACTGGCTGCTGGCCGTGTTCGCCATGATCCTGCTCGGCATCGGGTTCTCGCTGGTGCCGTCGGCCATGTGGCCCTCGGTGCCCAAGCTGGTGCAGGAGCGTCAGTTGGGCACGGCCTACGCGCTCATCTTCTACCTGCAGAACCTGGTGGCCCTGATGGCCGCCCCCTACCTGATCGGCTACGTGCTCGACACCTGGTGCGTGACGGGCAAGGAGGTCGTGCAGAAGGTCATCGACGGCACGCCCCAGGACGTGACGCTCGTGTCCTACGACTACACGCTCCCCATGGCCATCTTCGTGTGCTTCGGCCTGGTGGCCCTGGTCTTCGCCTTCCTCCTGAAGGCCGACGACAGGAAGAAGGGCTACGGGCTCGAGCAGCCTTGTCATACGAAGTGACGGGAGCCGCCCTCGCGTCGTAGCCGAGATCGGCTATCCGAGCATCCACGCCGCCGCGTCGACGACCTCGATGCCTTCGGGGAGCTCTTTCGCGGCGTCGGGGGTCAGCGTCACCAGGGTGCGCCTGGCCCGCGGGTGGGCCTCGGCGGCTTCGACGAGGGCTCGCAGCTCGCGCTCCAGCGTTTCGGGGCCTTCGAACCGCGCGCACACCTGGATCAGCTCTTCGGTGCCTTCGGGGTAGCGCGCCAGGAAGTCGACCTCGAGGCCCCCTGGCGTCTTCACGTAGGCCAACTCGGCCCCGCGACGCTCCAACTCGATGGCGACGGCCGTCTCGAGGGCGTGCCCCTCGTTGCCGCGGCCGGTGCGGTCGTAGAGCGGGATGAGCCCCGGATCGACCGGATAGACCTTGCGGGGGTTGACCATGCGCTGGCGTTCGGAGGCCGTCGCCAGGGGGACGACGCGCAGCAGGAAGGCGTCGGTCAGGTGGTCGAGGAACGCGTAGAGCGAGTCCTTTCCGACCCCGATGCCCTGCGAGCGCAGATCGTTCGTGAACCGATGGATGGAGAAGGTCCCGGCGGCGTTCGCCAGCAGGTGACGGGTCAGCCACATGAGCGCGACGGGATGGGATACGGCGTAGCGCTCGATGACGTCGCGGAGCAGCACGCTATCCACGTAGCCCCGAAGAAGGCGCGCTCGATCTCGCGAGGACGCCCCCTGAGCTTCGGGGAAGCCACCGACCACGAGGTAGTCGTCGAGGTCGGCGCCAATCCGGGAGCGCGTCGGCTTCGCCCAGCGGGAGGCCGGTTCGACGGGCTCCCGACCGCGATGACGCAGGAACTCGCGGAAGCTGAAGGGGTGGACGAGGGCCTCCATGGCTCTTCCGCGCATGTTCGTGGCGAGGTCGCGGCTCAGGAGCTTGGCGGAGGAGCCCGAGACGAAGACGTCGGCCGCTTCGGTGTCGAGGACGCGGCGGACGAAGGACTCCCAGCCAGGGACGACCTGGATCTCGTCGAGCAGGAGGGTGACGCGCCGGCCCTGCCGGCCTGCGGGATAGATGCGAAAGTACTCTTCGAGCAACGTGTCGAGATCCGAGACCGTCAGCCCGACCAGGCGATCATCGTCGAAGCCGAGGTACAGCAGCGAGTCGCGGTCGGCGCCGCTCGCGAGGCGGTCGGCGAGCTGTTGCCAGAGGAACGTGCTCTTGCCCGTGCGGCGCATGCCGATCACGGCGATGGCCTTGCCCGCGATGCCCGGCAACGCGACGTCGCGGCGCGTGAACCGTGGCACGGGCTCGGCGAGCGCGTCGTTGACCTTGCGGCGGAGGATTTGTTCAAGTTTGGCTTCCACGAGGGAAGTATTCTGTCTGAATTGTCCTTCTGTCAAGGAAATATCCGGCGATGTTGAGGCGGGCTCGCCCGATTTCGATTCCCGCCCGTGCCCGGATCGCTATGCTCTCCCCAGACGCGGTCTCATCTGCGGGGAGGATCTCATGCTGCGACTGGTGATGCTCGGTGCGGTGCTGGCCCTGACCCTGGCCTGTGGTTCGAACGGTGGCAGCGACGACGTGGGCGCCGACCCGGGCCCTGGCGTCGACGTGGCCGACGAGAGCGCAGCCGACGTACCTCCGGCCGACGTACCCCCGACGGACGTACCTCCCGTCGACGTGCCTACCGATCCGGGCAACGCCGAGCCCGTCCTCGACGTCGCGGAGCCCGAGCCCGACGTGGTCGAGGTCACGCCCGACGTGCTGCCCGATCTCCCCTTCCCCGCGCGCGAATTGCCCTTCGAGTACACGCGCCCCGCGGCGGGCGAGCCCATCCCGGCCGCCGAGACCACGGCGTTCACGCACGAGGTCATGGGCACCTACAAGTCGGTGGGCTACGCGCGCTGGCTGCTCCGCATCAGCCTGGGCGTCGACGCCTCGACCGGCAAGCTGCCCTATCTGGCCTGGCACAACGACGTCAGCGCCACCAAGGCCGGCGACCTGGTCACGTTCAAGCACCACGGCGGCGAGCACAACATGTGGATCGACGGGTCCATGTACCTGTCCACGGTACTGAACGGCTACCTGCTCACCCACGACTGGGAGCTCGGCAAGCTGGCCGAGCAGTACTGCTACGGGTTGTCCGCGGTCATCCGCGGCTTCGTGTGGGACGAGAACGATCCCGCGCCCTATCTGATGGCGCGCGCCATCTTCCCCATGGACCACGAGTTCGTCCTCGACGCCGAGACCTGGCACGACGACGGGCGCCGGAAGCGCGTCGAGTTCTCGGACTCGTACAAGATCGAGGACGGCTGGAACGCCCACACCTTCGAGTGGCCGCACAACCCCACCTGGGGCTACGAGTGGGTCACCAACATGCGCTCCAAGGACGACGTGCGCGCCATCGCCCGCACCACCACCTTCCTCTACTACGCCGTCGCGGACGCCCCCGACGCCCACGTACGCAACGCCTGCGGCGAGACCCTCGACTTCATGAAGGGCTTCAACAAGGACATCGTCGACTACACCTACGAGATCCGCACCAAGGACCCCGACGGCACGGCGCGCATCGTGACCGAGCAGGATCTCGGCTCGTACGCCTGGTACGTGAAGATGGACCCCAGGAACGAGTGCACCGCGCGCCTGTCGGCCGACCTCATCGCGTACGGGGAGCCCCGCACGTGGGAGAAGGGCGGCGTCGCGTACGACAACGGCGCCTGCGGCGACTGCTGGAACACGGTGTACGAGAAGTTCGCGAGCCAGGCGCACTACTACAACATCCCCATCGTCTGGGACTACCACATGGCCGCCCTCGGCCTCGCGCTGGTGCACGGCCGCGTGAACCTGGCGAAAGAGCTGCTGATGGGCCACACCAAGCGCATGGACGACTACCTGGACCCGGACACCAAGAACCCCGGCGCCAAGAACGG
>CAZBRS010000016.1:0-2533 GCA_964494475.1 uncultured Myxococcales bacterium | reverse complement strand
AGCGCATGGACGACTACCTGGACCCGGACACCAAGAACCCCGGCGCCAAGAACGGCTCGTGGCAGCGCGACATGGCGGTGCTGCTGGTGCAGTCCGCCTCGCTGGGCCTGCCGCTCACGGCCGCCGAGGCGCGCCACGTGCAGCAGTACTGGAAGCAGGCCGCCACCGAGCTTTCGGCCTGGCCGAACTGGGATCTGTGGGCGTTGCCCGACGGCGAGTACGGCGGCGCGTACCGTCCCGGCACGTCCCAGGCGGCGGTGCCGACCGAGGCCTTCGGGTTGTTCTTCGAGTACTGCAACTCGCCCTTCAAGAACCCGGCCGGCGCGACCTTCGTCGACTGCGCCGTGGTGGCCGATCCGACCAAGTGGGCCGAGTAACGATGCCGATCGCCCTGCTCGCGCTCGTGGGGCTGATCGCGGGGGCGCCCCCCGCCGAACCGGCCGCCGCGGCGGAGCCGCCGTGGGTCCGCTGCACCTGCGCCTACGCCGATGAGCCCGTGGTCGTCGACGTGCGGCCGACCACCGACCCCTACCGCGTCAAGGCCGTGCCCGTGGGGACGCGCTTCGCCTTCCGGGCCGTGTGGGTGGCCGAGCCCCCGGGCCAGGCGGCGCTGGATCTGACCGTGTTCCACACCACCGAGGGCGGCGACGTGCCCCTGGCGCAGGTGAAGCTGGTGCCGCCGTACCCCACGGTGTCCTCCGACGCGCCTTATGGCTTTACGGGGCGGCACCTGGTCTACGAGCCGGATCTCGGCAGCGAGCTGCGCTTCTGGTGCGCGTGGGTTGGCCAATGAGCGCGGCGCTCGTACTCACCGCGCTCATGGCCATCCTGCGTAGCCAACCCTCCGCTGTCTCCGTGAGCGAGGGTGGCGAAGCAGGAGCCGTGACGCTGGTCTTCGTGGGCGACGTGATGCTCGACGATGGTCCCGGGGCGACGTTGGCCGCCGGCGAGGATCCGCTGGCCCACGTGGCGTCGCTCTTCGAGGGCGCCGACCTGGTGGTGGCCAACCTCGAGTGCCCGGTGGCCACGACCGGGGTCGAGGTCCTGAAGCCGTGGGCCTTCCGCGCCCACCCGCGGGCGCTCGACGTGGTGAAGCGCCACTTCGGCGCGGTGGCGCTGGCCAACAACCACTCGGGCGATTTTGGTGACGACGCGTTGGTCGAGACGCTCCTGCGGCTCGACAAGGCCGGCGTGCCCCGCGTGGGCGCCGGGCGCGACCTGGTCGAGGCCCACATGCCCGTGATGTTCGAGCGGAACGGCGTGGTCTTCGCGCTGATCGCCTGCAACGAGTTCAAGCCTCGCGCCTTCGAGGCCACGGCGACCTCGCCGGGCGTGGCCTGGTGCGACGAGCAGCAGCTGCTCAGAGACCTGGAGGTCGCGCGGGTCGCCGGCGCCGACCTGGTCGTGCCCTTCCTGCACTGGGGGTGGGAGGGCGAGCCCCGCCCCTCGGAGCGCCAGCGCGCGTTGGCCCGCCGACTGATCGACGGCGGCGCGGCCGCCGTGATCGGAGGGCACCCTCACGTCGTTCAGGACCCCGAGCTCTACCGCGGGCGCCTGATCCTCTACAGCCTCGGCAACTTCGTGTTCGACGGCTTCGACACCGAGGCCGGGCGCACGGGCTGGGCGCTGCGGCTCACGCTCGCGAAGGACGGGATCCGCGCCTGGAGCACCCACGTGGTTCGGCAGGACGAGCGCGGGACGCCCCACCCCGATCCGGCCGCGATCAGCCCGTGTGGCGCGCCCGGCGATCACGCGGTCACGGACTGTCGCGCGGGCGTGCCCCTGGCTCCGCCCCCACCCTGACGCAGCGGCCCGTCGTCGGACCTCCGGTCGCCGCGCGTTGCTCGTCGGTGCGCTTTCGGCTACGCTGAGGTATCGACCATCTTCGCAAGGGGCTCGCGCATGCGCCTCACCCTCGGTTTCGTGTTGTTGCTGGTCGCCGCCGCCTGTGGCGACGACGGCAAGAAGGTCACCACCACCACCTGCGCCGACGACACCGACTGCGCCGGGGGCCTCTGCTTCGAGAGCGCCTGCTTCACCGCCTGCCCCGACTCGGCCGACCCCTGCGCCGACGGCGCGATCTGCGTGATGAAGACGCGCGACGACGGCGAGCACGCGGTGTGCGTCGCGGCGGCCACCATCCAGTGCGCCACCCACGACGACTGCGCCGAGGTGCACGCGCGCGAGTGCCTGCACGGCAAGTGCGACCCTGACACGCTGCTGTGCATGCTCGGCGAGCTGCAGGATTTCAGCGAGTGCTGGACCTACGAGCCCACGGCCACGTCCGAGGCCGCCGCCCCGGGCTACCCGCTCGCCGGTATCTGCTATCACGGGGAGTGCCGTTCGCCCTGCGCGGTCGACAACGAGTGCGCCGACGTGTGCGCGCTCAAGTTCATCCAGCACGAGCAGCGCTACTGCGTGACGGCCGCCGAGCTCCCCTGTCGGGCCGAGGGCTTCGGCGAGGAGTTCGCCGACGCCTGCTCGTCGGTCTGGAAGCACGCCGACGGCGAGTGCGAGTTCAGCGTGAGCACCG
>CAZBRS010000015.1:0-95604 GCA_964494475.1 uncultured Myxococcales bacterium | reverse complement strand
GCGACCGACGCGAGCCCGGTAGCCCCGTGAGAGTACTCCTGACTCGGCCTCCCGGTCCGACCCACTACCTGGTGCCGCCGCTCGGCCTGCTGTACGTGGCGGCCGCGCTGCGACGCGCCGGGCACGACGTGGCCCTGCACGATCCCTGGATCGAGCCGAACGGCCTGCGAGGACTGGAGCGCCTCCTGCAAAGCCTGCGCCCCGACGTGCTGGGCGTCTCGGCCCACTCCAGCGAGTACGCCGCTGCCATCGCGCTGGCGCGGCGCGCCGCCGAGGTGAGCCCCGGCACGGTGCGCGTGCTCGGGGGGGCCCACGTATCGGCCGCGCCCGAGAGCGTCGCGCGGGGCGACAGCGCCTACACCTACGGCATCGTGGGCGAGGGCGAGCGCCCCCTCGTCGACCTGCTGGCGTGCCTCGATCGGGGCCTCCCCCCGGTCGATGTCCCCGGCGTGGTCTCGATCGGCGCTCCCGCGGGCGCCGCGATCGCGCGCTGGCGGCCCGACGACCTCGACGCGCTGGCCCCGCCGGCGTGGGATCTGGCCTCGCCGCGCCGCTACCGGGGCGCACCCCAGGGGTTGGTGTTCCGGCGCTGGCCCGTGGCGCCGATCCTCACCTCGCGGGGCTGCCCGTACCACTGCGCCTTCTGCAGCGGAGCGCAGGTGATGGGCCACCGGCACCGCACGCGCAGCGCCGCGGGCATCGCCGCCGAGGTCCGCGAGCTCGTGAACGAGCACGGCGTGCGCGAGCTCCACGTGGTCGACGACTCGTTCACGTCGGATCGCGCTCACGCCCGCGCCGTCTGCGAAGCGCTGGCTCCTTTCGGTTTGCCCGTCTCGTTCCCGAACGGGCTGCGCCTCGACACGCTCGACGACGAGACCCTGGGCTGGCTGAAGGCCGCCGGCACGTACTCGCTGAACCTGGGCATCGAGTCGGGGTCGCAGGCCGTGCTCGACCGCTTCCGCAAGGGCCTGCGACTCGCCGACGTGCGCGACGCCGTGGCGCGCATCCACGCGGTGGGCATCGAGGTGGGCGCCTTCTTCATCCTGGGGCTGCCCGGCGAGTCGCGGGACGATCTGCGCCGAACGATCCGCTTCGCCCGCGAGATCCCTTTCGACCGCGCCCACTTCTCGAACTTCCTGCCCCTGCCGGGCACCGAAGCCACGCTCGCCCTCTCCCCCGCCGCCACCGCCGGGCTGACGCCCGAGGCGCTGTCGTACTTCGAGACCCCCTACGCGCCCGAGGGCCTGTCGAAGCCCGAGCTCAAGCGGCTTCAGCGCGAGGCCTACCTGCGCTTCTACCTGCGCCCGCGCGCCCTGGTCGGCGTGCTGCGGCTGCTGCGCTCGCCCACGCACGCGCGGTTCCTGGCGGCCCGCGCCTTCAGCTACCTCGGCGTCCGGGGGCGACATGCCTGAACGCCACGTGCTCGTCCTGGGCGCCGGCGTGGCCGGGCTGACCGCGGCGCTGCGGCTGGTCCGGGCCGGTGTGCGCGTGTCGCTGCTCGAGAAGGAATCCCGCGCAGGGGGCCTGGCGCGCGCCTTCGGGTCGCACGGTCTGCTCTTCGATCGCTACTACCACTACCTGACGGGGCAGGACGACGAGATCCGCCGCCTGTGCGCCGAGGTGCTGCCCGATCACCCCGTGGTGTGGCGCTCGGCCGACGTGGGCCTGCAGTGGGGCGGCCGACTGCACCCCTTCTCGACCCCCGCCGATCTGCTCGGCTTCCCGCTGCTGTCGCCGACCAGCCGCCTGCGCCTGGGGCTGCACTTCGCCCGCTGCGCGTGGAGCCCCGACCCCGACGGGCTGCAGGGCCGGCCGGCCATCGACTGGCTGAAGACCTGGCTGGGCGTCGAGGCCTACCGGGCGGTGTGGGAGCCCCTGCTGGTCCGGAAGTTCGGCCCCCACGCCCCGTCGGTGTCGGCAGCCTGGATCCGCGCGCGCATCGGCCGAATGGCCTCCCAGGCCCGCCCCGCGCTGTGGCGACGCACCTACGGCTTCATCCCGGGGGGCGCCCATCGCCTGGTCGATCGGCTCGCCGAGGCCTTCGTCGCGGCGGGCGGCACCCTGCGCCTCGGGTGCCCCGTCGACGCGATCGAGGCCCGCGGGGGTCTCGCCACGGCGGTTCGCGGGGGGCACGAGCGCTGGACGGGCTTCGACGCCCTGATCTCGACGCTGCCCCTGCCGACGCTGGCCTCCTGCCTCGAGGGCGCCGACCTGCCCCCGAGCCCCGGGGGCCCGTGGCCCCCTCGCGTCGACTACCTGCCGGTCTGCGTGTTGGTGCTGCGCCTCTCGCGCTCCCTGTCGCGCTTCTTCTGGTTGAACACCAACGACCCCGACTCGCGCGTAGCCGGCATCATCGAGTACACGAACCTGGACCCGAGGCTCGCCACGCGAGGGCAGAGCCTGCTCTACCTGCCCTTCTACTGGCCCACCGACCCGCACATCTATCGCGACGACGCCGCGGCCCTGCTCGACTGGGTCGCGCCCAGCCTGCGCCGGGTCCACCCCGACTTCTCGCCGGGCTGGGTGCTGGAGCAGCACGTCTTCCGCGATCAGCACGGGCAGAGCCTCGATCACGCCGGCCGGCCGCTGGGATGGTCCGACGGCCGCACGCCGCTGGCGAACCTCTTCGCCACCGACGCCTACCACCTGCACCCCGACGACCGCTCGCTCGACGGCAGCGTGCGCCTGGGCGACCGCGCCGCAGGCCAGGCGCTGGCCGCCACGACCGAGGTGCGCACGTGAAGATCGTCTTCGTGCAGCGCATCTGGCGCGAGCTGCTCGGCCCCATGGGGCTGTCGGCCGTGCTGCGCGCCCGCGGCCACGCGACCCGCGCGGTGGTGGGGGACAGGATCGAGGGGCTGCTGACCACCGTCGCCCGCCACGAGCCCGACGTGGTGGCGCTGTCGTGGACGGCCGACGACCACCGCTTCTTCGGCGCGCTCGTCACCGGGCTGCGCCGCCGCGTGCCGGGCGCCCGCGTGCTGGCCGGGGGCCCCTTCGCGACGCACGCGCCCGAGCTGGTCCTGGCCGCCGGTCCCGACGCGCTGTGCCGGGGCGAGGGCGAGGGGGCGGTGCTGGACTACGTCGACGCCCTGGAGCGGGGCGGCGACGGCTCCGACGTGGCGAACCTGTGGGTGCGCCACGGCGCCGAGGTGATCCGGAACCCGCTGCGCCCGCTCGTCGCCGAGCTCGACGCGTTGCCCGATCCCGACCGTTCGCTCTACGACGACGTCGCGCTGATCCGCACGAACCCCCAAGCCTCGGTCATGGCCACACGCGGCTGCCCGTTCCGGTGCACGTTCTGCGCCACGCCGCAGCAGAACGTGCTCTACCGGGGCCTCGGGCCCGTGGTGCGGCGCCGAAGCCCCGAGCGCGTGCTCGACGAGGTGGCCCGGCTGGCCCGCACGCGGCCCGTGCGCGTGCTGCGCTTCGAGGACGACACTTTCTCGATGGATCCCGCCTGGCTCGAACGCTTGCTCCCGCGCCTGCACGAGCGCGTCGGGCTGCCCTACGTGTGCTACGTCCGCGCCGACCAGGTCGACGACGCGCTCGCCCGCCTGCTGGCCCGGACCGGCTGCCGCATGGTCTGCTTCGGCGTCGAGACTGGCGACGAGACCCGGCGCAACACGCTGCTCGGAAAGGCCGTGCGCGACGAGCACCTGCTGGCCGCGGCCGCGACGCTGCGAAGCCGAGGCGTGCGCTTCTACACGACCAACATGCTGGGCCTGCCCGGCGAGACCCTGGCCGACGCCTGGCGCACGGTCGAGCTCAACCAGCGCCTGGCGCCCGACGACGTGTGGAGCTCGGTGTTCCAGCCCTATCCCGGCCTGCCCCTCACCGAGCAGGCCGTCCGCGACGGGTTGATCACGCGCGCCGAGGTCGAATCGCCGACCACGCGCCCCTTCGGCGGCAACGCGCTCCGCAACCCCGACGGAGAGGCCATCTTCAACCTGCACAAGCTCTTCCTGCTGGCGGTCAAGCGCCCGGAGCTGCGCCCGCTGCTCGAGCGCTGGGTGCGCGCCCCCACGGCCGCGCTCAACCACCCGATCTTCCTCGGCGGCATGGCGTGGTCGTACACGCAGCATTCGGGCGTGGACCCGGTCCGCCTGTTGTGGGAGGGTATGCACTGGCTCAGGTTCTTCGGGAGTCGCGTCGCATGAACGCCCTCGCGCCCGAGGCGCCGCTCCGCCTGCCCGACCTCCGCGTCGGCAGCCAGGCGACCTGTCACCATCGGATCGGCCCCGGCGCGCTCGAGGGGCCCGCGGCTCCCTGGCCCGCCGACGTCGGGCAGGCGGTCGTGATCGCCGACCGCACCGCGCTCGGCCTTCACGGCCCCCGGCTCCGGGCCGCGCTGGCCCGCAGGGTCGGCCGCGTCCACGTGCTCACCGTCGCCCCCGGCGAGTCCTCGAAGAGCCGCCGCACGGCCCTCCGCCTGGCCGACCGCCTGCTGGCGCTCGGGGTCGGGCGCGACGACCTGGTGGTGGGCTTCGGGGGCGGCGTGGCCCTCGACCTGGCCGGCTTCGTGGCCGCGTTCACGCTGCGCGGCCTGCCCCTGGTGCAGGTGCCCACCACGCTGCTCGCCATGATCGACGCCGGGCTGGGCGGCAAGGCGGCCGTCGACACGCCCCTGGGCAAGAACCTGCTGGGGGCCTTCTGGTGGCCGCGCGCGGTGCTGATCGAGCCGGCGTTCCTGGCCACGCTTGCGCCCGCCGAGCTGCGGAACGGGCTGGCCGAGGGCGTGAAGCACGCCGTGCTAGGAGCCCGTAGCGCATTGGACAAGACTGCCGTGGCGACTCCGGTGGCGACGGCGGAGCCTGCGGTGCAACCCGTTGAAAACACGACCGACAGGCTCCTAGCGTTGTTGCCTGGGGGAGGGCCCCCAGACCCCCGGCCGGGGCCCGAGCTCTTCGACCGGCTCGAGCGCTTCGCGGCCGGCTGGGACGGCGCCACGCCGCCCCCCGCCGCGCTGGTCGCCGAGTTGGCCGCCGTCAAGCTGGGCGTGGTCGAGCGCGATCCCTTCGAGGCCGGCGAACGGCGCACGTTGAACTTCGGGCACACGGTGGGGCACGCCCTCGAGGCGTGCTCCGGCTTCGAACTGGCGCACGGGGCCGCCGTGGCCGTGGGCATGATCGTCGAGGGCCGCGTGGCGCGGGCACGCTGCGGGTTCCCCGACGCCGACCTGGCGCGCCTGGTTGCGCTGCTCGGACGCCTGGGGCTGCCGACCGCGCCCGCGACCTCGTTCGCGCAGGCCCTCCCCTTCCTGGCGCGCGACAAGAAGAACCTGAACGGCCGGCTGCGCCTGGCGCTGCCGCGGCGCCTGGGCGAGATGGAGCCCGCCGGGGGCCGCTGGGCCGTCGAGGTCGAGGCCGGGGAGCTCGAGGCGGCCTGGCATGCACGCTGACCCCTGGATCTGCGTCACGGGCGGCGAGACCAACCTCGCGCATCTGGCCGAGCGCCTGCGGTTGCCCGCCGACCTGCACGAACTGCGGCTCGATCTGCTGAGGGCCTGGAACGACGGGCTGCTCGACCTGGTGCGCTCCCTCGGACCCCGCTCCCTCGTGACCTGCCGACCGGCCTGGGCCGGCGGCGGCTGGCGGGGCGACGAGGCCGCGCGGGCCGAGCTGCTGGAGCGCATCCTCCAGGCCGGGCCCGGCTGGCTCGATCTCGAGCTCGAGGCCCTCGAAGGGGGGCTGGGAGCCAGGCTGGCGCCCGCCCTCCGCGCCAGCGGAGCGCGCCTCGTGGCGTCGCACCACGCCACGACCGACGCCCCCGATGTCCGCGCCCTCGCCGCCCGGCTCGACGCGGTCGGCGCCGACGCGGTCAAGCTGGTGGTGCCGACCCCCGACGCCGCCTCGCTCGAGGCGCTGCAGGGCCTCACGTGGCGCACGCCCCTCCACGTGGTCCTGGGCGTGGGCGCCGCGGCCGCGTGGACCCGCCTGCGCCCCGCGACGTTCGGCTCGGCCTGGACGTACGTGGCCGCCGACGCCGCCACGGCCACCGCGCCCGACCAGCCGACCTGGGCCGGCCTCGCGCGCTCGCGGCTGGTGGAGCACCAGGCGCTCGAGCCCCTCGCGCTTCTGGGCGGCCCCAACGTGGCGCGCTCCCCCGGGCCCGCCACCTACAGCGCGCTCTTCGCCCACCTGGGGCTGCCGTTCCACTACCTGGCCCTGCCCGCGGCCTCCCTCGCCGACGGCCTGCGGGTGGGCGGCCGCCTGGGCGTCACGCGCTTCTCGGTCACCCAGCCCTTCAAGGCCGCGGCCGCGGCGGCCGCCACGCGCCGCTGCCCCTGGACGCGCCGCACGGGCGTGGCGAACACACTGCGCGTCGGCCCCGCCGGCAGCCTCGAGGCCTGGAACACCGACGCGTTGGCCTTCCAGGCGATCCTCGACCAGGCCACGCTGGTGGGCCACGAGGCCCTGGTGCTGGGCGGTGGCGCCACGGCCGTGAGCGCGGCGGTGGCGCTGGCCGAGGCCGGAGCGACCGTGCACCTGGCCGCGCGCGACCCCGCCAGGGTAGAAGACCGAGCGCGGGCCGTGGCCACGGTGCACCCCTGGAGCGCGCGCGCCTCGGTGCAGGTCGACCTGCTGGTCAACACCACGCCCGCCACCGACGAAGGGCTCTGGCCCGCCACCTGCGCGGTCGGAGCGACGACCGTGCTCGATCTGGCCTTTCCGGCCGGCGGGGCGTCGGTCCTGGTCGAGCGGGCCCGCGCCGAAGGAGCCAAGACCCTCGACGCCGCCACGTTCTGGCGCGCCCAGGGGCACGCCCAGTTGCAGGCGCTGCTCGACGCCGACGTGCCCGCGGGCCTGCTCGCCGCCGAGATGAGCGCGCCCGCCCCCCACGTCCATCGCGCCTCTCACGAGCCCGAGCTGCGCGTGCCCGGCTCGAAGAGCGAGACCCAGCGGGCGCTGGTGCTGGCCGCGCTGGCCCACGGCCCCACCACCCTCGAGGGCGCCTCGCCCTCGGCCGACAGCGCGCTGCTCCGCGCGGCGCTGGAGCGGCTTGGCGCCTCCGTGGCCGGGGCGGGGCACGTGCTGCACGTGGTCCCCGGCCCCCTGATCGCGAAGGACGACGCGCCCCTGTGGTGCGGCGACGCCGGCACCTGCCTGCGCTTCCTGGCGGCGCTGGCGCCCGTGACCGAGGGGCCCCTCCGGCTGCACGGCAGCCGGCGCCTGGCCGAGCGGCCCCTCGACGGCCTGCTGGCGGCGCTGGGCGGCCTGGGCGTGACGGCCCGCCACCCGGGACCGGGCCGGCTGCCCCTGCGGCTCGAGCGAACGGGCGAGCCCGCCGGCCTCGTGCGCCTGCCCGTGCACGAGACCAGCCAGTTCCTGTCGGCGCTGCTGATGGTGGCCGCGCGGCTGCCGGGCGGCCTGGAGGTCGAGGCCGACGGCCCGCCGGTGTCGGCCTCGTACGTCGACCTGACGTGCGCCCTGCTCGCCCGCTTCGGCGTGCCGGTCACGCGCGGGGCGGCCGGCGCCTCGGCGAACACGTGGCGCGTGGCCCCCGGCGCCCTCTCGGCCCAAGGGCCCGTGGCGATCGGCGGCGACTGGAGCCTGGCGGCCTTCTGGCGCGTGGCCGGGCGCCTGCGGGGCCGCGACGTGCCCCTGGTGGGCCTGGACCCCGCCTCACCCCAGGCCGACCGCCGCATCGACGACCTGCTCGCGGCCCTCGACGGACCCGGCGACGTGCGCCTCGACCTGGCCTCGACCCCCGATCTGTTGCCCCCCCTGGCCGTGGCCGCCCTGTTCGCGCGCGCCCCGGTCTGGCTGGGGGGCCTGGCCCACGCGCGCCTCAAGGAGTCGGACCGCCTGGCCGTGCTGGCCGACCGCCTGCGCGCCGTGGGCGCCCGCGTGCGCGAAGAGCCCGACGGGCTGTGGCTCGAGCCCGGCGCGCCCCTGCACGGCGCCACCCTCGACCCGGCCGGCGATCACCGCATGGCCATGGCCTTCGGCGTGCTCGGCCTGCGCGTGCCCGGCGTCGAGGTCCTCGACCGCGGCGTAGTGGCCAAATCGTACCCAGCCTACTGGGACCACCTCGAGACCCTACGATGCGCCCGGTGATCGCGCTCGTTGGCGCGCGCGGCGCCGGCAAGACCACGGTGGGCGCCCTGCTGGCGGCGCGCCTGGGCTGGAGCTTCGTCGACACCGACGCGCAGGTCGTGGCGCGCCTCGGCCGGCCCGTGGCCGCCCTCTTCGCCGCCGGCCGCGAGGCCGACTTCCGCGCCGCCGAGGCCGAGGCGGTGGCCGAGGCCCTCGCCGGCGAGCGCGTGGTGGTGGCCACCGGCGGAGGCGCCGTGCTCGCCGCCGTCACGCGCGCACGCCTCGCCGCCGTGTTCACGGCCTGGCTGCAGGCACCCCCCGCCACGCTGGCCGCCCGCACGACGGGCTCGGGCCGGCCGCCCCTCACGGCCCTGCCCCCGGCCGACGAGGCCGCGCGCGTGCTCGACGAGCGTCGCTCCCTTTACACCGGGTGCGCTACCCTGACCCTCGAGACCGCCGACCTCACCCCCGAAGAGGTGGTCGACGCGCTCGAGAGCGCGTGGCGCCGAGCACGAGCCGAGGCCCCATGACCGCACAGCGCACCGCCCACAAGGTGCTGGAGGCCACCCTCGACGTGACGAGGCTCGCCCCCGACGCCGCCACGCGTGCCTGCCCGGCGCTGCTGGACTTCGCCACGCGCTACGCCCCCTGCGGCCACCTCGACCTCGGCAACCTGTGCAACCTGGGCTGCGTGTACTGCGGCCTCGAGCGCGACCAGTCCACCCACACGCCCAAGCGCGTGGCCCTCGCCACGCTGCGGGCCGCGCGCCGCGCCGGCCTCGCGAAGCTGGCCCTGGTGGGCGGCGAGCCCACCATCCGCCGCGACCTGCCCGACCTGGTGGCCGCCACGCGCGCCGAGGGCTACACCGACGTGGTGCTCACCACCAACGGCCTGCTGCTGGCCGACGCCGACCACCTCGACCGCCTGCTGGCCGCCGGGGTCACCTCGGTGCACCTCTCGCTCGACGACCACGACCCCGCCCGCCTGGCCGCCCTCTGCCGCCACCCCGACGCGGGCCGCCTGGCCCTGATCGCCCTCGACCTGCTGCTGGCGCGCCCCACCGTGCACCTGTTCCTGTACGCCGTGCTCACGCGGCCCACGCTGCCCTGGCTCACGGACCACGTGACGCACCTGGCGCGCTGGTCCGCCCTGCGGGGAGCGCCCGTGCCGCTGATCCTGACCGCGCCCAAGCTCACGGGCCGCGCCCGCGAGAACGCCGCGACCCTGCTGGCTCCCCTCCCCGACGTGGCCGCCGCCATCGCCGCCGCCCACGCCCGCGCAACCGCCCTGGGCGTGCCCATCTTCCACCGCAACGTGCCCGACGAGCTGTTGCCGGGCTGGAGCGACCGCGCGCTCGAGGCCGCGCTGGTCGAGGGACGGATGGAGCTGAGGTAGACGAGCGGCCCTCACCCCGCACCCTCTCCCGCAAAGCGGGCGAGGGGGTCCTGTCCGTCCACGCGCTCGACCGCCCGGCGGGAGCGAAGCACCGCTGGCCCCCCACCTCAGCGGGAGCGAAGCGCCCCGCCGCTGGCCGATTCCTCCCTCCCCGCTGGCCGGCCCACCTCAGCGGGAGCAAAGCGCCCCGCCGCTGGCCGATTCCTCCCTCCCCGCTGGCCGGCCCACGGGGGCCCCGGGAGGCGCCCCGCGGGCGAGCGAGGACGCGCGCTGGAGGCCGGGGCGGGACGGACGCTCGCGTCTGGACCGCCACCGGCCCCAGCGCGCCGCGCGGGCCGCAGCCCAGAGAACGCCGGAGTTGCGCGGGCCCGACGCCCGCGCTGCGCAGGCGTTCGACGCCCGGCCCGCGCGCTCCGCAGCCGCCCGCGGGGGCGCCTCCCGGGGCCTCGCGCGTGGCCATTTCGCCACCCTCGCTTGCCTGGCCACCGTCATCAAGCGATACTCTTTTTCGCTGACGCTACCGAAGGAGCCGTCGTTCCATGACCGTCACCGTCTCCCGACACGCCAGGAGGCGACTGAAGCTCTACGGAATCGCGATCGACGACGTTCGGACGACCATCGACGCCCCGGATACGATCGAAGAGCAAGAAGAAGGCTCGCTCGCGGCGTTGAAGGCGTTCCCCGGTCGGTACGGAGACTACCCGTTGAAGGTCGTGTACACGAAGAGCGCCTCCGGCATCGTAGTCGTCACGGCCTACCCGCTGAAGAAGAAGGCATGGAGGCAACCATGAAGGTCACTTACGACACCCAGGTCGACACGGCCTACATCCAGTTCTCGACCAAGAAGCCCGACGGTGGCGTCGAGTTGGCCGAGGGGATCATCCTGCACACGACCGCCACGGACGAGGTCGTGGGACTCGAGATTCTCGGAGCCAGTCGAAAGATGCCGTTGAAGAGCCTGTTCACGTTCGAGCTCACGCCGGCGAAGGTGGCGTGAGCGCAGGCTGACATGATCCGCTACCTGATCGTCATCGAGAAGGCAGGCGCCAACTTCTCGGCCTACGCCCCCGACCTGCCCGGCTGCGTCGCCACCGGCGCCACGCGCGACGAGTCCTCGGCCAGGGTCATCGCGTTCGCGTGAGGTCTGATCCCTCAACGGATCGACGCAAGATCGTCGACGCGCGGCATAATTCGGCGTATATTATGCAACGAGAGGCCATTTCTACGCCGAAAGGGCGACCGCCATGAAGAACCGTACGCTCGCGACCCGACTTCGCGAACGCGCCCTGCGCAAGACGGGGCGCCTGCTGGTGCTCACCGGCGCCCGCCAGACGGGCAAGACGACGCTGGTGAAGGCCGCCTTCCCCGACCTGCCCTACCTCTCGCTCGAAGACCCCATGGTCCGGCCTTCGTACACCCGCCTGTCGGCCACCGAGTGGATCGAACGCTTCCCACAGGCCGTGCTCGACGAAGTGCAGAAGGCGCCCTCGCTCATCGAGAGCATCAAGGCCGCCTACGACGCCTCCGAGGCCGTGCGCTACCTGCTGCTCGGCTCCAGCCAGATCCTGCTGCTGTCGAAGGTGCGCGAGTCGTTGGCGGGACGCGTGGCGATCGAAGAGCTGTGGCCCCTGACCCTGCCCGAGTTCGACACCGGGGGTTGGGACGACCCGGTGCGCCCTTCGCGGCTGCTCCAGTGGCTCGGGACGGGCGCCGGTCCCTTCGCCGCGCTCCTCGGCGTTCCTGCCGCCGATCCGGGCTACGCGCGAGCCACGATCGCGCTGGAAGCCTACCTGGCCTGGGGCGGGATGCCGGCGGTCCACGACGCCGACCTCTCGGCCCCGGAGCGGCGCGACTGGCTGACCGATTACCAGCGCACCTATCTGCAGCGCGACGTGGCCGACCTGGCGGTGTTGCGCGATCTCGAGCCCTTCGTCAGGGCCGAGAACGTCGTGGCGCTCCGCACGGGGACGCTGTTGAACGTGGCCGACGTGGCCCGGGCCGCCTCGATCTCGCCCCACACGGCGGCGCGTTTCCTCCGCTACCTCGAGCTCAGCTACCAGGTGTTGCTGCTCGCCCCCTTCCATCGCAACGCGGAGAAGCGCCTGGCGAAGATGCCCAAGGTGCACCTGCTCGACCCCGGCGTCGGCCGCGCCCTCACGGGCCGCTGGGGCCACCTGACGGGGCCGGAGTTCGAGAGCGCCGTGGTGGCCGAGATCGCCAAGCAAGTTCGAAGCCACGGTCACCGCTGGCCCTTCTACCACGTGCGGACCCACGACGGCCGCGAGGTCGACCTGCTGATCGAGCTGGAGGCCGGATTCGTCGCCATCGAGATCAAGCACACGGAGCGCGTCGCCAGCGCCGACGCGCGGCACCTGCGGGGCCTCGAAGGGCTCCTCGACCGCCCGCTGCTCGGAGGCCTCGTGCTGTCGATGGACGTCGACGCACGAGAGCTGGAGCCCGGCGTCTTCGCCGCCCCGGTCGCCTGGGCGCTCGGGGCCGGCCCCCACCTCCTTCCCCGCTGACCGGCCCGCGGGGCCTCGCTGGCAATCCCTCCCACGCCGCGTTCGACGACCGCGCCCGATCCGCGGCACTCGCAGACCGAGCCAAGGTGCATCCCGCGCTGGCGTTCGGCGGGGGACGGCGCTATCCTTCGAGCATGAACCCCGCCGTCCACCACGAGCCGACAGGCGAAACGTACGAGTCGAAGCTCCGGTGGTTCGCCGGGCTCACGTTCTCGGAGCGCTTCGATCACCTCTGCGACACGCTGGCGTTCCTGTCCGACGCCGGAGTCCGAAAGAGCACCCGCGACGAGGAGCCGCACGATGCGACCGACTCCTTCCGCGTTGTTCGCCGCCCTCGACCGGCGTGACGCGGTCGACCCTCGACTTCGATCTGCTGATCGACGCGACCCCGCCCAACGCCCGGGCCGTCCTCGACGCCCTGCGGGACGCGGGGCTCGGCACGGCCGACCTGATCACGGCCGACGACCTGCTGGCGCCGTACGAGGAATGACATGACGAAAGACATCGACTTCAGCAAGGGTGAGCGCGGCAAATTCTTCCGAACGGACGCGAAGCTGAATCTTCCGGTCTACCTCGACGACGAGGTGCTGGCCTTCGTTCAGCACATCGCCACGAAGCAGAAGACCGACCTGTCGTCCGTGGTGAACCAGCTTCTTCTGGCGGACAAGCGTCTGGTCGAGAGTGCTCGCTGATAGCGTCTCGATCCGTGCGGCTTCGCGCGGGCCACCGTCGCGCTGGAAGCCTGCCTGGCGTGGGGCGGGATGCCGGCCGTGCTGCGCGATCTCGAGCCCTTCGTCAGGGCCGAGAACGTCGTGGCGCTCCGCACGGGGACGCCGTTGCGGAACCGCGCGCTGACCCACGACGAGACGGTGACGGGCACGCCTGTGCACGGGTTGACCGTCGAGGACTTCGGGCAGCGCGTCTCCGTCGCGACCGGCGGCCTTTCGTGGTAGAATGCGCCCTCCTCCACGCGGAGACGAAGAAGCCCGCCATGCCCCTCGACCTCGGCAGCCTGACCCTGGCCCTCGCGGCGCTCCGCGACGCCCTCGACGTACAGCAGGGGGCGCTCGCGAACCCCGCCTTCGACGACCGCGCCCGCGTGGTGCTGCGCGCCGGGGTCATCCAGACCTTCGAGTTCACGTACGAGCTCTCGTGGAAGTTCATGAAGCGCTGGCTCGAAGAGGCCCTGGGGCGCTCGGCGGTCGAGGGCGTGGCCCGACGCGAGCTGTTCCGGCTGGCGGCCGAGAGCGGGTTGATCCGCGACGTCGAGCGCTGGATGGACGCCCACCGGGCCCGCAACCAGACGTCGCACACCTACGACGGCGGCACAGCCGACGAGGTGCTGGCCATCGCCCGGGAGTTCCTGCATGACGCCGAGCAGTTCGCAGAAGCCCTCGCCGCCCGCAACGCTTGACCTCGCGCCGGCCTGGCTGGCCGAGGTCCGCGCCATCCTGGGCCGGGTCGTGCCCGGGGCCGAGGTCCGCGCGTTCGGCTCACGGGTCACGGGCAAGGCGGTGGCCGCGTCGGATCTCGACCTGGCCGTGTTCGACGCCGGGCCCCTGTCGTTCCGCCGGCTGCGCGAGCTCGAGGAGGCCTTCGAGGAGTCCGACCTGCCCGTCCGGGTCGACGTGGTCGACGGCGCCCGCCTCTCGCCCGCGTTTCTGCAGATCGTCGACCGCGCGTCGGTCGTGGTCCAGTCGTTGACGCCCGGGCCCCCCCGGCTACAATCGCCCGGATGAACGTCGTCCTGCCCACCCTCAGCCGAGGCTGGTTCGCCTCCCCCGCCAAGCGCATCGCGTTCGTCGCGCTGGTGTGCGTGGCCGTGGGCGGCGCGCTGTTCACGCGCATCGAGCGCTTCGAGCTGCGCCGCCTCGAGGCGCTGTCGTTCGGGTTGAACGAGGCCGAGGTGTTCTACCTGCCGCCCGCGGGCGTCATCGAGGCCCTGTCGCTCGGCCACCCGGGCTTCGCCTCGGACCTGCTGTTCATCCGCACCGTGTCGTACTTCATCACGCACCTGTTCAGCGACCGCACCTTCGCCTGGCTCGACACGTACCTCGACCGCGTGACCACGCTCGACCCTTACAACGGCGCCGTCTACGAGTGGGCCATGAAGGGGGTCAAGTACCACCAGTCGATCACCAACGAGGTGATCACCATGTCGAACACGTGGGCCGAGCGCGGGCTGAAGGTCTTTCCCGACAACTGGAAGTTCCACCTCGAGATCGGCTTCAACCACTACTTCGAGTGGAAGGCCGCCAGCGAGGAGGAGCACGCCGAACACCAGCGCAAGGCGGTCGACTACTTCATGATCGCGGCCAGCCTGCCCGGCTCGCGGCTGGACCCCAACTTCGTGACCGACCTGTACCTGCGCCACAACGAGAAGGACCTGGCGCTGTTCTACGCCGTGCAGCGCTACCAGGACGGCTCCGACGCCGAGAAGGCGCTGCTGTTGAACCGAGTGGCCTCGCTCATCTCGGAGCAGGCGGCGCGCGCCATCGCCGACCGCGAGGAGCAGTGGAAGGCGAGCTTCCCCTACGCCACGGCCACGCTCTTCGACCTGGTGGGGGCCTACGAGGAGCCCCGGGTGCCGCTGCACCTCGAGCGCGACGCGGTGCTGCGCGAGCTGACCGAAGGAGATCGCCATGATTGAGGGTTGGACCATCGTGCTGACGGGCGGCGCCGGCTTCATTGGCACCAGCCTGGCGCTGCGCCTCGTGGAGAAGAACCGCGTCGTCATCTTCGACAACTTCCACCGCGACGCGCTGATCCGCGAGCCCGAGCTGGCGCGCCACCCGAACCTGCGCGTGGTCAAGGGCGACGTGCGCGACCGCGCGGCCGTCGACCAGGTGGTGCAGGGCGCCGACGCCGTGATCCACCTGGCCGCCATCGCGGGCGTCGACACGGTCATGAAGCACCCGGTCACGACCATGCAGGTCAGCCTGCTCGGCACCTTCAACGTGCTCGACGCGGCCTGGAAGGCCGGCTCGGTCAAGCGCTTCGTCGACTTCTCGACCAGCGAGGTCTTCGGGCGCTACGCCTATAACGTAGGCGAGGGCGACGTCACCCAGCTCGGCGCCGTGGGCGAGGCGCGCTGGACGTACGCCGTGTCGAAGCTGGCCACCGAGCATCTGGCCCACACCTACTTCAAGGAGCACGGCTTCCCGGCCGTCACCGTGCGGCCCTTCAACATCTACGGGCCGCGCCAGGTGGGCGAGGGGGCCATCCACCACTTCATCCTGCGCGCGCTCCGGGGCGAGCCCCTGAGCGTGCACAACGACGGCAGCCAGATCCGCTCGTGGTGCTACATCGACGACATCGTCGAGGGGGTGGTGCTCACGCTGGCGCGCCCCGAGGCGGTGGGGCACGTGTTCAACATCGGGAACCCGCGCAGCACCGTGACCATCCACCACCTGGCGCGCGACGTGGTGCGCGTGGCGGGCTCGACCTCCGAGATCCGCTTCGTGCCCTGGCCCTTCGCCGACGTCGAGCTGCGCGTGCCGAACATCGACAAGGCCCGCACGGTGCTCGGCTACGAGCCCCGCGTCGACCTCGACGAGGGCCTGGCGCGCACCATCGACTGGTACCGGAGGCAGCTGCCGTGACCCGCCGACCCATCGCCCTGGCCCACCCCGCGCTGGCCCTCGAGGACCTGCAGTCCCTGCACGCCGTGCTCGCCTCGGGGCAGCTGGTGCAGGCCTCGGCCGTGGCCGCGTTCGAAGAGGCGCTCTCGGGCGTGCTCGACGGCGCGCACGTGGCCGCGGTCTCGAGCGGAACGTCGGCGCTGCAGGTGGCCCTGCTGGCCCTCGACGCGCGCCCCGGCGCCGAGGTGATCGTGCCGGCCTTCACCTTCCCCGCCGTGGCCAACGTGGTGTGGCTCGCGGGCCTCACGCCGCGCCTGGTCGACATCTCGCTCGACGACTACGGCCCGTCGGCGCCCGAGGTGCTGGCGGCCCTCGGCCCCGACACGGCGGCCGTGATCTGGGTGCACCAGCTCGGCAACGTGCCGGCCAGCGCGGCCGTGCTCGAGGCCATCGCCGCGCGCGCGCCGCTCATCGAAGACGCCGCCTGCTCGCTGGGCGCGCGCATCGACGGGCGCGCGTCGGGCACCATCGGCCTGATGGGCTGCACCTCGTTCCACCCGCGCAAGATCATCACCACGGGCGAGGGGGGCGCCGTGTTCACGCGCGACGCCGACGTGCTGAAGCGCGTGCGCTCGGTGCGCAACCACGGGCAGGCCCCCGACGAGCCGGGCTTCCTGCGCTTCGAGCGCCCGGGGCTGAACGCCCGCCTGGGCGAGCTGAACGCCGCCATCGGCCGCTCGCAGCTCGCGAACCTCGGCTACTTCCTCGAAAAGCGCCGGCGCCTGGGCCGCCGGTACGTCGAGCTGCTCCAGCGGGTGCCGGGCGTCACGGTGCCGGCCGCGTACGTCGAGGGGCGCACCAACTTCCAGGGCCTGGCCGTGCTGCTGGACGGGGCCCTCGAGCGCGACGCGATCATCGGCGCCATGAAGGCGCGCGGGGTCGAGACCACGCTCGGCGGCTACTCCATCCCCCACCAGCCGGCCTACGTGAAGCGCTTCGGCCCGCCGGGCGACCGCTTCCCCAACGCCCTCTGCGCGTTCCGGCACGCGCTCGCGCTGCCGCTGCACCCCGGCCTCGACGACGCCGACGTCGACGCCGTGGTCGCCGTCCTCCGTGAGGTGATCGCATGACGAACCCCGACTCCCCGGTGATCGAGGTCCACGACCTGCACAAGGTCTTCCCCGTGGGCTTCCGGCGCCGCAAGGTCTACGCGGTGCGGGGCATCACGTTCGAGGTGCGGCCCGGCGACATCTTCGGCTTCCTGGGGCCGAACGGCGCGGGCAAGACCACGTCGATCAAGGTGCTCACGGGCCTGATCCGGCCGAGCGCCGGTCACGTCAAGCTCTTCGGCCGCGACGTCGAAGACCTGGCCGTGCGCCAGCGCCTCGGGTTCCTGCCCGAGCAGCCCTACTTCTACGACTACCTCACGCCCGTCGAGCTGCTCGACCACGTGGGGCGCCTGTTCGGCCTGCCGCGCGCCCTGCGGGCCGCCCGCATCGACGAGCTGCTGGCCGCGGTGGGCCTGCGCGACGCGCGCTCGCGCACGCTGCGCAAGTTCTCGAAGGGCATGCTGCAGCGCGTGGGCGTCGCACAGGCGCTGATCAACGACCCCGACCTCCTGATCCTCGACGAGCCCCTGTCGGGCCTCGACCCCATCGGCCGCAAGGAGATCATGGACCTCGTGCTCGCCCAGAAGGAGCGCGGCAAGACGGTGTTCTTCTCGTCGCACATCCTCTCGGACATCGAGCGCGTGTGCGATCGCGTGGCCATCCTGCGCGCCGGCCGCATCGTGGCCGCCGGCACGCTCGACGAGCTGCTCACGCGCGAGGGCCAGCTGGTCGAGATCGAGTTCACGACGCAGAGCGGCGCCGCCCCTGACGCAGCGGGACTGCCCCTCGGGGCGATCAGCCGCCTGGGCAGCCACTTCCGCGCCCAGATCGATGACGCGGCGGTGGAGCCGACCCTGACGCACCTCATCGGGCAGGGCGCCCGCATCCTCTCGGTCGTGCGGCGGCGCGAGAGCCTCGAAGACCTTTTCCTGCGCGAGGCCATCCGGCGCGACGACCAGGAGGCCCCATGAGATCCCCCCGCGTCATCTGGACGTTGGCCCGCGGCACGCTGCTCGAGGCCCTGCGCAACCGGGCGTTCCTGGGGCTCACCATCGCCTCGCTGCTCTTCCTGGCGTTCTCGCTGGTGGTGTCGCAGCTGTCGCTCCGCACGCAGACGGTGCGCGTGGCGCAGGACTTCGGCTTCTTCACCATCTCGCTCTTCGCCGTGGCGGTGGGCGTCATCATCGGCGTGATCCTGGTGTACAAGGAAGTGGCGGTGAAGACCATCTACGCCATCCTCCCCAAGCCCATGCACCGCTGGGAATTCGTTTTCGGCAAGTACCTGGGCCTCGCGCTGCTCTTGACCATCGAGGTGGCGCTGCTCGGCCTGGCCTGGGTGCTGGTGCTGTGGCTCCGCGGCGCGCCGCTCACCCTCGAGCTCGCGAAGGGGCTGTACCTCATCCTGCTCGAGGCCTGCCTCATCACCAGCGCCGCCGTGCTCTTCTCGTCGTTCACGAGCCCGGTGTTCTCGGGCCTCTTCGCCCTGGGCATCTTCACCATCGGGCGCGTGCTCTACCTGATCGACGAGCTGCTGGCCGCGCGGCGCGGGCTCTTCGTCGACGCGCCCTGGCTGCGGCCGCTGGGCGAGGCCATGACCGTGGTCTTCCCCGACCTCGGCGTGTTCAACCTGTCGCGGCAGGTGCTCTTCGGCGTCGAGACGCCGGCGGCCTACCTGGTGTCGGCCACGGGCTACGCGCTGGCCTGGATCGCCGTGTACCTGGCCCTGGGCGCTCTGTTCTTCCAACGCCGCGATTTTATTTGAGAGGCCCCGCCATGGCCCGCCTGCGCGCCACGCTGCTCGTCGTCGTGATCGGCCTGGGCGCGCTGGTCGTGCGCGTCCTCACGGGCTCGATCCTCGAGTTCCACCGGGGCGATCAGGCCACCGTCGGCAACAACCCGCGCGCCGCCATGGTGCACTACGAGCGCGCGGTGCGCTGGTACCTGCCCGGCAGCCCCTACGCCTACGCGGCCCTCGGCTCACTGGTGGTCACGTGCAACCGCCTGGCCCAGGAAGAATCCAAGCAGGCCGGCTTCGACTGCTACAACCGCGCCCGCAGCGCCATCCTCTCGGTGCGCAGCTTCACCACACCCTGGCCGCGCGATCTCGCCGCCATCGACGAGACCATCGCCCGGCTCTCCGGGCCGCTCGGCTACCCCACCGAGAAGATGCGCGAGAAGCTGGCGCTGCGCTTCGAGGCCTCGCCGGCCTGGAGCCTGGTGGCCGCCCTCGGCCTGGTCGGCTGGATCGGCGGCGTGGCCGGCGCCATCTGGACCGGCGTCGACCCCCAGACGGGCCGCCCCCGCCGCAGCCGCAAGGCGGCCCTCTTCCTGGGGCTGTTCGTGCTCTCGTTCGGGGCGTGGCTGCTGGCGCTGTGGCTGGCCTGATCGGCCCCCGGCACAAACCGCCGCGCGAGCGTTGACCCCCGCCGCGATGTCCGGTACACATTACAGAATCAGGTTCGCTTCCACCTGGCAGGGAGACCCCCATGACGGAGCCCACGCTTCGCGCGTTCCCGACCTTCGGCATCCCCCTGCTGCTCGCGCGCCTGGCCGACGACGCCCGCGTCGCGACCGTGCACCTGCTGCGGGCCGTCGAGGAGGCCAATCGGCTGGCGTGCCTGGCCGAGGTCGCGCGGGCCATCGCGGCCGGTGTCCCTGCCGAGCGCCTGAAGCGGCTGCGCCTGCTGTCGGCCGACGAGCTGCTCGACCTGGCCCTGGCGCTCGCTCCCGACGCCAAGGTGGCGTTCCCCTCGCTCCTGCCGCCCGGCGACGGATGGGCGGCCGACGTGCGCCGGGCGCTGGCCTGGAAGGCCTCGTTCATCGAGCACGGCAACCTGCCCGACGAGGCCCTGGCGAGCCGCGACGACCTGCGCGCGCTGGCGCTCCGCCTGGCCCCTTCGGCCGACGTGCTGTTCTTCCTGGTGCGCGAGGGGCGCGCCACGCGCCTGCACGCGTTCGGCGGGGCCACTGAGGGCCTGCCCTTCCCCGGCCGCGGCAGCGACCTGGGCGACGTGGTGGCGCTGCACGGCCCGACGGGCGAGCTCCTGCGGCTCGACCCCTTCTACTTCGAGTACGGCGGCGCCGTGTTCGGGCACTACGCGGCCCTCGAGCGCATGGTGGGGGTCGACCCCGTCACGGGCTACCTGTTCTTCTCGTCGCGCGACCTGAGCCTCGACGCCCGCCCCCTCGAGTTCGACGGCCGCGCCTTCGACGGCCTGACCGGCACGCTCTACGACGAGCGCTTCGAGCTGCTCGGGCGCGCAGGCGGCGACGCGCTGGTGCTCGATCGCGAGCTCGGCGCCTGGCGCTGGCTGCGCGTGCCCACCAGCGAACGGGCGCGCAGCGTGCTGCAGACCCTGGTGCAGCCCGACACGCCCCACCTGCTGCGCTTCGAGGCCCTGCCGGCGCGCCTGCGCTACGGGCAGCCCGTCTTCGCGAGCGAACCCCTGCAGGTGCCCTCGCTCGAGCCGCTGCTCGCCTGGCAGCCCGACCCGGCGCCCGCCACCCTGGCGGCCCTGGTGCTCGCGGCCCTGAAGGGAACCGACGGTGCCCGCGCCGCCAACCTGGGCGTGGCCAGCCTGGCGCCCTCCGCGCTGGCGCTGGGCGTCGACGGCCTGTGGAAGTGGCGCCCCCCCGCCGAGCCCGCGGCCTGGAGCGAGCCGGACGCGCGCGCCGCCCTGGCGGCGCTGGTCGACGCCCTGCCGAACGTCGCGGGCCTCGACGCGCTGTCGACCGTGGCGGCGCCCTCCCTGTCGGCCTTCCGCGCCGACGCCATCGCGTGGTGCGAGCTCGCGGGCGCCGAGGCCCGCGATCCGGCCCCCGTGCTCGCGCGGCTGCGCGCCCTGGCGCAGGAGGCCACGCCCACGTGGCCGAACTTCGACGCCGGCCTGCTGCAGGAGGCCCTGGAGCTCGGGGACCGCGAGGTCGGCCTGGCGCTGCTCGACGAGCGCATCGCCCGCTTCGAGCCGTCCGCACCCGCCTCCATGTTCCTGGCGGCCAAGGGCGCGCTGCTCCTGCCCCACGACCACGACGCCGGCGTGGCCGCCTACGAAGAGGCGCTCGACCGCTGTCGCCACAACCTGGGCGCGCTGGCCGTGCTGGCCGCGTGGTACGAGAAGCTGCCCGACCACGCCAAGGCCTTCGAGCTGCTGAACGATCGGCTCACCCTGGTCGAGAGCACCCACGAGCGCGCCAAGGTGCTGCGCACGCTCACGCGGCTGACCGGCGAGCGGCTGGGTCGCTACGCCGAGGCGCTGGCCTTCGCCGAAGAGCTCGCGCACCTGGCGGGCGACACCCTCGAGAACCTGCGCGAGCGCATCCGGCTGGCGCGGCTGGCCGACGACCGCACGCGCGAAGCCCAGCTCGCCGAGCGCGAGCTCAACCGGCTGCCGGCCGCCGAGATCGAGCGGCGCGTGGCGCTGCTCCGCGACCTGGTGGCGTGGCACGGCCAGACGCCGACGGGACGCGAGGCCGCCATCGGCTTCGCCCTGCGCCTGCTGGGCGAGCTGCCCGGCGATCTCGACACCCTGCGCGCCCTGGCCCGCCTGATCCCCCCCGAGGAGGCCTCCGAGCGCGCCGTCCGGGCGCTCCGAGCCCTGGTCGAGCAGGCCGACTTCCTCGGCGAGCGCGAGCACGTCGAGGCGCTGGTGCGCCTGGGCACCGCGCTCCGCCTGCGCCAGGCCCCGCGGGCGCAGACCATCGCCGTGCTCGAGGACGCGCTGGCCCGCAGCCCGGGCAATCGCGCCGTGCTCTCCGAGCTGGCGTGCCTGGAGCGCGACGCCGGCAACGCCGCCGAGGCCGCCGAGCACCTGAAGCGCCTGCTGGCCCAGGAGCTCGAGCCCGCCGAGCGCGCGCGCCGCCTCGTCCAACTGGGCGCGCTGCACGTCGAGCGCCTGGGCGACGTGCGCACGGGCCTGGAGCACCTGCTGCGCGCCTTCGAGATCACGCCCCAGGACGATCAGCTCTTCGAGCGGGTGGCGCAGGTGGCCCGCGCCGCGCGCAACGACGCCAGCCTCCGCGAGCTCCACCGGCTGCGCGCCGAGGCCGCCGCCGACCCCGAGCACGCCGCCCAGCGCACGCTCGACTGGCTGTGGCTCGAGGAGTCCGGGGGCGCCGAACCCGACCGCCTGTTCTCGATCGTCGAGGCGGGCCTGACCCGCTGCCCGGCCCGGCGCATTTTGTGGGCCGAGCTCGAGCGGCTGGTGCGCACCCACGGCCAGGCCGAGCGCTTCGTGCAGCGGGTCGAGGCCGACGTGCCCGCGCGCATCGCGGCCTTCGGGCAAGAGCTGGTCCTCAAGGCCTCGATCTTCGCCGAGACGCTGCTGAACGACCCCGAGCGGGCCGTGCTGCTGCTGGCCGAGCTGCTCGAGCGCGACCACATCGGCCGGCCGGGCCTGGTGCGCCTGCTGCGCCTCTTCGCCCGCGCCGGTCAGCTCGACCAGGCCCGCGGCGTGCTCGAGCACCTCGAGCGCACGGTCACCGACGAGGCCGAGCGGCGGTCCCTGTACTTCGCCCTCGGCTCCGACCTCGAGGCCGACCCCGACACCATCGCCATCGCCATCCAGTACTTCGAGCGCGTGCTCGAAGGGGACCCTCGCCACGAGGGCGCCTGGCAGCACCTGCGGACCATCCACGAGGCGCTCGAAGACTGGAACGCGCTGCTCGACACGCTCGAGGGCCAGAGCGTCGCCTTCCCCGAACGGCGACCCGAGCTGCGCCTGATCGTGGCGGGCCTGCTCGAGAACCGCCTGGCGCGCGTGAAGGACGCCCTCGACATCTACCTCGAAGAGGTGCGCGCGGGCCGGGCGGGCCAGGACGGCCTGCAGCACCTGCTCGATCGCAAGATGACGGGCGAGGAGTGGCAGAACATCGCCTCGGCGCTGCACGAGTCGATGCGCACCACCTCGAAGTGGGAGCTGCGTCGCCACTACCTCGAGAGCCTGGCCTACATCTACGAGAGCGTGCTCGACGACAAGCCCTCGGCCACCGAGACCCTCATCGAGTGGTACGGCGTCGATCCGCGCAACGAGGCGCTGCTCACGCGCATCGTCTCCCTGCTGCTGGCGGCCGATCGCTGGCACGACGTGCTGCACTTCTACCGCGCGTACCTGGCCCTGGCCGAATTGCCCGAAGAGCGCGTCGCGGTGCTCGAGAAGATGGCCGAGATCTACGAGGTCTCGTTCCAGAACCCGCTCTCGGCCATCGGCCTGCTGAACCAGGCGGTCGCCCTGGCCGAGGGCGCCGAGCAGGTGCGCCTGCTGTCCCGCGTGCGCGACCTCTGCCTGGCCCACGAGATGTGGGAGGCCGCCCTCGCCAACGTCGACGATCAGCTGCGCCTCGGCATCCTGCCGCAGGTCGAGGTGCTCCACACCGAGCGCGGGGCGCTGCTGCACGAGAAGCTGGCCGATCTCGACGGCGCGGCGGCCGCGTTCGAGGCGGCCCTGGCGTTCAACCCCGACTACGTGCCGGCGCTCGGCGGGCTGGCGTCGATCCAGCGCGCCCGCGGCCGCTGGCGCGACGCGCTGGGGTTGCTCGATCGGCTGCGGGTCCTGGCCACCAAGCCCCTCGAGCGCGTGCGCCTCTGCCTCGAAGGGGCCACCCTCGCGCGCGACCGCCTGTCCGACCTCGAGCGCGCCGCCCAGTTGTTCGGCGAGGCGCTGTCCCTGCTGCCCGACGACGACACGGGCGCCGCGGGCGACGGCGGGCTGCCCGGCCGGGGGGTGGTGGTGCCTCCGCTGCTCGACCTGTTGATCCGCCTGCGCCGCTGGACCGACGCCGACGCGCTCGGCGCCCACGTGCTCGACCACCTGGCCGAGCTCGGCGAGCCGGCCCTGCGCGTCCGCCTGCTGCAGCAGTTGGGCCGCGTGGCCGAAGAGCTGCGCAAGGACGACGTGGCCGTGATCTACTACCAGAAGGCCCTGGCCGTCGATCCGGGCGCCACCGAGGTCGAGATGGGCCTGGCCTTCGCCCTCGATCGCCTGGGCCGCGCCGAGGAGACCCACCGGATCTTCAAGAAGCTGCTCGAGCAGGACATCGAGCGCCTGCCCCGGGCCGCCGTCCCCGTCGCCCGCAAGAAGCTGAACGAGCTCACGGCCAGGCTCGAGGCGGTCGAGGGGCGCGTGGCCATGATGGAGCGCGCCGCGGCCGATCAGTCCGACGACCCGGAGATCCTGCGCGACCTGGTCAAGGCGCTGGCGGCCGAGGGATCCTTCGAGAAGGCCATCGCCTACGCCAAGACGCTGATCGAGAAGTCGCCCTTCGAGAAGGAGCGCCAGGAGCTCCGGATGCAGGTGGCCGACTGGTACGCCACGAAGCTGCAGCGCCTCGATCCGGCGCTCGAGGCCTACGAGGCGCTGGTGCAGGCCGACCCGTCGCTGGCCGACGCCACCATCCGCCTCTTGCAGATCTACCTCGACCGCCAGCGCTTCCAGGACGGCATCCGCCTGCTCGAGCGCTTCGCCGACGCCGACGCCGACGTACGGCGGCGGGCGTCGACGTACTACACCCTGGGCGTGCTCGTGCGCGATCACACCCCCGAGGCCCGCAAGGCCCTCGAGTGGTTCGATCGCAGCCTCGACTGCGACGCCGAGCGCCTCGAGGCCTTCTCGGCCCTCGAAGAGATCGCCGCGCGCCTGAACGACGCCGCGGCGCAGGTCGAGGCCTACCAGCGCATGATCCAGCGCATCCGGGGGGCCGGAAAGACCACGCTCGAGTACAAGCTCTTCCTGAACCTCGGCAAGATCTACCTGAACTCGCTCAGCGACCCCGAGCGGGCCGGCACCGCGCTCGAGAAGGCGTCGGCGCTGCGCCCCGACGAGGGGGAGCCCCTCGAGCTGCTGATCGAGCTGACCGACGACGACGAGCGCAAGGCCGTGCTCCACGAGCGGCTGCTGGCCATCCTGCCCACGCGCAAGGAGTCCCTGAAGTTCCTGCGCGGCTACTTCACCCGCCGCAAGAACTACGATCGCGTGTGGAACCTGTGCGGCGTCATCCGGCTGCTCGGGCTGGCCGACGAGAAGGAGGAGCAGTTCCACCGCGCCTACGTGCAGAAGGCGATCCGGTTGAAGAAGGTGCGGCTCGGGGCCGACGTGGTCGAGAAGCTGCTGTACCGCACCGAGACGGCGGGGCTGCTGCCCACGGGCCGCCTGCTGGGGCTGGTCGATCGCTTCCTCGGCGACAGCCTGCAGAAGCGCGACGCCGCGGCGCTCGGCTACCCGCTGAGCGGGCCGCTGAACGCCGACCAGCACCGCAACGCCGTCGCACTCTCGGGGCTGCTCACCGAGGTGCTGGGGGTCGAGCGCATCGCGTTCGCGACCTCCTCGGCCGACTTCTTCTGCCGGAAGGAGCGCCTCGACCTGCCGACCCTGGTGCTCGGCCGCCGGGTGCTCGACGAGCCCAACCTCAAGAAGCTGGCCTTCGAGCTCGGAAAATACCTGGCGTCGTTCCGGGAAGAGAACGTGGCCTGGCGGGTGTATCCGGTGCGCGACCTGCGGGCGCTGCTGCTGGGCGCGCTGGCCGCGTTCAACCCCGGGTTCGGCGTGCCCGAGGAAGAGCGCGCCCAGGTCGAGAGCATCGCACGGCTGATCGTGTCGGCCCCCGACGAGGCCCGCAAGCAGGAGCTCCACGACGTGGTCGACGCCTTCGTGCAGCGCGGCGAGACCATCGACATCAAGGCCTGGGTGCGCGCCACCGAGCTGAACCTGAACCGGTTCGGGCTGGCCGTGGCCAACGACGTCGAGGTGGCGCTGGCGGCGCTGAAGGAAGAGGGCTTCTACGCCGAGGGGCTCACGGCCGAGGCCGCGGTGACCGATCTGCTCTTCTACCAGGAGTCCGCCTCGTTCAGCCGCCTGAAGGACGAGCTGGGCACGGCCATCCGCGTCGAGGCCTGAACGCGAACGCTGGCGCAACGACCGTAAAGTCGCTACCCTGCGGGGTCGAAGGGTCGGAGGTGAGCATGGGTGCTTGGCGCGTTCTGCTCGTGGGGCTGCTCCTCGTGGCCGCGTGCTCGTCGGCCGATCAGGGCGGCACGAACGTCGACGAGTGCGTGACCGAGGCCGACTGCGGCGGGGCTCCCTGCGTGAACGGGCGCTGCAAGCAGGTCGACGACGACACCGTCCCGTTGTTCGACGCGTGGGACAAGGACAGCGCAGGCTCCGACACGCCCTCGCCCGACGCCCACGTCGACGACGCGCCGGACGACTCCCACTCCCCTGACCTCGCTCCCTCCGACGTGCCGACGCCCGACACGCCCGACGATCTGGTCCAGCCCGCCGACGTCGATCCGGCCAAGGCGCCCTCGATCTTCGTGGACCCGAACACCAGCTACACGTTCACCTACATCGAAGACAACCCCGAGATCCAGGGTCGCGAGGTGACGATCACGAACGCGGGCCAGGGAACGCTGATCGTCGACGTCATCGACTGGAAGGCGGGCTCGCACCCCGCGTTCTCGCTGCACCAGGTGCCCCCCCTGCCCCTGAAGCTCGAGGCCTACGCCCAGGCCACCTTCACCGTCGGCTTCGTGCAGAAGCCCGCGCCGGGGCCGGCGTGGCTGCGGGTCCACTCGAACGATCCCCAGCAGCCCTGGGTCGAGGTCAAGTTCGACTCCTACGCCAAGATCACCGGCCCCGACCCGGTGCCCTGCATCCAGGTGCTGCCCGCCACCCTGAACTACGGCACGGTGGTGCGCGGCCAATCCAAGGCGCTCGACTTCACCGTGCGCAACTGCGACACGGCGGTGCCCCTGGTCGTGAAGGACATCGCGCGCGGCGCCGGCTTCTTCGGGGGGTCGCTCTCCGCCGAGTTCCAGTTGACGCCCCAGCCCGCCTATCCGCTGACCGTGCCGCCGGGGGGTACGTTCGTCGTGACCAGCACCTACTCGCCGGGCCTGGCCGGACCCGACAGCGGCAAGTGGATCGTGAAGAGCACCGACCCCGACAACGCCGAGGTCAACGTGAACGTGACGGGCACGGGCGTGCCCCCTCCCCTCGAAGACATCGGCCTGCACATCAACGTCGAGTGGGACGCCGACGACTGCGACGTCGACACGCACCTGCTCTTCCCGGGGGGCTCGCTCTTCACCTGCCCCGACGACTGCTTCTACGGCAACAGCAGCCCCGACTGGGGCACGACCGGTGACTACGTCGACGACGCCTTCCTCGACTACGACGACATCGACGGCTACGGGCCCGAGAACATCAACGTGCAGGAGCCGAAGCCAGGCAAGTACCGCGTGGTCATGCACTACTTCCGCGACAACTACGAGTCGAGCAGCGGCACGTCCACGAACGTCACGGTCCAGATCTACCTGAAGGGCGTGCTGGCCGGCACCTACGGCCCCCAGAAGCTGACCAACACCAACGACCTGTGGCAGGTGGTCGACGTCGACATGCCCGCGGGCACGCTCACGCCGCTCGGCAACACGGTCACCAGTTGGAGCGGAAGCACCAGCCCCTGCGCCTTCGATTTCCCGTTCTGAGCGTTCGTGAATGCATTCACGAACGCTCAGAACGGTTGTTGCTGTCGGCGTGGGCGCCCGGAGCCCACGCCGGGCGCGCTCCCGATAGTCGCGCGCATTCGGTCAACGTCTGCAGAGGTTCGATCATGAGAATGCACGCCTTCGGCGTCCTGGCACTCGGCCTCCTGGCGGTCGCCTGCGGTGGCGGTGACGGTGGGGGCGAACGCGACAGCGCCGGCCCCGGACCCGACGCCAGCGCCGACTTCGGCGCCTGGGACGCGGCCTCCGATGCAGCCCCGGGCGATCCCGGTCCCCAGGCCGACCCGGGGCCCGGCGACGACGCGAACGACGTGGCTACGACCGACGACGGGGGTCTCCAGCCCCTCGACATCCCGACCGACCTGCCCAAGGGCGACGGCGCGTTCGGCGAGCCCTGCGCCAGCGGCTCCGACTGCCAGTCGGGCCTGTGCTTCTCGACCTCGGCGGCCGCCGGCTGCACCGTGCCCTGCGACGCCCACGCCGACTGCGCCGAGTGGGGCCTCGTCTGCCAGTGGCTCTCGGGCGGCGTGCGGGGCTGCGTGCCCCCGCCGTTCTCGGTCGCCATCCCGTGCACCGACTCGTCGGCCTGCCCCTTCCCCACCCTCTGCCGCACCGACCTCGGCCAGTGCGAAATGGGCCCCTGCACCTGGAACGGCGACTGCGGCGAGGGCCAGGCCTGCGAGCCCGTCGTGCACGTGTGCAAGCCCGCCGTCTGCCAGGGCGACCCCGAGTGCAAGAACCCGCGGCTCGTGTGCCGCGAGGGTCAGTGCGTCCTGCCGGAGTGCTCCAGCGACGCGCCCTGCGGCGCGGGCCAGTACTGCCAGTCGGGCGCGTGCCAGGTGGCCGATCCCTGCAGCTCCGAGGGTACGTGCGCCTACAACATGACGTGCGTCGAGGGCCTGTGCGTGTTCAACCCGTGCTTCGCCCCCTGCCAGCACGCCGGCGACGTATGCGACGCGGCCACCGGGAAGTGCGGGGCGCCCTGCACGTCCGTCGCCGCATGCGGCGTCGGCAAGACGTGCCTGGCGGGCGGCGTGTGCGTGGCCAACGGCGCGCCCTACGCGGCGGCGCGCTTCGTGCTCGGCGACCAGCTGCTGCCCGTGGGCGACGTGGGCATCGGGCCGGCCGTCCCCCTCGACGGCAGCCTGAGCTTCGACCCCAACGGCGACGCGCTCACGTACCGCTGGGTCGTGAACGCCGTGCCCTTCGGCAGCCTGGGCGCGCCCGGTACGGCCCTGGGCGCCTCGAGCACGGCCTCGTTCACGCCCGACGTACCCGGCCTGTACGCGTTCGGGCTGTGGGTCACCGACGCGGCGGGCGCGGTCAGCGCCCAGGATCAGGTCGTCGTTCGAGTATGGTAGAGAGCGGCATGAACGATCCCGTCTATCTCGAAGCCCTGACCGAGGTGCTGGCCTGGCGCGCCGAGGCCGTATCGACCGGCGCGCCCGAACCCTTCGCGGCCGCGCTGGCCACCGTGTCGCAGAGCGGGTGGCCGTCGGTGCGGGTGGTGCTCGTGAAGGAGGTCGACCCGCGCGGCTTCGCCTTCTTCACGAACCGCACCTCGACCAAGGGCCGCGACCTCCTCGCCACGCCCCGGGCGGCGCTGGTGCTGTTCTGGGCCGCGCTCGGCCGCCAGGTACGCGCCGAGGGCGCGGTCGAGCTCGTCTCCGACGCCGAGTCCGACGCGTACTTCGCGGCCCGCCCGCGCCTGTCGCAGCTCGGCGCGTGGGCCTCGCGCCAGTCCGAGCCGCTCGCCTCCCGCGACCAGCTCGACGCGGCCGTGGCCGAAGCCGAGGCTCGCTTCGCCCTGCAGGCCGTGCCCCGCCCGCCGCACTGGGGCGGCTTTCGCCTCGTGCCCGAGCGCCTCGAGCTCTGGCAGGCCGGCCGGGGTCGGCTGCACCATCGGCGCGAGCTCGTCCGCGGGCCCCGGGGCTGGGAGTCGCGCCTCGTGAATCCCTGACGCACCGGGCCACGCCGGGCGGCTTTCCCTTGGTCGGGACGTACACTTCTTGCTATACTATCGCGGCCTAATTGTCCGACCATTCGAGGTACCCGCGATGCGCCACTCCCTGCTGCTCGCGTTGGCGCTGGTGTTCCTGGCGGCCTGTGGCGGCGGCTCTACCCAGGAGCCCACCCTCGACACCTCACCGATCGACGCCGCCGAGTTCGCCGACGGAGCCGAGCCGGATCAGGCCACGCCCCCCGACGTACGGCCCGAGAAGTCCGACGAGCCCGTCGACCCCTGCGCGGGCAAGGACTGCGACGACAGCGACCCCTGCACCCACGACACGTGCGCCAACGGCGCTTGCGAGCACGAGCCCGACGAGGGCGTGCCCTGCGACGACGGCAGCGTGTGCACCGACGACGACACGTGCGACGACCAGGGCGCCTGCGTCGGAGAGCCCGTCGACTGCGACACCGACGATCCTTGCCGCGCGCCCACCTGCGACCCCGAGACCGGCTGCGCCTGGGAGCCCACCGACGCGGCCTGCGAGGCCGACGACGACCCCTGCACCGGCGAGGCCTGTGTCGACGGGGCGTGCGTCGCGGTCACCGAGCTCTGCGCGTGCCGCGTCACCGCCGACTGCGCCCCGCAGGACGACGACGACCTGTGCAACGGCACGTTGAGGTGCGACAAGGCCACCTTCCCCTACGCCTGCGTGCTCGACCCGGCCACGGTCGTCACCTGCGACGCGTCGAGCGACACGGCCTGCTCGGGCAACCGCTGCAATCCCGTCACGGGGCAATGCGGCCTCGTCGCCATTCATGAAGGCGAGGCCTGCGCCGACACCGACAAGTGCACCGTGAACGAGCAGTGCGCGGGCGGAGCCTGCGTGGGCGAAGCGCGGGTGTGCCCCGCGCCCGTGTGCCACCAGCCCACCTGCGACCCCGCCGCCGGCTGCCAGTTCACGCCCCTGAACGGCACCCCCTGCGACGACGGCCACCCGTGCACCACCATCGACGCCTGCGTGCAGGGAGTGTGCGTGGGCGCGGCCAGCGTCTGCGCGTGCGAGAAGACCGCCGAGTGCGTAGCCCACGAAGACGGCAACCGCTGCAACGGCACGCTGCGCTGCAACACCAACGTGTTCCCGCACGCGTGCGAGGTCGACCCCGACACCCTGATCGAGTGCCCGGCGGCCACCTGGCCCGACTGCGCCCAGGCGGCCTGCCTGCCGGCCAGCGGCCTCTGCACGCTGACGCCGATCCGCGAGGGCCAGGGCTGCGACGACGGCGACGTGTGCACCCTCTCCGACACGTGCGCGGCGGGCGCCTGCGCCGGCGCCCACGATGCCTGCGACGACGGCAACGCGTGCACCGACGACGGCTGCTCCACCGCCACGGGCTGCCGGCACGAGCCCCGCGTGGGAGCCTGCGACGACGGCAACGCCTGCACGGCGGCCGACGCCTGCACCGCTCTGGGCCAGTGCGTCGGCGCGCTGCACCCCTGCGTCGACGATCTGGCCTGCGCGGCCGTGGTCTGCGACGGGGAGGGCGGCTGCGAGGTCGTGCCCGAGCCCGGCTTCTGCGTCATCGCAGGGGCGTGCGTCGCGGCCGGCACGGGCAAGCCCGGCGACCCCTGCCGCTCGTGCCAGCCCGCCAAGGCCGACACCGACTGGAGCCCCCTCCCCGAGGGCGGCCCCTGCAACGACGGCGTGGCCTGCACGCGGGCCGACGTCTGCACCGCCACCGGCGCCTGCGTGGGCAAGGCCTACTCGTGCGACGACGGGCTGGCCTGCACCACCGAGGCCTGCAACGGCGCGGGAGGCTGCGACACGACCCTCAAGCCCGACTACTGCCTGATCTCGGGCCAGTGCCTGCCCGCAGGGTTCAAGGGCGGGGCCACCGGCTGCCTGGTCTGCGAGCCCGGTCTCGAGCCCCGCGGCTGGAGCGAGGCCCCCGACGGCGCCACGTGCTTCGACGGCGACGGGTGCACCACCGACGACCTCTGCGTGGCAGGCGAGTGCCTGGGGGCGCCGCTCCCGTGCGCCGACGCCGATCCCTGCACGGTCGACACCTGCGTAGGCGACGGGCAGTGCCTGCACTCGCCCGTGGCCGATTGCTGCGTCGACAGCGCGGCCTGCGACGACCACGAGAGCTGCACCCAGGACGCCTGCCTCGACGCCGTGTGTCGGAACGAGGTCGTGCCCGAGTGCTGCCACGCCGACGGCGACTGCGACGACGCCGACCCCTGCAGCACCGAAGCCTGCGTGCTCGAACGCTGCCAACGCGCCGCCGTGCCCGGTTGCTGCCGCGAGCACGCCGACTGCGACGACCGCGACGCCTGCACCACCGACGAATGCCTCGACCTGACGTGCGCCTACACGGCGGTGCCCGCGTGCAGCGCCTGCACGAGCGACGCCGACTGCGACGACGCCTCGGCCTGCACCACCGACCGCTGCCTCGGCGGACGCTGCTACGCCAAGGAGGTGGCCGGCTGCTGCGAGGCCAACGCCGAGTGCGACGACGCGAACCCCTGCACCACCGACACCTGCAACGTCCAGCAGGGCGACTGCCACCACGTCGACCTGGCGGGCTGCTCCTACTGCCTGAAGGACGGCGACTGCGACGACCACGAGGTGTGCACCCGCGACACGTGCGTGGCGCACGCGTGCCACGTCGAGGTGGTCCCGGGCTGCTGCCGCCACGACGGCGACTGCGACGACGCCGACCCCTGCTCCATGGACATCTGCGAGTTCGGGCAGTGCGCCCACGTGCTCGGCTGGGAGTGCGGCCAGTCGACCTGCACCGTCCCTGAAGACTGCGACGACGACGACCCCTGCACCACGTCGATGTGCGTACTCGGCTTCTGCGGCTCGAAGCCCACCCCCGGCTGCTGCCAGATCGACCTCGACTGCGCCGATCAGAGCACGTGCACGTTCGACCGCTGCGTCGACCACGTGTGCCGCAACGAACCCGACCCGGCCTGCGGCGCGTGCGCCGCCAACGCCGACTGCAACGACGGCAACCTGTGCACGCGCGACACCTGCCGCGCCGACGGCACGTGCGCCCACGAGGGCATCGCGAACTGCTGCATCCTCGACACCGACTGCGACGACGACGACACGTGCACCATCGACGGCTGCGTCACGAACCTGTGCGTCCACGCGCTGCACCCCGACTGCGGCTCGTGCTCGATCGACGCCGACTGCGACGACGGCGATCCCTGCACGCGCGACGACTGTTTCTACGGCTACTGCGTGAGCCAGTTCATGCTGGGCTGCTGCGACTCCGACGCCGAGTGCGCCGACGCCGACGCCTGCACGCTCGACCGCTGCACGGCCAACGCGTGCGAGTACGCGCCGAACCCGGCCTGCGCCGCCTGCGCGGTCGACGCCGACTGCCGCGATGGCGACCCCTGCACGTCGGATCGCTGCGTGGCGGCCAGTTGCCTGGCCACGCCCATCCCCAACTGCTGCTCGAGCCTGGGCGACTGCGACGACGACGACACGTGCACCGCCGACGCCTGCGAAGACGAGGCCTGCGCCCACCGCTGGCTCGACGGGTGCTGCCACGACGTGAACGAATGCGACGACGCCAACCCGTGCACCGCCGACACCTGCACCCCCGACCCGAGCGGAGCCGCGGGTGGCGGAGCCTGCGGCCACGCGCCCCTCGCCGGTTGTTGCCTGGCCGACGCCGCGTGCGACGACGGCAACCTGTGCACCACCGACGTGTGCACCGCCGCGCACGCCTGCCGGCACGACACGATCGACGGGTGCGTCGGCTGCACCTCGGCGGCTGGCTGCGACGACGGCCTGACCTGCACCACCGACCGCTGCGTGCAGGGCTCGTGCTACCATCAGGAGGTGCTGGGCTGCTGCGACACCGCGGGCGACTGCGACGACGCGAACCCCTGCACCAAGGACACCTGCGGTACGCTCACCCACGCCTGCACCAACGTGCAGCAGGCGGGCTGCACCTACTGCACCCTCAACACCCAGTGCAACGACGGCAACGCGTGCACCAAGGACACCTGCAACGCACACATCTGCGCCTTCGAGCCCGTGGCCGGCTGCTGCACGAAGTACGCCGACTGCGACGACGGCAACGCCTGCACGCTCGACGGCTGCGAGTACAACACCTGCGGCCACGTGAGCGACCCGGCCTGCGGCAGCGTGTGCTCCGCCGACGCCGAGTGCGACGACGGCGACCCGTGCACGTCCGATCGCTGTGCCCTCGGTTTCTGCGCCAACAAGGGAAACCCCACCTGCTGCCTGGCCGACGACGACTGCGACGACGGCGACGCGTGCACGCAGGACGACTGCCTGGCCAACTCGTGCCAGAACACGCCCGACCCGATCTGCGGGGGCTGCGCGACCAACGCCGACTGCAGCGACTCGAACACGTGCACGTCCGACGTGTGCCTGGCCGATGGCAGCTGCCGCCACCAGACGCTACCCAACTGCTGCGTGGTCGACCTCGAGTGCGACGACGGCGACACGTGCACCGTCGACGCCTGCGTGCAGAGCGTGTGCGCCCACGGGCAGCACCCCGAGTGCGGCAGCGGCTGCACGGCGTCGCCGGGCACCTGGGACCCCCTGTGCGACGACGGCGACGCGTGCACGAACGACCTGTGCGTCTACGCCAGCTGCGTCACCCACTTCATCTGGGAGTGCTGCCGCACGAACGCCGACTGCGTCGACGCCGACCCGTGCACGCTGAACCTGTGCCTCTCGCACAAGTGCGTCACCAAGCCGAGCCCTGCCTGCGGCCTCTGCGAGGCCACCCCCGACTGCAAGGACGGCAACGTGTGCACCTCCGAGGTCTGCGTGGCCGGCAAGTGCGAGATCACCTGGATTCCCACCTGCTGCAACGAGCCCGTCGACTGCGACGACGGCAACACGTGCACCGTCGACGCCTGCCCCGACGGGCCCGGGGGCACGTGCGCCTACGCGCCCGCCCTCGACACCCCCGGCTGCTGCACGTCGGCCGGCGCCTGCGACGACGCCGACACGTGCACCACCGACTACTGCAACCTGACCACGTTCCAGTGCTACCACGGGCCGAACTTCGACTGCCCGGGGGCCTGCCTCTTCGATTACCAGTGCAGTGACACCAACCCGTGCACGCGCGACTTCTGCAGCCCGCTCACCTGGCAATGCGACAGCGCGTACATCCCGGGCTGCACCTGGCCCTGCACCAGCTACACCCAGTGCAACGACGGCGACCCCTGCACCACCGACTACTGCTCGGCGCCCGTCAACGGGCACTGCGAGTGGTTCCAGAAGCCGGATTGCCCATAAGCCGTCGCGTTTTCTCGACCGCCCCGACCTGCTGGACAATCTGAACGCAGCGCGATACGCTCCGATCCACAAGAAATCCTTTGGGGGGGAGAGCATGGTCCGGCGACTGGCCCTGGTGCTGCTCGCGGTGCTCCAACTCGGAGGCTGCGGCGTCTCGATCCTGCAGTTGAATCCCGACAGCTTCTTCAAGGCCGACGGCAAGGTGCCCACGTGGCAGTGGGCCGGCTTCTGGCGTGCCCAGAATTTCGGCGAGGTGCTCATCGTACCGACCGAAAAGGGCTTCTTGGCGGTGCACGGCTACTCCGAGAGCACCGACGACTACAACACGGAATACTGCTGGGTCCTCGGTCAGATGCAGGGCACCTTCGAAGGGAACGCCGCCCACGTGACGTGGCAGGAGTTGAAGTGCGGCAACGAGGAGCGCGGCGGAAAGGCGTTCTTCGTGATGCGCGACGACCCCGACCACATCTCGGCCTCGTGGGGCTGGGACGACGAGAAGGAGTCCAACATCAACCTCGACCGCCTCGACCCCATCCCCGCGCCGACGGGCGAGCCCGACGCCAATTGGGAAGGCACGTGGGAGATAGACCAGGGCTCGGGGCCCCTCACCTGGAAGAAGTCGGGCACCTACTACGTGGGCTCGTACACCAAGGCGGGCAGCTTCAACTCGTACTCCAGCCCCGGCAAGACCACCTGGGTGACCACCGAGGACCAGGAGGTGGTGCTGCTGGCCATCGCGGTGGGCAACAACCTTCACTGGATGGAGTACAAGCAGGACGGGGAGGGCTCACGCGGTACGGTGGTCATGAGCGCCGACGGGAAGAGCTTCAGCGACGGGTTCTGGAAGGGGCATCGGTAACGACCCTCAGGACCCTCAGAGCTCGTCGGCCGCCACCACCTTCAGCCCCAGCTTCGCGTCGGGCCAGGCCACGAAGAGCTCGGGCGCGGCGTCGGACAGCGTCGGGCACGCCGCGTCGTCGACGCCGTAGAGCGACCAGAGCGCGCGGATCAGGTCGGCGAAGAAGGGGGTGAGTTCGGCCTCGTCTCGCCGCCACAGGCGCCCGTAGTCCTCGATCTGCTCCACCGCCTCGGCGCGCCGGTTCGGGCTCTCCTTGGCCTCGACCAGGCCGATGTCGCCCGTCTCGGTGTTCACCAGCACGAGGTCGAGCTTCTGGGCCGCGCCCCGCTCGTCGACCACGCGCCACTCGCTGGCGACGAAGCGCCACGCGGGCGCGAGGCCGGGCGCGCGCAGGCGGTCGGAGAGGGCCCGGCGCACCCACGCGGCCACGGAGCGCTCCTCCTTCGAGCTGCGCACGAGGCCCCCGAGCCACGCCCGGTGAGCCACCTGCCGGGCCGCCAACGCGTCGGCATCGGGGACGACCGTGGTCGGCCCGAGCTCGTGGTCGTCGTCGTCGTCGGTGGTTCGAAAGCCCACGGAGCAGGGCGCGTCGGGGTCGAGCGAGACGAGCACGACCCCGGCCTCGGTGGGCCGGTAGTGCAGGCTGGCCGGCCCCAGCACGCGGTCGTGCAGCGCCTTCAGGTCGAAGAAAGCAGGGCTGCCCATCCAGCGCACGGCGTCGCGGTGCCCGGCCCGCACGGCCGCGGGCCGCGCCGGCGGAGCGGGCGGGGCGAAGCGGACCCGCGCCGCGGAGGGGAGGGACGCCGCGAGGGCAGCCGGAGCCGCCTCGGCCGCGGGAGGCCGGCGCACGCGGCCCAGCGGCGCCAGACCCTGGGGCATGGCGGGGGGCGGGAAGTAGCGCGCCAGCATGGCCCGGGCCCAGTCACCGAGCTCGGGATCGTCGACGAAGAACCTGACCCAACCGAGCGCGCCCAAGACCTCGAAATGCTGAGGCCGCCGCACCACGTCGCGCCACGGGAGGGCGCGACCGCCCGGCACCCACGCCTCGAGGGCCTTGCGCACCGAGAGGTTGCCGTCGTGGACCAGCACCCCGAAGCGCGCGTCGACCAACCCCTCGGCCGGGTCAGCCGCCAGCGCCGCCGCCAGCAACTGCGTGCGCATCAGTTGGTAGCCGTGGTCGCGGAAGGGGCAGGGGCCGGGCTCCTGCAACAGGTTCAACCGCAGGGGCGCCAGCTCGGTCAGCAAGCGCCAGTAGGTGCGCTCGTACGGCGGCTTCGTGAGCGGGCAGCCCCCTCCCCCGCCCTGCACCAGCTGCCGGCCGCCGCTGTCGCACACGCCGCCCGCCTTGGCGCCCTTCGAGCAGCGCCCGAAGCCCCCTTCGGTGAGCTTGACCTCGAGCAGCACGAGCTCGGTGCCGCGCGGGCTCTCGATCCACACGCCGAGATCGGCGCTGGTGCGCTTGTCGCCCCGCGTGCCCGGCTCGTGGAAGGGGTTGTTCACGCCCGCCACCTCGGCCTCGACGCGCACCACCCGCTCGTCGTCGTCGTCGCAGAGGAACGCCGACAGCTTGTCGGGGTGGGCGAAGAACGGCGCGGCCAGGTTCAGGGCGAAGACCTGGCTCGACAGCACGTGCTGCACCTGCGCGTGCCGGGGGATGGCCAGCGCCTCGAGGTGGGCGAGCACGTGGCCGCGAAAGTGAGGCAAGAGGTTCTCGGCCCAGCGCCGCGCCGGAAAGTACCAGCGCCCGGCGGCCTCGGGCGTGGCACCCTGCTCGCCCACGCCGGCGGTGTGCTCCTTCCACGCGATCTGGTGGTGCAGCAGGCGATTGTACAGCTCGTCACGGGCGGGAGCGGCGCTCACGGGGGCGGGCGTCTTGACGGGCATGGGCACCTCGAGGAGAGGGCCCCCATGTACCACGTTTCGGGGTCGGGAGGCAACGCCGCTGGCCGAAGCACGGCGTGGCACCTCAGCGGGCCGAAGCACGGCGTGGCACCCGCGACGCGGAGCACGAGCGGGTGCCGCCAATGGGGGGTCTGGGGGTCTCCCCCAGACAAGACGTTGTAGACGCCTGCCGGTCATGCCGTCGACAACGGACGACGACGCACGACGAATGACCGAGGAAGCTTCGGATGGAAGAGGCGAAAACGAACCGTCGCCCCGAATCGGGGCAGGCGGCTACAACACCGGCTCCATGCAGGACTTGTCCTTCGCGAGGATCGAGCTGGAGAGCGCGAAGACCTCGGGCAGGATGCTCATGGCGAAGAAGCGGGCCTCGGCCAGCTTGCTGGCGTAGAACTTGGCCTCTTCGTTCGAGCCGTAGAACGCGCGCTGGGCCTTCTTGTCGTCGGCCGCGATGCCTTCCTTGGCGTACCGGGCCTGCAGCCAGGCGTTGGCCAGGATCGACTGCTCGATGAGCCCGCTCATGCCGACCACGTGACCCATGAGCTTCAGGAACTCGCACGCCGACTTCAGGGCCACCACGAACTCGCCCGCCATGGCCATGGCCGACAGGTTCATGGCCACGTTCACGAACTCGTCCTTGGCCTTCTCGTAGGCCTCGGCCACGTCGGCGAAGCCGGGGATGGCCTTGGCGGCGTCGAGATCCTTGGCCAGCTCTTCCATGTAGTTCATGAGGACCATGCCGCCCTTCATGCCCAGCTTGCGGCCGAGGAGGTCCATGGCCTGGATGCCGTTCGCGCCTTCGTAGATCGGCAGGATGCGCGCGTCGCGCGTGTACTGCTCGACCGGGTATTCCTGGGTGTAGCCGTAGCCGCCGAAGACCTGCATGCTGGTCGAGCAGCTCTCGAAGCCGCGATCCGAGCAGTAGGCCTTGCAGATCGGGGTGAGCAGCTCGAGGAAGTCCTTGTTCTTCTCCTTGACCTCGTCGTCGGTCGCGAAGTGGCCCAGGGTCTCGTACAGGCCCGTCTTGAACAGGATGTAGCGGCAGGCGTCGATCTGCGACTTCATGTGCAGCAGCATGCGACGGATGTCGGGGTGCTCGATGATGGGCACGCGCGGCGCGTCGGGGTTCTTGAACTCCTTCAGGCTCGAGCCCTGCAGGCGCTCGCGGGCGTAGGACAGGGCGTTGTTGTACGCGCCTTGGGCCAGGCCGATGGCGCCCATGCCGGTCTCGATGCGGGCGAGGTTCATCATGTTGAACATGATGGGCATGCCCTGGCCCTCGCTGCCGATGATCCAGCCCTGGCAGTCGTTGTTGTCGCCGATGCTCAGCGAGCAGGTGGCCGAGGCCTTGATGCCCATCTTGTGCTCGATGCCCGTGCACGTGATGTCGTTGAACTGGCCCAGCGAGCCATCGGCCTTCAGGCGGAACTTCGGCACCAGGAAGAGCGACAGGCCCTTCGTGCCCTTGGGGGCGCCTTCGACGCGCGCCAGCACCAGGTGCACGATGTTCACGGCCAGATCGTGATCGCCGCCGGTGATGAAGATCTTGTCGCCGACGAGCTTGTAGGTGCCGTCAGCCTGCTTCACGGCCTTGGTCTTCGAGTTGCCCACGTCGGAGCCGGCGCCCGGCTCGGTCAGCAGCATGGTGGCGCCCCAGAGCCCGGCGTACATGTTGGGCAGCCAGGTCTGCTTGATCTCGTCGGTGCAGTAGCGCTCGATGACGGCCGAAGCGCCGGCGATGAGCAGCGGGTAGAGCGACGCCGAGATGTTGCCGCCCGCGAAGAACTCGTTGAAGGCGGTGATGAGCACGGGCGGGAGCCCCATGCCGCCGTAGATGGGATCGCCGCCGGCCGCCTGGAAGCCGCCCTCGGTGAACTTCTTCCAGACGTCCTTCATGCCCTTGGGGGTCGTGACCTTCTTGGTCTCGGGGTCCCAGTGCGCGCCTTCGCGGTCGCCGGGCTTGTTCAAAGGGTTCATGGTCTTTTCGGCCAGCTTGACGGCCTCGACCAGCATGGCGTCGAAGGTGTCCTGGTCGAAGTCCTGGTACTTGGGCAGCTTGCACAGGTCCTGGACCTTCAGCTGCTCGAACAGGACGAAGCGGGCGTCACGAAGATTCGCGGTGTACTCGGTCGCGTTCATCCGTCCCCTCCCCTCAAGTGATAGGCGCTGGCGCCTCGATTACGCAGTGCATCATATCGACGCGTCACGCACCGTGTCAAAGAGAAATCCCTGCCGGGCGAAGGAAGTGCTGCAGCCCGTCGAAGCCGAAGGCGCCGGGCTCGAGGGGGGCTCGAATGGCGCGGCCGTCAGAGGCCAGATCGACGCGCTCGGGCACCACGGGCTCGCCGTCGGCGGCCGTGAGCAGCTCGACCACCGGAGCGCCCGCGCAGCCCTCCTCGCCGTGTTGCCCGACGACCACCGCGATCTCGCCGGTCGAGAGCTCGACCAGGCTGCCGGTCGGGAAGAGCCCCAGCACGCGGCCGAAGGCCTGAAGGAGCTCGGCATCGAAGCGATCGGCGTGCTCGACCAGCAGCCAGCGCATGGCCTCGGCCGGCAGGAGGGGGTCCCAGGCTCCCACGGGGCGGACGAGCAGCTCGTACGCGTTCACCACGGCCAGCAGGCGCGACAGAGCGCTCGGACCCACGCCGCTTCGATAGCTCGGGGGCCGGACGAACTCGTCGCCGGACTCGGCCAGCGTGACGACCGGCGCCAGGGAGTGGGACGTCGACGCGCCCGGGCCCTGCAGCAGGAACCGGATCGCACGCCCGGGTGCGGCCTCGACCGCGCGCTGCTCGGACTCGGACAGCGGCTCGTCGCGCTCGAGGCGCGCCTGCAGGTCGTGGGGCACGAGCGCCCGCGGCAGGTCGTGGAAGACCGCCGCGAGCGCCAGCTGCATCAGGCGCTCGGGCCCGAGGCGCAGCCGCCTGCCGACCGCCAGCGCCAGCAGCGTCACGTTGGCGAGGTGCGTCTCCTGGTGACCGCGATAACCCGGCACGTCCATGAGCGCCAACAGCAACGCCTCGCGGTGCTCGAGCTCGTCGGACAACGCCTGGAGGACGCGCTTCAGGGGCACGAGCGTGACACGACGGCCCGCGCGCGCGGCCTCGAGGGCGTCGCGTACGAGGACGGTGAGGGCGGCGTACAGCCGCACGACGTAGCGGTCGCGCTCCCGCAGGTGCTCGGTCGGCGCCAGGGGCGGCGCCGAGAGCACGGAGGCCCCGGTCTCGAGGCGAATCTGGTCCAGGAGCAGCCCGGCTTCGGGCGCCGAGGCCAGCTTGATCTTCTGCAGGCGGGCGAACAGGAGCTGCAGCTTCTGGCGCGTGGGCTCGGGGGGCAGGACCAGGCCGCGAATCCCGCGCCGACGGAGCGAGGTCGCCAGGTCGCGGGCTCGCAGCCACACCTTGTAGCCCAGGCGGGCGGGCGCGCCGTTCAAGAGGACGTGCTCGTCCTGCAGTTCGATGGAGGGCCCGCGGCCCTCACCGCCCGGCGCGGCGCGGATGGCAGCGACCAGGTCGTCGAGGAGCCCGAGGACCGCGCGGTTGTTGAGCTCGTAGACGCGCAGCGCCTTATCGAGCGCGTACAGGCCGCTCACGAGGCGGGAGGCCACCTGGTCGGACTCGCTCGCGCGGTTCGCCGGGGGGAGCGCCTCGGCGCGGCCCGAGCCGGGGGTTGCCTGGGGCTCGCGCGGTTCGTTCATGGCGTCCCCAGCCGGGCTTCTTCTTCGGCCGCCAGCCGCGCCGCGAGCACGGGCTCGACCTGCTGCCGAAGGGCGCTGCCCGGCGGCTCGCCGCAGAGCCACTCGGCCAGGAGCTGGCGCGTGTCGGGCCCGTCGTGCTCGAGCAACGCCGGCACGGCGGCCTCGACCAGGGCCTGCTGCTGGCGGCGCGCGAAGAGGTTGCGTCGCAGCAGGCGCGCCTGCAGCCACGCCACGGCGCCAGCCCGATCGCAGGCCAGCAGGGCCGACAGGTGCTGCCCGCGCTCGTCGGGGTCGCGCCGCGCGAACTCGGGACGCTCGGCGACCGTACAGAGCGGCTCGTGCATCTCGGGATCGTGTCCGGCCGCGATCACCTCGAGCGCGGCCAGCCGCATCCCCACCTCGTCGGATTGCAGGAAGCGCAGCGCGTCGGTGAAGATCTGCGTGCTCCAGCGGCCCTTCAGCGACAGGAGCGCCTGGCGCCTCACCGACGGGTTGCGGTTGTCGAGCAGCCCGCGCACGGCCTCGTCGACCCTGGCGCCCCCGGAGGCCGATAGCGTGCGCAACGACTCGAGCACCACCAGCACGTTCTCGCTCTTCAGCCGCGCCACGTGGTACGGGGTCAGGTCGGCACCGCGACGCTCGAGCAGCTCGCGCAGGGGCTTCACGGCGGGGCCGTCGCCGAGCTTGGAGAGGAAGCTCACGAGGCCGTCGAGCTCGGAGCGCGGCAGGAGGTCGAAGAAGCCCATCAGCTTCTCGAGGTTCTCGGGGCGCCCCTCGGCGATCACCGGCCGGAGCAGAATCAGGCGGTGGTAGCGGGCCAGGGGCGCGAGCACCTCGCCCACGAACGCCTGGCGGCTCGCGCGGGTGGCGTCGCGCACCTGCGTATGGCTGCGCAGGGCCGTGACGGCGGCGTCGAGCAGATCGAGATCGCCGGCGGCCAGGGCGTCTTCGAGCAGGCGCACGGCGTGCTCCACCGCGAAGGAGCGCTCGTCGGGCGTCGACGTCGTGGCCGTCGCGTCGCAGAGCGCCTCGAGGAACCGGAGGGGCTGCCGGCGCGCGTCGTCGTCGAAGAGGGGCGCGAGGCCGCGAGCCTCCTCGAGCGCTTCGAACGGCGCCAGCGCGTCGCGCAGCACGAAGCCCGGGAAGCCCTCGAGCAGCGCGTCGACCTCGGCCTCGGCGGGCTGGTCAGGGGCGGCCCGGCGCTCGGGGCGGGTCAGGGGGCCGCTGGGCCGGAGCGTTGGCGCGGCGCGCTGCACCAGGCGCAGCAGGCGCTCCGCGAAGTGCTGCCGATACTCGGGGTTGCGTTGAAAGTACGCGCCGTTCGTCAGGAGATCGGCGATCTGGACCGTCACGTGCTCGAGCCCGGCCTCCCAGATCAGGGTGACGCGATCGTCGTCGAGACGCCGCTCCTCGGCCGCGCCGTCGAGGACCAGCAGGGAGAGGAACACGGCGAGCTCGTCGGGGCCGAGGCCGGGCAGGAACGCGAGCTCGCGCATCCCCTCGCGAAAGAGCTCGTAGATCAGATCGTCGCCCTCGTCGGCCGGGACGCTCAACACGGCCTGCCCGTGCATCAGGAACGCGTCGGGCGCCACGTCGACCCGCAGCTCACCCTCGGCCATCAGGTACTGCTGCAGATCGCGGTACAGATCGTCGCGGAAGCGATCGACGTGCGGGCCCTTGCCCCCGTAGAGCCGGATGGCCTTGACGGCCTTCGCGAACAGGCCGAACACGGTGCGGGCGTGCTGCAGGCGCTGCTTGTCGCCATCGGAGAGGTACTGCTCGTCGCCCTCACCGACGCGCGCGAGATCGAGACGCGACGAATCGCCCGGATTGACCGATCGCTCCACGGCGGCAGACCCCGCGAGGTTCGCAAGAAATCTACTTACACTCGCCGGCCGACTCAACGGGAAAGGAACGATCGGCGGTCAATCGGCCGACGGGAGCCGTGGGAGGCAGCGCGGCGCCCAGCGGGACAGGGCTCGGTCGAGCCCCACACAGAGGGCCCTCACGAGGGCGCGCTGCGCGGGCGAGGTGACCGGCGTCTCGCGCAGGTGCGCCACGTCGAAGTGCTCGGTGCGCACGAAGCCGGGCTCCCCGCCGGCGGCCGCCCTCAACGTGAGGCCGACCTCGAGCCCCTCGAGGGCCACGCGCACCCGCAACTCGTCGTCGCCCGCGCCTTCGTCGACACCCAGGAGCGCCACGCCCCCGAACCGCTCGGGATAGCGCTCCAGCAACCGACGGAGCAGCTCGGTCACGATCGACACGCGCGAACGCGCGGCGGGCGGAGGCGCCGTCTTGCTCGCCGGCCCGCCGACCGGGGCGTCGCGCGCGACCAGGAAGGCCTTGCCCCGCGCCAGCTCGCGCCAGGTCGCGCCGGCCCAGGCGCGCAGGGGCGACCAGACCGCGTGGGTGGCGGTCATGACGTCGAGCACACGACCGCCCTTCGAGACCCGAAGCTGCCCGTCACCGACCGTCAGGCGATCCCCCGCGCGGAGCACCTCGGCGAGGGCGCCCGGCGCGGGGTCGTCGACGTCGTAGTCGAAGCCCTCGTCGTCGACGCGCCGAAGGCAGAGGGCCACCAGATCGGCGTCGGAGTCGCCCGCGAGGGGCACCACGAAGGCCCGCGCGCCGTCCCCCGAGAGCAGCTCGGGGCAGAACGCAGCCGCGACGCGCCCCAGCACCGTGCCCGCCTCGGGGCAATCGGCGCGACAGGGCACGAACGCCAGCGCGGGCACGAGCAACGGGTTGCACGCGGCGGGCACGGGCCCGGCGACTTCGCTGCGGCGCGACACGGCGGCCCAAGGCAGCCCGAGGGCCTGGCTCTCGGGGTCGGCGGCCCAGGCGCTGGCGCAGCACTCGGGGACGCCGTGCAGGCTGCCCAGGCCCCGCACGGCAGCGCCCCGCTCGGGCCCCCCGCGGGCCGCCAGCGCGCCCTGCGCCAGGGTCTCGGCCAGGGCCGACGCCTCCCGCGCCACGACCAGGGTGCCGCGGTCGACGGAGCGACCGGTCGACGGGTCGACCAGCGCCCAGGCCAGGCCGCCCCCGTTCAGAACACCGAGGACGCCCGCGTCGACCTGCGCGCGCCCCACGCCTTCGAGCGAGAGCACCTGCCGCGGCCCGACCTGCAGCAACGGCGCCGCGCGGCGCAGAAACTCCGCCAGCGGCAGGCGCAGCAGGCCGGCCCTCACGCCGTCGGGGGGCAGGACGGCCGGCGCTTCGCGCTCGGCCCAGGTCTGCAGCGCCCGGTCGAGCAACACCTCCTCGTCCAGCACCTCGGGCGCCGCCCGCGCCACATCGACCAGGGCCAGCAGCAAGGCCAGCCTCGCGTCCTTTCGGGGGGGGAACCGGACCGCCGCCAGGCGTCGCTCGATCGTCAGGAGCAGCGGGTCGTCGAGCTCCTCCGAGCGCAGATCGAGGCGCAAGGCCACGCGCGACAACGGCCGCAGGCGCGGCTCGAGGAACCGCCAGGCCACCTCGCGCTCGAAGAGCTTGCGCCGGTTCGAGACCAGCACGGGGTCCGACTCGTCGACCTCGATCACGCCGTCGCGCTCGGCCAGGGCGGTGATCGCGAGGTCGGGGTGAAGCCGCAGGCGGGCTTCGAACAGGTTGCCGATCTCGTGGAAGCGCAGGAAGTGGAGGAGCCCGACGTTCTGGTGCAGCGTCTCGAGCGTGGTCCAGGGGGAGAACAGGATGAAGCTCAGGCCCTCGTACGAGAAGCGCGCGGGGAAGTCGGCCTTGAGCTTTCGAAAGAGCGTGACCGCGCGGAGCCCGTCGAGCGGACTGGTCTCCTTGTTGAAGCGCGCCAGATCGTCGGCCGCGAAGCTCTCGATGCCGCTGGCGTAGACCCCGATGCGCAAAGGGGAATCGGGGTGCGCCGCGAACTCGGCCCGCACGAAGCGGTCGAAGGCCACCGCCCGGTCGGTGCGAACGGCGACCAGCAGCTGCGTGTGCGCCGCCAGGCCCGTCTCGTTCAACGCGTCGAGGCAGGGAACGAGCAGCTCGGGATCTTCGAGGCGCGTCAGCAGCAGCGCGTTCGGGTAGCGCTCGGACGCTCCACGGCTCGCGGCCACGGCCCGCACCTGCTTCAGCACCCAGGCCAGGGGCGTGGAACGGCCCGCCCCCGAGGCGCCGATCCAGTTGGAGCAGAACGCGCAGCCGAGCCGCCCCCCGACGCGCGCGTCGGAGACGCCTCGATAGCAGGGATTTTCGGCGACGCTGCGGCGATGCCCGCAGCTCTCGGTCGTCAGCAGGTAGACGTTGTCGATCTCCCGACGCAGGGCCGCCGCGTTGCCGGCCTCCCAGGCGTAATCGGGGGTGAACCCCGGCAGGTCGAGCAGCGTGGCCCCCTCGACCTGGGGCAGCCCCTCGACCTTCGGCACCTGGACCTGCACGCGCCAATGGCACGCGCCGGACACCAGGCGCTCCACGGCCGCGCGCTGCAGGTCGGCGAGCGCGTCGGTGGCGAACAGCACGTCGGGGCGCTGCTCGGCCGCAAGAGCGAGCAGCACCGCCAGATCGTCGTCCGACAGCGTGATCTCGTCGCGCCCGTGGACCAGCAGGTTGGTGGTGGGCACGGCGAAGCGCACCCAGCGTGCGGCGACCCCGGCGCCCAGGAGCGACCCCTTGAGCAGGGGGAAGAGGCTGCTGATCCGGCCGGGCGTCTGGTCGGCGTTGACGAACTCGACCAGCAGGGCGCGGCGGGGCGCGGACAAGCTCACGCTCCGGCGTCGGGAGGATCGAGCTCGGGGTGGAACCACGCGCCGAACTTCCGGGCGCGCCAGGGGCTGTCGGGGTGGATGAGCGGCTTGATGACCTCACCGGTCGCGACGTAGTGCCGGATGCGCGCGAAGTCGGTGCGCGGGATCTCGATCCACGACACGAACACGTAGACGAAGAGGTCGAACGTGAGCTTGTCGAAGAACAGGAAGGGCGCGTCGAGCCACAGCACGATGGGGACCATGGCCAGCGAGCCGAACAGGAACTCGATGCGGCCGAACGCCAGCAGGCCGCCCCAGCGCCGGTCGTGATGGCTGACGAACGGGAACTGCTTCACGTGGAAGATTCCGAGGGCCAGGATCACCGCGATGACCACGCCCCAGGAGATCTCCTTGAGCGGCGAGGGGAACACGTTGAGGAACAGGCTGGAGTTCAGGAGCGCCAGCACGAACAGCGGCAGCGCGGGGCGCGGCAGGCCGATGAAGTAGCCCGGGTAGCTCATGTGCTTGGTCGCGTAGAGCGCGTGCCGGATGGTGCCGAACGTGATGGGGATGGCGCCGATGGCCGCGGCGGCCATCCAGTTGAAGCCCAGCTTCTCGGCGAACGCGTAGTAGATGATGAACGACGGCGCGATCGAGTACGACACGAAGTCGCACACGCTGTCGAAGGCGCCGCCGAAGTCGTCGAACTGCTTGGTGAGCCTGGCCACCGGGCCGTCGAGCACGTCGAACGCGTACGCGATGAAGATGAGGTAGCAGGCCCAGTCGTAGTTGCCGCGGATGAGCATGATGACCGACAGGAAGCCCGAGAGCAGGTTTCCGAGGGTCACGTAGTCCTTGAGCTTCACGGAGATTCTCCGAATCGGGAGCGCGCTTATTGTCCCGATCGGAGAGGCGATTGCAACAGGGAATGACGGGTGGGCTCAATCGTCGCGGGAACCGCCGAGCAGGCCCGCGCGGAGCAGGAAGTACACGAGCTGCAGCACGGCCGAGATGGCCGCCGCCACGTACGTGAGCGCCGCGGCGTTCAGCACGGCGGCCACGCCGGCCTGCTCCCCGCCCGTGATCAGCCCGAGCTGCGGCAGCAACTCCTTGGCGCGCCGGCTGGCGTCGAACTCGACCGGGAGCGTCACGAGCGTGAACACTACGGCCACGGTGAAGCCGATGATGCCCAGGTAGACGAGGCCCATGGCGTGCATGAACATGCCGATCATCAGCAGGATCATGGCCAGGTTCGAGCCCAGCATGGCGACCGGCGCCAGCTTGGTGCGCAGCACGAGCGGTCCGTACTCCTTCGCGTGCTGGAGGGCGTGTCCCACCTCGTGCGCGGCGATGCCGGCCGCGGCGATCGACCGACCGTTGTACACGCCGGACGAGAGGCGGAGCACACGGTGCCGCGGGTCGTAGTGGTCCGAGAGGAAGCCGTCGGCGACCTCGATCGGCACGTTCGTGAGGCCGTTGGCCCTGAGGATGTGAGCGGCCACCTCGGCGCCCGTGGCGCCCCGCGCCGTGAGCACCTCGGAGTACTTCTTGTAGACCCGCTTGACCTTGAACTGCGCCCAGAGCGCGAGCAGCATGGCCGGAGCGATCATCACGAGGTACAGGGGATCGAAGAACATCGTGCCCTCCGTCTCCTTCGACGGGTGGTTCCTTCGTGGGTAACGGTAGGCTCCCCGCGGGTCCGGTCAACGCCAAACGGACACCCGTTGACGAAACCGCGGGGCCGCCTATAGTGCAACCGGCCGCGCGACCGCGCGGGAGGAGAGCGTCGTGGATCGTCGGCTCAGCACCATCCCCGAGGCCATCGAGGCCCTCCGTCAGGGGCGCTTCGTCGTGCTGCTCGACGACGAAGACCGCGAGAACGAGGGCGACCTCGTGCTCGCTGCCGAGAAGATCACGCCCGAGGCCATCAACTTCATGGCCCGCGAGGGTCGCGGCCTGATCTGCCTGGCCCTCACCGAGGCGCACGTCGATCACCTCCAGCTGCCGATGATGACGACCCGCAACCGCTCGCGCTTCGAGACGGCCTTCACCGTCTCGGTCGAAGCGCGAGAGGGCGTGTCGACGGGCATCTCGGCGGCCGATCGCTGCCACACGGTCCGCGTGGCCATCGACGACGCGGCCCGGCCCGAAGACCTGGTCACGCCGGGCCACGTCTTCCCGCTGCGCGCGCGGAACGGCGGCGTGCTGGTGCGCACGGGCCAGACCGAGGGCTCGGTCGATCTGGCGCGCCTGGCCGGGCTGAAGCCGGCCGGCGTCATCTGCGAGATCATGAACGACGACGGATCCATGGCGCGCCTCCCGCAGCTGCTCGAGTTCGGCGAGAAGCACGACATCCCCGTGGCCACCATCGCCGACCTCATCCAGTACCGCCTGCAGGTCGAGTCGCTGGTCGAGTGCGTGGCCGAGGCGCGCCTCCCCACGGCCCACGGCGAGTTCCAGATTCGCGTGTACCGGAGCATGCTCGACGGCTCGGAGCACGTGGCGATGATCTGCGGCGACGTGGCCGGCGACGCGCCGGTGCTCACCCGCGTGCACTCCGAGTGCCTGACGGGCGACGTGCTGGGCAGCCTGCGCTGCGACTGCGGCCTGCAGCTCGACGCGGCCCTGGCCCGCATCGCCGCCGAGGGGCGCGGCGTGCTGCTCTACCTGCGCCAGGAGGGTCGCGGCATTGGCCTGGGCAACAAGATCAAGGCCTACCACCTGCAGGACCACGGCGACGACACCGTCGAGGCCAACCTCAAGCTGGGCTTCGCCGCCGACCTGCGCGACTACGGCATCGGCGCGCAGATCCTGCGCGACCTCGGCGTGCGGCACCTGCGCCTGCTCACGAACAACCCGCGCAAGGTGGTCGGCATCACGGGCTACGGCCTGACCATCTCCGAGCGCGTTCCGCTCGAGATCGGCCCCCAGAGCGAAAACCAATACTATCTGGCCACCAAGAAGCTGAAGCTCGGGCACCTGCTCACGAAGGTGTGAGGCCTACAGCAGCCCCTTCCGTTCCAGGTATTTGCGCGCGGCCTGGCGCACGTCGGTCTTCACGTGCTCGGCCTTGGCCAGGAAGCGCACCTCGTTGACGGCCAGGGTCTCGATGACGCGCCGGGCCACGTCGCCGGGCACCTGGGGGTTCTTGACCAGGCTGAAGCGCAATTGCGACGAGCGCATCCAGCGCGCGTTGTCGGCGATGTACGTGAGCGCCTGCGCCGAGAGGCCGGCGAAGCGCGTGTACTCGAGCGCCTCGTCGTCGGTGACGCGCGGGTTCTTCAACACGAAGACGTGCACCTGCTTCAGGTTGTCGCGGGCCAGGATGGCGCGCTCGGTGCGCTCGGCCGTGAGGGCCAGCTTCTGCTTCTCGGTGACCGAGAGCTTCTGCAGGCGCGTGAAGGCCGTGTTGGGCGCGCCGGCGTCGGTCGGCTCGGCCGGGACCTCGGCGGCCGGGACCTCGGCAGCCGGGACCTCGGGCGCCGCGACCTCGGGCGCCGCGACCTCGGGCGCCGCGACCTCGGGCGCGCCGGCGAACTCCTTGACGGTGCCCCCGGCGTCGAGATCCTCGGGCTCGATGGGCCGCATGACCCGCTCGAGGACCTTCCGGCTCCAACCCCGCGGCTTCTTCTCGTCGGGCGCGTAGACCTCGAGGGCGGCGCCCTTGCCGGGGGTGACCCGCACCACGCGGGCCTCGTATGTCAGCAGGTTGCCGCCTGGGCTCTTGAGGAGCAGATCGAGCTCTTCGGACGTGCCCACGTCGACGCGCCCGGCCAGCAGGTGGTAGTGGTCCTCCCGAATGGCCTGCAGGACCGCGCTCCACTCGTCGTCGCGCTTCACCACGACCAGGATCTTGCGCATGCCCACCCCGCGCCGAGGAAGAAGCCGTCTCCAGGGCTCCGTAAGCCGGGTCCTGTAGACCCCCGAAGGGGCCGAGATCATTCCTCTGCGAAGGGCCTCGCGGCCCTCCTCTGGCGGTCTACCCGGGGGCACCGGGCGGGGAACCCTCCTCCCGCGAAGCGGGAACGCCCCCTGTTCGACCTTGCTCCAGGCGGGGTTTGCCGACGCCCCCGTCACCGGGGCCGCCCGTGGGCTCTTACCCCACGCTTTCACCCTTACGTGCGCCCCGAAGGACGCCCGCGGTCTTGTTTCTGTGGCACTTTCCCTGGGATTGCTCCCGATTCGTGTTACGAATCGCCTCCCCCTGCGGAGCCCGGACTTTCCTCCCCGACACCGTCGGAGCGATCTCCTGGAGCCCTGGAAACGGCTTCGGGAACACTACCTGTTCCGTTAGGAATCTTCAAGCGTTGGAGCAGCAGAAGCGCGGCAGGACGGTCAGAACGAGCCGCCGAGGGCCATGGCGACGCCGTGCGCGGTCGGCAGCACCGCGATCTGCAGGCCGCCTTCGTGAAGCTCGGGGCTGTTGAGGGCGTCGTGGTTCGACTTGAGCCAGAAGCCCGAGCCGCAGAAGAGCAGCGCGCCCGTGCCGCCCACGGCGCCCAGCACCACGTCGGAGCCCGTCCCGTCGAGGTCGACGAAGGCGTCGACCAGCACCGCCGACAGCACCATGGCGGCGCCCACGCCCGCGCCCGCCCACAGGTAGGGCGTGAGCCGCGTGTCGGCGCTGACGGCCACCAGGTCGGCCGAGCCCGAGAGGTCGCGGCCCGGGAGGGCGGCCACGGTGGTCTCGACCGGGTGGAAGCCCTTGCGCTCGACGCGCACCTTGTGCTCGCCCGCCTCGAGCTTGACGGCGCCGTCCTCGACCGGGGAGGCCTGGCCGTCGACCAGCACGGTGGCGCCCTCGGCGCCCTTCAGCTTGAGCAGCGCGAACTTGCGCAGCGAGACGGTCTGCGTGCCCCCCAGCGTGAAGTCGAGGGTCTCGGTCTTCAGCACCTGGCCGCCCGAGCGCAGCGCGACCTTCAGCTCGCGCGCCGGCACGTCGAGGCGCGTGGTCACGCCCGTGGCCGTGCGCGGCGACCCGTCGACCAGGATCTCGAGGCCCGCGACGTCGGCCTCGACGATGAGCACGCCGCCCGTGGCCTTCAGGCCGGCGTTGAACGTGGCCCCCTGGCCCGGCAGCACCTGGAGCGTGGTGCCGGCGCCCACGAAGCCGTCCTTGGTGACCTCGACCTTGTACACGCCCGGCTTCAGCTTGAACGCGGCGGGCGTGGTGCCCACGTCGTCGCCGTCGACCAGCACCGTGGCGCCGGCGACCGTGCCGTCGATCTCGACGTCTTCGTCGGCCAGCTCGGAGCCGGCCAGCTTGAGCACCTCGGCCGCCTCGGCGGCGAGCGCCCCGCCCTTCACGACCAGCGGCATCAGCAACGCGACGGCCTCGGCGTTGGCGTGCGTGCGCTGCAGGCCGCGGGCCAGGTGGAAGTTGAGTACGTCGGAGGCCTCGCCCTCGGCGCCCTTCAGGGCCTCGCGCGCGGTCTTGACGACCACGTCGAAGCTGCCCTGCTCGGCCAGCTTCTCGAGCCGCTGCACCTTGGCGGCGGTCATCGAGTCGAGCTCGGCGAACGCGGGCGACGCCACGAGCGAGAGCGCCGCGCAAGCGGCGAGCGACAACAGGGAAAGGCGGGTCATGGGGCCTCCGGATCCGGGTTCAGGCGGAGAAAGTAAACGAAGGAACCCGCTGGGTCAATCGTGCGTTTCACGCGTGCCTGGACCGTTCGTCAGAACGCGTCCTCGACCACCTCTTCGACCACGGCGTGCCCTGCCCCGTCGAGCTTGACGCCCACGGCGATGAAGATGGCCTCGCGGCCTATCGTCGGGTGCATCTCGAGGTACCAGTTGGCCATGCGCCGGACCTTGTCCTGCTTCTCGACGTTGATGCTGTCCGTGGCCCAGTCGAGGTAGTCGCCGGTGTGCGAGCGCACCTCGACGAAGCCCAACGTCGGGCCCTTCAGGACCACGATGTCCAGCTCGCCGAACGGGCGGCGCACGTTGCGGTCCAGCACCTTCCAGCCGTGCTCTTCGAGCCAGAGGGCGGCGGCGTCTTCGGCCACGCGACCACGTTCGATGCGGGGATCTTTCATCGGTCGACCCTGAAGCTGCGGCGGTGGACGGGCGAGAGGCCCAGGCGCCCTATGGCCTCGCGGTGGGCGGCCGTGAGGTAGCCCTTGTGCACCTCGAGGCCCCAGCCGGGATACCGCGCGGCCAGCGCAGCCATGAGGCGATCACGGTGCTCCTTGGCCACGATGGAGGCCGAGGCGATGACGGCCGAGCGCGCGTCGCCGCGCACGAAGCACTGCTCGGGCACGCCGGCGTGGGCCGCGGGCACGAAGTCGCCGTCGATCACGAGGAGCTGGGGTCGCGTGCGCGCGCTCGAAAGGCAGGTGGCGATGGCCAGGCGCATGGCCAGCTTGGTGGCCTCGCGGATGTTGAGGCGATCGATGACGTCGGCGTCGACCACGCCCACGCCGACGGCCTCGGCGGTGCCCCGGATGGCCGCGTCGAGCTCGGCGCGCCGGGCGGGCTTCAGGAGCTTGCTGTCGTCGACCCCCGGGACGATGGGAGAGGCGCCGTAGTACACGGCCGCGGCGACCACGGGGCCCGCCACGGGACCGCGCCCGGCCTCGTCGACACCCAGGAGGGAGAGGTATCCGTTCGCGGCGAGGAGGGCTTCGATCTCGTGCCTAATTGTCCCGGATCTCCTCGATACGGGCGGCCTTGCCCTTGAGGGCGCGCAGGTAGTACAGCTTGGCGCGCCGCACCTTGCCGCGGGTCTTCACTTCGATCTTGGCGATGCGAGGTGTGAAGAGCGGGAAGATGCGCTCGACGCCGACGCCGAACGACACCTTGCGCACCGTGAACGACGAGCCGAGGCCGTTCAGGTGCTTGCCGATGACGACGCCTTCGAAGACCTGCACGCGCTCCTTGTCCCCTTCGCGGATCTTGTAGTGCACCCGCAGGGTGTCGCCGGGATTGAACGGCGGGATGTCGAGACGCGTCTGGCGCTGATCGAGTAACTGGATGACGCCCATGTCACCCTCCTAACAGTCGGTCCAGGATGATGGAAACCGCGCTCCGGACCGAGAGGTGGTTGTAGTCGCCCACGCCGCGAACCGGTTCGAGCCGTGTATCCATACTGGACAGGAACTCGTCTGTCAAGCCCGAACCGGTTCCGAAGCAGAGCAGCGCCGGCCGGCCCCCATGGGCCAGCAGGTAGCTGCCCCGATCGTAGCTGATGGAGCGCTCGTCTTCGCGGGCGCTCGTGCCCATGACCAGCGGCACCTGCTTCTCGCGCCGCCCGATGGCCGCCTTGGCCTCCTCGAGGTCACGCACCACCGACACCCCGCGGAAGGCGTCGTGCCGGGTGGCGTTGCGCCGGGCGCCCTCGCCGTCGGTCCAGTGCCCGATGATCTCGCCCACGAGGCGTCGCTGCTCGTCGATGGGCGTGACCAGGAAGTAGTGCCGCACGCCATAGGTGCGACACGCGCGCGCGATGTCGTGGATGTCGGCGTTGGTGACCGCCGTGGTCACGACCTCGCCCGACTTGTTGCGAACCGGGTAATGGAGGAGCGCCACGTACAGGCGCTTGGCCGCCTGGGCGCGCTCGGAGGCGAAGTAGGCCCGGAACAGGTCGGGGCGGCGGTCGATGGTGCGCTCGAGCTGCCGCTCGCCGCGCCAGGCCGCCACGCGATCGTGGTGCCCCGACAGCAGCACGTCGGGCACGGCGCGCCCCTCGAACTCGGCGGGCCGCGTGTACTGGGGGTACTTCAGCAGCCCGTCTTCGAAGCAGTCGTGGTCGACCGAGTCGGTGTTGCCCACCACCCCCGGGACCAGCCGGAACACGGTCTCCATGAGCACCAGGGCCGCGATCTCGCCGCCCCCCAGCACGTAGTCGCCGATGGAGATGTGGTCGTCGATGCGGGTCTCGAGCGCGCGCTCGTCGACGCCCTCGTAGCGCCCGCACAGCAGGATGACCTCGCCGGCGGCCTTCAACTCGCGCGCGATCGCCTGCGTGAACGGCCGCCCCTGGGGCGTGAGGAACACGCGTCGCGCACCCGGAGCCTTCGCGGCCGCGTGGTCGAGCGCCGCCGACACCACGTCGGGCTTCAGCACCATGCCCTCGCCGCCCCCGAAGGGCACGTCGTCGACGGTGCGGTGGCGATCGGTGGCGAAGTCGCGCAGGTCGGTGAGCGTCCAGTCGACCAGGCCGCGCTCGCGGGCCTTGGCGATCAGGCCCTCGCCGAGGGGCGAGGCGAACATGCCGGGGAAGAGCGTGAGCACGTGGAAGCGCATGTCACCCGCCGGTCAGGCCCACTCGGGCTCGACGGCCACCACCTTGCGGCCGACCCGATCGATGGAGACGACGAAGGGGTCGCGCACCGGGATGAGCACCTCGCTCCCGTCGGGGCGGCGGATCTCGAGCACGTCGAGGTTCGTGGTGAGGATGCCCTCGACCGTGCCGATGAGGTGGCCCGACGGATCCTCGACGCGCGCGCCGATGATCTCGACGTGGTAGTACTCGCCGGGGCCGAGCTTCGGCAGATCGGCGTGGCGCACGCACAGGGGCTCACGGCGCAGGGCCTCGGCGGCGTCGCAGTCGGCCACGCCCTCGAGGTGCACGATGCGGAAGCGCGGGTCGGGCAGCGCCTGCACCTCGAGCAACCGGACCGGCACGCCGCGCAGCAACAACTGGCGACCGCGCGCGACCAGGGGGGTGTCGGCGTTGTGCAGCAGCACCTTGACGGCGCCGCGGACTCCGTGGGGTCGGACGATGACGCCGATCTCGACGAGGTCGGCGGGGACGGGGAGGTCCATCTACTCGATGATCTCGAGCACCGCGCGCTTCTTGACCTTGGCGCTGGCGGCCGAGAGGATCGTGCGCATGGCCTTGGCGGTGCGGCCCTGCTTGCCGATGACCTTGCCCAGATCTTCGGTGGCGACCTTCAGTTCGATCACCGAGGTGTGCTCACCCTCGATCTCTTCGACGACGACCGCGTCGGGGTTGTCGACCAGGGCCTTGGCGACGAACTCGATGAGGTCCTTCATCTCGCACCTCGCGCTTGCGGGGGCTCTACGCCTTCGGCGCCACGCGCGAGCGTCGAACCAGGCTGGCCACCGTGTCGGAGGGCTTGGCGCCCACGCTCAGCCAGTAGTCGTAGCGCTCGTTCGCCAACTGGATGGTCGGCGGCGCGACCTTGGGATCGTAGGTGCCCAGGTTCTCGATGCACGCCCCATCGCGCTGCCGCGACCGCTCGATCGCGACGATGCGGTAGAAGGGCTTCTTCTTGCCACCAAACCGGGCCAAGCGAATGGAAACCATGGGTACGCCTCACCTGCGAGTACGGTCCAGGAGGCGAGACTATGGGGAGATCGGGACGCGTTGTCAAGCCAAATCCTGGGCGGTCACCACACCACCCCAGCATACCCCACCCCCATCTGAAACACGGGCTCGGGCCTCTCGCGGAAGCTGGTCGTGTACTCCAGCACGTGCCCGACGACGCACCCGCGGGCTCGCGCGAAAGCGGCCGCCGCGGCCAGGGCTCCGGCGCCGCAGGCGTTGTACCGCTCGCGGGCCTCGGGGACGAGGGCGTCGGCGTCGACGGCGCGGCAGAGGTCGAGCAGGCGCTGGTCGTTCTCCTCCATCCAGCGCTGGCCCGCGGGCCCCTCGCCCGCCGGCGCGAAGCCGTAGGGGGCGCCGTAGTGGGTGAGGTCGGTGCTGGCGACGACCACCACGGGCTCGTGGGCGCCGAGGGCGGCCGCCAGCCTTGCCCCGAACGCGGGCGCGTCCTGCGACGGGGGCACGAGGATGGGCACGATGGCGACGCCGGGCAGGAGCACGCGGATCAACGGCACCTGCACCTCGAGCGAGTGCTCGTCGGCGTGGGCGCGGGCGTCCGAGACGAGCACGTCGGCCAGCGCGTCGGCCAGGCGGGCCGCGCGGGGCTCATCGACGGCCACGGGGCCGGCGGGCGTGGCCCAGGCTCCCGTTGGGCAGAGGGTGGGCCGGCGCACGCCTCCGTGGTGCACCGCACCGAGCAGCACCAGGGTCTGGGGCGCGTTCTTGCGGGCGATGGTCTCGAACACGCGCGCGGCCACGCGCCCCGAGTAGACCCAGCCCGCGTGCGGCACGGCGGCCGCGACCACGCGCGCGGGCTCGGCCGGGGGCGTGAACCCGCGCACGAAGGCGTTGGCCTGGGCGACCACGTCGCCGCGGTAGAACGCCGCCGCGACGGGCGGGCGGAGGGGCGCGGACCGGACGTCGGTGTTCTGCAAAGGAGTCCCTCCTCTTTTCTCGCGTGCTCTTCAATGATACACCTGTCCCATCGACAAGGGGAGCGACCGGGCATGGACGATCGCGTCGAGCGCCTGCTGCAGAAGGCCTGGGCCTTCTTCGACTCGAAGCACGCGGCCGAGGCCGAGGCGGCCTTCAACGAGGCGGCCTCGCTGGCGGGCCAGCCCGCGCGGGTGTGGACCGAGGTGGGCGTGGCGCACTTCAAGCGGGGCGCGCTCCCCGACGCCGAGGCGTGCTTCCGCAAGGCGCTGGCCTCCGACGAGGGCTTCCTGGCCGCCTGGAACAACCTGGGGCGCGTGCTGCTCGAGCGGGGTGAGCCCCGTGAGGCGCTGCCCTGCTTCAAGCGCGTGCTCGCGGTCGACGGCGCCAACGCCCGGGCCTGGCTGAACAGCGCGCGCGTGATGGTCAAGCTAGAGCGCTTCGAGCAGGCCCTCGGCTGCCTCGACGAGGCGGCGCGCTGCCAGCCGAACGACCCCGAGATCCAGTTCGAGCGCGGCAAGGCACTGCGCGCCGCGGGTCGGAAGGCCGAGGGGCTGGCCGTGCTGCGCGAGACGCTGGCCCTCCGCAACGCCTACCACGAGTGCCGACTGGCCTACGCCCGCGCCCTCGACGAGGACGGCGACCTGGCGGGGTCGCTGGCGCAGGTCGAGACCGCCTGCTCGGCGCGCACGGGCGACCCCGAGCCCCGGCTGCTGCGGGGCGACCTGCTGCTGCGGCTGGGCAAGCCCCTGGAGGCGCGCGCCGCCTTCGACGAGGCCCGCGGGCTCGACAAAGACTGCGCGGCGGCCTGGGAGGGCCTGGGGCGCGCGCTGATCGCGTTGGGCGAGGAGCCGCGCGGGCGGTTGAACGTGGGCACGGGGCGCATGCTGGCCGGCGACCTCGACGCGGCGCTGTCCGAGATCGATCGCGCGCTCGCGATCGAGCCCGATCTCTCGGAGGCCCACGCCAACCGCGGCGGCGTGCTCAAGCGCCTGGGCCGCATGGACGACGCCGTGGCCGCCTACCGGGCCGCCCTCGACCGCGACCCCAACGCGCAGCCCGTGCTCTCGAACCTGGGGCTCCTGCTCTGCGTCGACCTGGGGAGCTGGGACGAGGGCCTCGACGTGCTGAAGCGGCTGGTGCGCCTCGACCCGTCTCGCTGGTTCAAGCTGCCGCCCGAGGTGCGCACGCGGCTCGACCAGACCTGACCGACTATTTCATCGACAGGTGAAGCTGCTTCAGCTCGAGCAGCTCCTCGCGCAGCTGGATGGCCTTCTCGAACTCCAGGTCCTGGGCCGCGCGCTTCATGTCGTTCTCGAGCGCCAGCATGGCGTCCTCGAGGTCGCGGATGCTGCCGAAGTCCTGCAGCGGCTTCATCTTCACGCGGGCGTCGGGGCCGGTGCGCTCGTCGATGAGCGGCGTGACGGGGCGGAAGATGCCGCGGGGCGTGAGGCCGTGCTCGGTGTTGTGGCGCTGCTGGATGTCGCGGCGCCGGTTGGTCTCGGCGATGGCGCGGGCCATGGAGCCGGTCACGCGGTCGGCGTAGAGGATGACCCGCCCCTCCAGGTTGCGCGCGGCGCGGCCGCACACCTGCACCAGGGAACGCTCGGAGCGCAGGAAGCCCTCCTTGTCGGCGTCGAGGATGGCCACCAGGGACACCTCGGGCAGATCGAGCCCCTCGCGCAGCAGGTTGATGCCGACCAGCACGTCGAAGACGCCGCGGCGCAGGTCGTAGATGAGCTTGACGCGCTCGAGGGTCTCGACGTCGCTGTGCAGGTAGCGCACGCGCACGCCGAGCCCCGCGTAGTACTCGGTCAGATCCTCGGCCATGCGCTTGGTGAGCGTGGTGATCAGCACGCGCTCGTTCTTGGCGGCACGCAGGCGGACCTCGCCGTACAGGTCGTCGACCTGGTTGGTCACGGGCCGAAGCTCGATCACGGGATCGAGCAGGCCGGTCGGGCGGATCACCTGCTCGACCACGGTCCCCCCGGCCTGCTCGAGCTCGTAGGCGGCGGGCGTGGCCGAGGCGTAGAGCACCTGATCGATGCGCTCCTGGAACTCGTCGAACGTGAGCGGCCGGTTGTCGAGCGCCGACGGCAGGCGAAAGCCGAAGTCGACCAGGGTCTCCTTGCGCGAACGGTCGCCGCGGTACATGGCGGCCACCTGCGGGATGGTGGCGTGGCTCTCGTCGACGATGAGCAGGAAGTCGTCGGGGAAGAAGTCGAGCAGCGTGTAGGGCGGCTGGCCCGCGGCGCGACCGGTCAGGTGGCGCGAGTAGTTCTCGATGCCGCTGCAGAAGCCGAGGTTCTCGAGCATCTCGAGATCGTAGGTGATGCGCTGGCGCAGGCGCTCGGCCGCCAGCAGTTTGCCCGCCGCCTCGAGCTCGGCCAGGCGGGCCTTGGACTCGGCGCGGATGGTCTCGACGGCCACCTTCATGCGCGCGGCCGACACGGCGTAGTGCGACTGGGGGTACACCACCGTGGCCGGCAACGTGCGCAGGGGCGTGCCGCGCAGGGGGTCGATCTCCTGGATGCGATCGATCTCGTCGCCGAAGAACTCGATGCGCAGCGCGCGTTGCTCGTAGCTCGGCGGGTACACCTCGAGCACGTCGCCCTTCACACGGAACGTGCCGCGGTGGAAGTCGTGCTCGTTGCGGCTGTACTGCAGATCGGTGAGCCGGCGCATGACCTCTTCGCGCGTGATGCCCAGCCCGGCGTGCAGGGGCACGGCCAGCCCGCGGTATTCGCCCACGTCGCCGATGCCGTAGATGCACGAGACCGAGGCCACGATCAGCACGTCGCGCCGGTCCATGAGCGCCACCGTCGCCGCGTGGCGCAGCCGGTCGATCTCGTCGTTGATGTGGGACTCTTTCTCGATGTACGTGTCGGTGGACGGGACGTAGGCCTCGGGCTGGTAGTAGTCGTAGTAGCTGACGAAGTACTCGACCGCGTTGTCGGGGAAGAACGCCTTGAACTCACGGTAGAGCTGCGCGGCGAGCGTCTTGTTGTGGCTGATGACGAGCGTGGGGCGGTTCACGCGTTCGACGACGTTCGCCAGCGTGAACGTCTTGCCCGAGCCCGTGACGCCCAAGAGCACCTGGCTGCGCCGCCCCTGCACGAGCCCCTCGACGAGGGCCTCGATGGCCCGGGGCTGGTCTCCGGCCGGCTCGTAGTCAGCGACGAGGCGAAAACGATCCATCGAGAGGACCCGGAAGAGGCGGAAATCGGGGGACGAGCTAGAACTGGCCTATGGAGTACTCGCAGGGCAGGCAGAAGTAGCCCTGATCCTTCCAGGGCAGGCAGAACGCACGGCCGGGGCAGCCCTGGTGCGGATTGCACGCCACGTCGGCGCCCGGCGACAGGAAGGAGCGCCCCTCGACCGTGACGCAGCCCTCGGTGCCGGCGTCGCACTTGGGCAGGCACCAGGCCTTGTCGTTGTAGGGCACACAGTGCTCGTCGGCGGTGCAGAAGGCCGCGCCGCCCTTGCACGACGTGAGGCAGAAGAAGGCGTCGTTGAACTCGTTGCAGGTGTCGCCTTCGACGCAGGGGTTCGTGCACTCCTCGGAGCAGATGTCGCCGAGCGACGGCACGGGCAGGCAGAGGTCGGCGCCGGCGGCGTCGCACGCGCCCGCGGCGCCCGCGCAGCTGACGAACAGCAGCTTCTCCTGGTCTTCGACCTTGACGCACGCCAGCTTGTCGGTGTTCTCGTCGAGCGCGTAGACGGTGCACCGGGAGCCGTCGGGGCAGTCGTCGTCGGTGACGCACTCGCGCGTGCAGCGCGGCTGGGCGCCCTCGAACGAGAGGCAGAGCAGGTCGACGCAGTCGGGGTGCTCGGCGACCGCGCACGAATAGTTCGTGCACGTGAGCTCGGTCGCCAGACTGCACTCGGTCTTCAGCGTGGGCGAGAACGTGCAGTCGAGGAACATGCGGTCTTCCTGGCAGGCCACGACGAGCGTGAGCAGGAGGACCGCCGGGAGCGCGAAGGCAGAGGTTCGAAGAGTCATGGGCGCTTCCCTACACAGGATTCCGCGAGATTCAACCACACGCGCCCGGGCGTGTCAAGGCGCCGTCGGCGGTAGAGGCCGCGTAGGGAAAGGAGATCCGCCGGTTGCAGGTGCGGGGAAGGAACGTCCCCGTGCGATCGGGGCTAGAGGATCGTCTGCAGCTTGAGCGACAGCGGCAGGTTGCCCGTGACCTTCAGCTTCTTGGTCGAGAAGGCCATCATCGGGTTCAACTTCTTGGCGAGGATCGCCTCGAAATCGTCGGACGTGATCTCGAGGGTGCAGTCGGCCTTCTCGGCCTTGCCCGCGCCCACGGCCGGCGTCTTGCAGTCGACGAACCACTCGCCGGCGCCGGTGATGTTGAACTGGAACACGCCGTTGATGGCCTTGACCTTGGCGGGGTTGTTCGCGATGAGCTCGGGCACCTTGTTCTCGAAGTACTCGCGCGTCGTCGTCATGGCTGCTGCTCCCTCCGGCTGTTTGGTTCACGCACCGCGTCAATGGAAGCATGACGCGAGGGGCCATGTCAAGACGCTTGACTTATTCAAGCATTGGCGTATTTAAATGATGGTACGCTGGGCACGCCGGCGCAAGCAACCGGGAGGTGGACCGTGGCCGTCCGCAAGATTATCCGTATCGACGAGGCGTTGTGCAACGGGTGCGGCGAGTGCGTGATCGACTGCGCCGAAGGGGCGCTCGAGATCGTGAACGGCAAGGCACGCGTGGTGCGCGACTCGTTCTGCGACGGGATGGGCGCCTGCCTGGGGGCCTGCCCCACCGGCGCGCTCACGATCGTCGAGCGCGACACCGACGCCTACGACGAGGCCGCCGTGAGCGCGCACCTGGCGAAGCTCGAGGGCTCGGCGCTCCCGCCCGCCCCGCCGGCGCTGCCCGCGCACGGGCACGGCTTCGGGGGCTGCCCCGGGAGCCGGCCGCAGATCTTCCCTGCGTCGCCGACGCCGGGGGGGATGCCGTCGGCGCCCCGGGACTCCGCGCCTCCTTCTCCGGCGGGAGGCGAGGCGCCGCGGAGCGAGTTGACGCAGTGGCCGATCCAGCTGCGGCTGGTCCCCTTCGATGGGCCGTTGTACGAGAACCGTGATCTGGTGCTGATCGCCGACTGCATCGCGGCGGCCTACCCCGACGTGCAGCGGGGCCTGATCCGCGGGCACACCATCGCGTTGTCGTGCCCCAAGCTGGACGACCCCCGCCCGACGATTGAGAAATTGACGCGCATCTTCGAAAACCCCCTCCGCTCGGTCACGGTGGCCATCATGGAGGTGCCGTGCTGCTCGGGGCTGCTGTCGCAGGCCCGACAGGCCATGGAGTCGGCGGGCAAGCGCCTGCCCCTCGAGGTCCTGCGCGTGGGCATCCGCGGCGACGTTCTCGACCGATATCAGGCCTGATCGGGGCGGATCGCGTGACCGCATCGACGTGCCCGCCCTCCGCCCGCGCGCGCCGCTCGCCGGGCCTCGGGCTGCCGCTGGCGGCCGGCGCCGTGACCGGCGTCGTGCTCACCATCGTGCACCTGGTGGTCTCCCGCCCCATGCTGCTGCTCGAGCGCTTCCTGCCCGGTTGGGGCTGGGTCGAGATCGCGCTCTTGACCGGCTACGCCATCTTCGTGGCAGAGCGTATGGCCGACCCCGTGGGCGCGAAGCGCTGGAGGCCGCGCATCTGGCGGCTCTTCTCCGTGGCGTTCTTCGGTCAGTTGCTGCTCGGCCTCGTCGGCGTCGAGCGTTGCCTGATGACGGGCGCGCTCCACCTGCCCGTGCCCGCGCTCATCACGGCCGGCCCGGTGTACCGGGGCGGGGGCCTCTTCATGCTGCTGTTGTTCGCGGTCACGCTCGTGCTGGTCGGCCCGGCGTGGTGCAGCCACCTGTGCTACCTGGGCGCGTGGGACGACACCGCGTCGCGGGCACGCCGAGTCCCGAAGCCGCTGCCGACGTGGGCCAAGTACGGTCGGCCGGCCATGCTGGCGCTCACGCTCGGCGTCGCCGCGGCCCTCCACGCGCTCGGGACCCCCGACGCGGCGGCCGCGTGGCTCGGGTCAGCCTTCGGGCTGGCGGGCGTGGCGATCATGCTGCTCGCCTCGCGCCGACAGGGGAGCATGGTGCACTGCACGGCGTTCTGCCCCATCGGGTGGCTGGCGGCGCTGGCCGGGCGACTCCACCCGTTGAAGGTGCACTTCGAACCCGGCTGCACCGACTGCCTGGCCTGCACCCGCGCGTGCCGCTACGACGCGCTCTCGGCCGACCACGTGCGCCAACGCCGCGTCGGTCCGTCGTGCACCCTCTGCGGCGACTGCGTGGGCGCCTGCCCCCACGCCTCGCTCGCCTATGCCTGCCCCGGATTGTCCGGCCGGGCGGCGCGCGCTCTCTTCCTCGCGCTGGCGGTGGGCCTGCACGCGGCCTTCCTCGGACTCGCGCGGATCTGACACGCGCCCGATTCCCTCGACAGACGAATCGTGCTACACGAATCGGACGTTGTCTCCGGGAGGCCCCCCTGAACCCGCGCGTCGTCGAACTCGAGACCCACCTGAAGCGCTGGCCGCGCGTGGTCGTCGCGTATTCGGGGGGCGTCGACTCGACCTTCCTGGCCGCCGTGGCCCACCGGGCCCTCGGCGAAGCGGCCACGGCGGTCACGCTCGTCACCGAGTCCGACGCCCGCGACGAGATGGACTTCGCGGTCCGCACCGCGCGGGCGCTCGGCCTCCGGCACCGCATCGAGCGCGCGCCCTGGCTGGCCATCCCGGGCGTGGCCGACAACCCCGTCGATCGCTGCTACCTCTGCAAGCGCCACCTGTTCGGCCTGCTGCAGCGACTGGCGGCTCAGGAAGGCGCCGTAGTGCTCGAAGGCAGCAACGCCGACGACGTGGGTGACTACCGCCCGGGGCTGCGCGCCGTCCACGAGCTGAAGGTCTCGTCGCCGCTGCTCGAGCTCGGCTTCCACAAGGCCGAGATCCGCGAGCTGTCGCGGGAGCTCGGGCTGCCGAGCGCCGAGCGGCCCAGCATGGCCTGCCTGGCCTCGCGCTTCCCCTACGGCGCGCCCATCACCGAAGCGGCCCTGCGCCAGGTCGACGCCGCCGAGGAGGCCCTTCGCGCGCTGGGCCTGCCCGTCGTGCGCGTGCGCCACCACGGCGACACCGCGCGCGTCGAGGTGGCGCCCACCGATCTGCCGGCCGCCTTCGGCCTGCGCGAGAGCGTGGCCGCGCGCCTGCGCGCGCTCGGCTACGCCCACGTGGCGCTCGACCTCGAGGGCTACCGCACGGGCAGCATGAACGCCCGAATCCGCCAGGAGTGACCATGACCGACGAACGACTCCGCGACCTGCTGGCGCGCGTGGCGACCGGGGCCCTGCCGGCGGCCGAGGCGCTCGAGCGGTTGAGGGGCTTCCCCCTCGACGATCTGGGCTTCGCCCAGCTCGACACGCACCGTCCACTGCGCCAGGGCATGATCGAGGCGATCTTCGCGGCGGGAAAGACGCCGGAGCAGGTGGCGGCCATCCTCGAACGCTCGTTGCTGCACCACGGCGCGGGCCTCGCGACCCGGGTCACGCCCGCCATGGCCGAGGTGGTGCTGGCGCGCCTGCCGGGGTTCCACTACTCCGAGATCGGCCGACTGCTCTGGCGGCACGATCACCCCCCGGCGCCCCGGGGCCTGGTCGCCGTGGTGGCCGCGGGCACGTCCGACCTGCCCGTGCAGGAGGAGGCCGCGCTGACCCTCGAGTTCTTCGGTGACCACGTCGAGCGCCTCTCCGACGTGGGCGTGTCGGGCCTGCACCGGCTGATACCGCACCTGCCGCGCTTGCGGGAGGCGCGCGCCATCGTGGTGGTGGCCGGCATGGAGGGGGCCCTGCCGAGCGTGCTCGGCGGCCTGGTCGATCGGCCGATCCTGGCCGTGCCCACCAGCGTGGGCTACGGCGCCCACCTCGGGGGCTTCACCGCGCTCCTCGCCATGCTCAACTCGTGCGCGCCCGGCGTGTCGGTCCTCAACATCGACAACGGCTACGGCGCCGCGTGCGCCGCGCACCGCATCAATCGTTTGTCCGGAGACCCCCAATGACCCGCGTCGCCTGGCTCGACGCCCCGTCCGGCATCGCCGGCAACATGATCCTGGGGGCCCTGCTCGACGCGGGCGTGCCGAACGCCGTGCTCGACGACGTGGCCCGGCGCGTGGGCGGCGACGACGTGCGCGTGGTGGCCAGCACCGTCGTCCGCGCGGGCCTCGCGAGCACGCTGGTCGACGTGACCTTCGAGCCCGCGCACCATGCGCACCACGTGCACCTTCCCGACATCGAGGCGCGGCTCGCCGCGAGCGGCCTCCCGCCCGTGGTCACGGAGGGCGCGCGCCGCGTCTTCACCGTGCTGGCCGAGGCCGAGGCGCGGGTGCACGGGACCCCGGTCGACCACGTGCACTTCCACGAGGTGGGCGCCGTCGATGCCCTGGTCGACGTGGTGGGCAGCGTGGCCGGCTTCGCGCACCTGGGCGTCACGCGCCTGGTCGCTTCGGCGTTGCCGCTCGGCACCGGGACGATCCGCTGCGCGCACGGCGAGCTGCCGCTGCCCGCACCGGCCGTCGTGGCCATGCTCGAGGGGGTCGCCGTGCGCGGGGTCGCGGTCGAGGGCGAGACGGTCACACCCACGGGGCTCGCCATCCTGAAGGGCCTCGGCGCCACCTTCGGCCCCCCGCCCGCGCTCCGCGTGATCGCCACGGGGAGGGGCGCGGGTCACCGCGATCTTGGGCTCCCGGGTCCGCTGCGGCTGGTGGTGGGCGATCTCGAGGAGGCGCCCGCCTGCCTCGCCGACCCCGCAGGGTGGCTCGTGGGCACCAACGTCGAGCTGCAGGCGACCATCGACGACATGAGCCCCCAGGGCTTCGAAGAAGCCATGGCCCGACTCTTCGAGGCCGGCGCGCTCGACGTGTCCGTCACGCCGGTGCTCATGAAGAAGGGGCGCCCGGGACACCTGCTGACCGCCCTGGCCGCCGACGAGCACGTCGACGCCGTGACCCGCGCCATGTTCGTGCACACGCGCACCATCGGGCTGCGCCTCACGCGCGTCGAGAAGCGCTCGCTGCCCCGCCACATGATCGACGTGACCACGCCCTTCGGCGTCGTGCCCGTGAAGGTGGTCGAGCTCGACGGCGCCGTGCTGCGCTCGATCCCCGAATACGACGTGGTGCGGCGCCTGGCGCGCGAGCACGGCGTCTCGCTCGAGGTGGTCCTGCAGGCCGTTCTGCGCGCTACCTCGACCTGACGAACGACGCCCCCACCCGCCTGACCCGCCCGTCGAGCTCGAGACCCGTCAGCACCGCGGCCAGGTGCCGCGAGGCCAGGCGCGTGCGCTCGGCCAGCGTGTCGAGGTCGCAGGCGCCCGAGAGCAGGGCGCCGAGCACCGCCACCTCGTCGGGCGTCCCGGTGTCGGTGGGGACCACGGGCGGCACGCCCGGGCTCGCCCCCAGAGCCTGCGCGAAGGCCTCGCGCCCCACCACGGGCCGAGCCCCCCTCGCGAGCAGGTCGAGCGTGCCCTCGGCGCTGGGGTCGGTGGGATCGCCCGGCACGCACCACACGGGTCGCCCCAACTCGGCGGCCAATCGAGCCGTGATGAGCGCGCCGCTCCGGGCCGGGGCCCGGGTGACGACCACGTCGTGCGCCAGCGCCGCCACCAGGCGGTTCCGTCGGGGGAACGTCCAGCGATTCGAGCGCACGGCGGGCAACAACTCGGACACGACGGCCCCACGCTCGGCGATGCGGTCGAAGAGGCGCGCGTTCTCGGACGGGAATGGGTGGTCGAGGCCGCTCCCCAGCACGGCGATGGTGGGAGCGCCCGCCTCGAGGGCGGCCTCGTGCGCCAACGTGTCGGCCCCGGCGGCGCCCCCCGAGACGATCAGGCGCCCGGCGTCGAGCCCCGCCTGCGCGCACAGCCGCGTGACGCGCTCGCCCGCCGCGTCGAGCCGCCGCGTGCCGACCACCGCGAGCGAGGGCCCCTCGGGCAGCGCGCCGCGCACGAAGAGCAGGGGGGGAGGATCGGAGAGGTCGAGCAGGCGCGCCGGGTAGCCCGCGGCGCCGCAGGCGAGCACGGTGACCCCCTGCTGCTGCAGCCGGGCGAGCAGGCGCTCGGCCTCGTCGAGCAGGCGCGGGGGGCAGGGCGCGTCGGCGGCCGCCCGACGAACGACGGAGGCCGACACGCCGTGCAGAACCAGGGCGAGGCGCAGCTGGACATCGGGGACCATCACGGAGCCTCCGGACCGCGCGAGCGCCCCACGGCGTCGGAAGAGAGGAGCAACCCGGCGAGAACGACCAGCGCCTTCCCGGACATGAGGCCCCCGAACCTCGTTCGGTTCCGTCGAGGATAGGGTAGAGCAAGCGGTCGACGCAAGCCCCGGCGTTGACTTCCACCCCCCGGCCCCCTACAATCCGGCGAACCGCGGGCTTCCCTACCGATGATGGAACTCCTGGCGCGGCTGCGAACGCGGCGCTTCCACAAGAAGCAACTGCACCAGATCCGGCTGGTGCTGCAGCGCACCCGCAAGCGCGGCCTCTCCGAATCCACCGGGGCCCAGAAGCTCGGGGCCCTCCTCGACGATCTCGACGCCACCATCGTACGCGGCGACTTCGCACGCTGCGAGCGCCTCGAGCACGACGCCGCCAACCTGATCGAGCGCGAGCTGCCCGGGTGCGCCAAGGCCACCTGGATCGAGTCCTTTCTCAGCCTCTTCTGGGCCGTCATGGCGGCCCTGGCCATCCGCGCCTTCCTGGTCGAGCCCTTCCAGATCCCGACCGGCTCGATGATCCCCACGCTGCAGATCGGCGACCACATCTTCGTGAACAAGCTGGCCTACGGCTTCCGGCTGCCGCTGCTCAACTGGCACCTCGCCAAGTGGGCCGAGCCCGAGCGCGGCGACATCGTGATCTTCCCCTACCCGGTGGCGGGCCCCGACCAGGGCAAGGACTACATCAAGCGCGTGGTGGGCCTGCCCGGCGACCGCCTCCGCCTCGACGACAACGTGCTGGTCATCAACGGCGAGCGCGTCGAGGTGGCGCCCTTCACGCGCGGCATCCCCTGCATGGACTCCACGCCGCCCGAGATCCGCTGCGACGCGCAGGTCGAGACCCTCGGCCTGCACACGATCATCACCCAGCACCAGGACGACGCCTCGTGCGCCCTTCGCGGGCACTGCGACTCCACGTGGCCCACCCGAACACGCCCGCCGTGCTTCGGGCTCGGCTCGTGCCCCTACTTCGGCGCGGCCGACCAGAACCCCGACTGGCCCGACGTTAAGATCCCCGAGGACCACTTCCTCATGATGGGTGACAACCGCGACAACTCCAGTGACGGGCGTTACTGGGGGCTGGTGTCGCGCAGCGACATCCTGGGCAAGGCCATGTTCATCTGGTGGGCCCAGGACAAGCGTCGGCTGTTCGAGGCGATCCACTAGCCCCGAACGGTCGGCCAGGGGGGCGACATGGGCAGCACAAAGAAGACCGAAGGTTCGCGAACGGTCCTGCTCGACGCGCGCGGCATCGATCTGGCCGTCAAGCGCCTCGCGCTCGAGATCATCGAGGCCAACGGCGGGCTGCACGACGTGGCGGTGGTCGGCATCCACCGGCGCGGCGTGCCCCTCGGCCAGCGCCTGCTGAAGCACTTTCGGCAGCACGAGGGCGTCGACGTGCCCTTCGGCATGGTCGACATCACCCTGTACCGCGACGACGCCGGCATGACCCTGCCCGCGCCCCAACTGAACGCCACCGAGATCGACTTCGACGTCACGGGCAAGCGCGTGGTGCTGGTCGACGACGTGTGCTACACGGGGCGCACGGTGCGCGCGGCCCTCGACGCCATCATCGACTTCGGCCGCCCGGCGCGCATCGAGCTCGCGGTGCTCATCGATCGCGGCCTGCGCGAGCTGCCCATCCAGCCCGACTTCGTGGGCAAGGCGGTGAAGACCACGCCCGACCAGCGCGTGCACGTGCGCCTGAAGGAGACCGACGGCGAAGAGTACGTGTCGCAGAGCGAAAAGGAGTAGCCGCGATGAGCACGAGCTTCCGGCACCTGCTCGGGATCGAGGACCTGACACGCGAGCACATCACGACCATCCTCGACCTCGGGCAGCAGTTCAAGGCCATCTCCGAGCGTGCCATCAAGAAGGTGCCCACCCTGCGCGGCAAGACCGTCGTGACCTTCTTCGTCGAGAACAGCACGCGCACGCGCATGTCGTTCGAGGTGGCGGCCAAGCGCCTGTCGGCCGACACGCTGAACTTCACGGCGTCGTCCTCCAGCTTCTCGAAGGGCGAGACGCTGCTCGACACGGCGCAGAACCTGCAGGCCATGCACCCCGACATCCTCATCCTGCGCCACTCGCAGGCGGGGTCGCCGCACTTCCTGGCCAAGAACATCGACGCCAGCGTGGTGAACGCGGGCGACGGCTCGCACGAGCACCCCACGCAGGCGCTGCTCGACATGTTCACCCTGCGCGAGCGCAAGGGCACGCTGGCCGATCTCGAGGTGGCCATCGTGGGCGACATCGACCACAGCCGCGTGGCGCGCTCGAACATCCTGGGCCTCACCAAGATGGGCGCCAACGTGCGCATCTGCGGCCCGGCCACCATGCTGCCGGCCAGGGCCGAGGCCTTGGGCGTCAAGGTGTTCACGCGCCTCGAGGAGGCCATCGAGGGCGCCGACGCCATCATGATGCTGCGCATCCAGCGCGAGCGGCAGGAGGCCAACCTCTTCCCCTCGGACCGCGAGTACCACCGCTTCTGGGGCCTCAAGCGGCCGCACCTCAAGCTGGCCAAGAGCGACGTGATCGTGCTGCACCCCGGCCCCATGAACCGCTGCGTCGAGATCGACCCCGACGTGGCCGACGGCGACGCGTCGGTCATCCTCGAGCAGGTCACGAACGGCGTGGCCGTGCGCATGGCCGTGCTGTACCTGCTGGGCGGCGGCAAGGCCAACGAGGCGATCGTCTAATCTGCGAACGACGAGGGATGGGATGAAGACCGTCTACCGGAACCTGCACTACCTGGACCCCACCGACGGCACCGAGTCGCGCGTCGACCTGGTGTTCGACGACGAGCGCGTGGTGGCCCTCCACCCCGCCGCCAAGACCCGCACGTACGACGACTCGCACCACGTGGTGAACCAGCAGGGGAAGAACCTTTCCCCCGGCTTCGTCGACCTGTGCGCCTTCACGGGGGAGCCGGGCTTCGAGGTCGACGAAGACCTCGAGACCTTCTCGCGCGCGGCCGCGGCCGGGGGCTTCACCACCGTGGCGCCCCGCCCCGACACCGAGCCGCCCTGCGATCGGCGCTCGGCCGTCGAGGCGCTGACCCAGCGCGTGTCGGCCCTCGGGCTCGTCGACGTGGCCCCCATCGGCTGCGCCACCGTGGGCAACGCGGGCAAGGAGATCGCCGAGATCGGCGACCTGAAGCTCGGCGGTGCCGTTGCCGTGGGCTCGGGCGACACCCCGCTCTCGGACGGCACCCTGCTGCGCCGCGTGCTCGAGTACGCCGCCTGCTTCGGCCTGCCGGTCTTCTCGCTGGCCCAGAACGCGAACCTCACCGGCAAGGCCCGCGTCAACGAGGGCGAGATGTCGACGCGCCTCGGCGTCGCGGGCGCCCCGGCCCTGGCCGAAGAGGTGGCGGTGTTCCGCGACCTGAAGCTGGCCGAGCACACGGGCGCGCGATTGCACCTGCAGAAGCTCTCGACCGCCCGGGCCGTGCAGCTGGTCCGCGACGCCAAGCACCTGGGCGTGAAGGTCACGGCCGACGTGGCCGTGCACCACCTGCTGCTGACCGAGAAAGAGCTCGCCGCCTACGACACGAACCTCTACGTGGTGCCGCCGCTGCGCACCAACGAAGACCGGCTGGCCCTCATCGAGGGGCTGAAGGACGGCACGCTCGACGCCATCGTCACCGACCACAACCCCGTGAACCGGCGCTTCAAGGAGGTCGAGTTCGGCCTGGCCCGGCCCGGCATGATCGGGCTCGAGACCGCGTTGCCCCTGCTCCTGCGCCTGGTGAAGCGCGGCGTGCTGCCCCTGAAGACCGCCCTCCGGGCCCTGACCGTGGGCCCCGCGGGCGTGCTCGGCCTCGACGCCGGCACCCTCCGCGAGGGCGGCCCCGCCACCTTCGTCCTCTGGGACGAGGCCGCCTCGTGGCGCTGCACCAAGGACTGCCTGGTCTCGAAGAGCCGCAACACCCCGTTCCTCAACTGGGAGCTGCAGGGCCGCATCGTCGAGGTGCGCAAGGGCGGGAAGGTTGTGTCGGGCGCGTAGACTACTCCGGCGGTTCCAGTCGGAACTCCGCCTCGATGATCGCGATCAGGCCGCGCTCGAGCTTGGGAAACTCCTCCGCGACAGTACGCCACACGATCTCCAGGTTCACCCCGAAGTACCCGTGGATGACCTTGTCGCGCATGCCGGTCATCTCGCGCCACGGCAGGTGTGCGTGCCGCGCTCGAACGGTCGCTGGGATGTTCTTCGCCGCCTCGCCCAGCACCTCGAACGCACGGACCACCGCGAACTGCTTTTCGCGGTTGCGGCAGAAGGCCTCGAACTCGACCCCCGAGGTGAACTCCCGCGCGGCGCGAACCGCGTCGAGCATGTCGTTGAGGAAATGCTGATGGATACGTTCAGCCATGGCAGGGGACGACCTCGCCCAGGATGCGCGCGGCCAGTTCGGGCCGCAGCGAGTCGCGCAGGACGAGATCGACCTTGGCGCCGGAGAGACCGCTGAGCTCGTCTTCGAGCCGAACGAACTCGAACAGGGTCGGCGCCACGTCGAACTCGACGAGCACGTCCAGGTCGCTTGCCGGGCCGGCGTCGCCGCGCACTCTCGAACCGAACAGGCCGAGCGAGCGCACGCGGTAGCGCTGGCCGAGGTCCGCCAAGCTGGCCGCGAACACCCCCTGGATCTCTGAAAGCGACATGCAGCCGCGTGCTCCCAACAACATTCGTTAGCATTGTCGCCGAGGGTGGAGCCCGGATCAACTCACATCACCGGAGACCCTGATCGGCTTGGCTGGCCAGCCCCTCCGCGTGGAAGGAGTAGCGGTCGCTGGTCCCGTGACGGTAGGTAGGGGCGATTCGTGAATCGCCCCTTGGGAAAGGCGCCCGCCCGGGCCTCCCTCCCTGTCGAGCGAAGCCTCGACCCACCCTCACCGTTTCCTCGTTCCCTCCCCGTTGCCAGCCGGCCCCTTGGGCCGTATCATGGGCTCGTCGGCCACGCCGGCGTTTGCGCGACACGTCCATCGGGGGGAGAAACCATGCGCCTGCTCACGAGGTTTGCGCTGCTCGCGCTGCTGGTCACGGGGAGCCTGGGCTGCGAAAAGATCGACGATCTGCTCGGCAACAAGCCCTCCGAGCCCGCGCCCGCCCCCGCCGCCGCGCCGGCGGCTGCCCCCGCCGTGGCCCCCGCTCCGGCCGCCGCGCCCGCGCCCGTGGAGCCTCCCGCGCGCACCAAGGAGCAGTTCGTGGTCGCGTTCGCCGAGCTCGAGTGCGCGCTGGCCGTGCTCGAAGACCCGGCCAACCGCGAGAAGAAGCGCGTCGAGGTCCTGACGAAGCACGCCTACTCGGGCGAGAGCTACCTGGCCGACATGGAGAAGTTCGGCACCATCGAGGCCGAGTCGCGCAAGGCCGCCTGCATGCCCCGCAAGGGCAAGAGCGCCGACGAGTTCGCCAAGGTCTTCGCCGAGCTCACCTGCGCCGCCGCCCGGGCCGACGCGACCCAGATCGAGGCGCTGACCACGGGCATTTTGGCCAAGGCGGGCTACACCGCCGAGAGCTTCGCCGCCGACCAGGAGGAGTACGGCCTCGACCAGGCCGAGAAGCTGGCGACCGCGTGCATGCCCGTGGCCAAGGGGGCCACGAAGGAGGGGTTGCTGGCGCTCGCGATCAAGCTCGAGTGCGCGACCCGCACCAACCTGCCCAAGGAGGAGCAGGAGGAGTATTCGGCCATCCTGCTCGACGAGTACGGCCTCGACGAGGCCACCTACGCCGCCGCGCGCGCCCAGGTGAAGGACGACGCCGAGTTCACGAAGGCGCTGGCCGACGGGCTGAAGGGCTGCCCCGCGCAAGAGAAGAAGAAGCCCGTCGAGGCCTCGCCCCTGGTCGGCCGCTGGAACGGCACCCTGGGCGGCCAGACCAAGGGCCACGTGTCGTTCCGCGTGGTGGGGCGCGGGGTCGCCTCGGCCGACGCCACCCTGAACGGCAAGCGCCTGGTGGTGGTGCGCAAGCGCCTGCGGGGCAACAACATCTACCTCGAGTCGCGCGTGGGCGCCGACTGGATCCGGCTGAACGGCACGTTCAAGGGTGCCTCGGTGAACGGCTCGTGGACAGGCCGCTCCGGCGGTCAGCCGGTCAAGGGCACCTGGCACGGCTCGAAGTAACGGAGGCGACGGTGCGCGGACGACGAACGCTCGAACGCTTGATGGCCCTCGAGGCGCTGGGCGTGCCCATCAGCCGCAACCGGGCCTTCGAGGTGTTCTCCGATCCCCGTACCCTCCCCATCCTGCGCTACGCGCACTACCTGGGCCGGGTGGCGCGCCTGCTGCGCCGCGACGAGCGGCTGATCGTGCGGCAGGAGAGCGACGGCGGCGTCACGCTGATCGTCGCCGACCGCCGCGCGCGCTACCGGCACACCGTCTTCCTGGAGGCAGCCGAGGTGGCGTACCTCGTCCGCCATGACCGAACCCTCGAACGCTGGCTGGGGAACCCCTTCGAATGAACACCATCGCCTTCATCCTGGCAGGCGGCCGCGTCAACGAGATGGGCGTGCTCACGGCGCGTCGCCCCAAGTCGGCCGTGCCCTTCGCGGGCACCTACCGCATGATCGACTTCGCCCTGTCGAACCTGGCGAACTCGGGCTTCGAACAGGTGGGCCTGCTGTCGCAGTACCGGCCCTACTCGCTCATGGACCACGTGGGCGTCGGCGAGCCCTGGGGCTTCGTGGGCCGCAACCGCACCTGCGAGATCCTGCCGCCGTTCCAGGGCGGCAGCGAGTTCGACTGGTACCGCGGCACGGCCGACGCGCTCTACCAGAACCTGTTCTTCATCGAGCGCTACGCGCCCGAGCACGTGCTGGTCCTGTCGGGCGACCACCCCTACGTCATGGACTACGCACCGCTGCTCGCCTTCCACGCTGCCCGGCGCGCCGACGTCACCGCGGTCTTCCAGCGCATGCCCCTGGGGGGCAAGGTGCGCTACGGCATGGGCGTGCTCGACGGCGAAGGGCGCCTCACCCACTACGAAGAGAAGCCCGAGCATCCGCGCTCCGACCTCGCGAGCCTCACCATCTACGTGTTCCGGACGACGGCGCTCGTGCGCTGGCTGAAAGAGAACCAGCGCTCCGGGCGTACGTTCCAGCTGTACGATGAGATCGTCCCACGGGCGGTCGAAGAGAAGAGCGCCTACGGCTATGTATACGACGGGTACTGGGCCTACACCAAGACCGTCGACCAGTTCTTCGAGTCGAACTTCGCCTGCGTGCGGCCCGGTGGCCTGTTGTGCGGTCCGGCGCGCACGATCCGGACGAACCAGGAGAACCAGGGGCTGGCCTTCGCCCCGCCAGCGCGCTTCCTGGCGCGGGCGCAGGTCTCCGACAGCGTGGTGTCGCCCGGCTGCGTCATCGAGGGCTCGGTGAGCGGCTCGATGCTCGGGCCCAACGTGCGCGTGCATCCTGGCGCCCAGGTGCGCAACTCGATCCTGATGCACGACGTCGAGGTGGGCCCCGGCGCCATCCTCGACCAGGTCATCGCCGACAAGGGCACGCGCATCGGCGGCAACGCCACCGTAGGCCTGATGGGCCCGCTCACGCCCAACAGCGTGATCGGAGCCAGCCTGCAGAGCGGCCTGACGGTCTTCGGCAAGAACTCGGCGATCCCCGCAGGGGCCAAGATCGAGAAGAACGTCATGGTCAGCCCCGGCGTCACCAGCCTGCCCGTCGATCCCGTCCCCAGCGGGGCGACCGTCACGGAGGAGGGGACCCTCGCATGAACGACGTGGTCGTGATGCTCCTGGCCGGCGGCCGCGGCAGCCGGTTGAACGTGCTGGCCGAACGGCGCGCCAAGCCGGCGGTGCCCTTCGCGGGCAACTACCGAATCATCGACTTCACGCTCACCAACGTGATGCACTCGGGCCTCACGAAGGTGGGCGTGCTCACGCAGTACCGACCGGTCGCGCTCACCGATCACATCTCGAACGGCGCCGCGTGGGACCTGCTCGGGCGCACGCGCCTCGTGCGCATCCTGCCGCCGATCCAGCGCGAGGAGCGCGACTGGTACCACGGCACCGCCGACGCGGTGCGCCAGAACCTCGACTTCATCCGGCGCTTCAAGTCCAAGCAGGTGCTCATCCTCTCGGCCGACCACATCTACTCGATGGACTACCGGCCCATGGTGGCCGAGCACCGCGAGCGGAAGGCGGGCGTCACGCTGGCAGTCATGGAGGTGCCCTGGGCGGAGGCCCCGCGCTTCGGCACCGTGATCGCGGACGACGACGGGCGCGTGGTCGACTTCGAGGAGAAGCCGCCGAAGCCCCGGTCGAACCTGGCGTCGATGGGCATCTACGTCTTCGACACCGAGCTGCTGCTGCAGGCGCTCGAGAGCACCACGGCGGCCAGCGTGAACGACTTCGGCAAGCACGTGATCCCGGCCATGCTCGACCAGGCTCGCGTGCAGGTGCACCGCTTCTCGGGCTACTGGCGCGACGTGGGCACCATCGGCTCCTATTGGGAGGCCTGCATGGACGCCCTGAACCCGGGCACCGGCCTCGATCTGGCGGCCTGGAAGGTGCGCACCAACCTCGAGATCCCCTACATGGCCACGCTGCCGTCGGCGCGCCTCGCCAAGAGCGCCGCCGTTCACAACTCGCTGGTGTCGAGGGGCGCGGTCATCGAAGGCACCGTCATCAACTCGGTGCTCTCCACGGGCGTGGTGGTGGCCAAGGGAGCGGTCGTGCGCGATTCGGTGCTGCTGCACCGCGTGACCGTCGAGGCCGGAGCCGAGCTCGATCGGGTGGTGGCCGACAACGAGGCGTGGTTCTGCGAGGAGTGCGTCGTGGGCCACGGGCAATCCGACGAGCCGAACCGGCGCTTCCCCGAGCACGTGACGGGCGGCATCACGCTGGTGGGCAAGGGGGCGCGCATCCCCAAGGGCGCCAGGGTGGGTCGCAACTGCCTGGTGGGGCCCGGGGTCACGGGCTGGGGTCTCCTGAAGCGCAACGAGCTGAAGCACGGCGAGACGGCAGACGGGAAGGGGTGAGGTTGCGCGTCCTCTTCCTCGAAGCGCACCTCAACGATCGCGGCGGCGCCGGGCGCTGGCTGCTCGACGTGGTCCACGGCCTCGGCGCCGGGGTCGACGCGCACGTGGGCGTCGGGGGCGTCGACCCCCTGCTGGCGCCGAACGCCTGGCCGGGCGCCGCGCCGCGCGTCGTGAAAGGCCTCGAACGCAAGGGCCTCGGGTCGCGGGGTCGGCGCGCCACCCTGGCGCGCCTCGACGCGCTGCTCGACGAGGTGGCGCCCGACGTGGTGCACGTGAACGACGTGCAGGATCCCGCGGTGCTCGAGCACGTGGCGGCGACGGGCCGGGGCGTCGTCACGGCCCACGACCACCGCGCCTTCTGTCCCGGGCGCGGCAAGGTGCACCCCGACGGGTCGGCCTGCTCCGCCCCCCTCGGGCGCGAGTGCGCGGCGTGCTTCGATGATCGGGGCTACACCGACCGCATGCTCACCCTCACGCAGCGCCGGCTGGCGGCGCTCGCCGCGATGGCCCGGGTGGTCGTCGTGTCGCGCTACATGCAGGCCGAGCTCGCGGCCGTTGGCGTCGCTCCCGACCGGCTCGTGCTGGCGCCGCCCTTCGTCGACCCCGCGTTCGTGGAGGCCGTGAACGCCGAGCGGGCGCGCGTGGGCAGCGCCGCGCCGACCTTCCACGTGTTCGCGGGGCGACTCGCCTGGCAGAAGGGGCTGCGGGTGGCCCTGGCGGCCGCGCTGCAGCTGCGCACGTCCGTTCCCCTGGCCGTGGCGGGCGACGGCCCGCTGGCCAGCGAGGTGGCCGCGGCGGTGGCGGCCCACCCCGGGCGCGTGCGCGGCTTGGGCTGGCTCGACCGCCGGGGCCTGGCCCGCCTGCTCGCGCACACCCGCGCCCTGTGGTTCCCGAGCCTGTGGCAGGAGCCCTTCGGCCTGGCGGGCCTCGAGGCCCTGGCGGCGGGCGTTCCGGTGATCGGCACCGCGCTCGGGGGCACCCCCGACTGGCTCGAGCACGGCGTCACCGGTCTGGTGGTGCCGCCCAACGACCCGGCCGCGCTGGCGGCCGCGGCCGACACCCTGACGCGGGAGCCGGCGCTGGCCCGCGAGCTCGGCGCCAACGGCCGCGAGCGCGCCGCGCGCTTCCCCCGGGAGGCCGCCCTGGCTGCCCTGCTGGCGACGTGGCGCGACGTGAGCGCTTACTCGGCCAGATAGACTCGAATCTGCTCGGAGTTGGGGTCGGTCACCACCCAGTCGGGCCGATCGTCGCGGTTCTTGTCGACCAGCGTCCAGTGCGTGGCGCCCGCGCCCACCGGCAACGCCGTGAGCAGGGGCACGGGGGTGAAGCCGCCCAGGCCGTCACCGGCCAGCACGGTGATGACGCCCTGGGTCAGGAGCAACACGCCCAGGTCGGTCACGCCGTCGCCCGTGAAGTCGGTCAGGATGGGGCACGAGGGCGACCCCAGCGCCAGGGCCGGGCCGTGCAGCTTGAAGCGACCGTTGGCGTCCTGGCGCAGCACCTGCGCCTGCCCCGCGGCCAGGCCGGTGACCACGAGGTCGACGCGCGGATCGTCGTCGATGAAGCCCCAGGCCAGCTCGGTGGCCTCGAAGGGGAGCGCCAGGGGAGCTCCGGTCACGAAAGTGGCGTCGCCGAGGCCCGAATAGGGCAGGAACGCGGGCTCGGTGTCGGTCGACAGGGCGAGCACGTCGAGGCGCCCCTCGAGCGAGGGCACCAGCCACGGCGAACGCACGTTCGGCGGCGCGTCGGCCCACGACTGCTCGAACGACCACGGCGCGACGCGCCGGAACGCGGCCAGGGCGCCGTCGGCCTCGGAGCCTGCCACCAGGTCGAGCCAGCCGTCGCCGTCGAGATCGCCAGCGGCCACGTGCTCGGCCACGAACGGCAGCGCGAGGTCGAGCAGGTCGACCACGCCCGAGGGCGAACCCCACGAGAACACGCGCACCACCGACGCGCCCGCGTGGCCCACCACCAGATCGAGCGCGCCGTCGCGGTCGAGGTCGGCCAGCGCCACGGACGACGGCAGGGGCAGCGTGGCGTGCACCACGGGCGGGCCCCAGGCGGTCTCGCCGTGGCCCGGAATCCAGGCCACGCCGCCGGCAGCGTGCGCCAGCGTGGCGAGCAGATCGACGTTGCCGTCGCGATCCCAATCGCCCCCGACCACCAGATCGGGGCCGCCGGGCACGTCGAGCACGCGCGGCTCGTCCAGCCCCACCGTGGGCACCCACGCCTCGCAGGCATCGCCCTTGCCGTCGCCGTCGCTGTCGACCTGGGCCGGATCGTAGCGCGCGGGGCACACGTCGCAGGGGTCGCCGAAGCCGTCGAGATCGCCGTCGCCCTGGGTGGCGTTGGCCGCGACGCGGCAGTTGTCGCAGGCGTCACCCAGGCCGTCGCCGTCGCTGTCGTCCTGCTCCGGGTTCGCGACCGAAGGGCACGCGTCGCACGCATCGCCCGCGCCGTCGCCGTCGCCGTCGACCTGGTCGGGATCGACCTTGGTCGGGCACACGTCGCACGCGTCACCCACGCCGTCGTCGTCGGAGTCGGCCTGCTTGGCGTCGGGCGCGTCCGGACAAGCGTCGCAGGCATCGCCCACGCCGTCGTGGTCGCGATCTTCCTGGCCCGGGTTCTGCACCGCGGGGCAGACGTCGCAGGCATCGGCAGCGCCGTCGTGGTCACCGTCCTGCTGCTCGGGGTCGGGCGCCGCCGGGCAATCGTCGCACGCGTCGCGCACGCCGTCGCCGTCGCCGTCGGGACCGAGGAGATCGTCGACCCCTTCGCAGGCGTCGCAGGCGTCGCCCACACCGTCGCCGTCGGTGTCGGTCTGTTCCCCGTCGGCCGTGCTCGGACAATCGTCGCACGCGTCGGGCACGCCGTCGCCGTCGCCATCGGCGTCGTCCTGGTGGGCCAGCAGCGGACAGAGGTCGCAGGCGTCGCCCGCGCCGTCGTCGTCGCCGTCGTACTGGCCCACGTTGATCGCGTCGGGGCAGTTGTCGCACGCATCGCCGAGCCCGTCGGCGTCGCCGTCGCCGTTGTCGGGGTCGGCGGCGGTGGGGCAGAGATCGCACACGTCGCCCACGCCGTCGGAGTCGAGGTCGTCTTGCGCGGGGTTCGCGTCGAAGCGACAGTTGTCGTCCTGGTTGAGCACGCCGTCGTCATCGGCGTCGGCCAGGGGATCGGAGGCGTTGCTGCGCGGAAAGTCGGACGGGTCGCTCCAACAGCCCGACGCGAGCAACCCCGCCAGGAAGAATACGACGCGAAGACGGCTCACCACGTGCCCCTCCATTCGAGCGACGCGCCCTGCCCATCGGGCGTTGGCGCCGCCACCGGCGCGGTGCGGACCCACCAGTCGAACGGATCGAGCCACGCCAGCAGTCCGAAGAGCGTCATGCCGGCGCCCACCCCCAGCATGCTGGCCCCCGACATCCCGTAACGGCGGGAACGCTCGACGGCCGCCTCGACGTCGTTCCAGGCCGTCAGGTAGGCCGACGGCGGACCTCCCGGCGGGAGCGCCAGGTAGCGCTGGTGCAGATCGGTGGCGCGGCTGTCTTGCCAGTCGCCGAGGAAGAGCAGCACCCCTCCGGCGCTGGCCAGGGCGGCACCCACCGACGTGGCCACGATACCGGCCACACGCCAGCCCTCGGCCCGGGCCAGGCGCTTGCGCAGCAACAGGGGGGTGAGCCGCAACGTCTCGTTGGCGCGCGGCACGATCTCGAGCTCCTGCAGCTCGTAGCCCTCGAGCGAGAGCGCCACGCGGCCGGGCAGGGCGCGCTCGAGCGCGAACGCGATGGGCGTGCGGCCCACCTCTTCGCCGTCGAGCTGCACCAGGACCCCCGCGGGAGTGGATTGCACGTCGATGATCGGCCGGTGCTCGAGGTGCACCTCGACCTCGGAGACCTGGCCGAGCGCCGCGGTGGAGGCCCCCGTGAAGGGCATGTAGCCCTCGAGCTCGACGCGCACCTCGTGGGCCCCCGCCGCCACCTCGAGCGCGCACGGCACCTCGGCGCAGACCGCGACGTCGTCGACCCGGACCCGCGCGTCGACGGGCCCGCCGGTCACGTGCAAACGCGCCGAGGTCGACGGCGGCTCGACGGGAGCCGTGGGGCTGGAGGCCGGAACGCCGCCGGGCCCCCCCGGGAGCACGTGGGTCTCGCGAACCCGGTGCAGGATCATCTCGTAGCCCGGCTCCACGGGCCGCTGCCGCCGGAGGACCTCGGCGCGACAGCGCCCCGCCTCGCACGACAGCACGCGGATCTCGGCCACGTGCACCTCGACGCGCTGCTTCGGAAGCTGCCGCGCGAAGAAGAGCGTGGCCGCCTCGCCGGGGCGCACGTCGTCTTCGGGGGCCAGTTGCAGGACCACCGTTTCGCCGTCGACCTCGATCACGCGCGGGGCGGCCGAGAGCGACGCGCTGACGGTGAAGACCAGGGAGATGAGGGGAAGGAGGGTGCGCATGGCCGCGATTCTATCCGCGGCCGCCGGACGGGTCAAAAAGTGCTAGAACATCGCCACGTCGCCGCACGCCGGCCCGAAGGTGACCTCGACCGACGTGTCGTATCCGCCGTACCCACCCGTCTCGGTGGAAGAATCGATAACCATCCCGCCACCAATGGCGCATCCGCTCGCGTCGAGAACGATGGCGTTGAAGTCGATTGACACATCGTAGATTATGTCCATACCCTGCGCGTTCATCTTCAACGCGAACGAGAGGTTGCCGTCGATGGAGGTGGCGGTCACCGTGACGGTGCCCGACCACGTGTAGTCCCACGCCTGCCCCGAGTAGTCGCCGACCATCGTAAGGTCGATCGTAACGGTGTCGCCCGACGTCGTGATCGTTCCGTTGATCGTGAAGTTGCTGCCGCCGCCGCCGTAATTGCAGTTGTTGTACGTAACGGTGTCGCCGTTGACGGTGTAGCAATCCTGGCTGAGCGCGGAAGCGATCTGCTCGTAATCGGGGGACAGCGCGTAGGGGTTGCCCGTGCCAAGCTCAGCCTGCTGCTTCTTGGCGACCAACTGGGCCGAGCTGCTATAGACCTGCCCCAGACCGCTCATCGCCTGGTCGCTGCCCTTGTCGCTCTTCAGGGTGTCGAGCTGTCGGACCGAATCGACCGTGGTCTTCGCCGCAGCCTTCTCCGTCTCCGTAACCTCCAAGGGAGCGCTGCTACCGCCGCCGCCGCCGCACGCCACCGCGAACAAACCGAGGAGCACTACCGTCATCAGCTTCATGTTCTCCCTCCCAGGGAAGAATGTTGTGTGCAAAAATGGTAAGGCCGCCTCGCTGGCCGGTCAACGGGGAATCGCGCGCACGGAGCGCCGGCGCCGGTCGCACGCACTTGACCGGCGCGACGCAATTGGGCTAGCCTTTCTGAGAAAGGGCGTGAGATGCGCGGACTTCGAGCGGCCATGAATCCTCCCCACCCCGACCTCAGCCGACCACGCATCGCCAGCCCGGCCGTGGTCGAGACCCCGGACGGCCGGCTCGAGTTCCGCGACGAGTTGAGCTCCGTGCGGCCGATCGCCGGGGCGACGTTGTCGCTGACCACGCGCTGCAACGCCGACTGCGCCATCTGCATCGAGCCGCGCCGCGCCCCCTGCGCCCCTGACGAGCTGCCCCTCGAGAGCGCACTGGCCCTGGCCGAGTTCTTCAGCGGCCGGGTGCCCACCGTCATGTCGTGCGCCGGTGAGGCCATCCTCTACCCGCACTTCCTCGACTTCGCCCGCGCGGTCACGGCGCGCGGGACCACGCTCGCCATCGGCACCAACGGCCTGGCCTTCGCGCGACCGCGCGTGCTCCGCGACGCCCTCGACGCGGGCCTCCGCAGCATCCTGCTGTCGTGCCATGCCCTGGGCGCCGACGACTTCGACGTCATCACGGGGACGCACGGCCAGTTGCCCGTGTTCGAGCGCGCCCTCCGGAACGTGGCCTCGGCCATGGCCGAACACCCGGACCTCGAAGTGACCCTCGGGCTCGTGATCACGCGCCGCATCGCGGGCCGCATGGCCGAGTACCTCGACGCCGTTCGCGCGCTGTTCCCGGGCCGCCTGCCCGGCCTGCGGATCGAGACCATGCGCTGGATGAACCGGGCGCTCGGCGCACCGAGCCTGCGCCCCGACCTCAGCGACGTGGCCAGGGTGGCCGACGACGCGATGGCCCTCGCGCGACCCGACTTCGAGCTCACGTTCTCGTACGTGCCCCTGTGCCTGCTGAAGGGCCACGAGACGTTCGCCAACGAGCCGGCCCGCATCCTGGCCCGCGACGCCTGGCTCGGCAACCGCGGCGTCGACTCGACCGAGATCGTCGAGTGGTGCCTGCTGGGCAACGCGCTGCTGTCGCCGACCCACGCTCACGTCTGCAGCGGTTGCACGCTGCGCCATTTCTGCCCCGGCGTGTTCGATGTACCCGTACCGGGCCACGCCCCCTGGCCGACTCCGCTCACCCGGAGCATACGGGGCTTCGTGGCCGCGCTTGGCGACAGCGGCGAGGATCTCGAGCACCGCCTGCGTCTCGTGGCCTTCGATCGAGACCCCGAGGCCAATCCCTCCCTGCGCCAGGAGGGACCGGCCGGCAGCCGCTCCGCGTGTGCGTGCAACGTCGCGTCCACGCCTCGACCGCGCCTGGGCACCCAGTCTGCGCAGCCGGTCGAAGACCTCGACTTCGAGGTCCAGGGGCCGGTCGTCACGTCGTTCGATCGCTTCGGTTACCAGCGACGCGTGACCTCCGCCGTCGTCGCGCTCACCGATCTGCCGCGCGCCCTCGAGGTGGGCCGACTGTTCGCCGGGAGGGTCGACAACCTGGGCACGGTCGCCGACGAAGCGCCGTTCTCTCCCCACCTGGTGCCCTGGGCAACCGAGATGCTCGCCCTGGGGTCGGAGACCTCCCTGACCACCAGCGGCGCGGGGCTGGAGCAACCGGGGCTGCTCGAGGCTCTGTACGGGGCCGGCGTGCGACGGGTGCGCCTGGCGTGGGATCCGACCAACGGGCCCGCCCCGGCCGGGGCCGCCGCGCTCGGGGCCTGGAACCGGAGCGCCCCCGAGGCGCGGCGCTTCGCCGTGAGCGTCGACGTTCCTGCCACGCCACGTCTGGCGGCCGGGCTGGCCGAGTGGCTCGCCGACGTCGACGCTCGCCTGTCGAGCCCCCCGCCGGCCCTGCGCTTCGTCGTGCAGGGGGGGAACTCCGCGCCGCCGAACGACGCCCAGCCGTTCGACGCCGAGGGCTTGCACGCGTTCGTCGAAGCGCTCCGGCGGCAGCGCTGCCTGGCGCGCGCGCGATTCGCAGGCCTGCCTCTGTGCCTGCTGCCGGGCAACGAACACCTGTCCGACGATCTCGAGCGGGCGCTCCGGGGCACCTTCGTCGTGGGCGGCGGCAGCGCCGGGGCGCGTGGCGGCCTGGTCGAACAATCCGAAGGCCTGGCGCCTCCGACGCGGGCCGCGGTGCCCTGCCGGGAGTGTGCGCTCTTCCTGGCGTGCCCGGGGGTTCAGCACCTACCGGCGCGCCCCGGCTCCCGCTGGCCCTCGACCGTGCGCTCCACGTCGCTCGCCGACATCGCGGGGCGGCTGTCGCCCCCGGTGGGTGTCGACGCGCTGGCGCGCGAGTTGCCCCGCCTCGTGGTCGCGCGCGGGCTCGCCTGCGTCGGAGAATCAACGCCCGGCGACCCGACGACCGACGATCCGAGGGCCACCGGACAAGACGGCCCGGGCCAGGCTCCGCGCTTGCAGGGGCGCTCCGACCCGGCCCTGGCCGGCGCCCTCGACGACGCCAGGGCGGCCTTCCCCGGCCTTCGCGCCGCGATCCGGTTCGACGATGTGGGGCTGTGGCTTCCCGGCAACGGCACGGCGCAGCCCGACCTGATGGTCTTCCACGGCTCGATGGAGGACAAAGGGTACTACAAGGTCGCGGGCGCCTACCGGATCCGGTATGCGAACGAGCGGACCCGGCTCATCGACGACGTGATCGACCTGCTGATCGCGCGCCTCTCGTAGGCCGCGCCGAGCCCCGAACCGGGCCCCGGGGCGTCGCGTCCCCGCCCCGCGTTGACAACGGGGGCCCCTGCTCCCTACCATCGACCGTTCGAAGCGTTCACCAGCGGAGGGCGCGTGCGAGACATCCGCATCGTGGCCGGGCTCGGCGGCCAGGCCGGTGACGAAGCGGTCGCGGCGCTCGCCGGGGCGGGCGTCGACGAGCTCTTCGTCGGCTACGTCCCCGAAGCCTGGGCGGAGCGGTACGGCTTCGAGGCGAGCCCGAACCGGCGGTATCGCTCCCGCATCCAGATCGGCGCTCGCGAGCAGCTTGCGCGGGTCGTCCAGGCCGCCTCGACGCTCGGGCTGCTCACGCACGTCGCGCTGAACGAGCACCTGATCGCTCCCGAGCAGCTTCCCCTGGCCGACGAGATCGCCGCGACCGCGCTCGAAGTCGGCGCGCACGGCCTCATCCTCGGCAGCCTCCCGCTCGCGGCGCGCTATCATCGACGCCACCCCGACGCGCACCTCGTGGCGAGCGGCGAGGCCCCGGTCTACAACCGGGCAGCGCTCGAGCTCGCCGCGCGGCTGGGCTTCTCGCGGATCATCCTGCCCCGCGAGACGAACCTGGCCGATCTCGAGGCGCTCGCGACACCGGCGGCCGACCTCGGGCTCGAGCTCGAGGCCTTCCTCCTGGGGGAGTGGTGCGCCTTCAACGGGGCGCTGTGCCTGACCTGCCACGGGTACGGGACCGCGCGCGACTTCTGCTCTTCGCACACGGCGCGGGTCGTGCTCGACACGGCGTCGCGGACGGCGGCGTTCGAGCGGCCGGTCGAGACCGAGGAGGCCCGGCGCGCCGACCGGGAGGCGATCTCGCCGGTCATGCGACCCAACACCGGAGGCTGCAATCTGTGCGCCCTGGCGCGCCTGCGCGAGCTCGGGGTCCGATACGTCAAGGTCCCGGGGCGCTCGACCGAGGCCCTCGAGACGGTACGCCGGGTGCGCGCGCTGCTCGACCGCGGCGACCTGTCGCCCGCGGCCTGCCGGGCGGCCCTCGACGACCCGGCCTACTGCAACGGCTCGAACTGCTGGCTCCGCCCGGCCGGGAGCCTGTAGCGCATTGGACCCGACGAGGTGACATGGAGACCGCGCTGTTCGCCCCCGATGCCGCCCGCGCCGACCTGTGGGCGCGCTCCGTCCGTCGCGGCGGCTGGCGCTCGCTGCTGCTCGACGCCGGCTTTCGCACCGGGCGCGAGCGCAGCGCGTTCGAGCGCCTGCTGGCGCTCGCAGGCGACGCCCTCGACGCGGCGCCCTTCACGCGCCTCTACGTAGGCCACGAGACGTGCGAGCACCTCACTCCCACGCCGGCCTCGGTGCGGCGCCTGGCCGCCGTGGCCGAACGCCACGGGCTCGCGCCGGGGGTGGTGCTCCCCCCCACGTACGCTTCGCGCGAGGCAGCCGTGGCGGAACTCCTGCGGGCGCTCGTCCGGACAGACCGGGACGATCTCGAGGTCGTGTGCGCCGAGTGGGGCACGGTCGCGCTGGTCCACGCCCATCCCCCGCTGCGCCCGGTCCTCGGTCGGATCATGGGCCGCATGAAGCGCTTCGAGCGCTGGTCGCGCAGCGCACCGGTCCCCGACCTGCGGGCGGTCGACGGCGCCGACCCCTCGGAGGTGCAGGAGAACCAGCGCAGGGTGTCGCGACTGCCGGCGTGGAGCACGACCGAGGAGCGCGCCCTGGCCGAAGCCTTCGGGGTCACGCGTGCCAGCCTCGACCCGGTGCCTCAGGGCCTCGATCCGTCGGTGCTCGGCTGGAGGCCCCTGTCGCTGCACGTGCCCTGGACGTACCTGACCCTGGGCAGGCACTGCCAACTGCGCGCTGCCTGCGAAGGCCCCCTGGCGGTGTCGCACGACGCGCCCTGCCGCGCGTGGTGCCGCAAGAGGGTGCTGCTCGACGACCACGCCCCGCCCGCGGCGCCGCTCTCCCGGGCAGGCAACGCGGTCTACCTCGAGAACCCGAGCTTCCTGGCGGCCGTCCCGAGTGACGTTCGCCACCACGCCCTGTGGATCGTGAGCCCGCTGCCCTGACGCTCCCGCCCACCCGTGGAGCCGAGCGCCGACCGGCAACACGGCGCACGCTTTGACGTTGACGACCGCGGACGGCGCTCCTTAGGATGCGATCCTCAGTCGCGGAGGAACATGGACCGCCCGGAGAGACCACAGGGTCGCGACGCCGAAGCCAGCGCCCCCGCCGTGCGCCTCCCGGTGCTCGGAATGAGCGACGTCGACGAGCGCCCCTGGCACGACGCCGGGGCCGCCTGGGCCTCCCGGCTGCTGGCCGACGGCTCCCCCATGGTCAAGACCGGCCACGCCTGCAACCTGGACTGCACGTACTGCTGCAACCGTGCCTCGGGCGCGGCGTTGATGCCCGTCGACGAGCTCTGCCGCACCGTCGACGGCCTGGCCGCGCTCGGCTACCGGGGCGTCGGGTACATGGGCGGCGAGCCAACCATCCACCCCGGCTTTCCAACGGTCGTCCGGCACGCGGCGGCGCTCGGGTTCACGCGGCAGTTGCTCGCGACCAACGGCGTACGCCTCGCCGACAGCGATCTGGCGACGGCGCTCTTCACGGCGGGCATCAACGCGGTCACCCTGTCGCTCGACTCGTTCGACCCCTCGGTGCAGGAGCCCCTGTACGGGGGTCGCTCCCTGCACCGCGACGCGCTGGCCGGAGTGCACCACGTACTGTCGGCGCCCGCGGTCGAGTTGCTGGTATCGGCGGTGGTGACCGCCCCCATCGCCGGCCATTTGCCGAGCTACATCGACGAGGTCGCCCTCCTGCAGCAGCGCTACCAGCGGCCCGTGGGGGTCATGCTCTGCCTGCTGCAGCAGCCCTTCCGCTCCGGTTCGGCGCAGCAGGCGCTGCCCCTCCCCTTGCTCGAGTCCGCAGAGCGCACGCTCGCGGCCCTCGAGCGCGCCCGCGAGCGGGGGGTCCCCGCCGTCACGTTCGGCTATCCGCCCTGCGTGCTGCCGGGCCACGAGCACAACGTGTCCGAGCTGTACGCGACCGAGTGGGTGGTCGAGGTCGCGACGGGCGTGATCGAGCGCTCGCGCCTGGGGGATCCCGGCCGCTACTGGGCCGCCTGCACCACCTGCCCCCACGCCGCCTATTGCGTCGGCGTGATGCGCCAGTACGCCACCCCCGACGTGCGCGCTCACGTGGAGCAGGCCCGCCCATGAGCACACCCCGCGACCCCTCCTACGTGGGCGCGCTCACGGCCGAACGGTTCGGCGTCGAGGTCGCCGCCGGGCGACGGTTCGACGCCGCGCAGACGGTGTTGCTCGAAAAGATGATGGCCCGGGTGAAGCGCGAGCTCCGCGTGTCCGACGCGCGCCTGTGCGAGGCCTTCGCCGCGGTGGAGCTCGGCGGCCGAAGCGCCGTCGTGGTGTGCGAGCCCGCTGCCCCGGGCGTGCCCAGCCTCTTCGTCGAGGGTGGGGTCGCCGTGCGCTACAACGGCCGGGTGAGCGACGACCTTCGAACGTGCCTGAAGATCGTGCACCGGTACCTGCGGGTCCTGCCCGGCGACGCCCACTGGACCTCCCGCGCCGACGACGCCAGCGCCCCGGCCAGGGACGCGCCGGCCTCCGTCGAGCCGAACCCGGACCCGACGCCCACCCCCACCGGGGCCACCACACGGCGAACCTTGCCGATGATGGTCCTGAATGGAGCGCTGGCCCACCTGCCCCACGATCCCGCCGTGCGCCGCGTCGCCGAGGTGCTGTGGAGGCCTTGCCCCACCATCAAGCTGGGCCACGCGTGCAACGTGGACTGCCTCTACTGCTGCGCGGGCTCCGACGGGCCGAAGCTCGAGTCCGAAGACGAGCTGCGGAGCCTCGTGGCGACGATTCGCCGCGCCGGGTTCCGTGGCATCGGCTACATGGGCGGCGAACCCACCGTGCACCCGGGCTTCCACGACCTCGTGCGTCACGCGGCCTCGTTGGGGTTCGAGGCTCACGTGCTCGTCACCAACGGCCTGCGGCTGGCCGACGCCGGGTTCACGGCGCGCACGCTCGCGGCCGGCGTCAACGTGGTCATCCTGTCGCTGGACGCCTTCGACCCCGCCGTACAGGAGCACCTGTTCGGAGGGCGCGTCGGCTACGACAAGGCGCTGGAGGGGCTGCACCGCCTGCTGGCGGCGCCCGGCGTCGACGTCGTGCTGGCGGCGGTCGTCACGGCCGAAAACGCGCGCCTGTTGCCGGCCTACATGGACGAGGTCGCGCGCTTGCAGCGCCGCTACGGCAAGCCCATCGGCGTGCTGCTGCACGCCCTGCAGCAGCCCGCCCGGCGGGGCCCCGAACAAGACGCCCTGCACCTCGATCTGGCCGACGCCGCGCGGCTCGTCGCCGACGCCCTGGCGCGCGCTCGCGAGGGGGGCGTGGCGGTGCTCGTGTTCAGCATTCCCACCTGCCTGCTCCCGGGCTTCGAGCACAACGTCGTCGACCTGTACGCGGCCGAGTGGGAGATCGATCTCGACACGGGGGTCGCCGGACGCAGCCAACGGCGCGGGGCCGAGACCTACTGGAGCTTCTGCGCGACCTGCCCCCACGTGCGATGCTGCCCGGGGGTCCTGACCCAGTACGCCGACGAACGCCTGCGGGCCCTGGTGGCTTCCCGTCGCGGCGCACCGGCGACGCCCGTCCGGCGGAACCCGTCGTGACCACGCTCGCGCTGCCCAGCGAACTCGACGCGCTCGTCCTTCGCGACGAGCCCCTGGCGCGCCAGACCGCCCTCGGCGTCGGCGGACGGGCCGACCTGTTCTTCGAACCCGCCGACGAGGCCAGCCTCGTCGCCTTCGTCGCCGCCCTCGGGGGTGCCCTGCCCGTGCTCTGGATGGGTACGGGCACCCGACTGCTCGTGCGCGACGGGGGCTGGCGCGGCGCCGTGATCACGACCCGCCGTGCGCTCGGACGGCTCGAACGCTCGGGCGACGACGAGGTGGTCTGCGGGGCTGGCGTGGCCTGCACCCGGCTGGCCGGGCAGTGCCTCGCGTGGGGCCTGGGGACCGGGGCGTTCTTCGGCGCGCTGCCGGGCACCCTCGGCGGGGCGCTCGAGCTGAACGCTGGAGCCCTGGGTGGCGAAGTCTGGCGCCACGTGATCGCCGTCCTCACCATCGACCGCTTCGGGAGGCGACACGAGCGCCCGGCGAGCGACTTCGAGGTCGGCTATCGCTTCGTGGCCGGTCGGCCCGGCGAGGGGTTCCTGGGGGTCCGCCTGCGAATCACGCCCGGCGCGACCGATGAGCGCGCCGGGCGGGCCCTGGCCTCCCCGGAGCCGCCCGGAGTCGCCGCCTTCACCGACCCCCCGGGCCGGCGGGCGGCGCGCCTGATCGACCACGCGGGGCTCGCGGGAGCGTGCGTGGGCGGCGCGGGCCTCGCGGCAGAGCCCCCCAACACGCTCACCCTCGCCCCCTCGGCGCGCGCCACCGACCTCGAGCGACTGCTCGAGCACGTCCGGGAGAACGTGCAGCGCGTGCACGGAGTGGCCCTGGCGACCGAACTGCGCGTGGTCGGCGAGCCCCTGGGCGCCGCCCCCCGAGCCTGCCCGACGCCGGTTCGGCCCGTGGGCACGAGCGAGCGTGGCCCCGGCCGGCCCGTCGGCCCGGAAGAGGGGGGTGAGACCGAACGCGCGCTGGCGGCGCTTCACATCACGCGCTACCGACCGGCGACGGCGAGCGCCGCCGACCCGGGGCCCCTCCAGCGCGGCGCCTACCTCTGCAGCCGTCAGCTCGGCTGCCCGGCCAACTTGGCGCTGGCCACGCAGCTCCACAACTACCTGACCGCGAACGGCTGGGCGTTGCGTGACGCAGAGGCCGCCGACTGCATCGTGCTGGTGGCGTGCATCATCCTGGTCGACTACCGCCGCGACGTGCAGCAGGCGGTCGACTGGCTCGCTCGACGGTACCCCGGGAAGCGCATCTACGTGACGGGCTGCTTCGCCCCCGAGGACCGGATCACCGCACCCAACGTGGTCTTCATCGGCATGCTGCAGAAGCACGAGTTCGATCGTTGGTTCGAACCGACGGTCCCCCTCCGTGACGTGTCGCAGGTCAGCACCGCCGAGGCCGATCGCGAGATCGTCACCCTGGAACGCCGGGCCGCGTACGATCGCCCGTACAACGTGCTGGTGGCCACCGGCTGCCTGCGACACTGCCACTACTGCGTCGAGCCCCGGCTCTTCCCGTCCGTCACGAGCGTACCTCTCGACGAGGTGGTCTCCGCCTGTCGCGAGGGCCTCCGCAAGGGCTACTCGAACGTGCTGATCGGTGCCGCCGACATCGCGTCGTACGGTCACGATCTCGGGCTCGACCTGACCGACCTGTTCCGGGCGCTCTTCTCCGAGGTGTTCGCCGCGCGACCCGACGTGGGCGTGGGCTTCAAGGCGCTCGAGCCGGCGGGCTTCCTTCGGCACTTCGAGGCCCTGCGCCCCTTCTTCTCGTCGCACCGCATCGACTGGATCTACCTTCCCCTCGAGTCGGGCAGCGACCGCGTGCTCCGCAGCATGAACCGCAGGTACCGGGTCGACGACGTCCTCGCGGTGGTCCGTGAGCTGCGCGAGATCGCGCCGGCGCTGCGCATCGAGACCGACTTCGTGATCGCCTACCCGACCGAGACGCCCGATGACTTCGCCGCGTCGCTCGCCCTGCTGGAGCACTTCGACAACCGGAACCTGGTGCCCTTCGAGCGGCACGAACTCACGCGAGCCTTCGCCCTGCGCGACGGCTTCGACGCGGCCGAGCGGGCCCGGCGGCTCGACGCCGCGGCGGCGGTCGCCCTGCGCCAGGCTCGCCTCTGGCGCTTCTACTACGCGGCCGACGCCGCCGAAAGGAGCGGTGACCCCATGGCCGAAGTGCCCCAGGACCGCACGCCCCGGAGCGTCTACCTGTACAACCGGGAGCCCGGCTGTCCCATCAACCAATCGCTGACCAACCGCTTCAGCAACTATGCCCGCGCCAACGGCTGGCCCCTCGTCGACGATCCCGAGGCTGCCGACGCGGTCGTCATCGTCTCGTGCAGCTCCCTGCCCACCATGCGCGAGGGCGTCGTGACCCTGGTGCGCGACCTGGCACGCCGTCTGCCGTCGAAGCCGGTCGTGGTCACCTGCTGCTACATGCCCGACGACACCGTCGACGCCCCCAACGTAACGTACGTGCCGCTCTCGCAGAGCGAACGGTTCGACGACGTGTTCGCCCCCACGGTGCGCTTCCTCGACGTACCGTCCGGGGCAACCCCCGAGACCGACCGCGAGGTCCAGGCGCTGCAGGCCACTCACGACGCCGACTCGGTGTTCAACCGCCAGTACACGGTCATGGTGGCGGTGGGCTGCCTGAACCGCTGCGCGTTCTGCAGCGGCAAGAGCATGTTCCCGACGGTGCAGAGCGTGCCGACGGCCGACGTCGTCGCCGAGTGCCTGACAGGCGTGCGCAAGGGGTATACGCACCTCGTGCTCGGGGCCTCCGACATCGCGTCGTACGGGCACGACCTCGGCTGCGACGTCACCAACCTGTTCGCCGCGCTGTTCTCGGAGGTACTGGCGGACAGGCCGCACCTCGGCGTCGGCCTGAAGGGCATCGAGCCCTCGGGCTTCCTTCGCTACTACGAACGGCTGAAGCCCTTCTTCGCCTCGGGCCGCATCACGTGGATCGACATGCCCATCCAGTCGGGCAGCGACCGCGTGCTCCGCAGCATGAACCGACGGTATCGCGTCGCCGACGTGCTTCGGGTCGTCTCGGAGCTGCGGCAGCTCGTGCCGGGCATCCGCATCAACACCGACGTGATCTTCTGCTACCCCACCGAGACCGACGACGACTTCACCGCCTCGCTGACCATGTTCGACCACTTCGACAACGTCCAGATGCTCGCGTTCCAACGACACCCCGAGACCCCGTCCTACGCGCTCACGGACGTCTTCGACGCGGCGGAGGGGGAGCGGCGGCGCCACGTGGTCGCCGAGGCCTTGAAGACCCGGAGCCAGGAGTTCCAGGGAGTGTGGACGAAGCCGGCCGAGCCGGCCCCCGTCGTCGAGACGCCGCCCGCGCCGAGCGAGCCCGCGCCGAGCGAGCCCGCGCCGAGCGAGCCCGCGCCGGGATACCTGCGAATCCGGTTCGCGAGCGCCGCCCGCGCCGACGTGACGTTCGACTTCACGGTGGCCCTGCGTCGACAGGGCGCGCACTTCTGTCGGACGGTGGGTCCGTACGTCGTCGAGACCGGCGTCGACGCCCCCTCGCGGGGCGCCCTGCCGCTGCTGCGGGTGCTGGGCGCGGCCATGAAGCACCTGGCCGATCGCCCGCCGTCGGCCGACAACCTGGCGCGCTGGAGCGCCGCCCTCGACCAGCTGCTCGAACGAACCGAGCTCGGCCGTCTCTATCGCTGCACGGTGACCTTCGTGCCCCACGCCCCCCGCTCGCCCGAGCCCGGGGCCTGAGCCTCAGCCCGCATCCCGTGGTGGCGCCGCGACGGGCTCGGCCTGCGGATCAACCCTCAGCACGAGCCGCGCGAACACCGTCAGGACGGCGCGCATGCGCCCCGTGAGCTCGTCGTTGTACGCCAGCGCGAAGGCACCGATCCGCCGGAAGTGCACGCGCGGGTCGTCACCGGGCCGCACGAACGCGCGCGAGACCCCCTCGGCCTGGTCGGGGTCTACGAACTGCAGCGTGACATCGTCGGGGGAGCGGAGAATCTGGACGTCGGGAGCCACCTTCGCCAGCGCCTGGAGCACGCGGTCGAGCAGCGCGTTCTGGCGGGCGTCGAAGGCCACACCCCGGTCTTCGTCGACCGGGTAGAGCAGGCCGTAGACCTCCTTGCGCGAGCACTGGTACATCTCGCGATCGGGGTCGAACTCGTAGGACTGGTCGGTGGCGGCCACCAGGTAATCGGGCAGCAGCCCGGAGTTGCACACGCTGCCGAGCGCGAACACCGACGTGCCGCCGCGCACCGAGAGAACCCCCGAGGCCAGGCGCTTGAACACCTCGCCGTGGCGCTCGAAGAGCCCCTCGAACTCCCGAGAGAAGAAGCCGATCGACTCGAGCGAGTTGGAGTGCGGGTGCGCGACGTACCCCGCCTCGGCGCTCTGCTCGGCGAGCCCCGCGGCCACGCGCGCGAGGAAGTCGGCGTCGCCCTCCCGGCGCGAAGGTCCGGTACCGGCGACGCGCTCGAAGTAGGTGGCGTTCAGCACGTTCAAGATGATCGAGGCGGGCCGCTGCGCGAGCACGTACCGGAAGCCCTCGAGGAACTGCTCGGCGCTCTCGTCGGGGAAGCCGAGGATCAGGTCCACGTTGACGAGCAAGCCGCTCTCGTGCGCGCGCGCGATGCGATCGGCGAGGCGCTTCTCGGTGATGGGGAACATGCGGTTCGCCGTGCGAATCTCGGGGCGGAGCGTCTGCACGCCCACGCTGACGCGCGGCACGCCCTCGGCGGCCAGGGCCCGCAGCGTCGCGTCGTGCATGGTGGGCACGGTCATCTCGAACGTGCTCATCGGGTTGTCGACAGCCCACGTGAAGCGCTGGCGCAGTCGCGAGAGCACCCGGGCGATCTGCCCCCCGGAGAGGATGGACGGGGTCCCGCCCCCCACGCTGAAGTAGCGGATGGGGCGCCCCTCGAAGAACGGCGCAAAGAAGTCGGCTTGGGCACAGAGGAAGTCGACGTAGCGCTCGAGCAGGTCCCGCCCGCCGTCGACCTCGAGGCGAAAGCAGCGGCAGTAGCTGCACGAGTGGGTGCAGAACGGCACGTGCACGTAGAGCCCCACGGGGTAGTCGGGCGACACGTCGGGGTGCTCCAACTGCCGGCGCCACAGCTCTCCGAACTGGCGGGGCGTATAGCGCTCCTTGCGCCAACTCCAGGGCTCGCTCACGGTGTCGTAGTCGACCATGGGCGCCTGGTCGAGGATGCCCATGAGGCGGCAGAGCGCCAGGCTGTCGATGGCCTGACCGCGGTGCTGGCGCAGATCGAGTTCGCTGGTCTTCATGCGGTGACGTCGCTCCGGAATGAGGCCGTGTTCTCCACGAGGGCGTGCCCGATCGCCCGCACCAGCGCCTCGACGCGCGGCGAGAGCTCACCTTTGAAGCATACGCCGACGCGACCGAAGCGCACGTGCATTGCCTCTTCGTCGCGCGCCCGCGTGGCTACGATGCGACCCTCGCCGCTTGCTTGAGCGGCGTCTGGGAAGGCCACGACGAACACCTCGGGGGAAAGCTCGACCGTAACGGGCTTGCCCCGCAGGCGCTCCGCCAGAGCGGCGAACGCCCGCAGTTCGTCGTCGGCCCAGCCGCCATCGACGCCCGTCGGCGGGCATCGATCGCGCACGATCAGCGGCAACGACTCGGCCAACGCCTCGCGAGACAGGGGGGGCTGCAATCGCGCCGCCACCTCGTCGAGCGTGAGCGACGGCGCCGCCGGCCGACGGCCCTCGGGCGCCATCGGCACGTCGTAGGGTCCGGAACAGACCAGCGCGAGCGGGCATTGCCCGCACGTCGCCCGCCACAGGGGTTGGGCCAACGCGCTCGCCGGCTTCGCGACCTCGACCAAGGCCAGGTCGCGTACGTGGTGGTTTCCGACCGTACGGCCGCGCCGAAGGACCGTGCCGACCTCGCCCGCCAGGTGTTCGAGGCCAGGCAGCAGGCAGAGCGGCACGAACCGGAACTCGACCCGAGCGCCTCGCCGATGCGCCTCGGCGAAGGTTGCCACCAGGTCCCCGACCTCGTCGAACGAAGGCTGCAGATCCAGCCGATGCGCCGCGCTGTTCAACGGCCGGTACGTCTCGACGCGCAGCAGCGGAGCGGACGAATCCAACTTGGCCTCGAGCCACGCCAGCAGCCCCGCGGCCTCGCGGAGGAGGTGGCGCATGAGAACGATCTCGACGATGACGCCCACCCGACGCTCGGCGTCGGCGCGGGCATTGAACTCGTCGAGGAGGGAGAGGGCGTGGTCCAGGCGCTCGAATCCCCGCCGCGTGCCCGTGAGGGCCTCGTACGTCGACGCCACGCGGGTAGGGACCGAGACCATGACCCGCCTCAGACCGGCGTCGACGCAGGCGGCCAGAAAGCCCGGGCGCGCGAACGCCAGACCGTTCGTGACCACGCCCACGCGGCTCCCGCCCGCCGTGACGGCGCGCGCGAACTCCAGAAAGCGCGGATGCAGCAGCGCCTCGCTGGCGCTCGAGTTGATGAGGGGCACGCGGCCGAGGAACGGCCTCGCCAGGGCGAGCGCCTGCTCCAGCGACAGGTCGACGGGGACGAGCGGATCGCGCTCCTCCATGCAGTAGACGCAGTTCGCGTTGCAGCGCGACGTGAGGCTGAGGCAGACTTCGGCGATGGGAGCGGAGGAGTCGTCGTCTCTGCGGAAACAGAGGACCCCTCGCTCGTTGGCAAAGACCTTCGCAGACCCGGGATCGCCTCGCTCGTACACGGCGGTGCTCCCGTTCAGGCAAAAAAAATCCCCGGTGACGACCTACTCTCCCACGCAGTCACCCACGCAGTACCATTGGCTCTGAAGGGCTTGACTTCCGGGTTCGGGATGGGACCGGGTATGACCCCTTCGATATGGTCACCGAGGATTTCTATATCCTCGTAAAACGTATTCCGTGTTGAACCGCGTCATGAAGAGCTTGAAAGTGTGACCAAGCCTCACGGCCGATTAGTACTGGTTAGCTTCACGCCTCGCAGCGCTTCCACATCCAGCCTATCAACGTCGTAGTCTTCAACGGGCCTTTAGTCTGTAACAGAGGGACACCTAGTCTTGACGTGGGCTTCCCACTTAGATGCTTTCAGCGGTTATCCCTTCCGAACGTGATTACCCAGCTGTGCCACTGGTGTGACAACTGGTTCGTCAGAGGTTCGTCCACCCTGGTCCTCTCGTACTAAGGGCAGATCGTCTCAAGTGTCCTACGCCCGCAGCAGATAGGGACCGAACTGTCTCACGACGTTCTAAACCCAGCTCACGTACCGCTTTAACGGGCGAACAGCCCGACCCTTGGGACCTTCTCCAGCCCCAGGATGCGATGAGCCGACATCGAGGTGCCAAACTTCCCCGTCGATGTGAACTCTTGGGGGAAATCAGCCTGTTATCCCCGGAGTACCTTTTATCCGTTGAGCGACGGCCCTTCCACACGGCACCGCCGGATCACTAAGCCCAACTTTCGTTCCTGCTCGACCTGTCGGTCTCGCAGTCAAGCTCCCTTATGCCTTTACACTCGACGGCTGATTTCCAAACAGCCTGAGGGAACCTTTGGGCGCCTCCGTTACATTTTGGGAGGCGACCGCCCCAGTCAAACTGCCCACCAGACACTGTCCCAAGACAGGGTAACTGTCTATGGTTAGAATTTCAACATTACAAGAGTGGTATCCCAAGGTTGACTCCTCCGAAACTGGCGTCCCGGGCTCTAAGTCTCCCACCTATCCTGTACATGTAATGCCGAAATCCAATATCAAGCTGCAGTAAAGCTCCACGGGGTCTTTCCGTCCTGCTGCGGGTAACCGGCATCTTTACCGGTACTACAATTTCACCGAGTCTATCGTTGAGACAGCGCCCAGATCGTTACGCCTTTCGTGCGGGTCAGAACTTACCTGACAAGGAATTTCG
>CAZBRS010000014.1:92148-100224 GCA_964494475.1 uncultured Myxococcales bacterium | reverse complement strand
ACGGGCGACGACAGGTTCGACTGGCTGCGCACGTGGGCCTGGTGGGCGCCGACGTTGGTGAGCAAGGTCGACGAGCCGCCGGTCGTGTCGACGGGCGGGGCGGCGTTGTTGGCATTGCCGTGGCACGAGTTGCAGGCCTGGGTGGCGTCGACGTCGAGCACCCCGTCGACGTGATGGTCGGGGTGCGCGATCCCGCCGCCCTCGGCGGTGGCCGAGTGGCACAGGCCGCAATTGGAGACCTGCACGTGCGGCGCGGGCGGAGGCACGCCGTGGCACGACCCGCACACGGCCTGGGTGCCGTCGACGCGGGTCCACTTCGGAGTTGGGAGCGTGCCGCCCGTGAGGCTGGCGCCGTGACAGTAGGTGCTGGAGCAGGTCGCGTCGGTGGTGCTCCACGTGGGCGAGGCCCCGCCGTGAACGGCGACCATGCCGAAGGTCACCTCGGCGGGCGCGGGACCTACGTGACCCAGGTCGCCGACCGCAGCCGGCGTCACGTGGCACGCCTCGCACGGGACGGGCTTCGAGAGGCCGGACGTCGCCTTCACGTGCGACTGGTGCGCGCCGACCGTGCGCAGCGACGTGGCTTCGCCACCCTCGGTGTCGTGGGGCGGCGCGGGGTTGTCGAGGCTGCCGTGGCACGCCGTGCAGGCCTGCTGCTCGTCGACCTCGACGACGCCATCGAGGTGCTTGTCGAGGTCGATGATGGCCATGCCCTTGGCCGTGGCCGAGTGGCAGAGGCCGCAGTTGGAGCGCTGCGCGTGGGGCAGGGGTGGCGGGACGCCGTGGCAGGCGCCGCAGGTGTCGGCGGTGTCGTCGACGCTGGTCCAATCGGGTGAAGGCACGGTGCCGCCCGTGAGGGTGGCGCCGTGGCAATAGGTGCTGGAGCACGTGGCCGAGGCCTCGCTCCAGTGCGGCGAGGCGCCGTTGGTGCCGGCCAGCGCGCCGAACGTGACCTCGGAGGGGCGGCCGTCGATGTGGCCGGGGTCGTTCACGGTGGCGGGCTTCACGTGGCAGGCCGAGCAGTCGAGCGGCCGGGTGAGCCCGGACGACCCCAGCACGTGCGCCTGGTGGGCGCCCACGGTGACGAGCGTGGCGACCGTGCCGCCCGCGGTGTCGACGGGTGGGGCGGGGTTCGCGTCGCTGCCGTGGCACGCGTTGCACGACGTGAACGAGTCGACCTGGAGGACGCCGTCGAGGTGCTTGTCGGGGTTCGTGATGGTGAGGGCGCCGGCCGTCCCGCCGTGGCACAGGCCACAGTCGGTGCTCTGCACGTGGGGCGCGGGGGGCGGAGCGCCGTGGCAGGCGCCACAGCCGGCCTGCGTGCCGTCGACCTGGGTCCAGACGGGCGCGGTGGCGGTGCCGCCTTCGAGCGTGGCGCCGTGGCAGTACGTCGACGAGCACGTGGCGTCGGCGTGATCCCAGGCAGGGACCGCGCCGCCGCTGGAGGCCAGATCGCCGAAGGTGACCTCGGCGGGCCCGGCGTCGAGGTGTCCGGCGGCGCCCACGGCCGCGGGCTTGACGTGGCATTCGGTGCACGCGACCGGCGCCGCGATGCCCGACGAGGCGAGCAGGTGCTGCTGGTGGGCGCCGACCGTGACCAGGGTGGTGTCGGAGTCGCCCGCGGTGTCGATGGGCGGGGCTGCGTTGTCGGCGTTGCCGTGGCAAGCGTTGCAGGCCTGGCCGCCGACCACCTGCACGACGCCGTCGATGTGCTTCTCGGGGTGCGCGATGGCGGCCCCTTCGGCCGTCGAGGGGTGGCACGCGCCGCAGTCGTCGCTCTGCACGTGGGGCACGGGGGGCGGGACGCCGTGGCAGGATCCGCAGGCATCCTGGGTGCCGTCGATGGTGGTCCACGCCGGGGCCGTGAGGGCGCCGCCTTCGAGCGTGGCGCCGTGACAGTAGGTGCTGGAGCAGGTGGCGCTGGTGCGCTGCCAGGTGGGGGCGGCTCCGGCCGTCTTGGCCAGCTCGCCGAACGTGAGCTCGGCGGGCGCCGCGTCGATGTGGCCGGCGTCGCCGAGGGCGGCCGGCTCGACGTGGCAGGCCGTGCAATCGAGCGGCGCCGACAGGCCCGAGAGGGCCAACAGGTGCGGCTGGTGGGCGCCGACGGTCGTCAGGGCCGTCGAGGAGCCGCCGGTGGTGTCGGTGGGCGGTGCGTCGTTGTCGGCGGAGCCGTGGCAGGCGTGGCACGAGAGGTCGGTCGCGACCTGGAGCACGCCGTCGATGTGCTTCTCCGGATGAGCGATGGAGGTCCCCGTGGCGGTGGCCGCGTGGCAGGAGCCGCACGCCAGGTTCTGCACGTGGGGCGCGGGGGGCGGGATGCCGTGGCACGCGCCGCAGGCGTCCTGGGTGTTGTCGACCTGGGTCCAGACGGGCGTCGTGTCGAAGCCGCCTTCGAGGGTGGTGCCGTGGCAGTAGGTGGTGGCGCACGAGGCCGCCGCCGGGCTCCACGACGGCGTGACCCCGTGGCTCGAGGCGAGCGCGCCGAAGGTGACCTCGGCGGGCGCCGCGCCCAGGTGGCCGGCGTCGGTGACGTCGAGGGGCACCACGTGGCACTCGGCGCACGCGACGGGCGACGACAGCCCGGACGACCCTTGCAGGTGGGACTGGTGCGCGCCGACCGTGGTGAGCGTGGTGGACGAGCCGCCGGTCAGGTCCTCGGGGGGCGCGGGGCTCTCGACCGAGCCGTGGCAGGCGTTGCAGCTCGGCTCGAAGCCGACGTCGAGCACGCCGTCGATGTGCTTCTCGGGGTGCACGATCGCCATGCCGACCGCCGTCGGCGAGTGGCACATGCCGCAGTCGACGCGCTGGACGTGGGGCGCGGGGGGCGGGATGCCGTGGCAGGCGCCGCAGGCGTTCTGAGAGTTGTCGACGACCGTCCACACGGGATCGGTCTTCACGCCACCCGTGAGCGTGACGCCGTGGCAGTACGTGGACGAGCACGTTTCGGTCAGGTGGTTCCACTCGGGCGTTGCTCCATCGGCGGTGGCCAGGTCGCCGAACGTGAGCTCGGCGGGCGCGGCGTCGAGGTGCCCGGGCTGGTCGATGGCCGTGGGGCGCACGTGGCATTGCTCGCACAGGATGGGCGACGACAGGCCCGACGAAGCCAGCAGGTGCGCCTGGTGGGCGCCGACAGTGACCAGCGCGGTGTCGGCGCCGCCGGTGGTGTCGACGGGCGGGGCGCTGTTCTGGGCGCCGCCGTGGCACGTGTTGCAGGCCTGGAGCGAGTCCACCTCGAGCACGCCGTTCAAGTGCTTCTCGGGGTGGGTGATGGTCATGCCGCTGGCGGTCTCGGAGTGGCAGAGCCCGCACTCGGCGGTCTGCACGTGGGGCGGGGGGGGCGGGACGCCGTGGCAGGCGCCGCAGGCATCCTGGGTGCCGTCGACCTTGGTCCAGAGCGGCGTGAGCGTCGTGCCACCGGTCAGCGTGGCGCCATGGCAATAGGTGGACGAGCAGGTGCCGGCGTCGGCGCGCCAGGTCGGCGCGAGGTCGCCGGCCGACGCCAGCTCGCCGAAGGTGAGCTCGGCGGGGGGTGTGTCGATGTGGGTGGCCTCGTCGGTGCCCGTCGGGATTACGTGGCACTCGGTGCAGGCGATGGGGGCGGAGATCTCCGAACTGGCCAGCAGATGCGCCTGGTGCGCGCCGACGGTCTTCAGGGTGGTGGCCGAGTTGCCTGTGGTGTCGAGGGGCGGGGCGCCGTTGAGCGCGGAGCCGTGGCAGTCGTGGCAGCTCTGGTCGGTCTCGACCTCGACCTTGCCGTCGATGTGCTTGTCGGGGTGCGCGATGGTCATGCCCGAGGCGGTGGCCTTGTGGCACATGCCGCAGTCGGCGCTCTGGGAGTGCGGAGCGGGAGGCGGGACGCCGTGGCAGGAGCCGCAGGTGTCCTGGGTGCCGTCGACCTTGGTCCAGAGCGGCGAGGTCTTCGAGCCCCCCGCGAGCGTGGCGCCGTGGCAATAGACCGAGGAACAGGTGGCGTCGTTGGTGCTCCAGGACGGCGAGGCTCCACCGGTGGTGGCGAGCTCGCCGAAGGTGAGCTCGGCGGGCGGGGCGTCGATGTGGCCCGAAGCGTTCATGGCGACCGGCGTCACGTGGCACTCGGCGCAAGCGACGGGCACGGTGAGGTTCGACGACGCCAGCAGGTGCGACTGGTGAGCGCCCACGGTCGTCAACACCGTGGACGTGCCGCCCGTGGTGTCGACGGGTGGCGCCTCGTTGGCGGCCGAGCCGTGGCAGGTGGTGCAGGCGTGGTCGGTGTCGAGGTCGAGGATGCCGTCGACGTGGTGTTCGGGGTGGACGATGGACATGCCATCGGCCGTGGCCGAGTGGCACAGGCCGCACTCGAGGTTGTGCACGTGAGGGGAAGGAGGGGGTACGCCGTGGCACGCGCCGCACGCGACGGCCTGCACGCTGTCGTGGGTCCAGGAGAGGGTTTCGACCGAGCCGCCGGCCAGGGTGGCGCCGTGGCAGTAGACGCTCGAGCACGTGGTCTCGTCGGCGTCGTACTCGGGGCTGGCGTCGCCCGTTCCGGCGAGGGCGCCGAACGTGATCTCGGCGCCGGCTGCGCCGTCGTCGAGGTGGCCGGGAGCGTTCACGGAAGGGGGCACGACGTGGCACTGGTCACAGGCGACCGGCGCCGAGAGGTGGTGGTCGGCGAAGAGGTGCGAGCGGTGGACGCCCACGCCGGGTTCGTCGGGGTTGGTGCTGCCCGAAAGATCGGGCGGTGGTGCCGGCGTTTCGGCCGAGCCGTGGCAGCCGTCGCACTCGGAGGGCATGGCGACGTCGAGGGTGCCGTCGATGTGGCGCGTGCGGTCGCTGATGCTGCCATCGGGCGCCGCGACGGTCGGGTGGCACACCGAGCACTGAGAGAAGGGCGGGTGCGGGCCGGGGGGTGGAGCTCCGTGGCAGGAGTCGCAGCGGGCGGCGCGCTCGTCGGGGGGATTCCAGCGGGGCTCGGTGTAGGAGCCGCCGGAGAGGGTGGCGCCGTGGCAGTAGATCGAACGGCAGGTTATCGAGGACGCCTCGTCGTCGTCGACGACGTGCAGGGCGGGGAGGGCGCCGTTGGCGGAGGCCAGGGCCGAGAAGGTCACCTCGGCGGGCCAGGAGGAGTCGGCGTGGCCCTCGTCGTCGACGTGGCCGGGGACGACGTGGCACGTCCCGCAGGGGATGTCGGCGCCCAGGCTGTTCTCGGACAGGTGGGCCGTGTGCGCGCCGACGCCGCGCGCGGCGGGGTCGTCGTGACCGCGCAGGTCGAGCGGTGGAGCCGAGGACCCGTCGCGGCCGTGGCAGGTCATGCAGGCGTAGTCGAGGGTCTCGTTGACCGTCGTGTCGGGGGTCTCCTCGTCGACGAGGACGCCGCTGCTGCCGGAGTTGCCGCAGGCCCCGAGCCCCGCGGCGAAGACGTACGTGAGGAGACGAAGACGACGAGCGAGCGCCACTCCTGGCCGTGCCATGCAATCCCCCCCCGGAGACGAGTTCGGGACGCCCGCGGCAGGCCCTCCCGCGAGCACTTCCCTATCACGCTCTTTAGCACGTGAGGGCCGGGGGAAAAAGAGGAAATCTCGATCTGACGGCAGACTTTTTGGGGGGTCGGGGAGGCGCACCTGTACGGGTGTTCAGGTACGCTCTTGACACCTGAACGCCTGTGCAGTACCCTGGCCTCGGATGGAGGTGATGATGTTCTCCCCCGCCACGGCCTCCCGAGCGGCACGCCTCGACACGCTGCGCGAGCTGCTCCGGCAGCGCGACGCGCTGCTGGTCGAGGCTCCCCGCCGGGTGGTCTCGACCGGCCGGGCCCCCCTCGATGCGCTGCTGCCCGGCGGGGGGTTCCCGCGGGGCGGCGTCTCCGAGGTGCTGGGGGCGCTCGGCTCGGGCAAGGCCACGCTGGTGGCGCGGGCTGCGGCCGCGTTGCTCGACAAGGGGGCTCCCGTGGCGTGGATCAGCGGGCGCGGTCCGCTCTATGCTCCGGCGCTGGCGGGGCTCGCCGTGCCCACCCCGGCGCTCCTGCAGATTTGTCCGGCCGATCCCGCGCGGGTCGTCTGGGCGGCCGAGCAGGTGCTGCGCTCCGACACCTTCGCCCTGGTGCTCCTCGACGCCGTCCACCCGGGCGGTCGCCCCGTCCTCGACGACGCCGGCTTCCGCCGCCTGGCCGGCGCGGCGCGGGGCTCGGGCGGGGCGCTGGTGCTGCTCTCAGAGCCGCCCGGGGGCCTGCCCCTGCAGCCCCTGCCCGCCGACCTGAGCCTGGCGGTTCGTCCCGTTTCCGAGCTGGGCAGACCCTCCGGTCTGCCCCTGCGGCCCCCGGCAGCCCCGGCCGTGCCCTCCGCGGGCGATTCCCCCGCCCGCACGATCTCGACCGTCCGCCGCAATCGTAAGGTCGAGGTCACGCTCCTCCACGGTCGGGGCCTGCCTCCGGGGCGGCAGGTGGTGCTCGAGGTGTAGACATGGGCCTCACCCGCCCGACAGCCCTTGAGGCCAAGCCAGCCAGCCCCCCCCGCTTCGCCTACCTGGCGCTGCCGGCGCTGCGGCTCGAGCTCGCCCGGCAGCGCCGGCCCGAGCTCGCGGGTCGGCCGTTGGCGCTGTGGGAGGCCCGGGGCAACCGCGCCGTGCTGGTGGCCTGCTCGGTCGAGGCCTGGACCGCCGGGGTGCGCGCCGGCATGACCCGCCCCGAGGCGCGGGCCCTCTGTCACGAGCTCGAGACCCTGCCCGTCGATCCTCCCGCCGCGCTCGCGGCCCTCGAGGCCCTGGCCGAGCAGGCGCTGGCCCTCTCGCCGCTGGTCTCCCCCGACGCGCCCCACGGGCTGTTCGTCGAGGCCTCCTCCAGCGCGCACCTGTTCGGGGGTGAGCCCGGGCTGCTGGCGGCCCTGCGCGTGCTCGGCGCCGGCAGCGGGCACGCGACGCGCGCCGCGGTGTCCGATGGCCCCCGCCTGGCGCGGCTGGTGGCCCGGCACTCCCGCCACGACGTGCGGGTGGTCCCCCCCGGCCGGGGAGCGCACGAGGTGGCCGGGCTGCCGCTCGCTGTGCTCGAGCTCGGCGCCGAGCTCGGGCGGCGCCTGCGGCTGCTGGGGCTCGAGACCCTGGGCGATCTCGCCCGCCTGCCCGTGGCCACGCTCCCGCGGCGCTTCGGCGACGAAGGCGTGGCCTGGGCCCGCCTGGCGCGCGGCGACGACCCCTTCGTCCCGCCGGCGTTCGTGCCCGGAGGCCTCGTCGTCGAGGCGCTCGAGCTCGAGGCCCCGCTCGACACCCTCGAGCCCCTGCTCTTCGCCCTGAAGCGCCTGCTCGACCGCGTCGAGCTCAGGCTGCGGGCTCGCGGCGCGGCCACCACCCGGCTGCTGGTGCGCCTGGCCCTCGACGACGGCTCCCAGGCCCGCAGAGAATACGATCTGCGGGCCTGTTCGGTCGTTGTTGGCAGGGGCGGGCCGTCGCCCGCCCCTCGTCCGCAGCCGTCGCAGGCAGCAACGGCGCGGACTTCACCCCACCCAGCAGTCCGCCTTCCGGCGTCCTGCCCACAGGCTCGCCTGTTTTCGGCGAGCCTGTCAGCGCGCGAGGTCGAGGTGGTGCTCGCGCACCCGTTCCGGGCGGCGGGCAGCCTGCTGCGCATCGCCCGGGCCCGGCTGCAGACCGAGGTGCTGGCTGCGCCCGTGATCGGGCTGGCGGTCACGGTGCTCGAGGAGGCCCCGTTCCGCGAAGCGAGCGCCGACCTCTTTCGTCGCGGGGGAACGCAAGAAGAGGGCGTGGCCGAGCTGATCGCGCGCCTGTCGGCGGCGCTGGGAGAGCCGGCGGTCTTCGCCGCGAGGCGGCGCGACGTGCACCGCCCCGAAGATGCGTGGGAGAAGATCCCGTACTCCCTGGTGACTCGGCATTCCGGCGAAGGACCGTGCAACGAGCCCGAGCGCCCCCTGCGGCTGTTCGACGCCCCCGAGCCCGTGGGGTGGAGCGGCGATCACCTGCAATGGCGGGGGCGCTCGTGGCAGGTCGCGGCCTTCGCGGGCCCCGAGCGCCTGCAGGGCGAGTGGTGGCTCGAGGACGTGCTCGATCGCGACTACTACACCCTCGAGCTCGGCGGGGGGGAGCGGCTCTGGCTCT
>CAZBRS010000014.1:0-92048 GCA_964494475.1 uncultured Myxococcales bacterium | reverse complement strand
GGGGGCAATTCGTGAATTGCCCCTACATACCGCTGAGGGTCCACTCGAACTACACCTTCCTCGAAGGTGCGTCGCACCCCGAGGAGTTGGTGCAGCGCGCGGCCGATTTCGGGCTCGAGGCCCTCGCGCTCACCGATCGCGATGGCGTGTACGGCGTGGTGCGCGCCCACGTGGCGGCCAAGGAGGTGGGCCTCAAGCTGCTGGCGGGCTCCGAGGTCACCCTGGCCGACGGCGGCACCCTGGTGCTGCTCGCGCCCGATCTCGAGGCGTGGGGCGATCTGTGCGAGCTGATCACGCTGGGGCGCCGATCGGCCCCGAAGGGGCGCAGTTGCTTGACCGAGGGCCAGGTGCTCGCGGCGTCAGCGCGCCTGCTGGCCGTGACCGTGGGCTCCGTGTCCGAGGCGCAGGCGTTGCGCTGGCGCGAGGGCTTCGGAGAGCGCCTGTCCCTGGGGATCGCGCGGCACCACGACGCCGACGACGAGGCCGTCCTCGAGCCCACCGTGCGCCTGGCGAGCCGCCTGCGCGTGCCCCTGGCCGTGGCCAACGAGGTCACGTTCCACGACCCCGAGCGCAAGGCGTTGTCCGACGTACTCACCTGCATCCGCCTGGGCCTGACGCTCCCCGAGGCCGGCCGCCGGCTCGCCCCCAACGCCGAGCGCCGCCTGCACCCGCCGCGCGAGGTCGCCCGGCGCTTCGCCGACCTGCCCGCGGCCCTCGAGCGCACGCGCGAGCTGGCCGCGCGCTGCACCTTCTCGCTCGACCAGCTCCGCTACAGCTACCCGTCCGAGGTGGTGCCGCCGGGCTCCACGCCCATGGCGCACCTGCGGCACCGCGTGGCCGAGGGCGCGCGCCTGCACTACCCCGCGGGCGTACCTCCCGCGGTCGCCGCTCAGCTCGCGCACGAGCTCGCGCTCATCGACAAGCTGAACTATCCCAATTACTTCCTCACCATGGACGAGATCGTGGCCTTCGCGCGCTCCCGCGGCATCCTGTGCCAGGGGCGGGGCTCGGCGGCCAACTCGGCCGTGTGCTTCGTGCTCGGCGTCACGTCGGTCGACCCCGCGCGCTCCAACCTGCTGTTCGAGCGCTTCCTCTCCGAGGAGCGCGACGAGGCCCCCGACATCGACGTCGACTTCGAGCACGAGCGCCGCGAGGAGGTCATCCAGCACATCTACGAGAAGTACGGGCGCGACCGCGCCGGCATGGTGGCCGAGGTCATCCGGTACCGCGGCCGCTCGGCGGTGCGCGACGTGGGCAAGGCGCTCGGCCTGCCTGTGGACCTGGTCGACCGCATGGCGCGGACTCTCGGTCACTGGAGCGCCTTCGAGGACCTCGAGGCCGGGCGGCTGCTCGAGTCGGGGGTCGACCCCGACGACCCGAACGTGCGCCTCCTCGTGCGCCTGGTGCGCGAGATCCGCTACTTCCCCCGTCACCTCTCCATCCACGTGGGCGGGTTCGTCATCAGCGACGAGCGCCTCACCCGCCTGGTGCCCGTCGAGAGCGCCGCCATGGACGGGCGCACCGTGATCCAGTGGGACAAGCTCGACGTCGAGGCGGCCGGGCTCCTGAAGATCGACGTGCTGGCTCTCGGCATGCTCACGTGCCTGCGCAAGACCTTCGATCTGGTGCGCGACCACGACGGGCTAGAGCTCTCGCTCGCCACGGTGCCGGCCGAGGACCCCGCCACCTACGCCATGATCCGCGCCGCCGACACCATCGGCACCTTCCAGATCGAGTCGCGCGCCCAGATGACCATGCTGCCCCGCCTGCAGCCCGAGCGCTTCTACGATCTGGTCATCGAGGTGGCCATCATGCGCCCGGGGCCCATCCAGGGGCGCATGGTCCACCCCTACCTGCGGCGTCGGCACGGACAGGAGCCCGTGACCTACCCGCACCCCAGCGCGGTGCCGGTGCTCGAGCGCACCTGCGGCGTGCCGCTCTTCCAGGAGCAGGTGATGCAGTTGGCCGTGGTGGCCGCGGGCTTCACGCCGGGCGAGGCCGATCAACTCCGGCGCGCCATGGGCACCTGGCGCTCCCAGGGCAAGATGCGCCTGCTGCGCCAGAAGCTGCGCGACGGCATGAAGGCCAACGGCATCGCCGACGAGTTCGCCGATCGCGTCATCGAGCAGATCGAGGGCTTCGGCGACTACGGCTTCCCCGAGAGCCACGCGGCGTCGTTCGCCATTCTGGCCTACGCCTCGGCCTGGCTGAAGCGGCACCACGTGGCGGCGTTCACCTGCGCGCTCCTGAACTCGCAGCCCATGGGCTTCTACCAGCCGGCCACCCTGGTGCGCGACGCCCAGGCCCACGGGCTCGAGGTGCGGCCGGTGCACGTGGGCGCCAGCGCCTGGGACTGCACCCTCGAGCCCGCCACGCTGGCGCCCGTGCCGCGCGGCCGCGATCTGCCGTTCAGCGTGGCCGACCAGGGCCGCTCGGCGCTGCGGCTGGGGCTCCGCCAGGTCCGCGGCCTGCGGCGCGACGTGGCCGAGGCCCTGGTGGCGGCGCGCCGGCAGCACCCCTTCCGGTCGCTCGACGACCTGGTCCGGCGCGTGCCCATGAGCGCCGACGTGCCCCTGCGCCTGGCCGCCGTGGGCGCGCTCGCCGGGCTCGACGGTCTTCGCGACCGGCGCGAGGCCCTCTGGCGGGTGCAGGGCCTGCCGCTGCCCCGGGGTGACCTGCTCGATGGCGCGACGCTGTTCGAGCCCGTGGTGCGCTTTCCGGCCATGACGCCCGTCGAGACGCTCACGGCCGACTACGACGGGCTGGGCTTGTCCGTCGATTTGCACCCCATCGAGCCGCTGCGTGAGCAACTGAAGGCCCGGGGGGTGGTGCCTTCGTGCGATCTCTTGCGCCTGCCGAACGGGCGGCGCGTCAGGGTCGCCGGGCTCGTCACCGTACGCCAGGGCCCCGCGACCGCCAAGGGCCTCAAGTTCCTCACCCTCGAAGACGAGCACGGCAGCGCCAACCTGGTGGTCTTCCCCGATGTCTACGAGCGCCACCGCGGGCTGGTCCGCTCGGCGAGGTTGCTGCTGGCCGAGGGGCCCCTCGAGCGCGAGGGCCGGGTCATTCACGTGCGCGCGCAGCGCCTGGTCGAGCTCTCGCTGGCTACGCCGGGGAGAGCAGCACCGCCCGCGTGAAGCGGATGCGCGTGCCCCCCCGGCCGTCGTCCTCGATGAGGGCGTAGCGCGAGTACCACACGGCGGGGTAGTAGCTGCGCAGCTCGATGATGCGGACCACGCCGCGCTCGGGCACCCGGATCGGCACCCGGCCGTCTGGGAACTGATCGGCGCTGCGCTCGTCGAGCGACAGCCAACCGGGGCGGCCCTTGAGGTTCGGGACTCCGGGCGCGACCACGACGAAGACGTTGCCCATCCGATCGCGGCCCGACAGCAGCGAGGCGCCGTGATCGGGCGCCCAGTCGGCCGTGAACTTCGACACCAGCGAGAGCGCGGGCCTGCCCTCGAGGAGCGCCCTCGTGCCTTCCTTCGACGGCCCTGGCGTGAGCGGGTTCGGGGCCAGCAGGGGCGACTGGTTGAGATCGAGCCAGGCCACGAAGCCACGCCCCCCGTCGGTGGGGTCTTCGGGCGACATCTCGGGCCACGACTCGATGCCCGGCATCGGGTCACCGGTGCGCAGGGCCCGGAGGGGCGCGATGCCGGTGCCGAAGCCCCAGAACGAAAGGCGAAGGAAGTCGGGCATGGCGTTGCGTCGCTCGCCGATCGAGGGGCTGCGCAGTTCGGCCGCGAACTGGCGGAGCGAACGTGCCAGCACGGCCGGGTGCCATTCGTGGTCGACGCGGGAGCGCGGCCAGGGCGCCATCTCGAATTGGGCCCGGTCGAGCGACACGTACTCCGGGGTCTCGTCCAGATGGTGGGTCAGCGTCTCCCAGGCCTCGCGGCCGTCGTCCTGATCCTCGTACTCGAAGACCCGGTGGTCGACCGGGGTGTCGATCGCGCGGAGGACCGGGCCCAGGACGAGGGGCAGCCCGAGCCCGAGCGCCGCGACGGCGGCCCTGATCGCCAGGGGCCGCGCGCGATCGGCCAGAAAGACCGCCCCGCCCACGATCAGCAGCACGAACGGCGCCGTGGCCATCGCCGGGAGCCCCATCTTGTTGGGATCGACCCAGTTGGACTGGATCATCAGGAACAGCATGAGGGGGACGAACCAGCCGGCCAGCACGACGGCGCGGGCGGGCTGCGTGCGAGCCAGGTAGAAGGCCCCGGCGGGCACGAGCGCCACGAGCACGAGGCCGAAGCGGCTGGCGAGGTCGAGGGGGTAGGCCACCAGGGGGGGGTAGGCGTGGAAGGGCGAACGCAGGAGCTCGGAGACGAAGGGGTAGTTCCACAGCATCGGCAGCTCGAACTCGAACCCGAAGAGCGAGTGCGGAGCGAGCGGCCGATCGAAGGTGTTTTCGAACAGGCCGCCGCCGTGCAGGATGGGGAAGAGTACGTGCATGACGAGGCAGGGCGACACGCCGGCGGCCAGCGAGCCGAGGAATCGCAGCCCGTCTCCGGCGGCGCCGCTCCCCTGGCGTCGAACGTGCCACAGGTAGTAGAGGGCGACCGGCACCACCCCCAACTCGACGTGGTGGAGCCCCACGAAGAAGCCCGTGGCCAAGCCGGCCAGGATCGCCGCCGGGCGTGCGCGGAAGAGCAGGGCGAGCGCCAGCGAGCCGAAGACGTTGGCCATGAAGTTCTTGTCGTACGTGCGGTTCTCGAGCGCCCACGGGCTGAAGGTGAGCAGCAGCGCGACCGCCCATCCCGCCCACGCCCGTCGGAACAGGCTTCGCCCCAGCACGAAGCCGAGCCCTGGCAGCAGCAGGCCCGCGATCGCATACGTGAGCCTCAACCCGAAGCTGCCGAAGAGCACGAGGAAGACGCCGGGGATGATGCCCGGTCCCAGGGCCTCGCCATCCCAGCCCGAGAGCAGGCTGAAGTCGTTCAACATCGACTCGGACGAGTCGGACATCTCGGGCGAGTGGTCGGCGGCCTCGACGGAGGGGTGGGTGTGGACGCCCAGGATGCCGACGTCCATGGAGCTCGCGAGGATGAGCAGCGGGCCGTCTTCGCGCAGCAGGTCGTCGTCGTAGTGCACCGAGAAGAACAGGAGCCCGGCGAGGCCGAGGGCCCAGAGGCTCGCCTGGGTCCGGGTGGGTGCGGCGATCAGGCCCCTTGGCCGCAGCAGGGGTCGCGCGCCCGTGAAGCCGAGCAGCGCGCTCACGGCGAGGGCGGCCCCCCAGAGCACGAGGGGCGTGACGATGGCGTCGGCGTCGAAGAGCCCCACCAGCCCCACGAGCAGCGTGACCAATGTTCCGATGGCCGCCAGCCCGAGCCCGGCCGAGTACGGCAGCAACTCCTCGGGCTCGGCGTCCTTCAGCCAGCGCGCGACGAGCAGTCGCCCGGGCAGGTAGAAGACGACCAGGAACGTGAGCCCGAACAGGAGCGCGTTCAACAGCATGGCTCGCTCCATCAGGAGGGTGACAGGGGCAGCGCTCGCGTGAAGGTCAGCCTGCCGTCGTCGATCACCACGAAGCGCGAGTACCAGAGGACCGGGTAGTAGCTGCGCAGCTCGACGATGCGGACGACGCCGTTGCGCGGCAGGCGAAGCGGGACGCGCGCCCCGGGGAACTCATCGGCGCGGCGCTCGGCGGTCTTCACCCACGAGGGCCGCCGGAAGGCGTTCGGATTGCCCGGGGCGAGCACCAGGTACACCGTGCCCAACCGGTCGCGCGCGGCCAGCAGCGTGGTGCCGTGGTCGGGCATGCCCGCGTCGCGGAAGCCGGCGACCACGTCGATGACGCCCCCCTGCCCGAGCAACGGGGACCGGGCGTCGGAGGGTTCTCCGACCGAGAGAGGCTGGGGAGAGGTGAGCGGCGAGCTCGAGAGGTCGAGCCAGGCGATCACGGGGTCGGGCACGGGGTCGGGCGCCACGGGCGACGTGTCGGCCAGCGCCTCCATGTCGGGCTTGCGCTCGGCCGTGCGCTGCGAGCGGAGCGGCGAGATGCCGACGCCGAAGCCCCAGAACACCTCGCGGAGGAAGTCGGGCATGGCCAGGCGGTAGGTGTCGAACCACGGGTTGGCGAACTCCTCGGCCACGCGGCGCCAGTCGCTGGCGAGCACGCCGGGCAACCACTCGTGGTCGGCGCGCGAGTCGGGCAGCAGCGACACGCGGTAGCGTTCCCGATCGAGCGCCAGGACCTCCTCGGTCTCGGCGGAGTTGAGCGCGAGCCGAGGCTCCCACTCCTCGGTGATGAAGCCCTCGGGGAAGTCGATGACGCGCTGGTCGAGGGGAGCGCGCACGCCCTGCAGCACCGGCACCAGCGCCAGCGGAACGGCCAACCCGAACGCGACGAGGCCGAGCTTGTGCCACCACGGGCGCGCCCGCTCGAGCAGCCAGGCGACCCCGCCGACCGCCAGCAGGATCAACGTGACGACCGCGGTGGCGTGGTAGCCCATCTTGTTGGGGTTGATCCAGTTGGACTGGATCACGACCATGGCCAGCAGCGGGAGGAACCAGGCGAGCACCAGGGTAGCGCCGAGCCGGCTCCACGCCCACAAGCGGGCCACTCCCGCCGGCAGCAGGGCCAGGAGCAGCAGCCCCAGGTGGCTGGCCACGTCGAGCGCGTAGGCGTAGAGGTTGGGGTAGGCTTGGTAGGGTGAGCGCATGGGCTCGGGGATGAACGGAAAGTTGAGCAGCCCGGCGTACTCGAAGGCGTGCCCGAAGAACGAGTGCGGCGCGATGGGCCGGTCGAAGCCGGCCTCGAGCAGGCCCCCCTCGTGCCAGAGCCAGAAGAACAGGTGGTAGACGAGGCAGGGCGCGAGCCCGGCGAGCGTGGCCGCCAGGAGCTTCAAGGGCGGCCCGAGCTTGCGCCCTTCGCGCTGCCAGAGCCAGACCAGCACGAAGGGGACGACGACCACCTCGAGGTGCCGGATCATGAGGAAGAGGCTGAGGGCCAACCCGGCGAGCACGGGCGCGCTCCGGCGCCGGAAGAGCAGCGCCAGCGCCAGCGCGCCGAACAGGTTGGCCAGGAAGTTCTCGTTGAAGGTGCGGGCCTCGACGGACCAGGGGTTGAACGTGAGGAGCAGCGCCGTCGCCCACCCGGCCCAGGAGCTGCCGAGCACCGCGCGGCCGAGCGCGTAGCCCACGCCCGGCAGCAGGAGGCCCTGGATGGCGTAGGTGAGCCGAAGCCCCAGGCGACCGAAGAGCGACGTGAAGGGCGACAGCAGCACCGACGGGCCGAGCACCTGGCCGTCGCGCCCGCCCAGGAAATCGTGATTGGTGACCTCGCCCTCGACGCGCCGGCTCTCGACGTGCGCGGGCGCGTCGTCGCGCACCGCGGGCAGGAGGTGCGCACCCAGGCGGCCCACGTTCATCGAACTGGACAGCGAGACGTTGCAGCCGTCTTCCTTCAGCAGGTCGTGGTCGTAGTGACCCAGGAAGAACAGGAAGCCGACGATCGCCAGCGCTGAGAGGCCCACCTGCGTGCGCGTGGGCCGCGTCGTGAGGCCGCGCCAGGGCGGCCGGACCGACCGCAGGCGCGGCAGCGCCAGCCCCAGCGACCAGAGGAGGCCGGCCGTCCAGAGGACGGTGGGCGTGACGAGCAGCCAGTCGGAGAAGAGCCCGAAGACCCCCACGAAGAGCACCACCGACGTGTTGACCACGATGAGCCCGAGCATCAGCGAGAAGGGGAAGGTCTCCTCGGGGGCGGGTTCGGGCAGGAGCCGGTCGACGAGCAGCCGGCCGGGCACGTAGTAGACGAGGAACAACGTCGCGAGGACGAGCAGGGTCGTGACGATCATGGGTGAATGCGTCCAGTTCCCCGTTGGGCAGACCCGCGCGAGTATACGGGCGAGCGCCGGAAGGCTGCAAGCCTCGTTGCTCGCGCGCTTGACCGGGCCTCCACCCCTCTCCATACTTCAGGCCCTGGAGCCTACGGTCGCTGGAGTCTCCCATGCGCGATAGACCCCGAGCCCCGACGGGCGGTTGGCGAGCCCGGATCGCCCGGGCCGTCGGGCGCTCGGCTCCGGCGCTCGCTCCGGTCTGCCTCGCCATCGTCATCATGGCCGGCGCGAACCCGTTCCTCCGGGTGCTCTCTCTGGACCTCGCGGCCCTGGTCGACAGCCTGCGCGGGATCACGACCGAAGTCGGGAACCACGGCCGGGAACATCGGCTGAAGATCGACTACGAGCCGAGGGAGCCGCTCGCGACCGACCACGGCGTCACGTACGAGTACGAACGATGCGAGAACATCTATTTCACTCCGCCGGTGCTCGGCGACGACTGGGCGTTCTGGGGTGACCAAGCCCTTCACCATGGGGCGCTCCCGCTGCTCGTCCTGGGGTTGGTCTCGCTCGGGCTCCGACTTCGAGCCCGACGCCAGGTGGGAGCCTGGACGCTGCGGTCGGCCCCGACCTTCGTGAAGGCGCTCCTCGCGGCGCTGACGCTCGCACCGTTCGCCGCCTTCGCGGTGGCGTTCGCGCTGGCGCTCTGTGTGTGGATGGCCGTCGAGGTCGTTCCTTGGCTTCAGTGGTTCGACTCCGTCGCGCAGATCACCGAGGCCGTGATCCTGAAGGCCGGGCCTCCCCTCCTCGGCGCGCTGCTCCTGGCGGGGGCGCTCGCGGTGTACGGCCTGCTGTGCAGCCCGCGGTTGCGGGCCACGTCGCCCGACCGGTGGTCGCGTCGAAGGGCGCTCCGGCTCCTGGTGTGGGGGCCCCTCGTGGTCGCGCTGATCCTCGGCGGGCTCCTGCCGTTCCTGCACGCCGCGCGCCTCGTGCCCGTCCTCGGTGCCGACGCGAGCCTGACGCGCTGGTGCTCTTCGTGCCACGCTGCTACGGCGCCGCTGTTCTTCGTGCGGAGCCCGGACGACTGGCGGCGTTCGCTGGAGGCCACCTGCTTCCCGCGGGCGGCGGTGCCCGAGGCGGATCGGGACGAGATCGTGGCCTTCCTCTCGGGCATGAGGTCGTTCCCCGATTCGTGGGTGTTCCGCACCCGGTGCCAGCGCTGCCACGTTGCGTCGGCGTTCACGTGGGACGATCGACACCCCGACGACTGGGCGTCGATCGTCCAGCGCGTCGCGAGGTACTCGCCGTATTACTACAACGAGGCCGTGCAAGAGCAGGTCGTTCGCCACCTGGCGACGACCTCCGGCTCCGACGACACGGGAGCCCCGGACGCTGACGGCGCGCGCCGCCGGTTGGCCGTACGGTCGTGCACTCCCTGCCACTTCTTCTCGCGGAACGCCGAGGCTCATCAGAGCGTCTCGGAGCCCGACGCGTACGCGCTCGTCCAGCGCATGAACGAGCGGATGTTCGTGCCCCTGTCGGCCTCCGACCTCCGCGACGTGGCGGCCGTGTGGCGCGACGTGGTGCGGTCGCCCGACAAGCTCCGCGCGTTGGTGCCGCACGACCGACCGGTGCTCGAAGGAGGGCTGCCGTGGTGAGTCGGAGGCGCCTCGTCTGGAGCGTGCTCGCGCTCGTCCTCGGGATCGGCCCCGCGTGCTCCTATCCCTCCGGCCCATCGCTCGCGACCGACCCGTCCGACGAGGGGCTCTTTCCCTGGCAGGTCACGGTGACGGGCGATCGTCCGCCCCTGCGGGCCGAGCCGGGTGGTTCGTGGGCGTTCGAGTTCGATCTCGAGGTCGACCTGCGGCAGCACGGACCCGAGATGCACCGCTTCAAGCGCATCCTCGCCGCGGTGTACGGCGACCGCTGCTACGACGAGCAGGGCGCCTACCGCTCCAGCGCCTCCGACATGGTCCTCTCGTCCCGGTTCGCGACCACGGGGGTGCCGCTCGCCGGCGCCAACATGTGGCCGAGCCTGCGATCGATCCACGGAAAGAACGGCAGTCCCTTCGAAGGGGTCACGACCTTCGACCTGCCCGCGAGCGACGATCTCGCGTTCGTCCACCGCTTTCACGGCAGGATGGAGGTCGCCATCCCGCCCGACATCCCCCACGGGTGGTGGCACCCACGCATGACCCTGCTGGTCGAGGTCGAGGGGCTCGAGGAGCCTGTGTTCCTCGCCATGTTCTACCGCGAACGGCAGGCCCCTCAGCCCCGGGGGTTCCCGCTGGTCGAGATCGGTCACCCGGCCCCTGCGCGGGTGCCGTTCGTGGCCTTCCAGGATCCGCGCATCTGGGGCCGGGCAGGCACGCTGCCGGAGGAGGTCGCGGGCAGGCTCGCGCTCGTCGCCCTGTCCACGTTCCCGACCGAGTTCATCCTGCCCCCGGGCCGGTATCCCGTGGGCCCTGGGCTGCCCACGCTCTCGCCCATCAACGCCGTGCCCGAGGTCTACAACACCGAAGGCCTCCTTCCGATCGCCATGGACCCGGAGTTGCTCGCGCGCCTCGAGGTCTCGTCCTGTTCGGTCGACGGCCCCGACGGCTCCGTGCCGTGCCTGCGAGGCCCGGAGTTTCGGCCGGAGGACGCGGCCGAGAACGCCGTCTGGGCGGGGGACTCGTTCGGCGTGGATCTGACCCGTACGGGCACCTACCTGGTGCGTCTCGAGGGGCACGCGACCGATCCGGCAGGACGTCGCTTCGAGGGCGGGGGAACCTACCGGGTCCACTCGGCGCTCCCCCTCACGTTCTCGACGTCGTGCAAGCCGGGGACGAGTTTCCTGGTGGGCAACCCCTACCCGCCGAAGGTGAACGTGAACCCTCCGGTCAGGGCAGAGGTCGAGGTCACCGTCGAGTACTGGCCGCAGTCCGACCCTGTCCGCAAGCGTGTGTGGTCGGCCAGCGGGCGTTGCAACCGGCTCGGGCACTTCTCTCCGTACGAGGCCAGGCTGGTCTTCGACGAGCCGGGGGAATATCGAAGCGAGGTCAGGGCCACCTACCATGACCAACGCGGCAGGTTGTGGATGGGGAGCCAGTCGTCGACCGGCGTGATCGCCCCGGTCGAATCGGACCTCCGGCTCCGACCCGCGAGCGCCACGAGACCGGCGCAGCCCACCGAGCGGTTCCACTCGGGACGAGGCCTCCTCCTCCTCAACCGATCTCCGGTGAAGACGGCTCGCCTCCCCGCGCTGCCGCTCGATCCCTCTGACACGCTGTTCCTGGCGGTGCAGCCCGACTCGCTCGCGCTCGAGAACCGCTTCTCCGTTGACGTGTCGGACCCCCGCCTCGCGCGCGGTTTGCTCGAGGCCAGCTCGGCGCGCTCCGTCGTGCTCCCGCGGATGCACCAGCGCCGGGGCGCGCCCTGGACGTACCTTCACGACGTCGTGCTGGCGGCCACGGCGCACGGCTTGGGATTCGGCCTGGTCTGGACACCGAAGGGGGAGGGCCGCCTGACCGACCTGCCCGTCGGGCCCGTTTCGCGAGGGGCCCTCGACCCGCTGTCGTTCCCCGGTGACGAGGTCATCGACGGCTGGGTGACGTTCGGCGCCGTGCGCCCGGGCTTGTCGGCGCTGCTGGGTGTGAGCCAACGTGCCAGTTGGGGGAGCGGGTGGCAGTTGAGTCCGAACGCCTTCGGCTTCCAGATCAACGCCGGGAAGAACGGCGACCTGCCGGGCGACGTCTACCGCGTCCAGGCGGGCGTGGTGCTGAAGGACCTCGAAGCCGGGGTCAATCACTACGACGTGTACGCCTCGAGCGTCGTGATCTCGGCGGGCTCGCTGCCCACCTCGATCGTGCTGCCCCCGGGCTCGCGCCCGCTCATCTCGCCCGGTGGCGTCGATCAGCACCTCTTCCTGGCGACCGACGGGTTCTCGTTCTTCGAGGTCGGTGAGAGCCTCGACTTCGGGGGCATGGTGTTCCCGAACGTACCGGCCGAGGTGAGCTGGACCGCCACCACCCCGTCCGGAGAGGTCAAGGTCGTCCGCGGCCGGGCCGATCGGCGCGGCATCGTCGGGGGGCTCCCGATCGCGGCCGACCAGGAGGGGGCCTGGAGGGTCAAGGTGGAGGCCCGACACGGCGAGCTCGTGGGGGGCATCCCGGGCTCCCCGGACGGCTCGTACTGGGCTTGCGTCGTCCCGCCCGAGGCCCCGGCGCGGCTTCGCGCCAACGTCCCCCCGGTCACGCGCATCGCCCCCGACGGCACGGCCCGGGTCCCGCTGAGCTGGCCCGACGGCCTGCGCGACGTCACGATCCACTTCGCCGCCATCACGCCGGGCCTGGTGATCGAGCAGGGCAGCGTCCGTCCGTCCGGACCCGCCTGGGAGTACGCGTTCACGCCCTCCGAGGCCGTCATCCGGGCTCCGAACTTCGACGTTCGCATGTTCCAGAACGGCTACCCGGCGCTGGCCGACACCGCGGTCTTCATGTTCTGCCTCGAAGGGCGCGACGGCGAGCGCAGGGTCGCCGACGGCCTCAGCCTCGTGCTCCGGGGCGACGTGCTCCTGAACCAGCTCGATCTTTGACGCGCCGGGCCGCGCCTCAGCGGCCCCAGTCGAGCGTGGCGATCCCGACGTCGGGGGCGCCGGCGCCCGGCAGCGGCACGGCCGGCGCGGTGCGGCCGTCGTCGTAGAAGCGCGCCACGTAGCCGCGCACCTTGTCGACCCGCTCGCGGTTCGACTGGAAGGCCAGCCAGCGGCCGTCGGGCGAGAAGGCCTGCAGGCTCTCCATGGCGTCGGTCGAGACCTCGAGGCGTCGCGCGGGGCCGCCTTCGGCCGCCACGATCCACAGGTCGGCGAAGCCCTTCGAGTAGAAGCCGTGCGGCGTGCGGTAGAACACGATCCAGCGCCCGTCGGGCGAGTAGCGGGGTCGCACGTTGGCGCCGCCGCCCTCGGGGACCTCGACCAGGACCTGCGAGGGGCCGCCCTTGCCGTCGTTCCAGGGGACGCGCACGATCTCGAGGTGGCCGCGGTCTCCGTCGCAGGGCTCGCCGACCGGCGCGCGCGAGAACACGAGCCACTGCCCGTCGGGCGACCACTCGGCGCCCATCTCGCAGCGGTCGGGCTCCGCCGCCCCCGGCATCAGCGTGTCGGCGCCCGTGCGCAGATCGACCACGTGCACGTCGGAGCGGAAGATGCTCGCCATGTGGCCGTCCTTGAACTCGTTGGCCCACTGCGTGTAGTTCAGCAGGTGCGCAGCGGTCGGATGGAAGCGGCCGAAGAAGCCGAAGCGTTGCTCCACCAGGAGTTCGCGGTCGGCGGTGCGCACCACGAAGAGCGTCTGGAAGGTGTCGCCCCCCTTGCCCGGGCGGCGGTCGTCGAGCGCGGCCATGAACGCCACGTACGCGCCGTCGGCCGAGGCGTTGACGTGGCACCCCATGCAGGGGCCCTGGGGCTTCACGAAGAGGTCGGCCCAGATGGCGCGACCGTCCTTGCGGGGCGGCACCCCCGTGAAGTCGAGGCTGCGCGTGGCCACGTTCTCCTCGCGCCGCGTCGTCCACTCGGGTACGCCCAGCTCCGCGTAGGTGACCTGCTTCTCTTCCTTCCATGGATAGCCGTCGGGCAGCACCCATTTGTCGAAGAAGCCGCGCAGGATGTGCTCGTCGGCGCCGTCCAACGTGACGCGCCTCGGGATCAGCAGGCGGTGGCTGCGATCGGAGGGGCCCGGGGGGGCCCCGATGGGGCGGATCTGCGCCGAGTAGTAGACGGCGCCGGTGGGGTGCTCGCCGGCGGCGCTGAAGCGGGCTCGGGCCAGCGCCGTGCTCGGGCCTCGCAGCATGCGCCCGCTCGGCAGCAGCGAGGCGCCGATCACCTCGACCTCGAAGGCACCGCCTTCGCCCGCGCGAGCCTTGAGGTCGGCGATCTCGTCGGGGGAGAGCGCCAGCCGGCGCTCGGTGGTGAAGGCGTCGAGGATCGGCGCACCCTGGCCGGTGCGCACGCGCACCTGGAAGGCGTTGGCGGCGAAGTCGTCCTCCCAGCGGATCTCGAGCATCGGGAAGGGCCAGGGTACGACCGCTCCCTCGGCGGGCACGACCACGCGCAGCGGCACTGGCGTCGCGCCGGGCGGCCCGGCCAGCGCCGTCTGCTCGGCGGCGGTAGGCGCCGGGCGCGGCAAGGCAGGGGGCCGTACGCTGCAGGCGGCCAGCGCCAGGGTCAGCGCGACGATCGGGGCGACGAGCGCTCGGCTCATGGCGTGGCCTCCCCGCCGGCTGCGTCCGGCGTGACCGGCACGTCGGCAGCGCAGCGGAAGCCGATGAGCTTGCGGGAGATCGCCTCGTCGGTGCCGCGGTGCGACGCGCGGGCCCGCCAGGGCAGCATCTCGAAGCTGGCGCCCCGCGTGACCTGGATGGCGCGGCTGTAGGCGTTCCACCACATGTCGCGGTTGTCGACGTGCCGGACCTTGGGGTAGGCGCGGTACAGAGTGCCCGTCCACTCGACGACGTTGCAGCCCAGGTCGAGCGCCCCGAACGGGCTGGCGTTGCCGGGCTGGCTGCCCACCGGCACCGAGTGGAAGCGGCCCGACTTCGCGTTGTTGCAGAGCCCGGGGTCGAAGTCGTCGCCCCAGGGGTAGCGGCGTCCGTCGTGCCCGCGCGCCGCGGCCTCCCACTCGGGCTCGGTGGGCAGGCGCTTGCCGAGCGACTGGCAGTAGGCCGTGGCCTCGGCGTGGTTCTCGAGCACCACGGGGTGGTCGTCGAGCCCCTCGGGCGGCCGGTCGCCCTGCCACGAGTGGCGATTGAGGGGGGGCGCCGGGTTCGGCGGAGGTGCCGGGACCACGCCCTTGCGGACGGCCAGGGCGTAGGCCGCGTTCGTGACGGGCACGCGGTCGAGGAAGAAGGGCTTCAGGGTGACGCGGTGGGGCGGGAACTCGTCGAACGCCGACTCCGGATCGCGGATCGGATCCGTGCCGACGACGTACGTACCTCCGGGCACGAAGACCATGCCTTCGGGGGCGGGCGGCGGCTCCTGCGCAGCGGGCGGCTCGGGCGCGGGGGGCACGGCGGCGAGCGTCCGTTCGACCTCGGCCAGGTCGGCCACGGCCACCTCGACGGGGGCCCAGTTGAACGTCCAGCGGTTCCAGCGCTCGTTGCCGTGGCGAGCGCGTAGCGCCACGCGGGCCTGCAGCGGGGGCGCGGCGTCGGCGGGCAGCGTCACGGCGAAGCGCAACTCCTGGCTGCCGCCGGGGCGCACGCGGCCGTGCTGCGGCCGGTCGACCTGCGAGAACAGGTCGTGCATGTCGTCGAGCTCGCCGTTGCCGAGCAGCACCACCGTGGTGAGGGACGGGGCCTCGGGCGCTAGGTAGCGGTCCCCGTCGAGCCCCGGGCTCTGAAACACGACCCCGCCAGCGGCGTCGCGAAGGGTGAGCTCGAGCCAGGTCTCGGAGATGTCGGTGGCCCCCGACGGGAAGTCGTGGCCGTTGCGCTCGTTGCGGACCTGCACGGGCAGGGTGAGCTCGCCGTCGGTGGCGCGCTGGAGATCGCCCACCACCAGCGTCACGGCCCCGGCCCGGCGGAAGGCGCGCGTGGCCTCGGCCTGGCGCGTGTTGCCCTCGAGCGACGGCACGAAGAGGTTCGAGCCCAGCGAGCGATGGTCGTGGATGCGGCCGTTCTTGGCCGCCGGATCGTCGCCGGGGATTAGCGGCATGTGACAGTCGACGCAGCTCCTGTAGCCGGGCGCCGAGGGGTCGCCGTAGGGGGTGCCCTCGGCCTCGGCGGATTGCAGCCGCAGGCGCCCGGGCGGCGGCCCGCCCATCTGGGTGGGCACGAAGAAGCGGTGGCACGAGTCGCAGAAGCGGTTCTCGGACAGGAAGGGCCTCCGCAGCGCCTCGGCGTGCCGGCGCAGGGCCTCGTCGCCTCCCATGGGGTCGGGGAAGAGCACGTCGTGCGGGAGCGGCGAGATCGTGTAGGCCGCGTTCGCGACGGCCTTGGTCTGTTCGGACTCGTGCGTGGCGCTCACCAGATGGCAGGCCAGGCACGAGACGCCCTCGCGACGCGACGCCGGGTTGGCGGGCGCCCCGCGGTCGACCCCCCCCGAGAGCAGCCGGCCCGGATCGTGGCAGGCCTCGCAGAGGCGGGTGGCCGCCACTCCGTAGTCTTCGGCGGCGCGATCGATGGCGAAGCGCTGGAACGGGTCGCTGGCCGCCGCCCGGTGCAGCGAGTCTTCCCACTGCGCCGCGATCTCGGCGTGGCACTCGCCGCAGGCCGCCGAGCCGGTGAGCGCGTCGGGCGGCAGCAGCCCGCCGCCCTCCACGCGCGCCTCGGAGGGGGCGAAGGGCGCCGGCCCGTAGGGCTGCTCGTAGGAGGCAGGCAGCTTCGCCGCGCACGCCGCCAGCAGGAGGGCGACCAAGCCGAGCGACCTGCCATGCGCTTTCGCAGCCCGGGGATGGGTTCGGCGCCGGACAATCATGCCAGGAACATACCGGATCTCGGGGTTCCACTCAACAACGGCGACGCTGCTTCGAGACCCCACGCCGCCCTCCGGGCCGGTGACCGCGGGTTGGCGCGCGACATGGCTTGACGCCGACCGGGCCCCTCGCGATACTCCGCATAGCGAGTCTGAAATGGGGCCGAAGACGCCATGAGTCACCACCGTGACGACGTTTCGTGCCAGGGACAGCGTCGGACGTTCCCCCACGCCTTCGCGTTCGTGGTCGCCGCGCTCGTCCTCGCGGCGTTCGTGGCCGGCCTCCCGTTCGGCGAGTCCCTCGCCGCCAAGGAGACCACGGCCGCGCCGGCGCCGTCCAAGGCGCTCGCCGCGGCGTGGGGGGCCATCCCGAACCCCCCGCCGTGGGAGCTCGCCGCGCGTCGGGCCGCGCGGGACACGCTGGCGGCCTTCGTACGCGATTTTCCGCGCGAGAATCCGTACCTCGAGGCGGCCCGGCGAACGCTGGCGCGGCTCCAGCGCGAAGGGGCGCTGGACGCCGGGTACGAGTACGTGCCGCTGGAGGGCGGCACGTTCACGATGGGGGTCGTGTCGAACGAGGTCGGCGAGCAGCAGAGCCTGGATGTCACGCACCCGACGGGCCTGAAGTGCAAGTTCTACGAGCACTGGCTCGACGAGACGGGCTCGCACCGCGTGAAGGTGCCCGCCTTCGCCATGGGGCGTACGGAGGTGACGAACGCCCAGTACGTCCAGTGCGTGGCGGCCGGTGGCTGCGTCGCGGCGGCCCATTACGACGACGGCACCTGCTCGCTGCCGCACCGGAATGGCTGGAAGACGAAGAACGCGCCGGTCGAGTTGAGCGAAGGCGACCGCCCCGTCACCTGCATCGACTGGAGCGAGGCCGAGCAGGTGTGCCGTTGGCTGGCCGGTTGTTCGGAGCACGGCTGCGGGCTGCCGACCGAGGCCCGCTGGGAGTACGCGGCCCGGGGAACGGGCGGACAGAATCGCATGTACCCGTGGGGCGACGAGCGCGACGTGTGGACGCGCGGGAACTATTGCGGAAGCGAGTGCGACCGCCCGTGGCGGGACCTGGAGCACACCGACGGGTTTCCCCTGACGTCGCCCGTGGGGAGCTTCCCGACCGGCGCAACTCCCGAGGGCCTGCTCGACATGGGCGGCAACGTCTGGGAGTGGGTGCACGACTTCTACGCGGGCGGCTACGACGAGTGCGGGGCAGGGTGCCAGGGCGACGATCCGAAGGGGCCGGTGGAGGCCACGGAGGAGCGCGTGATCCGCGGCGGCGACTGGGCCTGCGGCGCGTGCCACCTGCGTACGACCAGCCGCGACGGGAACACCGCCGTCCAGCACCTGCCCGTCATCGGCGTGCGCTGCTCCACGGACGTTGACGGCGAGTGAACCGGCCGACGCGAGTTACGGGACGGAGCGCGCGAGCCGGAATCCCAGGAACATGTAGTCGACGCCGGGCTCGTTGTGGTTGCGGCACGCCGCCCGCGCGAATTTGGGCCCGTAGGTCCACGCGCCGCCGCGGATGACGCGGTAGGCTCCGGTCCTGGGCCCCATCGGGTCGGTCACCGGCGCCGCCGCGTAGGGAGCCGACCAGTCCCAGCACCACTCCCACACGCCACCGAGCATGTCCGAGAGCCCCCAGGCGTTGGCCGCCTTCTCGCCCACAGGGTGGGTCTTCTCGTGCGAGTTGTCCTCGTGCCACGCGACGGCGTCGAGGTCGCCGTAGCGGTCGGCCGTGGTCCCGGCGCGGGCCGCGTACTCCCACTCGGCCTCGGTCGGGAGTCGGTACCCCTGGCACGCCAGCCCCTTCGGCCACCGCACGTCGATGCCCGCGATCTCGTAGCACGCCTCCAGTCCTTCGGCCTTCGACAGCGCGTTGGCGTACGCCACGGCATCGAACCACGAGACGTACTCGACGGGACAGGGGTCGCCGCACGCCGAGAACTCCGACGGGTTCGTGCCCATCACCGCCTTCCACTGTCCCTGCGTCACCTCGGTCGCCTGCAGCAGGAACGCCCGCGTCAGGCGCACCTCGTGCTGCGGCCCCTCGTCGGGGTCGCGGTGCTGTTCGTCCTCCGGGGAGCCCATCTGGAACGCTCCGGGTTCGAGGCGCACGAAGCGGGCTCCCCCGGGGCTCGCGGCTCCGCCCCCAGCCGCTCCCGTGGCTGGAGGGGACGACGTACACGCGAGCGCGGCGACCTGGAGCGCGGCGACGAGGACGTGGTTCAGCATCAAGCGCTACCTTTCGTTCCCGTTCCCCGGGCGTACGGCCGTGGCCTCCATCTCGAACAGCAGCTCGGGCCGGCACACGTCGGCGAACACGTCGAGGGCGGGCACCGCGGGCAACAGCCCCAGCCCGCTCAGCTCCTGATGCATCTTCCAGCAGGCGTCGTCCTTGTGGTAGCGGATGGCCGTCGCGATCGCCCCGAGCCCCGCTCCCTCGGAATGGAGCACGGCGGCCACGTCGAGGTAGGTCTCGACGATCTGGCCCTGGTGGTCGCCCACGTAGCGCGTACGTCCGTCGCCGTCGATGCTGGCCGTGCCCGACACGAGCAGCGGCGCGTCGTCCTCGGTGCCCAGGCGCATGCCCCGCGAGAACGCGGAGCCGTAGTTGAACGCGGCGTCCTGGCGCGAACTGCGGATCGGCGTGAACGGTCGGGGGGCGGAGCCGGCGGCGCGCACGGCCAGCACGTCGAGGCTGCACGCGGCGCCTTCGGGGCTCCGACCCTCGATGCCCGTGCTGGCCGGCGGGACGACCTCGCGGTCGTCGGCGAGCAGGCCGCGCGAGCGGAAGAACGCGGTACGCGCGACGTTCAGGTCGTCGTAGTCGTCGAGCAGGCGGTCGACGAACAGCCAGGTACGCGCCACGTCGCGGAAGGCGAAGCCCTCGGCGGTGAGGCGGGCGTCGGCGCGCTCGAACAGGGCGCGGTACGCGGAGACCCGCTCCCGGGGTCCGTCGACGGCCGGTGGGGGTGCGGTGACGGCGTTGAGGAAGAGCACGCGCCCTTCCGGCGTCGTGAGCCGCGAGCCGATGGCGCGACCCTCCTCGCGCACGGTCTCGACCCGCGCGTCACCGGTCGCCTCGACGCTCCACACCTGCAGCCCGGCGAAGCGCCCCCCGACACAGGGGCGCCCTTCCACGAACGTGAAGGGTGGCGGCGCGTCGTGGCCGATCGCGGCGAACGCCGCCACGCGAGCCTCGGCGGCGGCGCGTGCCAGCGAACGATCGCCGAGCGCCTTCTCGTGAAGCAGCACGTGCCCGCGAGCGCGCAGCGCAGCGGCCACCGCGCCGTACAAGGCGCCGAGGGCGGCCGGCTCTTCGATCGGAGCGCGCGTCGCCAACGTGTGCAGGGTCAGCCGCGCTCCGTAGAGGGTGGCGGGTACGGCGCTCACCACGAACGGACTCCTGGTCTCCATCCGGCCGTCCTCCTGTGGCTCCGATCAGGGGTTGATGAGCACCTTGATGGCCTCGCCGCTCTGCACCAGCCGGAAGCCCTCGGCGATTCGCGCGAGCGGCAGGCGGTGGGTGATCAGCGCCTCGACATCGACGGCGCCGGCGGCCAGCAGGGCCAGGGACTGCTCCAGGTCGCTCGGCCCGCAGTAGTACGACGTGAGGACGCGCACCTCCTGCGTCCACAGCCGGGCGGCCGGGAAGACCACGTCCTTGTCGGGGCCGGGCACGGCGAAGAACACCACGGCGCCGCCCCGCTCGACCGACGCCCAGGCCTGCTCCACCGCCGCCAGGGCGCCCGTGCAGAGCAGCACGGCGTCGGCCTTGCGGCCGAAGTGGGCCCGCACCTTCGCCGGCACGTCGTCGCCGGCCGGGAGCGCCAGCTCGGCCCCCAGCCGCGAGGCGAGGGCCAGCCGCTTCGGATCGACGTCGGTGGCCGCGACCCGGCAGCCCTTCAGGCGCGCCGCCTGCACCTGCAGCAGCCCCGACATCCCGCAGCCGAGCACGAGGACCGTCTGTCCCTCCGAGAGCCCGGCCAGAGCCTGCGAACGCAGCACGCAGCCCAGGGGCTCGACGAACGTGCCCTGCTCGAACGAGACCGAGTCGGGCAGCCGGTAGGCGCCCCGCTCGACCAGGACCGCGGGCACCAGGATGCGCTCGGCGAAGCCGCCGGGCAGGCGCTCCTTCACCTCGGTGCACTGCGGGTGGTGGCCCGCCCTGCAAGTGTCGCATACCAGGCAGGGGACCTTCGGCGCCAGCGCCACGCGGTCGCCGGGCGCGAAGCGCGTGACCTGGCCGCCCACCTCGAGCACCCGGGCGCCGACCTCGTGGCCCTGGACCAGCGGCGCCCGCGGCAGGCGGTACCACTCGACCACGTCGCTGCCGCAGATGCCGCAGGCCACGACCTCGACCAGCATCTCGTGCGGGCCCGGTCGGCCCACGGGCAAGTCGACGACGCGGAGGTCGGCGTTGTGGTACCAAAGGGCCGCCTTCATGGTCGTCACCGCAGATCTCCCTCCAGCTTGAGGGTCTCGTAGAGCTCGAGCGCCTGCTTCGGCGCCAGGTTGTTGTGCACGACCTCGCGCACGGCCTGGATCATGGCGGCGGGGGCGTCGCTCTGGAAGATGTTGCGCCCCATGTCGACCCCCGAGGCGCCCTGCTGCACGGCGTTCCAGGCCATGGTCAGGGCGTCGAGCTCGGGCAGCTTCTTGCCGCCGGCCATGACGATGGGCACCGGGCACGAGGCGGTGACCGTCTCGAAGTCGTCGTCGACGTAGTAGGTCTTGACGTACGTCGCCCCGAGCTCGGCGCAGATGCGGCAGGCCAGCCGGAAGTAGCGCGCGTCGCGCGCCATGTCCTTGCCCACGGCGGTCACGGCCATGACGGGCATGCCGTAGCGCAGCCCCTGGTCGACCAGGCGCGTCAGGTTGTGCACCGAGCGCGTCTCGAACTCGCCGCCGATGAAGACCTGCAGGCCCACGCCGGCCGCGTTGAGGCGCAGCGCGTCGTCCATGTCGAGGGCGAGCTCCTCGTCGGACAGCTCCTTGAGGATGCTGGGGCCGCCGCTGGCCCGGAGCACCATGGGCGGCTGGCTCTGGGGCGGAACCAGCGCGCGCAGCACGCCGCGCGTGCAGAAGAGCGCGTCGCAGTACGGGATCAGCGGCACGATCGACAGGTCGATGCGCTCCAGGCCGGTGGTCGGGCCCTGGAAATAGCCGTGGTCGACGGCGAGCATCACGGTGCGGCCCGTCGCGGGGTCGAAGGTGCGCGCGAGGCGGTTCTTCAAGCCCCAGTCGTACGAGCCCGCTCCCTTCAGGAAGAACCCGGGGGTCTGTTGGGGCACGTCGGCGTGGTACTGCTTTTCTTTGGCGCTGGTGTCGATCTCGGGCATGGGGCGCTCCGGCGTTCGTTGCGGGGGGCAGTGTACGTCGACCGACGGAGGTTGGGAAGCCCGGGGGCGGGCGCCGCGTCAGGGCGCCGGCGCGATGACCCCGGCGTAGCGACCCATCCAGTAGGGCAGCAGCCAGTAAGTGGCGGCCTCGGCCGAGGTGCCGTTGCCCCCCACGTCGGCCCGGAAGGGGTTGCTGTTCCACTTCATGACGCCGTGCTCGTCGTAGGGCACCACCGCGGTGAGCTGCGGCTGGCCGAAGCGGTCGGGCTCCGGGTCGACGGTCACGTCGGCCCGCGCGCCGTTCAGCACCTCCCACGTCACGAGGCGCGTGGGGATGAGCTTCAGCGTCTCGATCGAGGCCTCGAGGTCGAAGTCGGGGCGCCCCGAGACCAGCGCCCAGGTGAAGTTGAACTCCGGGTTCCGCTCGGGGCGTTGGGTCTGCCACAGCGCTTCGAGCCCCTCGAGCCACACGGCCCGCCACGCGGGGTCGGTCTCCTGCCACAGCAGCGCCAGGAAGGCCATGAAGGCCATCTCGTCCGAGTCGTGGTTGATCCAGTACTTGTCCTGCAGCTCCTTCTCGCGCCGCACCCACTCGCCGTAGCCGTGGGTGTCGCGCAGCAGCTCGTACGACGCCAGGAAGCGCGGCTCGCCCGTCAGGTGGTAGCCGGCCAGCAGGCCGCCCAGGATCATGGCGCCGTTCAGGCCCGCGTCGCCGAACTGTCCGATGCTGCCCAGGTAGTCGGGGTCGAAGTGCCCGTCGTCGGTGGGCGTGCCGTCGAGGCCCACCAGGCGCCAGGTGAACTCGGTGCCGCCCCCGGTGGTGATGTCGTCGAGGATGCGCGCCAGGTACGCCGCCACGGCCTGCTTCTCGGCCTCGTCGGCCACCAGGTCGTGGTACACGGCCTGCCCGTAGACGTGCCCCACGAACTCGTCGGACGAGGTGTTGCCCTTCCAGCACCACGCGCCGTCCTCGGAAGCGTGCCACTCGCCCACCTGCTCGGGGTCGCCGGCCAGCTTGCCGGCGCACTGGTCGAGGGGCAGCACGCTGCGGGCGAAGAGGCCCGGGCGGGGCGTGACCTCCTCGAGGAAGCGAAGCGCCTTCGAGGCTTCGGTGGCGCGGGCCTTGACCGCGGGGTCGCGCGTGACCGCGAACTCGAACGAGAGCGCGGCCAGCCACATGCCCGTCCACTGCCCGTCGTTGTCGTCGTCGTGGGTGACGGCCGAGGTCGGGTCGCCGGGGGTGGTGAGGCCCACGGACGTCACGTATCCGAGCCGATTGTGGTACGTGTAGCTCTGCTCCTCGAAGGCCCGGGCCTTCTGCTCCAGCGTCATTTCGACGGGGCGAACCTCGCCGACCCCGGCGTCGGTGGCCGCCCAGAGCGCACCCTTCGGCCCCAGCGTCGCGGCGCGCACCGCGAGCGACGGCAACCAGACCCGCGAGTGCCACAGGTCCCAGCGTCCGCGCGCGTAGGCCGCGACGCCCCCGCCCGTGAAGGTGGTGAGCACCTCGTCGTTCGGGCCCAGGTCGACGCGCGCGAGGTCGACGAAGGGCAGGCCCTGCTCGCCCGCGAGCCGCGATACGGCGTCGATGCGGCCGAGCAGCAGGCGGAAGAGCCCCGCGGTGGTCGCGACCCAGAGCGTGCCGTCGGTGGCCCGAGCGAGGCTGCGCACCGCCAGCTGCGTCACCCCCAGCGCCACCTGCACCCACTGGTCGTCGACGCCCTGGTACAGCGCGCCCTCGACGGCCACGAAGACCGTGCCGTCGGGGCCGCCGGCCACGTCGCGGCCCAGCCCGGCGGTCACCCCCGGGGGCGGCATGATCCAGTCGGTCACGGTGGGCTTCACGTCGCCCACGCCGATGGAGGCTCGGCACACGCCCTTGTCGGAGAGCAGCCACACCTCGCTGCCCGCGCCTGCGCCGATGGCGGTGCCTGCGCCGATGTCGATCTCGACCGGGTGCGACAGGCCGTCGGGCGTGACCACGAACAGGTTGTCGGTGGCCAGCACCCACAGGTTGCGGTCGGGCATCGAGACCAGATCCAGGACCGACGGCTGCGCGCCGCCCTGCAGGGGGAAGCCCGCCCACAGGTCGCCGGCCTTCTTCGCGAGGCCCCACGTCCCTGCCGCCCACGTGTGCCCGAGCGGGTCGACGGCCACCGCGCGCACGTCGTTCGACGGCAGGCCCTGGTCGACGGTCCACGCGAAGGCCACGGCCTGGGGGTAGGGCTCGTCGACGTACACGGGCGGAGGGGGCAGCTCGGTCGAGACGTCGGCCGCGGGCGCGTCGGCCTCGGCGATCACGTCGAGGTCGGGCGACTCCGTGTCGGGGTCGCCCGCGGAGGTGCCTCCGCAGGCCAGGGGGAGCACGACGAGCGCGAGCGCGAGCCACGAGGTGCGCATGGAACCTCCGGGACGGCGGGTCCCGAGAGCGTACCCATCACCGCGTCGCTCGTCCAGTCAGGCCCTTGCACGCGCCCCGCCAATCCGGTAGAACCGTGCCGACCCGACGACGCAGGCACGAATGCCTGCTCCACAAGGAGCCCGGCTCATGCCCATCACCTACCAGGACGCGGGCGTCTCGATCGACCTGGCCGACTCGACCATCGAGCGGCTGCAGCAGCGCATGAAGGGCCTGAACGGCCCCGAGGTGCTCGGGGGCATCGGCGGCTTCGCCGGCCTCTACCACCTCATGGGCTTCAAGGACCCCGTGCTCGTCAGCGGCACCGACGGCGTGGGCACCAAGCTGAAGATCGCCTTCGCCATGGACAAGCACGACACCATGGGCATCGACCTCGTGGCCATGTGCGTCAACGACGTGGTGGTCACGGGCGCCACGCCGCTCTTCTTCCTCGACTACCTGGCCACGGGCAAGCTGCAGGCCGGGCAGTTCCACGCCATCCTCGAGGGCATCCTCGAGGGGTGCCGCCAGGGCCGCATGGCGCTGCTCGGCGGCGAGACGGCCGAGATGCCCGGCATGTACCCCGCCGGCGAGTACGACCTGGCCGGCTTCTCGGTGGGCTGCGTCGAGCGCGACGGCCTGCTCGACGGGCGGCGCGTGCAGGTGGGCGACGAGGTCGTCGGGCTGCCCTCCAGCGGCGTGCACTCCAACGGCTACAGCCTGGTGCGCAAGATCGTGGAGGTGCGGGGGCTCGACCTGCACGCCCACGTGCCCGCGCTCGGCGGCGTGCTCGGCGACGTGCTGCTCACGCCCACCCGCATCTACGTGCCGCAGGTCGAGCTCCTCCGTCGCGTCGCCGACGTGCGGGCGCTGGCGCACATCACGGGGGCGGGCATCCCCGGCAACCTGCCGCGCGTGCTGCCCGATGGCTGCGGCGCCGTGGTCCGGAGGGGCACGTGGCCCGTGCCGCCCATCTTCCCGTTCCTCCAGGGCGATCAGGTCGACGAGGCCGAGATGTTCCGCACGTTCAACATGGGGCTCGGCTTCCTGGCCGTCGTCCCGAAGGGGCAGGGCGCGGCCGCCGTGCTCGCCCTGGCCGAGGCCGGTGAGCCCGCGTACGTGGTGGGCGAGGTCGTGGCCGACGCCTCCAAGGAGGTCCGGGTTGTCTGATCGGCTCGCGGTCCTCGCCTCGGGGCGCGGCTCGAACCTGCAGGCCATCCTCGACGCCATCGCCGAGGGAAGCCTGGCCGCCCGCGTGGTGCTCGTGGTCTCCGATCAACCCGGGGCCGCCGTGCTGGACCGCGCCCTGCGGGCGGGCGTGCCCCTGGCGGTGGTGCCCCGCAAGGGCTTCGCGTCACGCGAGGAGCACGACGCCGCCATCGCGGCGCGCGTCGAGGCCGCCGGCGCCGACTGGATCGTGCTGGCCGGCTACATGCGCCTGCTCTCGGCGTCGTTCGTGGCGCGCTTCCGCGACCGCATCGTCAACATCCACCCCGCGCTGCTGCCGTCGTTCCCGGGCACCCACGCGCAGGCCGATGCCCTGGCGTACGGGGTCAAGCTCTCGGGCTGCACGGTGCACCTGGTCGACGAGGGCGTCGACAGCGGGCCCATCCTGGCCCAGCGCGCCGTGCCGGTGCTGCCCGACGACACCGAACAGAGCCTCTCGGCGCGCATCCTCGCGGAGGAGCACCACCTCTACCCCGAGGTGCTCGGCTGGCTGGTGGCCGGACGCGTGCAACGAACGGGCCGCGTGGTGAGGTTGACCTGACATGCCATCGAGCTTCTTCGACTTCGCGATCGTCGGGGGCGACCTGTCGGGCATCCTCTTCGGGGCCATGGCGGCCAAGCGCGGCAAGCGCGTGGCCGTCATCGAGAACGGCGAGGGGCGGGCCTGGGAGCGCCGGGGAGAGCACCTGCTGCCGGTCTCGAACCCGTGGATCTACGGGGTCGAGACGTCGACCCTCGTGCGCTCGGTGCTGAACGACATCGACGTCTTCCTGCAGGTCCGGAACCGGCTCCTCCGTGCCCGACCCAGCCTGCAGCTCCTCGGCGAGCACTACCGGCTCGATCTCGACGAGGCCGACGGGCTCGGCCCCGAGCTCGAGCGCGAGCTCCACGAGGCGGCCGCCCTCGACCTCGACTGGGTCCAGAAGCTGCTGCTGCTCGACGGCGATCTGCAGCAGGTGCTCGATCGCAAGCCGGTCGTGCCCCCCGACGGCTGGGGCGAGGGGCGCGCCGTCTCCAAGCTCGCCGACGAGTTCCCCATCGTGCGCGAGGCCTTCGACGGCAGCCCGCTCGATCGGCGCACGGCGCTGCTGCCCTTCCTCAAGGCCTACTACCCGTTCCTGACGCACACCTACGCCTCGCCGCTGCAGGCGTTTCCCTTCCTGCGCGTCGCTCGCGGCGTGCTCGACGGGCTGTACCTGGTCGACGACGACGAGGCCGACTTCCGGGAGTTCTTCCTCGAGGTCATCCGCCGCAAGAGCGGGCTCGTGGTGCAAGACGCGCAGGTCTCGGGCTTCGACGTGCACCGCGGGCGCATCAACGAGATCCAGATGCGCGCGGGCAAGGACTCGTTCGGCGCCGAGGTGGTGCTCTGCAACATGGAGCCCCGGCGCTTCCTGCAGCTCGTGCCCCCCGAGGGGCAGAAGGAGAAGTTCCACCAGCACGTGCTCATGCGCCACCCCGCGGGCTACCTCTACCCGCTGGCGTTGCGCCTGCGCTCCGAGCGTTTCCTCGAGGCCGCGGGCAACTTCCTGTTCTTCGATCCCGCCTGGACGGGCGTGCCCGTCTCGGTGCACGTGCCGCGCCGGCAGCCCGCATCGGGCACCGAGACCGTCGTGCTCGCCACCACCTGGGTGGCGGCCGCCGAGTTCTCGGCGCAGCCCGCGTTCCTCGACCGCATCGACCGGCGCCTGCTCGAGTCGCTCGAGCGCGTACACCCCTTCCTGCCCGACCTCACGATCGAGAAGATCCGGCTCGGCTTCGACGAGAACGGGCAGGTGCGCCCCGGGCGGCTGGCGGCGGTCTATCCTCTGGTCGAGGAGCGGAACCTGGGGCTGAACGATCTGGTGCTGGAGACACCTTACAAGAATTGCTACATGGCCTCGCGGTACCTGTACGGGGCGCTCGGCTTCGAGGGCGCGTTCCTGGGAGCGCGGCTGCTGGCCGACAAGCTGCTGAAGGCGTAGGCCGATCAGGGGGGAGGGCGATTCGTGAATCGCCCCTACACACCGGACGAAGGCCTATTTGCCGGAGATCTGGCGCTTCGAGGCCTTCAGGGGGTTGACCTTCTTCTCGGTCTTCGCCTCGATCTTGATGTTCGTGGCGAAGTTGCAGTAGCCGACCGACCACTTGAACGCGGGGTCGGGGAAAACGTCGCAGTAGCGCCCGTCTTCCTTCACGAGGATGTGTGCGCAGCCTTCGCACTTCTCGACGATCGGCTGGCACGCGCCAGCGTGGAAGCCGCAACCGGTCTTCGCCATGAAGACGCAGTCGAAGCCAGGACGAACAGTGGTGCACTTCATGGAGATCAACTCCCGTCGAAAGACGTCCGCTTGTAGAGGATGGCTCCCCCTCTTGTCAATCGTTTTCAGCGGACCGGAGCCCGATACCGCGGCGTTGCTCTCGGCCGAGCCCTCTGGTATGTTGCTGCGACGGCGTCGAAACGCGCCGCGGGAGGAGCAAGCATGAACCGGGTCGTTCCGATCGTCGTGGCGTTGGCCCTCGGGTTCGCCTCGTCGCCGGCCTCTTCCGAAGAGGCGCCGTCGCGGGAGACTGCCTTCAACGACGCGCTGGCCACCTACAAGCAGCGCGCCGACGAGGCTCGGCACAAGGAGGCCCACGAGAAGTTCGTGGCGCTCGCCAACGAGCACGCCAAAGACTACGAACTGCAGATCTGGTGTGCCCGTACGGCGTACTACTACGCCCACAGGCGCCTGCAGGCGGGCGACAGCGAGACCTGCTCGGCCATCGCGAACCAGGGCGTTCGCTGCGCCAAGCGGGCCCGCAACCTCGAACCCAAGGGCTACGACGGCCGGTACTGGTGGGTGATGGACCGCGTCAAGGCGGGCACGAGCACGGGCATCCGCGCGGCCCTGAAGGCCGTGAAGCCCATGAAGGAGTTCCTCGAGAAGATGATCGCGGATACCCCGCAGCGCTTCGAGGCCTACATGTGCCTGGGTGTGCTGTACCGCGAGCTCCCGTCGTTCATCTCGTGGGGCGACGACGAGAAGGCGCTCGAGTACCTGAAGAAGGCCGAGGCCCTGAACGGGCGCAATCCCGAGCTGCTGCTCGAGGTCGCCGAGGCCTACCTGAAGAGCGGCGACGAGAAGACCGCCATCGAGTACTTCAAGAAGGTCGAAGCCTCCGACGTGCCCACGCACCTCGAGTGGGAGACCGACGACGCCCGCCAGTGGGCCCGCAAGCGCATCAAGGAAATCCAGGACTGACCATGGGCCGCGCGGTCGCGAACGAGCCCGCGCTCTTCGACGGCTCGCTGCGCCACCAGATCGTGCTGGCCCACCAGGACGACGAGGTCGGCTTCGCTGGCCTGCTGCAGCGCCTGCCCCCCGACACGCCGATCGTGTGGTTGACCAACGGCGACGGGCTCGCGCCCCGCTACCGGACCGAGCCGACGGTGTATGCCGAAACGCGCCGGCGCGAGTCAATCGCCGCCGTGGCCGAGGTGGGCGTCTCCGAACCGCGGCTCACGTTCCTGGGGCACTCCGAGCTGGCCATCTACCGGCACCTGGCGTCCCTCGTGAACGAGGGACCGCTCCCCGCCACGCTCGCGTTCTTCGAGGTCCTGCTCGAGGAGGTCCTCGCGGCCGTACGTGCGCGCGAGCCGCAGGTCCTCTGGACGCTCGCCTGGCAGGGCGGACACACCGGCCACGACCTGGTGCACCTGCTCGCCACCTGCGCGGCGCGCGTCGTCGGCCGGGAGATCGGGCGCACCATCCGGCTCTTCGAGGTGCCCGAGTACGAGCTGGCGTCGCTGGTGGCGTTGCGCTTCCGACCCTGGCGGCGGGCCCCCCACCACGAGCTCCTGCTCACGCCCGCCGAATACGACCGCAAGCGGGCGCTCCTCGGCAGCTATCCCAGCCAGGTCGACATCATCGGGGGCTTCCAGGCGCTCATCCGGCTGTACGGCGTGCTCGGTGCCCTTCGCCTCCGGCGCGTGACGCTGGCGTCGTTCCTCTCCCGCGAGGTGTTCGCCGAGGTCCCGCCGGAGCGCGACCTGACGCGCTCCACCCACGTCTCGAGCCGGCTCGACTACCTGTTCGATCGCTGGTTCGACACGCCCATGCGCTTCGACCGCACGCTGGCCGTGCTCGCGCGGCACCTCCTCGGGGCGCGCGGTGGCTGACGGCGGGCGGTCCACCCGTTGGACCGAGGCGGCGGCGCGCCTGCCCGGCGATCGCGGCCTGCTGGCGGCCGCCTGGCTCGCGGCGCTGTTCCTGGTGGCCCCCTCCATCGCCTGGTACGACGACGCCGAGTTCGTGAGCGCGGCCTTCTGCCTGGGCGTCCCGCACCCCACGGGCTTCCCCCTCTACAACGTGCTGGCGCGCGCCGCGCAGCTCGTCCCCGTCGGCTCGGTGCCCTTCCGCACGCACCTGCTGTCGCTGCTCGCGGCCTTCTGCGCCGTGCTCCTGGCCACGCGCCTGCTCCGGCGCGCCGGCGTGGCGGTGGTGCCCTCGCTGGCGCTGCTGCTGGGCGTGCTGGTCCTCGCGACGCGAACGCTCTTCGTGCATGCGGCCACGGCCGAGGTCTACCTGCCCTCGCTCCTGCTCGTCATGCTGGGGGTGAGCCTGGCCGTCGACGCCGCGTCCGACGCCCGGCGCATCGTGCTGCTCGCGTTCGTGACCGGGCTCGCGGGGGCCCACCACGCCGCGGCCGCTTTGATCCTCGGGGCGCTGTTGCTGGTGTCGGTCTGCGTGGGGCGGCGTCGGCTGGGCCTCGCGGGGCTGGCGCTGCTGCCCCTGGCGGGCGTGGTCGGCCTGCTCGCGCTCGGCTACCTGCCGCTGCGCGCTGCGGCCGAACCCTTCCGCAACTGGGGCGATCCGCGCACCTGGACGGCCTTCGTCGAGCACGTGACCGGCGCCCGCATCGCGCGCTCCTTCGCCGAGGTGGGGCAGGTCTCGTGGCAGGTGCTCGAGGTGCGCGTGCAGCTCCTGTGGCGGGTGGTCGGCGACGATCTGGGCCTCGTGGCCGCGCTGGTGCCCCTGGGCGCGGTGCTGCTGGCCCTCCGGGCGTCCGGTCGTCGACTGCTCGGCCTGCTGGCGTTGGCGGTGCTGGTCGACCTCGGGTTCACGCTGGGGCTGAACCCCATGGGCATCGCCGACCGGCAGACGGTCGTGTTCTCTCTGTTCGCGGCGTTGGTGCTGGCGGTGGTGCCCCTGGCCGCGCTGGCCCGACGCCTCTCGGGCCTCCCCGTGGCGCGCCGCGTGCTGCTCCTGACGTTGCCGGCGCTGCCCCTGGGGCTGGCCCCCGACGCGCTCTACGAGGCCGACCTGGGGCGCGACGTGCACGCGCTCGCCCTGGCGCAGCGCGCCTTCGAGCTGGTACCGCCCGGCTCGGTGCTCCTCACGAGCAGCGACCACCTGAGCGCCGGGGCCCTGTATCTCCAGGGGGTCGAAGGCTTCCGGCTCGACACGACCCACGTGGTCGCCGCCCACGTGGTCGAGAGCAGCCACCTGCGAACGCTCGGCCGGCTCCACCGTGTCGACGGGTTCCCGGCGTCCCTGCTCCGGCTGGCCGACCAGCTCGATCGACACCCCGAGCTGCGCGAGGTGCGGAAGGTGCAGTTGCAGGCCCTCGACGCCCTGATCGGGGTCGGCACCAACGGGCCGGCGGTCTTCTGGGAGCCCGGGCTCACCGAGTACGAGAAGGCGCTCTTCGAGCGGCCGCCCGTCGGCTTCCCGGTGGCGCCCGTCGAGGGCCGCGGCGCCGACGTGGGCCACGCGTTCCACGCCTTCCTGGCGGCGGCCCGGTCCCACGTGTCGCGCGAGAGCGCGGGGGCCCTCTCGACCTGGCTCAGCCAGGCAGCCACGGCAGCGGCGCGGCTGGACGACGGGCCCACGGCCGCGCGCCTGCTCGCCGAGGCGCTCGCCCAGGACCCCGAGAACCCGAAGGCCCTCGTGAACTCTGGAGCCCTGCTCGCCCGCGCGGGGCGGCTGTCCGAGGCCATCACGCTCACCGAGCAGGCGCTCGCGCTGCGCCCCGACTCGGTGCTGGCCCTCCTGAACCTGGCGCGCTATCGCGTGGCGGCCGGGCAGGCCGTCGAGGCCCTGCCGCTGCTCGAGCGGGCCGAGGCGCTCGACCCGTCGCAGCCAACGCGAGCGCGCGCCGCGGAGATTCGACGGGGCGATAGCACGTCTCCCGACGCGGGAACTGGAAAAGCGCCGGAAGGCGCGGTACAGTAGATGCATCTGCCCGGAGGCGCCATGGACGCGGGGCCGCGCCGATTGCGTATCCTGGTCGTCGACGACGACGAATCCGATCGCTTCCTCGTGAAGCACAAGCTGTCGCGACTCGCGAGGTTCTGCCCCGAGATCCTCGAGGCGCGCACCGGCGAGGAGGGGCTTCGTCTCTTCCGCGAAGAGTCGCCCGATTGCGTCTTCCTCGACGTTCGCATGCCCCGGGTCGACGGGCTCGAGTTCCTGCGGCGCCTCTCGTCCGAGCGGGGGCGCATCACGCTGCCCGTGATCATGCTGACCAGCGAGCAGGACGAAGACGTGATTCGGCGGGCGCTCACGCTGGGCGTGGCCGATTACGTCGACAAGAGCGTGGCCTCGGCCGAATTGCTCGATCACGTGCTCACGCGCTCGCTTCAGCGCAAGGCCTGCGAAGAAGAGTTTCTGCGCAACGCCTTCTACGACACGCTCACCGGCGACGCGGGCCGCGGCCTGCTGCAGGAGCGCCTGGCGCACATGATCGAGCGCGTGCGGCGGTACCACAACGACACGTTCTCGTTCGTGCGCCTGCAGGTGCTGGGCCTCGACGCGGTCATCGAGCGCTACGGCTACCTGGCCGGCGACGCGGTGCTGGTCGAGGTGAGCCGGCGCATCCGGCGCTTCACCCACCCCGGCGACACGGTGACCCGTCTGGGCGGCGGCGACTTCGCCATCGCGCTCGAGCACGCGGCGGGCATCCAGGACGGCCGCCTGATCGCCGAGCGCATCGCCGACGCGGTGTCCGAGCCCTTCGTGCTCGACGTGGGCGAGGTCGCTGGCGTCGTGTCGGTCGCGTTGGGGGTGGCGCCCGGCGACGAGCGCGTGCTGTCGGTCGACGAACTGCTCGGGCACGCCGACGTGGCCCTCGAGGCGGCCGTCGGGGCGGGGCCGGGGCGGCTGGCCTGGATCGACCCCGAGACCGGACGGATCACCGTTCCCGATCTGTAGGGACACGATGCATCGTGTCCCCACGTGCCATCGTGTCCCCACGACATCGCGCCCCTACAGAACGGCGATGCCCTCGATCTCGACGCGGGCGCCCTTCGGCAACGCCTTGACCGCGATGGTCGCGCGCGCCGGCCGGTGCGCGCCCAGCCACGCCGCGTAGGCCTCGTTCACCACCGCGAAGTCGGCCATGTCGGTCAGGAAGATCGTGGTCTTGACCAGGTTGGCGGGTGAGGCGCCGGCGGCGGCCAGCACAGCCTGCAGGTTCGAGAGCACCTGGCCCACCTCGTCGGCCACGGTGGCGTTGTTCATCTGGCCCGTGGTCGGGTCGAGCGGGATTTGGCCCGACAGGAACAACCAGCGTGAACCGACGGCCTCGATGGCCTGGGAGTAGGGACCGATCGCTGCGGGGGCGGCGGGGGTCGAGACGGGCGTGAGGGGCATGGCGAGTCTCCGTGCGGGTTTCTTGACACCACAGGGGGCCTATCTTACGCTCGCGACCAGCTTGGTCAACCGGGGACAGGTCCGTCCAGTGATTCGCTACAAGATCGCCGAAGACCTGCGTCGCGTGCTCCAAACCCTGGGGATGCGCGCCGACCTCGACCTCTCGGTCGAGCCCCCGGCCAACCCCACCTTCGGCGACTTCGCCACCAACGTGGCGCTGCAGCTGGCCAAGGAGTTGAAGAGCCCGCCCCGCAAGGTGGCCGAACGTATCGTCGAGGCCTTCCAGAGCCCCTGGGTGTCGAAGCTCGACATCGCGGGCCCCGGCTTCATCAACTTCCGCGTGAAGCCTTACGCCGTGTTCCAGTCGCTGCTCGACGCGGCGGGGGGCGAGCCCCAGTTCTGGCGGCCCGACGTGGGGCAGGGGCGCAAGGTGCTCATCGAGTTCGTGAGCGCCAACCCTACGCATCCGCTGCACGTGGGCCACGGGCGGGGCGCGGTCTACGGCGACGTGCTCGCGAGCCTCATGGCCAAGACGGGCTACGAGGTCTGGCGCGAGTACTACGTCAACGACATGGGCATGCAGATGGACAAGCTGGGGCGCTCGCTCCACGCTCGCTATCTCGAGCTCTGCGGCGTGGTCGAGCCCTTCCCCGAGGATGGCTACCAGGGCGAGTACGTGCGCGAGGCCGCGGCCCAGCTCTTCGCCGAGATCGGCGACGCCCGCAAGGACAAGGCCTACGCCGACGTGGTCGACGAGTCCAAGTCTTACATCTCGACCAAGCTGCTGCAGGGCATCCGCGACGACATCGCGTCCTTCCGCATCGAGTTCGACCGCTGGTACAGCGAGCGCGAGATCTACGAACGCGGCCTGTCGCAGCGCGTGATCAACCGCCTGAAGCAGGACGGCTGGCTGTACGAGCAGGACGGCAAGCTCGTGTTCCGCAGCTCGGTGCTCGGCGACGACGAAGACCGCGTGGTCGTGCGCGACAACGGCATCCCCACGTACTTCGCGTCCGACATCGCCTACCACTTCGAAAAGTTCGAGCGCGGCTTCGACGAGCTCATCGACATCTGGGGCGCCGATCACCACGGCTACGTGCCGCGCATGAAGGCGTCGATCCAGGCGCTGGGCCGCGATCCCGAGCGCTTCCGCGTCATCCTGCTGCAGTTCGTGCGCCTGCTGCGCAACGGCGAGCCCGTCGCCATGAGCGGGCGCGCCGGCAACTTCGTCACGGTGCGCGAGGTGCTCGACGAGGTCGGCGTCGACGCGACGCGCTTCTTCTTCATGCTGCGCAGCGGCGACTCGCCCCTCGACTTCGACCTCGAGCTCGCCAAGCAGCAGACCCAGGACAACCCGGTCTTCTACGTGCAATACGGCCACGCCCGCATCTCGAGCATCCTGGCCAAGGCAGCCGAGGCCGGGCTGACGCCGGGCGTGCCCGACGCCGACGAGCTCGAGGCCCAGTTGGTGCTGCCCGACGAGATCGAGCTCGCCAAGAAGGTGCTCGAGTACCCGCACGTCCTGCGCACCATCGTGCGGTCGGGCGAGATCCACCCCCTGGCGTTCTACCTGATCGATCTGACCAAGCAGTTCCACAGCTACTACACGCGCAACAAGGGCGCCGGTCGCGTCATCAGCGACGACCTGGCCCGCACCCGCGCGCGCCTGACCCTGGTCGAGCTCGTGCGGCGCGTCATCGGCGACGCGCTCGACACCCTGAAGATCACGGCCCCGGAGCGCATGGTGAGCGTGGGAGGCGAACATGAGGAATGAGGATCGCATCAAGGAGAAGGAGAGCGAAGCCCGCACCGTGGCGGCCGGAGCCCTGCGCGGCTGGATCGGCGGCCTGCTGGCCTTCGCCCTCGGCATGTTCATCGCCGGCTTCTTCGTGGGCAAGGAGTATTCGACGTTCGTGACCAAGCAATTCACGACCGACGAGGCGCGCGACAAGGCCGTCGCGGGCGAGCCGCGCATCGAGGACGAGTTCCTGAAGCGCTACATGCCCCCGCTGCGCACGGGCGGCCAGGAAGACCTCACGCGCACCGACCCCAAGCTCGCGGCCATGATCGACCGCGCCAAGGCCGAGGGCGAGAAGCTGGACGCCATCCCGCCCAAGCCCACGGCCCCGCCCCCCGAACCGGAGGCGCCGGCCGAGATCGCGAAGACCGGCCTCGAGGCCCCGCCCTCGACCTTCGAGAAGCCCACCTTCACGCTGCAGTTGACGGCGGTGAAGAGCCAGTCCTCGGCCGAGGAAGAGCTCGCCAAGCTGAAGCAGAAAGGCTACGAGACCGCCTACATCCTGCACGCCGAGCCGTGGTACCGCATCCGCGTGGGCAGGTTCGCCACGCGCGAGCAGATGGAGACGTTCCGCGACTATTACATGAAGACCGAGAAGCAGACGCTGTTCCCGGCGTACGTCGACCAGTAGGTCCGTCCCCATCCCCATCCCCATCCTGGATTTCTTCTTACAGCTCGTGTACCTTCGTCCCGTCCGTGGTACGAACTCGGGTCTCGCGAGATGGCGTCCCGACTCTGTCCGGAGTGCGATCGTCGTTGCGACGAGGAGATCTGCCCCGTGTGCGGGACGCGCACGTTCTACCGCGTCGACTCCAGCCCCGGCTTCGATCCTCTGCTCGGGCGCGTGCTCGAGAAGCGTTATCGACTCGAGGAGCGCATCGGCCGGGGCGGCATGGGCACCGTGTATCGGGCGACCCAGATCGCCATGAACAAGATCGTGGCCGTCAAGGTCATGAACCCGGACCTTGCGCGCAACAACGAGGCGGCCCGGCGGTTCCACCGCGAGGCCAAGGCCGCCAGCCTGCTCTCGCATCCGCACGCCATCCGCGTGATCGACTTCGGGCAGGCGGCGACGCGCGACTTGTTCATGGTGATGGAGTTCCTCGACGGGCGTCCGCTCTCGACCGTGATGCGCGAGGAGGCGCCCTTCCCGCTGGTCAGGGCGGCCAAGGTCGGGTGCGAGATCGCCCAGGCCCTGGCCGAGGCCCACGCCGCCAACCTCGTGCACCGCGACGTGAAGCCCGACAACGTGTTCCTGCTCGACGTGGCGGGTGACGCCGACTTCGTCAAGGTGCTCGACTTCGGCATCGCGAAGTTCCTCACCGGCACCGGTGACTCCGCGGTCACGAAGACCGGGGGTTTCGTCGGCACGCCGCAGTTCATGGCGCCGGAGCAGGCCGAGGGGCACGTCGTCGTGACACCGGCCATCGACGTCTACTCCTTGGGCGTCATCCTGTATTCCATGTTGAGCGGGCAACACCCGTTCAAGTGCGACACGCCGATCCAGGCCGTGATGGCTCACCTGTACGAGCCCATCCCGGCGCTGCCCGTGGCAATCTGCGCGCCCGCCGAGATGCAGGCGTTGCTCTACCGCATGCTGGCCAAGGCGCCGGCCGATCGCCCTTCGGCGGTCGAGGTGGTGACGAGCCTCGAGCGGGTGCGGTTGCGCGAACTCTCGAAGGCGCTGCACGACGCCGACGCTTCCAGCGCGTCCGACAGCTCGCCGAGCGACGAGGCGCCGTCGGGGGGGGAGGCCTCCACGCCCGCGTCGCGACTCGGGTCGTCGCGCGTGCGCCTCGCGATCGCGACCGTGGTGCTGGCGCTGGCGCTGCTCGGCGCGGCGCTGGCGATCGGGTGGCCGCCGGCCCCGCCGCGGGCCATCGAGGCGCCACCCGTGGCGAGCCCGGCGGTCGTCGTCCCGGCGGCCGTCGCCCCGGCGGTCGTCGCCCCGGCGGTCGTCGCCCCGGCGGTCCCGGCCCCTGAGGTCGCGCCGGTGGTCGCGCCGGTGGTCGCGCCGACACCGCCGATCGACGCGCCGACGGTGACGGCCCCCGAGGTGCCGCCGCCGACGGTGGCTCCGGCGCCGCCGGGCTCCGACGGAGCCCCCGAGCATGGGCGCGAGGTGAAGAAGGCGGGCAAGCCCGCGCGCCGTCCGTCTGCCAAGCCGGGGGCGCGTGCGAAGCCTCAGGAGGGATACGAGGAGATATGGTAGCGAGAACCGCAGCGGTGTTCGTGGCGGTGCTGCTGGCGACCGCCTCCCTCTCGGTCGCGCGGGCCGACGACGCGACGGCGCAGCCCGACGACGCGAAGGCGCGCGCGGCGGTCCTGGCCAGGACCGCCGTCGACCTGGGCCGCGCCGGGAGCCACGCAGAGGCGCTCATCCTCTTCGAGCGGGCCTACGCCCTCGATCCTGCGCCTGTGCTCCTCTACAACATCGCGCGGGTCGCCGAGGCGGCGGGGCAGATCCGGAAGGCGGTCGACTCGCTGAAGGTCTTTCTCGTCGTCGAGCCGAGTTCCGAGAAGCGCGCCAAGGCGCAGCAGGCCCTCGAGGTCCTGTTGCCCAGGCTTCCCGCCACGGTGCGTGTGCAGTGCGCGATCGACGGGGCGGTCGTCGACGTCGACGGAAAGCCCGAGGGGCGCACGCCGCTGGCCGCTCCGATCGAGGTGTCGCCGGGCTCCCACACGATCGACGTGCTGGCGCCCGGCCGCGAGGCCTTCCGGCAGGTGATCGACGTGAAGGCCTCGGAGGCCCTCGACGTGCACGTGACGCTGCTCGAAAAGGTCGAGAAGAGCGCGGGCCCCGAGCGCGTGGCGCCTGCGCCGTCGCTACCGGCCTCGACGGCCGACGGGGAGCCATCGACCGACGACGCCGCGCTCATGGATGCCGTGAACGAGACGGCCGCGATGAACGCCGACCTGGAGCGCATCCTCGACGCGGTCTCGGCCCGGCTGCCGTCGTTCGTGTCCGTACGGTGTCCCGTCGACGACGCCGTCGTCGAGGTCGACGGGCGTGTCGTGGGGCACACTCCGCTGACGGGGCCGATCAAGGTCCGGGCCGGCCGCCACGTGATCCGGGTGTTGCCTCGGGTCGGCGACCCCATCGAGGCGACCCTCGACGTGGCCGCGGGCGAAGCGGTCGAGTTCGAAGCGAGCCCGTCGACGAAGGAAAGCCCGCGATAGCCTACTTCTTCGTGACCCCACCGAGCGGATACCACCGGAAGATCCACCACGCGAGCAGCATGAAGAGCGCGCCCACGGCGAACGAGAGCACGTAGCCGAAGGGCGGCGCGGCCAGGGCGTGGCCCAGCAGGATGACGACCGGCACCACGATGCCCGCGATGCCGTCGGCGAACTTGGTCAAGAGGCCCTCGACGCCGAAGTACATGGCCTCGCGGCGCTTGCCGACGCGGCGCTCGTCCTCGTCGACGATCTCGCACACGATGGGGCGGTACATGCTCATGAGGATGGAGGCGGGGAAGCCGAGCAGGAAGCAGATGAAGAGCGCGAGGTAGATGCGCAGGCTCCAGGCCTGCTCGACGCGCAGGTCGAAGCGCGCGAGCACGTGGTCGAGGCGCGCGGGGTCGGCCAGGATCTCGGTGAGGCGCTCCATGGGCACGCCCGTGCGCTCGAGGCTGGTCACGAGGGCGGCCGCGGCCTTGGGGTCGACGGGGTGGAAGCCCTGGAAGACCAGGCTGCCGTCGGCGAAGACGATGTGGCCTTGCAGCTCGAGCTGCTCGCGGCCCACGAGCTCGAGCGCGGCGATGGGGTCCATCTTCGCGCGCTCCTCGGGGGTGCTCACGATGCTGCGCCAGCCGTCGAGGTTGGCCGTCTCGGCGGGCTCGAGCACGCCCGCGACGCCCAGGCTCATGCGCACGGGCTTGCCGGGCTCGGGGTCGCCGGCCAGGGTGGGCGCCAGGAAGGCCAGCCGCTCGTCGAAGCGGCGCTTGGGGGCGCCGTTCTCCTCGAACAGGCCGCGCCACTCGTCGGCCGACAGCGGCACGGTGACGTCGTCGAAGCCCAGGGTGACCGCCCCGTCGGAGCCGCGCGCGAAGGACGAAAGCGGCACGGGGCTCCCGCCCGCGAAGTAGACCACGAAGAAGCCGAGGAAGATGCCCACGCCGGCCAGGGTGGCGGCGCGGAAGGCCTTCTTCAGTCCGTGGCGGTTCACGATCTTCTCGCCCACGACGAAGCCGATGATGGTCGACACGAAGAGCGGCGCGAACAGGGCGCCCGTGAAGCCTTCGCCCTTGTGCAGCACGGCGGTCGCGAAGAAGGGCAGGCTGATGATCATGAGCCCGATGGCCACCTTGGCCACGGCCACGGCCAGGAGGTAGGGAGGGAACGAGGGGTTCTTGAAGCACTCGATGACCGAGCGCGACAGCGAGAAGGTGGTGATGCTCTCGACGGGCAGCGGGCGCTCGCGGATCTTGCTGACCGATACGAAGAAGCCGATGCCGCCGAGGATGGCCAGCGCGATGGCCGTGAACTTGAAGCCGTCGGCGATGAAGACGGGGCCGAGCTGCAGGCCGCCCTTCAGGGCTTCGATCACGGCGGGCACGGCCAGGGCCGCGATGGCCGTGGCGCCGGCCTCCCAGTACGACATGGTCACCGTGAGCGACACGCGCTCTTCGGGGTGGGTCGTGATGTCGGGCATGAGCGCCAGGTAGGGCGCGACCACGTAGGTGTAGAAGAACCACGTGCCGGCCAGCGTGCCCGTGAGCCACACGATGTTCCAGATCGACACGCCCCGCACGGGCGGGAACCACACCAGGATGGCCAGCACCATGAGGGGGATGGCGCCGCGCACGATGAAGGGGATGCGTCGGCCGCGCGGGTCGCGGCTCTTGTCGCTCCAGAAGGCCACCAGAGGGTTCGACAGCGCGTCGACGGCCGCGCCGATGAGCCGCGCGAAGCCCACGGCCAGGCCGAGGCCGAGGAAGACCATGCCCTGGTCGACGGCGTTGGGCGGCGGCGAGTAGTAGTAGAAGAGCCACTGCATCACCGTGGCCGTGACGATGGCCGACGAGAACATGCCCACGCTGTAGGTGGAGCGCTGGAGCGTGGTGAGCTGCCAGTTGGGATGGGCCATGGGGTCTCCCCGGTGGAAGATGAACGCGAGCGGCTATCGGACGCTCGCCCGGCGTGGACTCCAGGCGTCCACGCCGAAAACAAAAAACCGCGCCTACGACGCCCGCAGTCGATCCAACGCGTCGACGAGGAGCGTCGCAGTGCGCGGCCCCATCGACATGGTCTTTTCGTAGGCGTAGAGCTTCTGCTCGAACATGCCGGGCTCGAGGATGTAGCCGAGCTCATCGCAGCCGAGGCCGAGCCACAGCTTGAACTCGCCGTCGAGGTGGTCGCGCTTCACGCGCTTGCCGACCTCGGGCAGCGCCTCGCCCGGCCACGTGAGGATGCGCACGGGGCCGAGCGCTACCCGGTTCACCTCGGTGGTGGTCTCGGCGCCCATGGTGGGGCGCGAGAGCAGCCCCAGGCGGTGCATGAGGCGGAAGCGCCAGTTGTCGACGGGCAGCGTGACCTCGGCGCGACGATGGTCGAGCGCGTCGACGGTGAGCACGGGCGCGGTGGTCAATTGCTCGCGGGCCAGGTCGGCCAGGGCCCGGCCCATCGCGTCGACGAAGGCCTTGCGTTGTTCGTAGGTGGGGTTCGGGGGCGTGTTGGGCGTGAGCATGCCGCCGAGGTCGGCCTGGAAGAAGAGGGGCACACCGGGGGTGGTCTCGCGCAGGCGACGGCGGAACGCCCCCGGGTAGTCGGCGCTCACGTAGCGGTTCTTCTCCCACAGCGTCTCGGGGTGCGAGGCGTAGTTGAGCAGCGTGGCGACGCGCGTGCCTTCGAGGGTATCGACGGCCAGCGCCACGGCGTCGTCGTCGCGGCCCGCCGTGGGGCCGCGGTCGTTGCGCGTCCACTCCGCGGGCACCTGGAAGGCCGCGGCGCGGAGCACGGCCGGGGCCAGGGCCGCGGCCGCCCGATCGATGCCGGCGGCCACGCGGCTCACCAGCGCGTCGACGTAGGCCGGATCGACGCCGGTCTTGTACGGGAGGAAGCCGAGGATCGTGGGCCCCCAGATGCCCATGGTGTCGGGGGTAGCGTGGCTGTGGGTCGACGACACCAGCACGCGCTCGCCCGGCAGCCCGCTGACCGCGGCGCGGATGCGCTGCACGATGTCGAGGCCCAGCCCGATGGCGTCGATCGTCACGAGCGCCAGGCGTTCGGGGCCCACCTGGAGCACCAGCACGCCGGCCTCGAGGCGGTCGAGCACGCCGAGCGCGCGACGGTTGGGGGCGAAGCCTGCGAGGAACACACCTTCGGCCGGCTCGGGCGTGAGATCGACCGAGACGGCGGCCGCCAGGAGCGGTGCGGCCATCAATTCCCCCAGATGTGGGCGCCTGCGGGCTTGATGTCGGCGGGCTTGTCGAAGGGGCCGACCGGGAAGAAGCCCTTGAGGGTCAACTGGTAGTAGTCGGTGAACACGATGGCGTTGTAGCCGTCGACCACCTTCTGCCACTGGAAGCCCACCATGAAGAGGCCCAGGTTGATCGAGGCGGCCAACTGCACGCCGTGCATGGTCTGGGTGCCCGTCAGCTGCAGCGCCTTGGCCATGGCCTCGAAGGCCGGGTGCACGTCGTAGATCTCGGCCTCGGCGCCGTGCGTGATGCCGTACCCGATGCCGAAGCCGATCACGGCCAGGCTGAAGTTCAACTGCGCGGTCCAATCGAGGCCCATGCCGGGCGTGTAACCGAAGGTGCTCTTTTGGACGTAGTCGGCGGGGGTGGTCGGCATGGGCTGACCGAAGGCCGTGAGCAGGAGCTCGGACTGCTTCAGGAAGTTGTCGGGGTACTTGCGGCGCTGGGGAGCGGCGTAGGTGAAGGTGAACTCGGTCGAGGCGATGATGTCGAACCAGCCCACCAGTCCCTTGGGCAGCAGGCGCAGGTCGTAGCCTTGGGTGAAGCCGAAGGCCCAGCCGCCGATGCCGGTCTCGAGCTCGGGGCCCGAGGCGAAGGTGAAGGTGTGGTTGGGGTTCGGGACGTGGCCGGTGGGCAGGTAGACGCGCGGCGTGAGGGCCACCGAGAACCAGGGGTTCCGGTAGATGTTCCACGAGAAGCCGGTGTTGATGTCGCCGAGCAGCCACTGGCCCTTGTAGCCCACCATGGGCTCCATCTCGCGCTCTTCGAAGTAGTACTTCAGGAAGGCCCGGGCGCCCGCGTCGGGGTGGAAGCCGACGTCCATGAAGGTGAAGGGGATCTCGAGGTACCAGTCGATCATGCCGTTCAAGCCGTACGAAAACTGGAAGGTGTGCCCACCGCCATGGCCGCCCACGCCCAGGTCGGCCGTGGTGGCGTCGGTGCCGATGAGCGCCTGGGCGGCGCCGTCGAGCGTGAAGGGCGCCAGCACGGGTCCGAGCTTGCGGTGGCCGTCGTAGCGGTGCTTGGCCGTGATGGTCGTGTAGTCCCACTTGGCGTAGGCCCAGCCGCGGGGCATCTGGCTGGTCACGCCGTAGGGGTCGTACATGGCGATGACCAGGAACTGCTCGGCCAGGAAGTCGGCGGCGGCCTTGGGGAAGAGGAAGCGCACGACCGTCACGGCGGCGTCGACGTCGCCGCGCGACTCGAGGGCCGAGGTGTCGGTGTCAACCGGCACCGGCACCGGCTCGGACTCGGTCGCGGAGGCCGCGCTCGCGAACAGGAACACCCAGATGAACCATGCGTTCTTCATCATTGGCAGTCCCTCGGGCACGAGTCTTTGGTCTCGACGTAGTTCTGCTCGGGCCAACTGTCGCAGGTGCCATTGCCGCAGTCGATGAGCGCCACCAGATCGGTGGGGAGGCAGACCTGCACTTCGTCGGCCTTGCCCGTGAAGTAGCAGACGTAGCCTTCTTTCCAGCGGCAGTCGGAGTAGACCTCGCACGGCCATCCGCAGAGCTTCATGCTGGAACCCACCAGGGGCGTGGCGTCGAAGCAGACGCCGCCCGGGCCGCACTGGTCGTTGCTGCCGCACATGAGGCGCGTGCACATGCCGCCGGGCACGTTGGCGTCGGGCTCGGCGTCGGAGGGGTCGAACATCTTGTTGACCACGGTGGTCGTGAAGCACTTGCCCTTGTCGAAGCAGTCGTTGTCGAGCTCGCAGGGACCGCCCGCGTTCGACAGGAGGGGACCGGCGTCGACCTCGACGCCGTCGCCCGGAACGTCGGCCGGGGCCGTGTCGACGACCTCGTCGGACGCGCCGACGTCGAGGTAGCTGAACTCGGTGGATTGACAGGCCCCCGCCAGGAGCCACGCGCCGCCGAGCGCTAGCGCCGTCCAGAGCGGGTTTCGACGCGAAGTGACCATGGATCCCCCCGGCGCGTGGAATACGCAGCATGTTTCGCACGCCACGACGCGGTTTGTCAAGGCGCCCCGTGGGCCTTTCGTGCGGGGATCGTCGGGGTAGGGGGGCTAGGTCTCGCGCCGTTCGAGGAACGCCCGGATTCCGGGCTCGGGGCTCGCGAAGAAGGCCTGCGCGGGGCCGTCGAAGAGCACGCCGGGGGCGCCCTGCTTGCGCTTGCCCACCATGACCACGTGGTCGGCGATGCGCTTGATTGACTCCAGCTCGTGCGTCACCACCACGATCGACAGCTCGAAGGTCTGCTTCAGGGCCAGCAGCACGCGGTCGAGGCCGGCGCTGGTCACGGGGTCGAGGCCGGCCGAGGGCTCGTCGCACATGAGGATGGCCGGGTCGTGGATCATGGCGCGCGCCAGGCCCACGCGCTTGCGCATGCCGCCCGAGAGCTCGCTGGGGTAGAGGTCGAGGGCGTGCAGCACGCCGAGCTGCTGCAGGCGCACGCGCACCAGGGCGTCGATGACCGGCCGGGGCAGATCGGTGTGCTCGAGCAGAGGGAAGGCCACGTTCTCGCGTACGGTCATGGAGTTCAGCAGCGCGCCGTTCTGGAAGAGCATGCCCACGCGCCGCAGCGTGCGGTCGCGATCGGCGTCGGTGGCGGTGGCGAGATCGCAGCCGAGCAGAGTGACCGACCCGGCCAGGGGCGGGATCAGGCCCACGATGGTGCGGAACAGCGTGGTCTTGCCGCTGCCCGAGCCGCCCACCAGGCACGTGATCGCGCGGCGGGGCAGGGCGATGTCGACCCCCGAGAGGACGGCCTGCTCGCCGTAGCCGACCACCAGATCTTTCGTGAAGATGTCGGCGTCGCCGTCCACGTCTTTACCCGAAGTAGAAGATCATGGAGTAGACCGCGTCGAGCACGATGACGGCGAACAGCGACACGACCACGGCCGACGTGGTGGCGGTGCCCACCTCGAGCGGGCCGCCGCGCGTGGTCAGGCCCTTGTAGGCGCCGATGAGCACGATGGCCCACGAGAACGAGATGGCCTTCACGAGGCCCGTGCCCACGTCCTTGAGGTAGATCGAGCCGAGGAGCTGGTTCACGAACTGGTCGTGGCCGAGGTCGAGGTAGAGAACGCCCACCAGGTAGCCGCCGAAGATGCCGAGCGCCGTGGCCATGACCGCCAGCAGGGGCCCGGTGATGGAGATGGCCACGAACTTCGGGACGACCACGTACTCGATGGGGTCGACGCCGAAGGTGCGCAGGGCGTCGAGCTCTTCGGTGATGGAGCGCGTGGCGATCTCGGCGGCGGTCGACGAGCCGATGCGCCCGGCCAGCAGGATCGCGGTCAGGAGGGGGCCCATCTCGCGCGTCATCGAGAGGCCGACCAGGTTCGCGAGGAAGATGTTGGCGCCGAACTGGCGAAGCTGGTAGGCGGCCTGCAGGGCCATGGTGAGCCCGACCAGCAGCGAGAGCACGCCGATGATGGCGAAGGACTGCGAGCCGATGCGCACCATCTCCTCGACGATGATGGCGTGGCGCTTGCGGCCCTTCTTGAAGAGCGTGACGGGAAGGAACCACAACGTCTCGGTGAGCACGACCAGGAACGCGACCACGCCCTCGCCGAAGCGCACCCCGCGCTCGCCAAGGGCCTCGAACACGCCCGGCGCCCGGCGCTGCGGTACGTCGGCCTCGCCCGGATCGCGCCCGTAGAGGTCGAGCACGGCGCGCACGTCGTCGCTCGCACCCTCGAGCGCGACCTCGACGTCGGCCGGCGCGATGCGGCGCCAGTGGGCCACCAGCCCGGCGCCGGCGCTGTCGAGCGCCGTGACGGCCGAGAAGTCGAGCACGACGCGGCCGCGCGCCGCGCGAACGGCGGCGGTGTGCGCGCGGAACAGGGCGGGGACGGAGGCGCCGTTGGCGCGCGGCGGGAACACGATACGAAGGGGACCGGTCACCCCTTGGGCTCCGCGGGCTCGGGGCTCGAGACGCCCCGGGTGAGGTCGAAGGTGCGCTGGCGGCCGGCGTCGGGATCGAAGTGGCGGCGGCAGCGGGCCTCGTAGGCGTCGCCGGCGCCCACGACCACGCGCTCGTTCGAGTCGACCAGGCGCTGGGAGCGGTTGGCCGGGGCTCCGCACACCGAGCACACGGCCAGCGCCTTGGTCACGTACTCGGCCACGGCCATGAGCTGCGGCACGGGCTCGAAGGGCCGCCCCTGGTAGTCCTGGTCGAGCCCGGCGACGATGACGCGCTTGCCCATGTTGGCCAGGCGCTCGGCCACCTCGACGATGCCCGCATCGAGGAACTGAACCTCGTCGATGCCCACCACCTCGGTGCGCGGATCGAGGCGGTCGAGGATTTCGCGCGAGGCGGTCACGCGCTCGGCCTCGATGCGCATGCGGCTGTGCGACACCACGAACTCGGCCTCGTAGCGATCGTCGAGGCGCGCCTTGAAGACCTGCACCCGTTGCCTTGCGATGATGGCGCGGCGCAGGCGGCGGATGAGCTCTTCGCTCTTGCCGCTGAACATGCTGCCGCAGATCACCTCGATCCAGCCGCCGGCGCCCAGGGGGTACGAGTTCATGCCTGCCCTCACGGTTGCCTGGAATGTAACCCGGCAGCCCGCGGCGGTTCAACCGAAAGATCGAGCGACGCCTCGGGCCGTCTCTTGCGCCCGACCGCCTCCGGTCCTATCCTGAAGTCGAACCGTTCGCTACCGGCGGAGGCCCCTCATGGGGGTTCGACACGCGCCTGGCATCCTGCTCGCCAGCCCCACGCTCGGCGATCCGAACTTCTCCAAGACGCTCGTGTTGCTCTTCCACCACGACGAGAACGGCGCCACGGGGCTGATCGTGAACCGGCCCACCGACCAGCGGCTCGGAGAGCTCCTCGACAACCTTGGGGTCGAGCCCGCCGACGCCGCCTTCCGCCGCGCGCGCATCCACCTGGGCGGTCCCGTGGCCGAGGGCATCGGCTGGGTGGTGTACGAAGGCGACGAGGGCCGCGACGAGTCGTTCCACGTCGAGGCCGATCTGCGGGTGTCGGGCTCGCGGAGCGTGCTCGACCAGTTGCTGCAGCGCGCCGACGCGGGGCGCTTCCTGTTCCTGCTCGGCTACGCGGGCTGGGCGCCCGGCCAGCTCGAGACCGAGATCGAGATGGGCGCGTGGGTGCCCCTGCCCGTCGACCGCCGCCTGCTCTTCGACGTGCCGGCCGCGAACCGTTGGCAGCTCGCCTACGAGGGCCTCGGCATCGACCCCTCCTCGTGGTTCGGCTCGCTCGGCAACGGGTAGAATCCTCGACCGTTCGATAGCGGAAATGAAGAATACGTTCTTGACATCCACCAGGGTGTCCATAAAATCACAATTGCCCACCGGGAAAGGTTGGTATTGGAGGCAGGCATGAGCGCCATTCACAGCAGTCGTTGCGACTACGCCCTCCGGGCCATGCTCGAGCTCGGCCGGCGCGCCGGCATGGGGCCGGTGAGGGTCACCGAGATCGCCGAGTCCCAGGGCGCGCCGGCGCGCTTCCTCGAGGCCATCCTGGCCGATCTCAAGAAGGCCGGGCTGGTCGAGAGTCGGCGCGGCGTCAAGGGCGGGTACTGGCTGGGCCGGAGGGCCGACCAGATCAACGTGGCCGAGGTCATCCGCGAGATCGACGGGCCCTTCCTCGGCGTTCCGGCCGACGAAGCGAGGCGATCTGCCGATCAGCGCAGCGCGAGCGCCGAGCCCTTCCGTTCGCTCTGGGGAGAAGTCGCCAAGACGCTCGATCGATTCTACGCGAACGTCACGGTCGGCGATCTCGTCGAGCGTGACGCCAGGGCACGCAAGGCGCAGGGGCCCGATTTCGTCATCTAGCGCGCCGCGCGCGCACGCAAGGAGGTCATTCCATGGGACGCATCTTCGAGGACAACAGCCTGACCATCGGCCGTACGCCGCTCGTGCGGTTGAACCGCGTCGCCCAGGGCGCGCGGGCCGAGGTGCTCGCCAAGGTGGAGGGGCGGAACCCCTCCTACTCCGTCAAGTGCCGTATCGGCGCCTCGATGGTGTGGGACGCCGAGAGACGGGGTGTGCTGGGGCGCGGCAACGAGCTGGTCGAGCCCACGTCGGGCAACACGGGCATCGCGCTCGCGTTCGTGGCGGCGGCCCGCGGCTACCCGCTCACGCTCACCATGCCCGAGACCATGAGCATCGAGCGCCGAAAGGTGCTCATCGCGCTGGGGGCGCGCGTGGTGCTGACCGAGGGCGCGAAGGGCATGAAGGGCGCCATCGCCAAGGCCCAGGAGATCGCCGAGTCCGATCCGCGCAAGTACTACATGCCCATGCAGTTCTCGAACCCGGCGAACCCGGCCATCCACGAGCAGACCACCGGCCCCGAGCTGTGGGACGACACCGACGGCAACCTCGACGTGCTGGTCGCGGGCGTCGGCACGGGCGGCACGCTCACCGGCATCAGCCGTTACTGGGAGAAGACGCGCGGGAAGCCCCTGATCTCGGTGGCCGTCGAGCCGAGCACCAGCCCTGTCATCACCCAGAAGCTCGCGGGGAAGGAGCTCGTCCCCGGGCCCCACAAGATCCAGGGCATCGGCGCGGGCTTCCTCCCCGACAACCTCGACCTCGCCCTCGTCGACCGGGCCGAGACCGTCAGCTCCGAAGAGTCGGTCGAGATGGCCCGCCGCCTGGCCGCCGAAGAGGGCCTGCTCGTCGGCATCTCGAGCGGCGCCGCGGCGGCCGTGGCCCTGCGCCTCGCGAAGCTGCCCGAGTTCGAGGGCAAGCGCATCGCCGTGATCCTGCCCGACCTCGCCGAGCGCTACCTGTCCGGCATCCTGTTCGAGGGGCTGTTCACGGGCGTGGAGCAGATGAAGGCCGGCTGATTCTATGGTACAAGACGCGGCATGAAGGCCCGCGTCGCGTTCCTCACCTTCGGCTGCAAGACCAACTGGGCGGATTCGGTCCGCCTCATGAACGCGCTCCCCGAGCACTCGTGGGGCGTGGTCGAGATCGACGACGACCCCGACGTGGTGGTGCTGAACTCGTGCACGGTGACCGCGAAGGGCGACGCCGACCTGCGCAAGGCCGTGCGGCGCGTGCTGGCGCGGCGGGCCGACACGCGGGTGCTGGTCACGGGGTGCACGGCCGAGGTCTATCCCGAGCGCCTGGCGGCCGAGCTTCCCGGCGTCGAGATCTACGGCGTGTCGCGGCGCCACGAGCTCTTCGCGGCCCTGGGGGCCTCGCCCGAGGGGTCTGACTGGCCCGCGCCCGAGGCCCTGGCCACGGGCCCCCGCACGCGCGCCTTCCTGAAGATCCAGGAAGGCTGCGACTACGACTGCTCCTACTGCATCGTGCCCAGGGCGCGCGGTCGCACGCGCAGCCTCGCGCCCGAGCGGGTCGCGGCCCTGGTGGCGCGCGCGGCCGCGCTGGACTTGGGCGAGGTGGTGCTCACGGGCACGCACCTGGGCTTCTACGGCCACGACCAGTCGCCGCCGACCGATCTGGTGGCGCTGCTCGATCGCCTGGCGGGGGTGTCCGGGCTGCCCCGCGTTCGCCTCAGCTCGGTGGAGCCGAACGAGGTCGACGCGCGCCTGGTCGACGCCCTGGGGCGCCATCGCTGGATCGCGCCGCACCTGCACGTGGCGCTGCAGGCCGGCGACGACGGCGTGCTGGCGGCCATGCGCCGGCGCTACGACGTGCGGGGAGCGCGCGAGGCCATCCTGCGGCTCGCCCCGCTGGGGCCCCTGGGCCTCGGCACCGACCTGGTGGTGGGCTTCCCCGGCGAGACCGACGCCGCCTTCCAGGCCACGCTGGCCCTGGTGACCGAGCTGCCCTTCACCTACCTGCACGTGTTCTCGTACTCGCCGCGCCCGGGCACCGACGCCGAGCGCCTGCCGGATCGGGTGCCGGGGCCGGTCGTGCGGCAGCGCGTAGCGGCCCTGCGCGCGCTCTCGGACCGCAAGCGCGCGGCCTTCGCGGCCGCCCACGTGGGCCAGCGGCACGAGGTGCTGGTCGAGGAGGTGGTCGCCCCGGGGTTCGTGGCGGGCTACACGGGCACCTACCTGCGGGCCCGACTGCCGGGCTCGGCCGACCTCGTGAACCGGCGGGTCCCCCTGCGGGTGACCGCCGCCGACGCGGGCGAGGTGCGCGGAGACTCCCCATGACGACGTGGCGTCCGCCCAGCACCGTGCCCGACGTGGGCCACGTGTTCCGCGACCCCCGCCTGCTCGAGCGGGCGCTCACGCACCGCAGCCTGTGCAACGAGCTCCCCGAGGTCGGCCCCGACAACGAGGCCCTCGAGTTCCTGGGCGACGCAGCGCTCGAGCTGTGGGTGCGCACGCGTCTGCACGAGCGGATGGGCGAGGTGAAGCCCGGACCCCTCAGCGAGGCCGCCGACCTCCTGGTGAGCCGCGAGGCCCTGGCCGACCTGGCGCGGGAGTTGGGTCTCGGCGCGCACCTGCGCCTCGGGCGCGGCATGGAGCACCAGGGGGGGCGTGATCGCGCGTCGCTGCTGGCGAACGGGCTCGAGGCCGTGATCGGGGCCGTGTACCTCGACGGTGGCTGGCCCGCCGCCGCCGCCCTCTGCGCGCGCTGGATGGAGACCCGGGCGGCCGCCGTGGCCGAAGGCCGAGCGCGCACCCCATGAAGCGGCTGATCATCCCTGTCTTCCTGCCCCAGGCGGGCTGCCCCGGGGCCTGCGTCTACTGCGATCAGGCCTCGGCCACGGGCCAGCACGGCCTGCCCGCCGACGCCGAGATCGAGGCGCACGTCGACGCCTACCTCGCGACCGCCGCGCAAGCGCGGAACCCCTTCCACGAGCGCGAGATCGCCTTCTACGGCGGCTCGTTCACCGGCTTGCCCGAGGCCGAGCAGCGACGCCTGCTCGACGTGGGGCAGCGCTACCTGCGGCGCGACGCCGTGCACGCCCTGCGCGTCTCGACGCACCCGGCGCTGGTCGACGCGGCCGCCGTGGCGCGCCTGGCCGCCGCGGGGGTCGAGACGGTCGAGCTGGGCGCCCAGTCGTCCGACGTCGACGTGTTGGCCGCGGCGGGGCGGTCGGGCGGCTGGACCGCCGTGGAGCGCGCGGTGGCCCTTGTGCGGCGCGGCGGCCTGCGCGTGGGCCTGCACCTGATGGCGGGGCTTCCCGGCGCGAGCTTCGAGAGCGACGTGGCCTCGGCGGTGGCCGTGGCTGCCCTGGCCCCCGACTCGGTGAGGCTCCATCCCACCCTCGTGCTCCGGGGCGCGCCCCTCGAGGCGCTTCACCGCTCCGGTGCCTACCAACCCCTGACCCTCGACGAGGCGCTCGAGCGCTGCGCGGCCATGCTGGCCGTGCTGCAGAACGCGAGCGTCGACGTGATCCGCGTGGGACTCCATGGCGCCGACGACCTGGGCGATGCCCTCGTGGCCGGGCCCGTTCACCCGAGCTTCGGCTACCTGGCCACGTCGCGGGCGCTGGCGCTGCGCCTCGGCGACCTCGTCGACGCTCTGGGAGGGGAGGGCGAGCTCGAGGTCACGGTGTCGGAGCGCGACCGCGGCGCCGTGCTCGGCCCGGGCCACGCTACCTGGAAGGGGCTGGAGGCGCGCTTCCCCCGGGCGCAGCTGATGCTCGGCTTCCGGCCGGATCTGAAGCGCGGGGTGCTGGAGGTGCGGAGGGCGGCGGGGAGAGCCGGCGCGCCGGGCTGAGGGGGAGGATCGGAGCGGCCGGATCGTCGCCCGTGGCCCGCACCGCGCCGTCGCCGTCGCCATCGTCGAGTCGCACGGGCGCGCGCGGGGTGACCGGCGCCGACGCGCGCGGCTGGTACACCTGGATGAGCGGTACGCCGTGCCGGTCGACCGTGAAGCTCGGCAGCAGGCGATCGTAGGTCTCGCGGATGTCGAGCTCGACCTCGGTGCACGACTTCTGGTCTTCGTACAGGGCGCTCGCGGTGCCGAACGCGGCGTTGGAGCAGCCCACGTCGTCGCGCAGCCAGCCCTCCCGCTTGTACATGGCGGCCGTGCCGCAGGTGGTCTCGTGGAAATCGACGCGCCCGCGGGGCGGCGTGGAGCGGTTCACGAAGGGCATGACCTCCTCGGTGCCGTGGCCCCAGAACTGGCGCTGCATGCGCTGGTTGGCCGCACCCTGGAAGCCGCCCATCCACTCGTTCCAGTACGCGGTCAGGTGCGGGTAGGCGTCGGCGGTCTGCACCGTGAGCGACGCGACCGTGAGGCCCCCGAGCAGGAGGGCGAGCGCGGGGCGAGCGAACCGCCGATCCCCCAACTCCCTGGCCGCGGCTCGGACGAAGCGATCGAACCCGTACCCCGCGAGCAGGCAGAAGAACGGCATCGAGGGCAGCCAGTGCTTGATGCCGCCGAACACCGGCGTGGTCGGCACGGCGATGATGCCGATGGGCACCAGCAGGTTCACGACGTAGAAGACCTTGAGGGGCCGCTCGAGGCCGCTCGACCGCCGCAGGAAGAGCACCAACCCGGGCAGGAACGCCAGCATCAGCAGCGCGGGCACCGTGAAGAACGTCTTCACGAAGGGATAGCCCAGGGGGTAGGGCGGCTGTCCCAGGATGCGGCCGAAGTACTCCTGCAGGTAGTTGACGTGGTTCATGTGGAAGCCCACGTACTCCGAGAACGACTTGAACGGGTCGTACCAGAGCTTGGGCCACAGCGCGAAGAGCATGGCCAGGCCGATGGGAGGCATGAGCAGCAGCGCCAGGGGAACCGGAGGCAATTGCAGGCCCGGGCCGCCGTCGCGGGAGCGGCGCACCTCGCGCCAGCGCGAGACCAGCCAGTACAGGGCGATGGCGCCGGGCGTGAAGAAGGCGTTCAGCTTGGTGAGCAGCGCCAGGCCCCACACGACCGCCGCCGCCACCGCCCAGCGTCGGCTGCGCTCCGACAGCACGTAGGCGTACAGCGTGGCCATCACGAGCGTGGTGATGGGCAGGTCGAAGCAGATCAGGTGGGCGTGGAAGAAGTGCCGCGGTACCAGCCCGAACGTCACGGCCCCGAACAGCCCCGCGACGCGCGAGAGGGTCTGCGCGCCGAACAGGTAGACGAGCGCGAGCAGCAGCCCCGACAGCAGGAACGCGGGCAGGCGGAAGGCGGTGATCTCGCCCACCACGGCGAGCGCGCGCCGCTCGACGGCCGAGCACCCGCGGGCCACGCGCTCGGGCGCCGCGCGGCAGAGCGCGCTCCATTCGCCGCGGTCCTTGGGGCCGCCGGGCTGCAGCGCCAGCACGGCCTTGCCGGGGGTGCGGGAGACGACGGTGCCGAGCGCGATGCGCCGCGGCGAGCCCGGCGTGCCGTCGGCGTGCAGCGGCGTGATGCCCTGGACCTCGACCACGGCGCCCCGCTCGAAGCCCTCGGGGGTCTGCAGCCCGGTGATCGCCACGCCGCGGGGCGAATCGCTCCACTCGGCCTCGCGTACCTTCTGGCCGAAGAGGCGCCACGAGTAGCCGAACAGCACCTTCGGGAGGGGGGGGTGCTCGAAGTTGGTGCGCCACGCGTCGACGGTGGCCCTCTTTCCGAGCGCCGCTTCGCGTTCGGCCTCGCTGGACGCCCGCTCGACGTTCACGAACCAGCGCTGGTAGACCTGCGCGGCGTCGAAGTAGAAGCTCTCGTCGCGCGTGTAGCCGATGCCGTCGGAGGTGGCGAGCAGCAGCGCGAAGTAGCCCACGGCCAGCAGCGCGGCCACCAGCAGATCGGTGCGGGTGAGGGGACGAAGACGCATGTGGCCACGCTAACGGAGCCTCCGTACGATTGCAAGGGGAGGGCGACCCTGCTAGAACGCGCGTATGGCTCGTCGGCGCGTCTTCGTCCTCGCTTCTCCGCGCACCCTGTACCGGGTGGTCGCGCCCCTGCGACCGGGCGGGCGCGCGGCCGGGTGCCGCTTCGAGGGCGTGGCCTGGGACGACCGGTCCCGCGCCTGGCGCCTGGCCTTCGTGACCGACACCGGCGCATCGTTGGCGCTGCTGCTCGAGCGGAGGAGCCCCCGCGCGCGCTACGCCGAGCCCACCCGTTGGTTCGGGCTGCACTACCGCAACGGCCCCGAGGCCGCCACCCTGGGGCGTCTGGCCGAGGCCGTGGGGCGCCTGATTCGCAAGAACGAGGCCGCCTGGGGCGACGAGGCGGAGCCGATCGCGGCCGAGGTGGCCGACGGCGCCCTCGTCACCTTCGGCGAGGTGCTCGAGGCCCGGCTGACCCTGGCGTGCAACGAAGACTGCGCGATGTGCAACAGCGCCGACGGGGCTGACAACGTCGTGGCCGACCTCGATCGCTTCCTCGCGCGGCTCGTCGGCCTGCGGCAGCAGGGCGTGAACGTGCTCACCCTCACCGGGGGCGAGCCCACGCTGGTGCCGCGCCTGCCCGAGGTCATCGCGCGAGCCCGCGAGGCGGGCCTCCGGCAGGTCGTGGTGCAGACCAACGCGTTGCGCTTCGCCGAGCCGGGGTTCCTCGACGCGTTCGCGGGGCCGTCGCGCCCCGACTACCTGCTGGTCTCGTTCCACGCCCACGAGCCTGCGCTGTACGAAGAGATCGTCGGGCGGCCCGCTACGTTCGATCGCGCCGTCGCGGGGGTGCGGGCGTTGCTCGACGCCGGGCTCCCGGTCGTGCTGAACCACGTGCTGCAGCGCGCGAACGCGGCCCACGTCGAGGCGTTCGTGGACGCGTGCGCCGGTCCGTTGTTCGCCGGCCGCGTGGGGCTGTCGTTCTCGGTCCTCGTACCCACCGGCCGCCTGACGGGGCACGCCGACGAGATCCCGCGCCTGTCCGACTTGGCGCCGCGCCTCGATCGGGCCATCCGAGCGGCGCTCCAGCGGGGCCTCACGGTGCACCTCTCCGAGATGTGCGGGCTGCCGCGCTGCGTGCGCGCGGGCGACCTCGAGGCGTTGTTGCCCGAGCAGGCCGATCTGGCCGACGATCGCGTCAAGGAGAAGCTGCCGGTCTGCGCGCGCTGCGTTCACGATCCGATCTGCTCGGGGGTGTGGAGCGAGTACGTGCGCGCGCACGGCGCCGACGAGTTCGTGCCGGTCGAGCCCCCGCGATGACGCCCCTCGTCTCGGTGCTGTTGCCCGTGGGGGGCGACTGCCCGTGGCTCGAACAGGCGTTGCAGAGCCTCTCGTGCCAGACGCTGGCCGATCTCGAGGTGCTCGCGGTCGTCAAGCCGGGCCACGACGCCCTCGGGGCGCGCCTGGCCGACCTCGGAGACGATCGCCTGCGCGTGGTCCCGGGCGACGACGACGATCTAGTGCTCCGGTTGAACCAGGGGCTGGCCCTCGCGCGCGGCGCCTTCATCGCTCGCATGGACACCGACGACGTGGCCGATCCCCGCCGCCTCGAGGTCCAGATCGCCTGGCTCCGGCGCCACCCCGACGTGGGCCTGGTCGGGTCGTTCGTCACCTCGAACGTGGCCTCCGAGAGCATCGCCTGGACGAACTCGTTCGCGTCGCCGACCGAGGCCGCGCTGTTCCGCTACATCGACTCTCCCGTCGTCCATCCCACGTGGTGCGTGCGCCGCGAGCTCTATGCGCGACACGGGGGCTACCGGGCGGGTCCCTTCCCCGAGGACTACGAGTTGCTGCTCCGCTGGCTGGCCGCGGGCGAGCGCGTGGCCAAGGTCCCCGAGCCCCTGCTCTTCTGGCGGCGCCACGACGCCTCGGTCACGCGCACGTCGGCCCGCTGCTCCGACGACGCGCACGTGCGGCTGAAGGCCGCCTTCCTCGCCCGCGACCCGGGCGTGGCGGGGCGCCCCCTCGGCGTGGTGAACGCCGGCCGCCACGGGCGCGATCTGGCCCGGGCCCTGCTGGCCGAGGGGCAGGAGCTGCGCCTGTTCTTCGACCTCGATCCCCGCAAGATCGGTCGTCGTGTGCGCGACCGCTTCCCCGTGCTGCCGCACGAGGCGCTCGCGGAGCACCCCGACCTCTTCGTGCTGGTCGCCAAGGGTGGGCTGGCGGACCGCGCCACGATCCGCAAGATGCTCACGAGCTTCGGGCGCGGGGAGGGGCGCGACTACCTGTTCGTACGGTGAGGCTACAGGCCCTGCACGTTGAGGTGCACGCCGTACGCGGTCGCCAGGTCGCGCGCGAACTCGAGCGAGTTGGCGTAGCGCTGGTCGGCGTGCTTGGCCATGACCTTGAGGAAGACCGCGTCGGCGGCCGCGGGCACGAGGCCGGGCGCCAGGAACGACGACAGCCGGGGCGGCGGGGTCATCAGGTGCTGCTGCAGGAAGCCGATGGCGCTCTCGGCCATGAAGGGCTTCTTGCCGGCCAGCAGCTCGAAGGCGATGATGCCGAGCGAGTAGATGTCGGTGCGCGCGTCGAGGGGCTTGCCCGAGCACTGCTCGGGGCTCATGTAGGCCGGCGTGCCGAGGATCTGGCCGCTCATGGTGAGCTGGGGCTCGTCCTCGCCTTGCTCCTCGATGCTCTTGGCGATGCCGAAGTCGAGCACCTTGGCGAAGTCGGCCATGCCGCCGCGCTTGACCAGCATGATGTTGCTGGGTTTCAGGTCGCGGTGGATGACGCCCTTGGCGTGGGCCTCGCTGAGGGCCGAGGCGATCTGCGCGGCGATGGGGATGGCGCGCTCGGGCGGCAGCGGACCCTGTTTGCGCACGATGCTGTCGAGGTTCACGCCGTCGAGGTATTCCATGGCCACGAAGAGGATGCCCTCGCGGCTCTTGCCGAAGTTGTAGATGGTGACGATGTTGGGGTGCTCGAGCCGCGACGTGAGCTTGACCTCGCGGAAGAAGCGCTTCACCACGTTCTCGTTCGACGAGAACTTGGGCAGGATGATCTTGAGCGCCGTGTAGCGCTCGAGGCTCTCCTGCTTGGCCAGCAGGATGGCGCCCATGCCGCCCTGGCCGATCTTCTTCTCGATGAGGTAGTCGCCGAGGATGCGCTTGCCGATCAGGACCTCGAGGTTGTCGGAGGTCTCGAGCAGCTTGCCGAGGTCTTCGGCCTGGGCGCCGTTCGCGGGGGTGGTGAACAGCCCAGGGGCCTCGAGGCCGGTGCCCGTGCCCGTCTGCCCGGCGACCTGCAGGTAGCCTTCGGACTGCCGCCGCTGCCCGCTGACGACCAGGATGATGATGGCCACCAGGATCAGCAGGAAGCCGCCCACCGCGATGCCCAGCCAGAGCATCTTCTTCTGGCCGGCGCCGCGCGCGGCCTCCTGGTTGCGCAGGCCCTCGTCGTTGAGCTTGGCCGAGATCTTGACGTCGTTGACCTTGCCGGGCTTCAGTTCGATGTCGGGTACGGACTTCGTGACGAAGCCCTTGGCCTTCACGACCAGCTTGGCCTTGCCCGGCTTCAGCCCTTCCTTGACGGCCACTCCCGAGTCGTTCGTGAAGCCCACGAACTCGGAGCCCCAGTGGACCTCGCCGCCCTTGCCGACGTTGGTCTCGACCTTGAGCGCCGCCTGGTTCTTGACGTCGGCCTCGCGTCGCTTCTCTTCTTCGAGGCGTCGGGCCTCTTCCTCGGCCGCCTTTCGGGCCTCTTCTTCCTTCTTGATCTCTTCGAGCGAGCGCAGCGTCGAGGTGATCTCGAGGGTGGCGCCGGCCACGTTCAACTTCTGCTCGTCTTTCGTGTAGCCTTCGCGGGCGAACACGAACACGTGCTCGCCGGCGGGGAGATCGAAGGGCTTGAAGGTGCCGTCGCCGAACGTCTTGCCGAGCTCGATGCCGTCCATCGAGACGGTGACCTCGCCGGGCGTCGACTTGAGCCAGATTTCGGTGGCTCGGGCGGCGGGCGAGATCGCGCCCACCAGGAAGATCAGCGCGGCGAGGTGTACGAATCGGCTGGGCCGCATGCGTCCGCAGGCCATGGGTCGCTTGACCATGCACTCTAGCGCCTGTCTCCCCTGCTGTCACGGAAAAATGCCCCTCGCAGGTTGAAACGGAAACCCGCTTCCGCTATACGTTCTATGCAATCCACGATCGATGGAGCACCGGATGAAGCGCTGGTTCCCGATCCTCGTTGCGACCCTCGCGGTCGCGTGTGGCAGCAGCGCCTCCGGCGAGCGCGACGTCGTCGACACCGCGCCTCCCGACGTGGCCATCCCCGACTTCCTGACCGACGACTCCGTCGATCCGGTCGAGGACACGGCGTGCGGCGATGCGTGCCCGATCGAGGACCAGGGCGGGCTCGACGTCGACTACGGCCAGCAGTGCCGCGCCGACTTCCAGCCGTGCAGCAAGAACAAGGATTGCTGCTCGGGCTGGTGCCTGCCCGACCAGGACGGGCACGAGAAGTGCACCATCGAGTGCCTCGACGAGTGCCCCGAGGGCTGGGAGTGCAAGGGCATCAACTTCGGCGGCGACGTCATCTTCCTCTGCCACGCCGAAGAGCAGACGCTCTGCCGAAAGAAGTGCCAGGTCGACCTCGACTGCGGCGCGGGCGACCACCTGTGCGCCACGGTGGCCGCCGAGGACTACTGCCTGCAGGACTGCTCGCTCGGCCAGGCCTGCCCCGAGTTCTACACGTGCAAGGACATGACCAGCATCGAGGGCACGGCCGGCCGCCAGTGCTGGCCCGACTCCGAGTCGTGCGTGTGCGATTCTTCGGTCGACTACACCACGAACCCCGACCACTGCGGGTTCTGCGGCAACGCCTGCGCCTACGACCACGCCGCCCGGGCGTGCGTCGAGTCGAAATGCGTGATGGGCGAGTGCGACGAGGGCTGGGTCGACCTCAACCTCAACCCCCTCGACGGCTGCGAGTACGAGTGCATCAAGACCAGCGAGGTCGACGTGCCCGACCCCGACGGCGTCGACGCCAACTGCGACGGCATCGACGGCGAGTGGGCGCTCGCGGTGCTGGTCGACGGCGACGACCCCGAGGCCTTCGACGACGGCAACACCTGGGGCGACGTGAACAGTCCCTTCGAGAGCGTGGGCGCGGCCATCGCCTTCGCGCGGTCGGTGAGCAAGCCCCACGTCTACGTGAGCCGCGGCACCTACAACGAGCAGGTGCGCCTGCAGGACGGCCTCAGCCTCTACGGCGGCTACAACGCCGACCTGGGCTGGAAGCGCAACCTGCAGACCAACAAGACCATCCTGCAGTGGGACGGCGTGAGCGACGGCCAGGTCATCGGCGTGCTCGCCATCTCCATCGCCAGCCCCACCACGTTCGACGGCTTCTCGGTGCTCGCGGGCTCGAACCCGGCCAAGGGCGGCTCGTCGTTCGGCCTGTACCTCTTCCACACCAGCCAGTTCCTCTCCGTCACCCACAACCGCATCGTGGCGGGCAACGGCGGCGACGGGCAGGACGGTCCGGTGGGCGAAGACGGCCTGGCGGGCGAGAACGGCGCCGGCGGCAACAACGCGTGCGAGTACGGCGCGGGCTTCCTGGCCATCTGCTCGTCATCGTGCAGCGAGCCGGTGGTCGGCAGCGGGGGCTTCGGCTACTGCGAGAACGCGGGCGGGTCCGGGGGCACGTCGGGCGAGCACGACGAGGGCGGCGGTATGGGCGCCAACGCGGCCGGCGGGGCCAAGGGCGGCGCCTTCGGCGGCAAGGGTCAGCCCGGGCAGGGCGGCGAGGGTGGGCAATCCGGCGTCAACGGTCAGCCCGGGCGCGGCGGCTTCGCCAACGGCTACATCGACGACAGCGGCTTCTGGCGCGCCTACGACGGCGAAGACGGCGCCAACGGCACCAAGGGCTGGGGCGGCGGCGGCGGCGGCGGCGGCGGCGGCGACACGTCGGGCTTCCTCGACATCGAGTGCTACGAGTACGGCGCCTCGGGCGGCGGTGGCGGAGCGGGCGGCTGCCCGGGCACCGCGGGCAAGAAGGGCACGGGCGGCGGAGGCTCGTTCGGCGTGTTCGTGGTCGACGGGCAGGTCACGCTGACCGACAACGAGATCAGCTACCGCAACGGCGGGCGCGGCGGCGCGGGCGGCAAGGGCGGCCTGGCCGGCAAGGGCGGCAAGGCCGGCCCCGGCGGCGTCGAGGACAACAACGAGTCGGGCGGCGCGGCCGCCGGCGGCGCGGGCGGCAAGGGCGGCGACGCCGGCGTGGGCGGCCCCGGTGGGGGCGGCGCCGGCGGCAGCACCTTCGGCGTGTTCCTGGTCGGGAACGCGCACCCCGTGTGCTCGAACAACCTGTACGTGCAAGACGGCTTCCCGGGCGAGGGCGGCACGGGCGGCAACGGCGCCGCCGACACCAAGGGCGCCAACGGCGCCGCGGGCGACGTCAACTCGCCGTCGGCGGAGTGCCAGTAGATCGACGCCAGCGGTTCGGCTGCTGCGCTTCCGCCCATCCCTCGCTTGCGCCGTTGGGGGGCGGCGGGTATCCTCGGATAAGTTTTCGCATCGAGGCTCCCCATGCAGTTCTTCGTCGACTCCGCCGACATCAACGAGATCAAGGCCGCTCTCGACCTGGGGCTCTGCGACGGGGTGACCACGAACCCGTCGCTGGTCGCGAAGACGGGCAAGCCGTTCGCCGAGGTGATCCGCGAGATCACGGCGGTGGTCGACGGGCCCATCAGCCTCGAGGTCACGGCCACCGACACGGCCGGCATGCTGCGCGAGGCCCGCGAGTTGGCCGCGCACGGTCCGCAGGTGGTGGTCAAGGTGCCCATGACCCGCGACGGCCTGCGCGCGGTCAAGCAGCTGACCGAGGAGGGCATCCGCACCAACGTCACGCTGGTGTTCAGCGCGTCGCAGGCGTTGCTGGCGGCCAAGGTCGGCGCCACCTACGTGAGCCCCTTCATCGGTCGCCTCGACGACATCTCGATCGAGGGCATGGATCTCATTCGCCAGATCATCGAGATGTACGACAACTACGACTTCGACACGCAGGTGCTGGTGGCCAGCGTGCGTCACCCCGTCCACGTGGTCCAGGCCGCGTTGCTCGGCGCCGACGTGGCCACCATCCCGGCCAAGGTGGTCGACCAGCTCTTCGATCACCCCCTCACCGACCTCGGCCTGCAGAAGTTCCTGGCCGACTGGAAGAAGGTCCCCGCCTGACGCAGGGCCGGTCGGCTCGACTGTCCGGTTGCTTGCGCCGGTCGCCTCCCCTACAATCCCTTTCGTTCGCGAAGGCGAGGGAGCCTCGATGGAGCGCGTCGACATCAAGACCGGCTGGCACTGCAACAACCGCTGCGTCTTCTGCGTCCAGGGCAAGAAGCGCGAGACCCTCGGCACGCGCTCGACCGACGAGGTCAAGGCGGTCCTGGTCGAGGCCCGGCGAGACTCCGACAGCATCGTCTTCACCGGCGGCGAGGTCACCATCCGCCGCGACGTCGTCGAGCTCGTGAAGTACGCCCATGATCTCGGCTTCACGCGCATCCAGATCCAGACCAACGGCCGCATGCTGGCGTACCGCAAGCTCACCGAGCAGCTCATCGAGGCGGGCGCCAACGAGTTCTCGCCTGCGCTGCACGGGCCCACCGCCGAGATCCACGACGCGCTCACGGGCGCCGAGGGCAGCTTCCGGCAGACCGTCGCGGGCATGCGCCTGCTGCGCGAGCTGGGCCAGACCGTCATCACCAACTCCGTGATCGTGCGCGCCAACTACCGCCACCTCGTCGAGCTGGCCAAAGTGCTGGTGGCGCTGGGCGTCGACCAGTATCAGCTGGCGTTCGTGCACCCGCTCGGCACCGCCAAGGACAACTTCTACGCCGTGGTCCCGCGCTTCGCGCTCATCGAGCCGTTCGTGAAGCGCGGGCTCGAGGTGGGCCTCAAGGCCGGGCGCAGCGTGATGACCGAGGCCATCCCGTACTGCTTCATGAAGGGGTACGAGCGCTACGTGGGCGAGCGCGTGGTCCCCCGCACCAAGATCTTCGACCACGCGGTGCTGGCCGACTACACCGAGTACCGCCTGAACGAAGGCAAGCTGAAGCGCCCCGAGTGCAAGGCGTGCCTCCACTTCGCCTACTGCGAGGGGCCCTGGCGCGAGTACCCGGAGCACTACGGCTGGGACGAGCTCGTGCCGGTCACCGAGGGCGAAGCGCTCGTCCCGGGGGGCGGATGACCGACTCCGGGCGCTCTCCCGCCGCCGACGCCGATCGCGCCTCGCAGAAGGAGGCCGCGGTCAAGGAGCGCCGCCATTGGGTGCGCCTCACGCGTGCCTGCAACAACCGCTGCCTGTTCTGCCTCGACTCCGACAACCTGACCGGACCTCGACTTCGAGGGGAGGGCCCCTCGGAGTCGGACGCGGCGAGCGGCCCGCTGTCCGTGCCCGACGCCGAGATCGAGGCCGACATCCGGCGCGGCCGGGCCGAGGGCGCCGACCGGCTCATCCTCTCGGGGGGCGAAGCCTCGATCCATCCGCGCTTCGTCGACTTCGTGCGGCTGGGTCGCGAGGTCGGCTACTCGTGGATCCAGACCATCTCGAACGGCCGCATGTATTCGTACGGGCGCTTCGTGCGCGCTGCGGTGCAGGCCGGGCTGAACGAGGCCACGCTCTCGATCCACGGCCACACCGCCGCGCTGCACGACGGCCTCACGGGCATCCCGGGCTCGTTCGAGCAGGCCCTCGCGGGGCTCACGAACCTGCGCCGCGTTCCGGGCTTCGTGGTCAGCGTCGACGTGGTCCTGAATCGCCGCAACGTGCCCCACCTGGCCGAGATCCTGGCCTTCTTCATCGCGCGGGGCGTGACCGAGTTCGACCTGCTGCACCTGGTCCCTTTCGGCCGCGCCTGGAGCGAGCACCGCGACGAGTTGACCTACGACCCCCACGAGATGCGCGAGCACCTGAAGCGCGCCTTCGCCCTGCGGCGGCGACACGATCTGGTCATCTGGACCAACCGGCTGCCCGCGGCGCACCTCGAGGGCGAGGAAGACCTCATCCAGGACCCGCACAAGCTGCACGACGAGGTGCGCGGCCGCATGGCCATGTTCGAGGAGCTGGCCTGGAGGGGCACGCCCTTCTGCTGTCACGACGAGCGCTGCGGCCAGTGTCCCCTCGACGGTCTCTGTTCGGCCTTCCGCCAGCTGGTCGGGTGGTGGCGCGGCGGCGGGGCGGAGCGCGTGCTGCTCGGAGCGGGCACCTCCGCCGAGCTGCTGGCCGAGGTGAGCGCCCGCTTCGGGCCCCCCTCCCGGCTCGTGCTCGAGGTCACCGACGCCGACGCCTGGCCTTCCACCCTGCCCGTGGCCGCCGCCGCCGCCGAGTTGCTGTACTCGGGCTCCGATCCCGCGCGCCTCGCGGCCCTGGCGGCCGACGGACGCCCGCTGCTGGTGCGGCTCTCCCGGCCCCTCGCGGCCGCGGGATCGCTCCCGGCCGGCGCGGCGATGCTCTTCCCCACGTTCGAGTACCTCTCCGAGGTCGCGGCGTCGTCGCCGTCGTTCGAGCAGGGGAGGGGCGCGCTCGACCTGCCGCGCTGTCTGGGCGGCCTGGGCGGCTCCCTTTGGAGCACCACGTTCCCGCTGGCGGTGGTCGACCCCGAGACGTTCCGGCTCGACCCCGTGCGCTTCACCGACCACTACGTGCGCCACCTGTACCGCGTGCACAGCCTGCGCTGCGAGGCGTGCGCGGCGCGGCCGGGCTGCCCCGGGCTCTCCATCAACCACGTGCGGCACGCGGGCTTCGGCGTGCTGCAACCCCTCGCGGCGGAGCGCTGAACGATGGCCAACCTCGGCTACCTCCAGGTTTCGCGGGTCTGCAACCAGAACTGCCGCTTCTGCTCCAACCCCGAGAACGATCGCATGATCGAGCTCGACGAGGCCCGCCGGCTGATCGACGACTTCGTCGAGCGCGCGTACGCCGGGGTCATCCTCACGGGCGGCGAGCCCACGCTCTACCCGGCCCTGGCCGAGGTCGTGCGCTACGCCGCCGAGCGCGGCCTGCCGTCGCGCATCGTGACCAACGGGCAGAAGACCTCCGATCTCGACTATCTCCGCGGCCTGGTCGACGCCGGGCTGCTGCACATGCACCTGTCGATCCAGACGCTCGACCGTGAACTGCAGGGCCGCCTGACGAACAAGCCCGACTCCCTCGATCACATCCTCGCCACGCTGCGGCACGCCGAGAGCCTGGGCCTCAACGTCGACGTGAACACGACCATCAACCACTACAACGCGGGGCACCTCGACCGCACCGTGCGCGGGCTCGTCAAGCACTTCCCGTGGCTGCACCACGTCGTGTGGAACAACCTCGACCCCACCACCAACCGCATCGCCGAGAACCCCGACGTGATCGCCCAACTCTGGGAGTTCGAGGTGAGCCTCGCGCGCGCCGTGAACCTCCTGGAGCGCACGGGCCGCACCTACCGCGTCGAGCGCGTCCCGCTGTGCTTCATGCCGGGCTTCGAGTTCGCGTCGACCGAGACGCGCAAGATCGTCAAGGACGAGGAGCGCATCGTGCACTTCCTCGACGACAAGGGCATGGTGCAGCAGCGCCTGTGGCGCCACGGGAAGGCCGCCTGCTGCGCGAACTGCCGGCTCGACGCCATCTGCGCCGGGCTCTTCGAGATGGATCGCCACTACGACAGCCGACCGCTCCACGCGGTCTACGTCGACCCCGAGGTCGTTCGCCGTCGCGTGATGGAGGAGCCGTGACCGAGTGGCTGGTGCTCGCCTACCTGGCGCTGCTCGGGGCCTGGGTCACGTACGAAGACCTCCGCTACGGCAAGATCCGCAACCGCCTGCTCGGCATCAGCCTGGTCGTCGGGGTGCTGTGGAACCTGTGGCTCTTCGTGCACGCACGCCTGGGCCTCAACGACTTCGTGCCGGCCGACAGGGCGCTCGCGTACCTGGGCGCCGTGGGCCTCGACACCGCCATCAGCCTGCTGCTCGGCTTCGTCATGTGGCTCTTCCGCCTGTGGGCGGCGGGCGACGCCAAGCTCTTCGCCGTGCTCACGCTGCTGCTGCCGCTGCGCTACTACAAGGAGAACCTGCTCGCGTACTTCCCCTCGTTCGTGCTCTTCTTCAACACGTTCATCGTCTTCTTCGCGCTGCTCGCCCTCGAGTTCCTGGTCAAGGTGACGGTGCGCTTCTTCCGCGGTCGTCTCTATCGCCAGCACGGCGTGGCGTGGGCGCTCTTCCGCGACAAGGTGCTGGCTCGCCCGCTGAACACCCTCAAGGTGGTGGTGGGGCTGCTCGTGCTCTTCCTGATCATCAAGTGGATCCGCGTCTTCCTGCGCGACTGGCTGTGGGAGGGCTTCCACCTGAACCAGACCCTGCTCTTCGTGGTGCTCTTCGTGGTGCTCGAGCCGCTGCGCGACTTCTTCCGCAAGCCGTGGGTCTTCGGCACGTGCCTCACGGGGCTCGTGTCGTCGTTTGCCTATTGGGCCGTCGTCGGGGACTACGCGTCCATGATCGACGTGGTCTCCATGAGCCTGTTCGTGATCCTGCTGCTGGTCTTCAAGGCGCTCTACGACCTGTACACCGACCACTTCGACGTGCGCGAGGTCATGCCGGTCGAATTGCACCCGGGCACGGTGCTCTCCGACAGGCAGTTGGTGAAGCTCACGTCCGACTCGGAGTTCAACAACGAGCGCTTCGGCACCATGGAGGCCGACGGGCTCTCGGCCGAGCAGGTCGAGGTGCTGGTCACCTGGCTGGTCAAGAACAAGCCCGAAGAGCGCCTCGAGGTGTGCAACACCATCCCCTTCACGCCCGGCATCGTGCTCGGCACGCTGGCGACCGTGATCTTCGCGGGGTACGTGTTCGTGGTGTGAGTCGGTCTACTGCACCTTGGGCGTGTCGTCGAACGCGTAGATGGCGGCCTGGCTCGAGGCCTCGAGCAGGCCCGCCGCCGCCGAGACGCCGCCGAACACGACCACGTTGCCCGAGTCGAGGGTGCAGGTCGCGGGCAGGGCCACGCCCGTCGCCAGGCCGTTGTCGGTGGCCGTGCGGATGGGCGTGATGCTCATGGTCTGCTGACCTGAGGCGTTCTCGTTGATCTTGATGAGCTCGGTGAGGACCTCGCCCTCGGCCACGCCCTGCAGGGCGCCGTCGACCTCGCGCAGGCCGCCCACGAAGACCACGTCGCCGTTCGACAGGGCCACGGCGCGGTGGCCGCCGCGCGCGATCTGCAGGTCGAGGCCGTGCGTCCCGGCGGGCACGTGCGTGATGCCCAGGGGCTCGGACGCCTTGTTGAGCGCGAAGAGCTCGACCTCCTTGGAGGCGCTCTTCTTGCTCGTGTCGGCGAAGCCGCCGGCCATGAAGACGAAGCCGCGCTTCTTGTTGAACGTGGCGGTCGCGAGCGTCTTGCCCCCGCGGGGCAACGCGAGCGTGGGCGGTACGTGCTGGAGCACGGCCGCGTCGAAGAACTCGATGTCGTTCACGAGCCCGTCGTTGTTCTCGCCGCCGACGATGTAGACGGCGTCGTGCAGCACCTTCAGGCCCTTGTCGACGTAGACGTCGGCGTGGTTCCAGCGGGGCGTGTGCAGGTTGCCGTTGCTGACCGAGCCGCTGCCCGTGGCCGTGGGGTCGTAGAGCTCCCAGGTGGCCGGGCTGCCCTCGCCACCGGTGAAGAACACGTAGTACTGGTCGGCATCGAGCAGCAGCGTGGCCTGGTGCCGGGCGCGGCCTGCCTTGAGCGTGGCGGCAGGCACGAAGCGCGCGCCGAAGGGATCGTACAGTTCGGCCTGGGGGATGGGCTCGATGGCGTCGAGCGAGAGACCGCCGGCCACGAGCACCTGCCCGTCCGGGAGCAGCGTGGCGGTGTGGAACGCGCGCGGCAGGTTCATGGCGCCGACGGGCTCGAGCGAGCCGCTGGCGGGCTTGTAGAGCCAGGCCTCCTTCGAGAGCGAGCCGATGGCGGCGTCCTCGAAGGGGTTGGTGGTGCCGGCCTTCAGGGTGGCGCCGCCGACGATGAGGACCTCGCCCGTGGGCAGCGTGGTGGCCGTGGCGCCCACCAGGGCGGCCGGCAGGGACATGGCCGAGCCCTCGCCGCCGGGAGTTCCGCTCGGCTTGGTGAGCGGCGCGAAGGTGTTCACCCGCGACAGGAAGAGGGGCACCTCGACCACCTCGTCGCCGTCGCGAACGCTGAAGAAGTCGGTGCGGCCCACGGCGATGGGGTACTGGCTGGGCAGGGTCTCGTTGGCGGACGAGGCCGTGTAGCCCCGCACGACGATCTGGATCTTCTCGTTGAAGGGCAGATCGGTCAGGGACGCGACCCCTCCCTCGCGCGGGAAGTGGTACATGCGCGCCAGCGTGCCGTCGGTGACGCCGTCGCCGCGTACGTCGAGCTCGACGAACTGCATGGGGCCCTTCTGGGCGTCGGTGAAGGGATCTTGCGCCTGCCCGCCGGAGAAGGGGGCCGTGAAGAGCACGAGGCGCACCATCTCCTGGTTGGAGCTGCCGCCGCCGCCGCACGCCGCGAGCAGGGAGGCCGCCAGGACGAACGCCAGGGACCGCAAGGGGAGGAAGCTGTTCATGGTGCCCACCTCGTCACCACGTCAACGTGGCTTTGTAGCCGGAGCCGCTGTCGCCGCGCTGCAGCAGGAAGTACGTCCCCACGCCGGCGCCGGCCAGCACCACCGCCGACCCCACGCCGATCCAGATCCACTTGTTGGTGTACCACGCCGGGCCGTCGTCGACGGGCGCCGTGGTGGCGGTGGCTCCGGCCTTGTAGGGTACGATGGTGAAGCGCGGCTTCTGGGGTCCGGTGGCAGGTCCCGTGACGACGGGCGACGACACCGACGTGCCCACGGGGGTCGCCGCGGGGCCCGTTACCGTGGGCGTGGCGACGACGGGCGCGACCACGGGAGCCACGACCACGGCGGGCTGGACGACCTGCCGCTTGCGGTAGCACTCGGGCACGGCCGCCACGGCCTTGCGCGACGTGAACGACGAGATCGCCGTGTAGAGCTGGTCTTCGAGGATGAGCACCTTGACCTGCAGGTCGGACAGATCGTTCTCGAACACGACGTAGCCGGCGTCGACCACCGCGTCTTGCTTGGTGCCGTAGAGGAACTGGTTGAACTGCACGCGCTCGCCGTCCTTGTGCACGTAGCCGAACAACAGGTAGTCGGCGCCGGCGTTCGCGGCGTGAGCTCGCGCGTCGGCGCGGAACGTGCCGCCGAACTCGCCGGTCTCGGGCACCCGCTCGAGGCGCGCCAGGGGCGAATCGGCGGTCGGAGCCGGCGTGCCCGCGCTGCCCTCGTCGAGATCGAGGGTGGCGGTGAAGGTCTTGGAGTCGGACGCCTTGGGCGCCTTGAAGCGCTTGCCCCAGGCCTTGAAGCCAGGAAGGAAGACCTGCACGTAGTGCACGCCCGCCGGCAGGTCCTTCAGGGTCACGGGGGCCTTGCCACGGAGCACGCCGTCGAGGTAGACGTCGACCGGTTTGCCGCCGGCGTCGATGGTGACCGGGCCCGAACGTCGCGTGAGCACCGACCTGGCCACTGCGTCGAAGCGCTCGGCGAAGCCCTTCGAGACCGTGCTGCGATCGAAGGCCAGGTCGGGGCGGAGCACGACGACCTCGGCGATCTTCTCGTCGGCGTTCTCGGCGTACTGTGCCTCGAAGTGGGCCAGCGCCAGGTTGAACGTGGCGTCGACCAGGTTGTCGAGGTCGCGCAGGATGTCGTGGTTCTCGGTGTAGATGTCGAGCGCCTGGGAGAGCGGCTGGATGGCGGCCTCCCACTTCTTCTGGCGCAGAAGGTCTTTGCCCTTCCAGAGGAGGTTGTTGGCCTCGTCGAGGACGGGGTTGAACTTGGGCTCGGCCGACGCCTTGTCGCGGGTGGCGACAGCGCGTGCGCGCGCGTCGTCGGCGCTCACGTACTGAAGTCGGGAGCTCATGGAGAGGATGGTTCGGTAGTACTCGTCGATCTTCTTCCGGCTCATCAGGTTGAAGCTCTCTTCCTGCCCCGTCTGGAAGAAGTAGACCGTCTCGGCCGCTCCCATCGAGGGGAGCATCCCCAGCACCAGCGCGACCACCGCGAATCGCAGCCTCGTCATGACCCGGGCCCCCGCAGGCAAAGTCGTGGTACTTTATACAAGACGAGGGCGCTCGTCAACGTGCGCGTGGCGTCCGGACCGATCGTGGATCCGGTCGCTCGAGGTCGGCTGGGGCGTGGATTTCCTTGGCGATGTCGGGCCGCCGGGCTATACTCACAGACTGTAGCATGCTACCGATCGGCACAGCATGATCGTCAAGTGTCCGTCTTGCGAGGTCGAGTTCTCGGCCGACGCGTCCGAGGGCCCGATCACCACGTGCCCGGTCTGCGCGGCCGACGTGCCGTTGCAGGAAGGCTCGATCGACCTGCACTCCGAGATCTCGGGCGCCCGCCAGGCGGCCGCCGACTCGCGCGTGGCCCCTGCCGCCAGGCCCGCTCCCCCCGCACCGCCGAGGCCCGCCGCGCGACCCGCCCCAACGGCCTCGCGCCTCGCCGACGAGGACGACGCCGAGTCCGTCAGCTTCGACCAGCCGAAGGCGGCCGAGAACACCTACAGCAAGCGTTCGGCCGAACTCAAGTACTCCGAGGAGGTCATCTGGCCTTCGCGCCCCGCACAGCGACGCACTCCGCTCGACGCCGGTGGGGCCAATCCCGCGGGCAAGGCCGAGGGCCGCGAACCGCCCCAGCCTCCGATCGACCTGCCCCCGGCGGCGCGGCCCCGGAGGCCGGCGCCCGACCTGCCCCCGGCGGCGCGGCCCCGGAGGCCGGCGCCCGACCTGCTCCAGCCCGCCGCCGAGCCGCGCCGGGAGCCCGAGAGCCCCCGCTCCGCGGCGTCGCGCCGTCCGACGCGTGTCATGCCCGACGCCGGTGTCGAGCCGCCCCGCGCCTCCCCCGACGAGCGACCCACCATGCAGCGCATGCAGAAGCTCGATCTGCTCGAGGGGGGGCCCGATCTCGTCGATCTGGGAGCCGGCGGGCCTTCGCTCGACATCGACTTCCCGATGGGCGGGGCCTTCGATCAGCCCCCGCCCCGGTCGAAGGCCGCGCCCACCGAGCCCGTCGACTTCGAGGCGCTCGATCTGAGCGCGTTCGATCAGGGTCCGGCCATGCCCGGCCCCCGCGCTGTCGAAGAACCCCTCGGAGACCTGGGGCTCGACAGCGCCTTCTCGCTCGACGCCGGCGCGACCGACGCGCCTCCCCAGGAGAAGGGCATCTTCGATCTCGACGACCTCGTCGACATGCCGTCGGCGCCGCCCCCGCGCGGCGCCGAACCCGATCCGTTCGACAACATGGTCCGGCCGCCCAAGGATCCCCTCGACGAGGGGCTCTTCGAAGGCGGCGAACACACCGAGACCTTCTTCGTCGAGGCCTCGTTCGGCGGGGTCTCCGAAGACAGCTTGACGGGAGGCCGTGGGCCGCAGGGCGCCGAGCGCGACGGGGGTCCGGCCTTCGAGTTCGACGCGGGCCTCGGCGGCGAGTCCGGGGCCGACGAGCCCGTACGCTTCGACGCCGAGCGCGGCCCCGGCGGTTCCGGCCCGGGCGGAGACACCTTCGTGGCCGGCGACGTGCTGATGGTCGGCGAGGGCGCGGGCGCCGGGCAGGCACGACGCGCGATCGCGCGCTCCATGGTCAAGAAGGGCGGCGGCTACAAGGTCAAGATCCTCCTGCTGGTCATCCTGCTGCTCGTGGGCGTGGGCCTCATCACGAGCCAGACGTCCGTGGGGTTCTTCGGGATGGGAGGCGGCGAGACCGACGCGCCGGTCGGCAAGAAGGCGAAGGCCGAGTCGTCCGTCAACGTGGCGGCCCAGGACGACACGTCAGGCGCCTACCGACAGCAGGCGCAAGACCTCGAGACCGCGCTGCGGACCGCGACCGACCCCGAGACCAAGGGCCGCCTGCAGGGCGAGCTCGCGCGCCTGCTGCTCAAGTTCCGCGATCGTTTCCCCAGCCAGTTCGTGCAGGACGCTCACCTCGTCTCCCGGCTCGACCAGTTGAAGAAGGAGGTCGCGCTCACGGGGGAAGGCGACGACATGAAGATCATGGAGGGGCTCGCCTCCGAGGACCCCGAGGTCGCCAAGAAGCAGCTCGATCGCCTGGTCAAGACGCAGTCGGCCGACGCCGACCACCTGGTGATGTACGGCAAGGTCGAGCTCAAGGCCGCCAACTTCGAGGACGCGGTCTTCTATTTCAAGGAGGCCGTGAAAAAGGCCCCCGACTCCATGGAGGCGCTCTTCTACCTGGGCGTGGCGCTGCGCGAGTCGGGCAGCCTCGAGGGCGCGCGCAAGATCTTCGAAGAGATCGTGCGCAAGAACCCCGACCACGTGTCGTCCATGCTCGAGCTGGCTCGCATCCACCTGTCCACCGAGGGGCTCGGGAAGGCCATCGAGTACTGCGAGCAGGCCGACAAGAAGGCCAAGGAGATCAAGGATCTGACCACGCAGTTCGACGCGCATCGCCTGCTCGCGGCGGTGCAGTTGAAGCGCGAAGACATGATGGCCTACAAGAAAGAGCTGGAGACCACGATCCAGATCAACCCGAACGACGAGGCCAGCCTGCTCGACGTGGCGCGGGTCGAGGACAAGCTGGGTCATCTCGACGCGGCGATCGACTACCTCGACAAGTTCCACCAGCGCAACAAGCAGTTCTCGGTCGACTTCTACGCCACGTTCACCGAGTTCCTGCTGAAGGCCGAGCAGGTCGACAAGGCCAAGTCCGTCTCCAAGGAGGCCGTCGAGCGCTTCCCCGCCGAGGCCGGGCTGCAGATCTACTTCGCGCGCTCCCTCGAGGCCAAGAAAGAGGGCTTCGCGGCGCGCGAGGCCTACGAGCGGGTGGTCAAGGAGCACCCCGACCTGTCCGACGCCTACCTGCGGCTCGGCAAGCTGCTGCGCGCCGAGCGCGACTACGAGACGGCGATCCAGGTGCTGCAGAAGGGCATCGAGAAGGTCGAGAAGAAAGAACCCCTGCTGAAAGAGCTCGTCGACACGTACCTCGAGATCCACGACACCACGTCGGCGACGGCGGCGCTCCAGGAAGTGCTGAAGGTGAACCAGAAGGACAACGAGACGCGCCTGCGGCTGGCGCACCTCCTGAAGAACGGCGGCTACCTCGACGACGCCTTCGCCCAGTACGACATCCTCTACAAGAACGGCTACATCCCCGACGAGATGGTGCTGGCCTACTCCGAGGTGCTGCGCGATCGCGGGCGCTTCGACGACGCGCTGCGCGAGCTCGAGCTGTTGCGCCAGAAGTCGCCCGACAGCGTCGACGTGCTCGTGCGCATCGGGTCGGTGCAGATCGAGCAGGGACAGCTCGACGCCGCCGAAGAGACGCTCACGAAGTGCGCCGACCTGAAGCCCGCGTTCGAGCTCACGTACTACTTCCTGGGGCGGCTCTTCGAGCGCAAGGGGCGCACCAAGGACGCCGCGGACAATTACCGCAAGGCGCTGCAGCTGGACCCGAACCACGACGACGCGCGCTTCCGCTTCGCCAAGCTGCTCGGCACGAGCAAGAAGGGCAAGGACGTCGAAGAGGCGGTGAAACACCTGACGTACATCGCCACGCGCTACCAGTCGCAGCGCACCAAGACGGCCGAGATCAACCCGGCGGTGTTCCTCGAGCGCGGGCAACTCTACTTCGACATGAAGATCTTCGGCAAGGCCCTGAACGACTTCGAGCAGGCCATCTCGCTCGATCCGACCAGCATCGACACGCTGGTCCGCTACGCTCAGGTGCTCATCACGCAAGAACTGCTCGACGAGGCCAAGGTCTACCTGACCGAGGCCATCGCCCGGAACGATCGCAACTACGAGGCGTACTTCCACCTGGGCAAGATCTTCGCGCTGCGCAAGCAGACTCGACCCGCGCAGAAGTACTTCGAGATGTCGCTGAAGGGCGACACCATGAAGTACTCGGAGGTGCACCGCATGCTGGGCCTCATGTACCGCGACCTGGGGCTCACCCCGCTGGCCCGCCGCGAGCTCAAGAAGTACCTGCAGTACAACCCCAAGGGCTTCGACCACAAAGAGATCGCAGACCTGCTCGAGAAGCTATGATCTCCTTCGAGCAGGCCCTCGCCACCATCCTGGCGCGAGTCCCGACGCTCGACGCCGAGGTCGTGCCGCTTCGCGAGGCGGCCGGCCGCGTGCTTCGCGAGCGCGTGGCGGCGCCGCGGCCGGTTCCGCCCGCCGACAACTCCGGCTTCGACGGCGTGGCGTTTCGCGCCGCCGACGCGGCTGGCGCCAGCCCCGCGAGCCCGGTCCGCCTCCGCCTGGTCGGCGAGGTCGCGGCGGGCGGCCGCCGCGAGCACCCCATCGGAGCCGGCGAGGCCGTACGCATCATGACGGGCGCGCCGGTGCCGCCCGGCGTCGACGCGGTGCTGGGCGTCGAGGACGTGCGGTTCTCCGACGGGTTCGTGCACCTCGAGCGAGCGGCGCCCGGGGGCTCCAACATCCGGCTGGCGGGCGAAGACCTGCGCGCGGGCGACGTCCCGGTGGTGCCGGGCACGCGCCTGGGGGCCGCGGCGTTGGGGGTGCTGGCGTCCATGGGGCGCGACCGCGTCGAGGTCGCAAGGCGGCCGCGCGTCGTCGTGCTGGGCACGGGCAACGAGCTGCTGGCGCCGGGGGCCCCCTGGCGCGAGGGCGCCATCTATTCGAGCAACTCCATGGCCCTCGCGGCGCACGTCGTCGACGCCGGAGGGGTCGCCATCGATCAGGGGCTGGTCAGCGACGACCTGGCGTCGACCGAAGCGGCCCTCGAGCGTGCGTTCCAGGCCGACGTGGTGCTGACGTCGGGGGGCGTGTCGATGGGCGAGTACGACCACGTCCGCGACGCCGCGGCGCGCGTGGGCGTGGAGCACGTCTTCTGGCAGGTGGCGGTGCAGCCCGGAAAGCCGTTCTTCTTCGGCCTGCGGGGCGTCACGCCCCTGTTCGGCCTGCCCGGCAACCCCTCGTCGGCCCTGCTGGTCTTCGAAGAGCTCGTCCGCCCCGCGCTGCTCGCCATGCAGGGCGCGACGCGGGTCACGGCGCCCCTGTTCGAGGCCGTGCTCGACGCCCCGGTGCGCCGCCGGGCCGGGCGGTTGGGGCTCGTTCGCGCGACGCTGCGGGTGGTCGATGGCGTGCCGCACGTCACGCCGCAGCAGGGGCAGGGCTCGGGCATCCTCTCGAGCCTGGCCACGGCCGAGGCCGTGATCCGCGTGCCGGCCGAGGTCGCCGAGCTACCGGCGGGCGCGCGCGTGCGCGTGCGGCTGCTCGGGTGGAGGGAGTCCGCATGACCGCACCGGAGTTGCCGCCGATCGTCTCGATCGTGGGCAAGTCGAACACCGGCAAGACCACGCTGATCGAGAAGCTGATCCCCCTCCTGGTGGCTCGCGGCTGGCGCGTGGGCACCATCAAGCACGACGCGCACTCGTTCGACGTCGACCACCCCGGAAAGGACACCTGGCGCCACCGCGAGGCCGGAGCCGCGGTCGTGGCGCTCAGCTCGGCCGAGCGGCTCTTCGTCACGCGCACGCTGAGCGCGCCGCCCTCGCTCGCCGAGATCGTGGCGAGCGCGTTCGCGGGGCACGTCGACCTGGTGGTGACCGAGGGCTACAAGCGCGGTGGAGCCGTCAAGATCGAGGTGCACCGCAACGCCCGCTCCGACGCGCTGATCTGCGACCCCGCCGTCGACGACCTGGTGGCGGTGGTCTCCGATCGGGCCTGGGAGGTGGGCGTACCGGTCTTCGGCCTCGACGACGCCGAAGCCATCGTCGAGTTCATCGTCACGCGCTTTCTGGCCTGAAGGTCAGCCGACCACGTTCAACAGCTCGATCTCGCGCGACGCCGACAGCCCGAAGATGCCGCGCAGGCGTGACGCGATCTCGCGGCGCAGGGCGTCGTAGTCGTTCGGGCCGGGCAGCGGGATGCGACCGCCGGCCATGGCCGCGTGGCCGCCGCCCGTGCCGAGGTCGCGCACCAGCTCTTTCATGACCGTGCCCGCCGACAGCACGGTGGAGCGCGTGCGGATCGAGAGGTAGGCGGCGCCCTTGTACGAGCCGATGCAGAGCACCCACTGGGCGTTGTTCAGGCGCATGAAGATGTCGGCCATCTCGGCGGCGAGCTCGGGGAACTCCATGCGCCCCACGTCGCTGAACAGGTAGCCGTCGTCGCAGACGCGGGCGTTCTCGATGGCGTAGATGAGCGCGTGGAAGTACGCCGCGGGGACTCGCGCGTTGACGATCTGGTGAAGCTTCAGGTTGTCGGCTCGCGAGATGAGCTCGTAGTACACGTCCTTGTCGACCTGCTCGAACTCGCGGCCGAGATCCTGGGTCTCGGCGCGGATGGCGTACGTGATGGCGGTGGCGAGGTCGCGATCGACCTCGACGTCGTAGGCCTTCAGGTACGTGTAGATCAGCGTGGAGGTCGTGCCCCACTCGGGGCGCACGTCGGCGAAGGGCACCTGGTCGAGCAGGGGCACGCGGGGGTGGTGGTCGAAGACCAGGTCGGGCATTCGGGACGGGGGCAGCGAGTTGTTGCCCGTGCCGGGCTGGGTGTCGACCAGGGCGATCAGGGGATACTGCGATACGTCGAGGGCCTCGATGGGCAGGGCGCCGATCGAGAGCAGGGTCTCCATGGCCTTGTTCTCGGCGCGTCCGATGATGCCGCCGTAGCCGATGGCGCACTCCATCCCGTAGGCCTTCTCGAGCAGCACCCGCAGCCCGAAGGCGGCGGCCAGGGCGTCGGGGTCGGGGTAGTCGTGGCACATGACGAGGACCCGGTTCAGGAACCGGACCTTCTGCATCATGGCGTCGAAGCGCTCGACCATGCGTGAAACCTCTGTCAAGGCGGCAGATTATGGGGAAGGGACGGGCGGCGCGCAATCGAAATCCTCAGGCTCCAGCCCGCGCGGCCTCGATCGCGAGCGCCCGAAAGCGCTCCTTCGCGCGCTTCCACGTGACCGGAAGGAGCATCTCGGGCATGGGCTCTGCTTCGGCGTCGTCGAAATAGGTCAAGGCCAGGAACACCGAGCTCTCATCGATCACGCCGAACTTTCGGCGCAGGGCCTCGAGCATCCGGGGTAGGCTCCAGCCGGCGTCGTGGAGGGCCAGGAGGTCGACGAAGTCCTTCTTCGAGCCGCGCTGCGTCAGCGCCACGAGCTTCATGGCGACGAGATCGGCGCAGCCAGCTATCCGACTGCTGGATTCGGGCTCGCGCACCGTCGGTTCGAGCAGGCCGTAGCCGTAGCGCAAGAAGGTCACCAGTTGTCCGTCGACGCGAACGTGGAGCGTGCCCGGCCCGATCGAGAGAACCTCGACGTCGAGGCCCAGCGCACGCAAGCGCTCGACCAGAGACGTGCCGTCCGCTGGCTCCGAGGGCGCGAACCAATCCAGGTCAAATGAGCGGCGGTGACCCAGGTGCAGGGCGACCGCGGTTCCCCCGGCCAGGTAGAAGCCAAGTTCGGCGGTCAGATCGGATAGTCGAGCCAGAACGCGGGCTTGTTCTGGGCGCATGACCTCGGCGTGCATCATGGCGCAGACCCTTCCCAGAGCCGTCGCATCGGCTCGGCGAGCCAAGTGGAGACCTGACGTTCGTCAAGGCCCAGGATGACCTGCCAGAAGCGAGCCTGGCGGCGTGTCAGGTCCTTGGCGTGCGTGCGTACGATGGTGGCGCGCAGGGCTTCGTCGCCCATGGTGGCGCGCAGCCAGGTGATCTGCGCCCACGTTCCGCGGGAGAGCACGCGCCGGATCAGGAACTGGCGGTGACGAGCCAAGCTGACGCGCGAAGGGTCCACGTCCCACAGCACCGAGGACAGGGAGTCCGGTATTGCGCTCGCCGTTCTGGTCTTCCTGGTTCGTGGCTCCATGCGGTCAGTATAGCCGCAGTACGGGGCCCTGCCAACCTACGCCAGCCGCTTCCGGAAGCGGAGGCTGGCCGCGCCCAGGATGGCTACGCCGTAGGCTCCGAGCGCGGCGAAGGGCACGGCAAGGTCGGAGAGATCGGCGGCCTTCAGCAGCACCCCGCGCAGCACCTCGACATAGTAGCGCATGGGGTTCAGGTAGGTGAGGGGCTGCAGCCACTCGGGCATGGAGGAGATGGGCGTCATGACCCCCGAGAGCAGCACGGCGGGCATCATGACGAAGAAGCCGACCATGAAGGCCTGCTGCTGGCTCCGGCTGACGGTCGAGACGAAGAGGCCGAGGCCCACGGTGCTCATGAGGTAGAGCAGGGTCCCGAGGGCCAGCAGGGCCAGGCTGCCGCGGATGGGCACGTCGAACACGGCGTTGCCGAGCACCAGCACGAGCAGCACGTCGAACAGCCCGATGAGCACGAAGGGCAGCACCTTGCCGAGCAGGAGCGCCACCACGCCGATGGGGGTGACGATGACCTGCTCGAGGGTGCCCACCTCGCGCTCGCGGGCCAGGCCCATCGACGCCGCGATCATGGTCACGACCAGCAGGATCATGGCGGCCACGCCCGGCACCATGAAGATGGCGCTCTCCATGGCGGGGTTGTAGAGCAGGCGCGGCTCGGCCGACAGCCGGGGCAGCGCGGGCACGGCGCCCGAGAGGCCGGCCGCGCGCTCGAGGCGCTCGGCGAGCACGGGCACCGAGGCGGCGCGCGCCCAGCCCACCACGGCGTTGGCGGCGTAGCGGCCCACGGTCGGGTTGGTGCCGTCGACCAGCGCCTGCACGTGGGTCGCGCGGTCGGCGGCCAGGTCGCGGGCCAGGCCGCGGGGGAAGGTGACGGCGAGGCGCGCGCGGCCCTGGCGTACGTCGACCTCGGGCGCTGCGCAGTCGGTGGCGGCGCCGAGGTCGCGGAAGGTGCCGTCGGCCGTGAGCTGCAGGCGCAGGGCGCGGCTGCGGGCGGTGCCGTCGTGATCGCAGAAGACGGTGGGGAGCTCTTCGATCTCGAAGTTGGCGGCGTAGCCGAACACGATGAGCTGGAGGGCGGGGGCCAGGACCAGCACGGCCATCATGCGCCGGTCGCGGGTGATCTGGCGCAGCTCCTTGCGCAGGACGGCCAGGACCTGGACGACGAACAGGCCGCTCATGCCACCCCCCGCTTGAATTTGAGCGTCGCGAGGGCCAGCACGGCGACCGCGAAGACGGCCATGCCCACGAGGTCGGGCCACAGCACGTCGAGGCCCGCGCCCTTCAGGAGGATGCCTCGCAGGGCGTCGATGAAGTAGCGCGCGGGGAAGATGCTGGCCAGCAGTTGCAGCGGCGGAGGCATGTTCTCGATGGGGAACATGAAGCCCGACAGGATGAGCGTGGGCAGCAGGGAGCTGATGGCGCCGACCTGGGTGGCGATCTGCTGGCTGCGTGTGACCACCGAGATGAGCAGGCCCTGGCCGAGCATGCCGATCAGGAAGAGCAGCGCGGACACGAAGAGCAGCCCCAGGTCGCCGCGCAGGGGCACGTCGAAGAGCGCCGTCCCGACCGACAACACCAGCAGGGCCTGCAGCAGGCCGATCGCGAGGTAGGGGGCCAGCTTGCCCAGCACGATCTCGAGCCGACCCACCGGGGTCGTGAACAGCAGCTCGAGGTTGCCGCGCTCCCACTCGCGCGCGATGGTGAGGGCGGTGAGGAGCACCGCCGCGATGGCCATGACGTAAGCGATGAGGCCGGGCACGAAGAACACGGCCGAGCGGAGCGCGGGGTTGTAGAGCAGCGTGGCGCGGGCCGATAACGGCAGCTCGCCGATCGACGAGGCGGCGACGAGCTGGGTGGCGGCGCCGAGCACGGCCGACGCCATGGTGCCGTCGCTGCCGTCCTGCAGCAGCTGGACCGGGGACTCCTGGCCGCGCCGCAGGCGCTCGGCGTAACCGGAAGGCACGATCAGCGCCGCCGAAGCCTCGCGGGCGCGGAACAAGCGCTCGACGCCCGCGGTGTCACCCGGGGTGGCCACGATCTCGAACTCGCGGGTGGCCGTGAGCGAGCGGGCCAGCGCGCGGCTCTCGGGGGTTCCATCCTGGTCGAGCACGGCCAGGGGGGCGCGGTCGAGGTCGAAGCTCACGCCGTAGCCGAACAGCACGATGAGCACGACGGGCATGCCGAAGGCCAGGTACAGGGTGCTCGGATCGCGCAGGATGTGCAGGACCTCCTTGGACGCGATGGCCGCGGTGCGGCGCAGGGCTGCCCGTAGCCGGCTCACGTCGGGCCTCCCGCCACGGCGGCGAACACGTCGTCGAGCGAAGCTTCGGCGGGCTCGAGCGTGGCGCTGGCGTCGAGCGCCGCGACCTCTGTCGACAGAGCGGCGGGAGAGAGGGAGGTGTCGATGCGCAGGCGCACGCCCGAGCCCCACGTCTGGGCGGCGAGCACGCCGGTACGACCGAGCAGCGCTGCGCGCAGGGCGGCGGGCGTGCTCGTTCGGACCAGCACGACGCGCCCCCGTACGTGTCGCTCCTTCAGCTCGGCCGACGTGCCGAGGGCGACCAGGCGACCCGCGACCATGAGCCCGATGCGCTCGCAGTACTCGGCCTCGTCGAGGTAGTGGGTGGTGAGGAACACGGTGGCGCCGGCGCGCGCCCGCCGTCGGACGAGCGCCAGGAACTCGCGGCGCGACGCGGGATCGACGCCCGCGGTGGGCTCGTCGAGGAAGAGGATGTCCGGGTCGTGGAGCAGAGAGTTGCCGAGCGCCACGCGCTGCTGCCAGCCACCCGGCAGGCTGCCGGTGATCGCGTCGCGCTGCCTCGCCAGACCCACCTCGGCGAGCACGGCGTCGATGCGGTCGCGCAACCGGCGGCCGCTGAGGCCGTAGGCGCCGCCGAAGAAGTCGAGGTTCTCCCGCACGGTCAGATCGGGGTAGAGCGAGAAGCGCTGCGACATGTAGCCGATGCGCCGCTTGACCGCCTCGGGGTCGCGCGCCACGTCGGCGTCCGCCACCACGGCGCGGCCGCTGGTCGGCACGAGCAGGCCGCAGAGGATGCGGATGGTGGTCGACTTGCCCGCGCCGTTCGCGCCCAGGTAGCCGAAGATCTCGCCGCGGCGCACGCTGAAGGTGACGTCGCGCACGGCGTGGAAGTCGCCGAACGTGCGGCCGAGCGCGGTGACCGTGATGGCGTCGTTCATGCGGCCGCCGACGCGCTGGAATGGACCAGCTCGAGGAACAGGTCCTCGAAGGTGGGGCGGGCACGCTCGAACGCGACGCCCGCGGCGTCGGCCGCGGCCCGCAGGGAGGGCAGGGCGCGGGGCTCGAGCACGACGCGCAGGCCCTGGCCGCGCGGGGTCGACGCCACCAGGTCGTCGCCGAGGGCCGGGAGGAGCGCCTCGACGTGCTCGATGGGGCCCGACAACATGGCCACGACGCCGTGGAAGCCGGCCACCAGGTCGACCGGCGCTCCCTCGACCAGCAGCCGACCGTGATCGAGGAGCCCCACGCGCGAGCAGCGCTCGGCCTCGTCCATGTACGACGTGGTCACCAGCACGGCCATGCCCTCGGCCACGAACTCGGCCAGCAGGTCCCAGAGCTCGAGGCGCGAGGTGGGATCGACGCCGTTGGTGGGCTCGTCGAGCAGCAACACGTGGGGCGCGTGCAGCAGGGCGCAGGCCAGCGCCAGCTTCTTGTACATACCGCCCGAGAGTTGGTCGGCGCGCCGGTCGGCGAACCGCTCGAGGCGCGTGATCGCCAGCAGGCGCGCGCGCCGCTCGAGGAAGGCGGCTCGCTCGACGCCGTAGAGGCGCGCGAAGAAGCGCAGGTTCTCGGCCACGCTGAGGTCGCCGTACAGGGCGTAGCGCTGGGGCATGTAGCCGAGGATCTCGCGCACGCGAGAGCGGGGTGCGGAGGGATCCTGCCCCTCGACACGGACCGAGCCCGAGACGGGGAGCGCGAGCCCCGCAAAGAGGCGGAGCGCCGACGTTTTCCCCGCGCCGTCGGGGCCGACGAGCCCGTACAGTTCACCCGGACCGAGCCGGAGCGAGAGACCGGACAGCGCGGGGGTCTCGCCGAAGCGCTGCACGAGCGCCGTGGCTTCAAGGGGCTCGCAGCTCATGGAGCGCGCCGCGCCAGCGCGACCTCGATCGGCATACCCGCGCGCAGGCGGCCTGCGGGGTTCGCGACCTCGGCGTCGACGGCGTAGACGAGGCGTTCGCGATCGGAGCGCGTCTGGACCGTGCGAGGCGTGAACTCGGCGACGCGCGCCACCCGCAGGACGATGCCCCCGAAGCTCTCGCCCGGGAAGGCGTCGGCCGCGACCTCGACCTTGCCGCCGGGCGACACGGCGCCGAGGTCGGCGTTGGCCACGTAGAACCTCGCGGTCAGGATCCTGTCGTCGGTCAACTCGACGACCGCGCTGCCGGGCAGCACCACCTCCCCGGGCTCCCGGGCGCGCAGGGTGACCACCCCGGCACTGGGCGCCAGCAGGCGGCACTCGGCCTGAATCGCGCGCGCGCGCGCTAGTCCGGCCACGGCGACGGCGGTCTGCTGCTCGGCCGCAGCGACGCCCGCCTCGACCGCGCCCGCCTGCCGCGCGGCAGCATCGGCCCCGGCCTGGCCGGCCTGCACCGAGGCGTTCGCGGCGTGCACGCGCTCGCCGAGGTCGGCCACGGCGGTCTGGTACGTCTCGACCTGGGCGTCGGGCATGGCATCGCTCTGCTTCAGCGTCTCGGCGCGTGCGGTCTGGCGCACGGCGTTCCTCTGCTGCACCCGCAGGCTGCCGATCTGCGCCGCCTGGGCCGTCACCTGGCGCCGGGCGGCCTCGGCCTGCAGCGCGGCGGCCTCGGCCTGCACGCTGAGGGCGGCCACCTGGGCGCGCGCGGCCCCGACCTGGGCCTCGGCCGCGGCCACGCCGGCGTCGGGCTCGGCGCAGTCGAGCTCGGCCAGCAGGTCACCGGCCTTCACCGCCTGGCCCTCGTGAACCAGCACCTTCGTCAGGCGGCCGGCCAGGCGCGCCGACACCGTGAGGGTGGTGCCCTCCAGCACGCCCGAACTGCCGGGCCGTCGCTCGGCGTCGGCGCGCTGGGCGCGCAGGCGGTAGGCCAGCACGCCCGAGAGCGCCACCGCCAACACCGCGAACACGATGATCACGCGCTTCATGGGGTGCCTCCGGGCGATCGGTCGTCTCCGAGGATGCCGTGCAGGTAGAGATCGGTCAGCGTCGCGCGCAGCCGCTCGCGCAGCTCGGGCGTGGGTGGCCCCAACAGCGACGAGGTCAGCGGCAGCGCCAGGAAGTAGAACAGGGTCATGCCCGCCAGGCCCATCGCGGCCACGGGACGGTCGACGGCGCGCAGTTGCCCGGCGTCCTGACCCGCCGCGAGCAGTCCGTCCAGGATGCCCAGGTTCAGCTGGATGCGGCCCCGGATGGCGTCGAAGGCCGGGTGCGGGGTGCCGATGACCTCGCGGAACACCATGCGCAGGAAGGCCTGGTTCTCGGTGGCGAAGTCGATCATGAACGCCACGAAGGCGCGCACCGCGGCGGGCGCGTCGGGGGCCTCGGCGGCCGCAGCCTCGAGCAGCGCGCCCGCCTGTCCCGCCTTGCTGCGTACGAGCTCGGTGAGCAGCCCCTCTTTCGACCCGAAGTAGTAGTGGATGAGCGACAGGTTGCAACCGGCGCGCGCCGCCAACTCGCGGACGCTGGTGCCCTCGAACCCTTTCTCGGCGAACAGCGCCTCGGCCGAGGAGAGCAAGCGCTCGCGAGTCGATTCCGTGGAAGCCGCGGCCATGGGCGCTCCGAGGGTCGTTCGGGTTCAGGATAGGTTCGCGCGACGGGCGTGTCAATCAAACGATTGATGAAAGCACGGCACGGCGCCTTTTGGTTGCGCGGACGCCGCGCGGGAATAGATTGAACGCGCCCGCGGTTTCATCCCCAGAACGCCGGAGGTAGCTGCCGTGCTGCTGTTTTCGCGAAAAAGGAAGGCGCGTGACGCGTTCGAGGCCGAGGTGCTGCCGTTGGTCGATCGGCTGTACGGCTTCGGCGTGTACCTGTCGGGCGATCGGCGCGAGGCCGAGGACCTGGTGCAGGACACGCTGGTGAAGGCCTACCGCGCCTTCGACCGCTTCGAGCCCGGCACGAACCTGCGCGCGTGGCTGTACACCATCCTGGCGAACACCTACAAGAATCGCCTGCGACGCCGCGACCAGGGCTGGACGTCGCTCGACGATCTCTCGCCGGCGGGCGAGGCCGAGACCGCGTGGTCCGAGGGCTCGATCGATCCCGAGGTGGCGGCCGACGACCTCTCGGTCCAGGAGCGCGTGCGCGCGGCCATCGACAAGCTGCCGCCCGATTTTCGGGCCGTGGTCCTGCTGGCCGATCTCGAGGGCTACGCCTATCGCGAGATCGCCGACATCCTGGGCGTGCCGATCGGAACCGTGATGTCGCGCCTGCACCGAGGGAGGCAGGCGTTGAAGCGCCACCTGGCGGGACTGGCCGCCGAGGTGGTGCCGCACCTGGTGGGCGCCGACGTGGAGGAGTGCCGATGAACTGCAGCGAAGTCCGCGACTCGATCGGGGTCTACCTCGACGGCGAGTTCGCCGACCCCGAGCGCCGCTCGGTAGAAGATCACCTGCGCTACTGCGGGGCCTGCCGCGGCCTGTTCGACGTGGAGCAGCGCTTCCTCGGTACGCTGCGGCGCAGCCTGGGGCAGGGCCGGGCCACGCCTCCGCCCGAGCTCAGGGAGCGCCTCGAGTCCGTGCTGCAGCTCGATCGTCCGGAGGCCCGGCCCTGGTTCCAGTTGGTGCCGGGCTTCGCGGCCGCTGCGGCGGTAGTGGCCGTGCTCGCGTTCTTCGCCTTCCGCGCCAACCCCGATCAGCCGCGCAGCCCGCTCGAGTTCCACGGCTCGTCGCTGGCCACCCAGGAGTTCGTGAACGCCAACTTCCCGTACCCGGTGCGCATGCCGCTCGACGAGGGGGGCGACACGCGCCTGGTGGGCGCCAAGCTCGTGCGCCAGGCGGGCAGCCCCGCCGTCATGTTCCTCTACGAGGTGCAGGGCCGCGAGGTGGCGGTGCTGCAGCGCCCCGAAGACCTGCCGGGCACCCTGCGCGGCGACGGCCAGAACGCGGGCTCCGTGCACGCCGTGCCGGTCTCGTTCACGCTCCCTCCACGGTGACCCGCCCCATGACCGACAGCGCCGCGTGCCTGGGCCCCACGACCTTCCTCGACTGCGACCACCCCGCCATCGCCGACCTGGCGGCTTCGCTCGCGCGCGCCACGCCCCGCGAGACGTCGGTGGCGCTCTTCGACTGGGTGCGCGACCACGTGGCCTACGTGCCGTTGCCGCCGCTCGAGCCGCACGACTTCAAGGCGTCGGTGGTGCTCGCGCGACGCTGGGGGTACTGCGTGCAGAAGGCGGCGCTGCTCGCGGCGCTCGGCCGGGCTGCCGGCATCCCGTCGCGCCTGGGTTTCGCCGACGTGCGGAACCACCAACTGCCCGAGCACATGCTGGCCGCCATGGGCACCAACCTGTTCACGTGGCACGGCTACACCGAGTTCCACCTCGACGGGCGCTGGGTCAAGGCCACGCCCGCGTTCGATCCCGGCACGGCGGCCAAGGCGGGTGTGCTGCCCGTCACCCTCGACGGCGCCAACGACGCGCTCATGCACCCCGTCGATCCGCGCGGCAACCCGTACATCGAGTACGTGACCGAGCGGGGCTCGTTCGACGACGTGCCCTTCGACGCGATCCAGGCCTCGATCCGCGGCCTGTACGACGAGGGGTTGCTGCGCGCGGCGTGGGAGGCCCGAGCCGCCCGCATGCCGCGGGGCGATTGAGAGCGCTGTCAGCGCACCTAGGCCGTTGACGCCTCGATCCAGCCAGGAGTAGAGTTTTCGACCGCATGAAGGCTGGAGAGGTTCCCATGACGATGATGAGGCTGCGAGCGCTCCCGGGGTTCGCGGGCGCGATGATGATCCTGGCCCTCGGAGCCCTGGCGTGCGGGCGTGGAGCGAAGGACGCCCCGCCGACCGACGAGAAGGACGCGGGCGTTCCCAAGGCGACGTTGTCGGCCGATCCGGCGACCAAGGTCGCAGGGGCGGGCGCCGAGGTCAAGGCGGAGGCAGCCATGGCGACGGGTGACGAGACCAGCCGGGTGATGAAGGGACAGCAGGCGATGCCCTACGCCGACCTGCTCCTCAGGAACCAGGCCTTCGCCGAGGTCGAGATGGGCGTGGCCGCGGGCAAGCTCACCGAAGCCGACAAGAGCTTCCTGAAGCCCCTGCTCGAGGCGGCCGACGTGATCGATCGCCTGTTCTGGAAGCAGGCCACGGACGATGGGCTCGAGCTGAGGCGCCGCTTCGAGACCGAGGCCGCCACCGAGCAGCTGAACGCCTATGACCAGGTCGCCTACCGGTTCGTGCTCATCAACGCGGGCCGCTTCGATCGGCTGGGCGAGATGAAGCCCTTCCTGGGCTCGACGCCCAAGCCCGCGGGCGGAACCATGTACCCGGTCGACCTGACCAAGGCCGAGTTCGAGGCCTGGGTGGCCGCTCATCCGACCGACAAGGCTGCGTTCACGAGCCCTTACACGGCCATCGTGCGCGACGGCGCTGCGCTGCGGGCCATCCCGTACTCCGAGTTCTACGCGACCGAGCTGAAGGTGCTGGCCGAAAAGTTGCGCGAGGCCGCCGCCCACGCCGACTCGCCGACCTTGAAGGAGTTCCTGCTGACGCGCGCCGCCAACTGCGAGACCAACGACTGGGCCAGCGGCGACGCGGCCTGGGTCGACGTCACGGGCTCGCGCTTCGAGGTCACGGTCGGCCCATACGAGGTGTACGAAGACACGCTCATGAGCTACAAGGCCGCGTTCGAGATCTTCGTGACCATGACCGACGCCGGACTCAGCGAGCAGCTGTCGACCGTCAAGGCCCACCTCGACGAGATGGAGGCCGCGCTGCCCCTCGAGGAGAAGCACCGCGGCTACAAGCGCGCGACGGGTTCGCCGATCTTCGCCGTCGACCTCGTCTACAGCGCGGGCGACACGCGCGCGGGCGTGCAGACGTTGGCGTTCAACCTGCCGAACGACGAAGACGTGCGCGAGAAGAAGGGCTCGAAGAAGGTGCTCATGCGCAACGTGAGCGACGCGAAGTTCGAGAAGATCCTCTCGCCCATCGCCGACCTGGTGCTGACGGCCGAGCAGAGGCCGCTGCTGCGCCAGGAAGACTACTTCCAGCACACGCTGCTCCACGAGATCGCCCATGGCATGGGGCCGGGCAAGATCACGCTTCCCGATGGGACGGTGACCACCGTCAGCCAGACGCTCAAGGAGCTGTATCCGGCCATCGAGGAGGCCAAGGCCGACACCCTCGGCCTCCTGAACGCGCTGTACCTCATCGACAAGGGCTTCTTCAAGGAGCCCGATCGGCTGCAGACCACCCTCGTGACGGCGCTGGCCGGTTTCTTCCGGTCGGTGCGCTTCGGCGCCCACGAGGCCCACGGTCGGGCCAACCTGCTCATCTACGGCTACCTCGCGAAGCTGGGCGTGTACACGCGTGATGCGGCCACGGGGCGCTTCGCGGTGGTCTTCGACAAGGCGCGCGAGGGGCTGACGGCGCTGGGGGCCGAGCTGCTGCGCGTCGAGGCCACGGGCGACTACGCCGCCGCCAAGACCCTGCTCGACACCTACGCCGTGCTCACCCCCGAGGTGCAGGCGGCCCTCGACGGCTTGAAGGCAGTGCCCGTCGACATCCGGCCCGTCTTCACGGCCGAGGGCGCGATCCGCGGGCAGGGGCCGACGGTCCCGGGCGCGGCGCCGGCGGCGGGGGGAGGCGAACATGCCCGCTGAGCCCCGCCAGCCCACCGAGCGCGAGCAACAGCGCGCGTTCGCCGACCTCATCGACGCCACGGCGCGCGATCTCCGAGCGGCGACCATGCCCTCGCAGATGGTCCAGGCCATCGACGGACGGCTCGCGGCCTGGGAGAAGGCCGACCCCGACTTCGCGGCGGTGCTGCGCCAGGTGAAGGGCCAGGCCTGGTCGCTGGAGCCCCCGCACCTCGCGGCCGTTCGCGACAAGATCGCGCTGCATCTCGATCAGAACCTCGCCGACGTGCAGAAGAGTCTTCGCTGAACGCCGGAATGACGGGAGCCGGAACGGAAACCGATGGGTGACAAGTTCGGGCGCTACGAGCTGCTTCGCAAGCTCGCCGAGGGCGGGATGGGCGAGGTGCACCTGGCGCGCATGGAGGGCCCCGCCGGCTTCGAGAAGCGCGTCGTCATCAAGAAGATCCTGCGCCAGTTCTCGTCCGATCCGAAGTTCGTCGAGCGCTTCATCGAAGAGGGCAAGACCCTGGTCACCCTCTCGCACGGCAACATCGTGCCGGTGTTCGATCTGGGCGTGGTCGACGGCGAGTACTACCTGGCCATGGAGTACGTCGAGGGCGGCAACCTGCGCGACGCCATCAAGCACCTGGCCGCGCGGGAGGTCACGGTGCCCTGGGCGCTGGCGGTCACCATCGTCACCGGGGTGTGCCGGGCGCTGGCCTTCGCCCACGACCGCACCGACGAAGAGGGACGGCCGCTGCACATCGTGCACCGCGACATCAGCCCCTCCAACATCATGGTCAGCCGCCACGGCGACGTGAAGCTGGTCGACTTCGGCATCGCGCGATCGGCGCGCAGCCTGCACCACACCATCTCGGGCTTCATCGAGGGCAAGGTCTACTACATGTCGCCCGAGCAGGCGCGCGGCGAGACGCTCGACCGTCGCACCGACCTGTTCTCGCTCGGGGTCGTGTTCTACGAGCTCCTCACGGGTACGCGCCCCTTCGAGGGCGAGAACGAGCTTCAGGTGCTCGAGCGCATCAAGTCGGTGGAGCCCGTGCCCCCGAACCAGATCGTGCCCGCCATCCCCGAGGCCCTGTCGGCGGTCGTGATGCGCTGCCTGGCCAAGGCGCGCGACCAGCGCTACGCCGGCGCGGCCGAGGTGGCCGACGCGCTCCAGCAGGTGCTGCTCGGCGAGGCGCGGGTCACGGGGGAGGGCGCGCTCGTCGAGTTCTTCAACGAGCAGGGCTTCTTCGACGTGGCGCCCGAGGCGCCCCAGCGCCGCCTGTCGTTCGACGACTTCCTGGCGGCGCGCCTCGATGAGGAGCGCGCGTCGCGCTCCTCGAGCGGCACCCTGGTGGGCGCGCGCCACACGCGCACGATGGCGCGCCGACGGGTGGCGCGGCGTACGCGCGTGGTGCTCGTCGTGGCGGCCGTGCTGCTGGCCGCCGTGCTGATCCCGCGCAACCTGCCGTCGCCCCTCGACGCCCCGGCGCCCGGGGTCGCGCGCTCGTCCGCTCCCTTCCGACGCCCGTCGCCGCGGCTGCTCGTGACCGAGGCCGAGCCCCGTCGTCAGGCGCGGCGCGCCGTCGAGACCGCCTCGGCGCCCGCGACGGCGGCGGAGCCCAGTCCCGGCGGCACCGAGGGCGCGCCGGCCCCGCGGCCCCAGCCCGCGGAGCGCGACGTGCGCGTGGTCGCCACCCCCGAGGCCGATCTGTACACGGCGGCAGGCGAGCGCCTGGGCCGCACGCCCCTCGCGGTGCGCGTGGTCCCGGGGCGCGTGCTGGCCCTCACGGCCCGCGCCGAGGGCTACCGCGACGCGCCCGTCGCGCTCGGCGCCGATTCTCCCCGCGAGGTCGCCGTGAGCCTCGCGCCCGCCGCGCGCGGCAAGGTGGTCTTCCGATATTTCCCCGCGAACGCTGCGGTCGTCATCGACGGCAAGCCGCGCTCGACGCGGGGCAACGTCGTCGACCTCGAGCTCGACGCCGGCGACCACCGCCTCGAGATACGTCGCACCGACGGCAGCGCGCTGCTCGAGCGCGTCTTCGTGGTCCAGGCCGAGCAGACCACCAACCTGGGTACGCTGAAGGAGGAGCCGTGATGGAAGAGACCCGCACCATCGCCCTCGACGTCTCGTCCATCCACTTCCAGAAGATGAAGCTGAAGGTCCTGGCCGGGCCCGACAAGGGCGCCGAGTTCGACCTCGATCAGCGCATCAGCTCCATCGGCACGGCCTTCGATGCCGACCTCAAGGTGTCCGACGCCACGGTCTCGCGCAACCACTGCCGCATCGAGGCCACGCCGCTGGGCAACCTGCTGGTCGACGACGACTCGAAGAACGGGACCTGGCTCGACGGCTTCCGCGTCGAGCGCGCCTACCTGAAGGAGGGCGCCGAGATCCGCGTGGGCGAGACCGTGCTGCAGGTGCGCGACGCCAAGCAGGCCGTCGACATCCCCGTGAGCCGCGCCGACCGCTTCGGCGACATGATCGGCCGCGGGCTGGCCATGCGCGAGGTGTTCGGCATCCTCGAGCGCGTGTCGCCCACCGACGCCACGGTGCTCATCGAGGGCGAGAGCGGCACGGGCAAGGAGGTCGCGGCGCGCGAGGTCCACAAGCACAGCAAGCGCAAGAACGGCCCCTTCGCCGTGTTCGACTGCGGCGCCGTGCCCCGCGAGCTGATCGAGAGCGAGCTCTTCGGCCACATGAAGGGTGCCTTCACGAGCGCCATCGCGGACCGCAAGGGCGCCTTCACGAACGCCGACGGCGGAACGTTGTTCCTCGACGAGATCGGGGAGCTCGATCTCGACCTGCAGCCCAAGCTGCTGCGCGTGCTCGAGTCGCGCGAGGTGCGGCCCGTGGGCGCGAGCCAGGTCAAGAAGGTCGACGTGCGCGTCATCGCGGCCACCAACCGCAACCTCAAGGAGGAGGTCAAGAAGGGCACCTTCCGCGAGGACCTCTACTACCGGCTGGCGGTCATCCGCGTGCGCGTGCCGCCGGTGCGCGCCCGGCGCGAAGACATCCCGCTGCTGGTCAGCCACTTCGTCGAGGGGCTCGCGAAGGAGCACGGCACGCGGCCCATCAAGATCAGCTACGACACCATGGTGCGCCTGCAGCAGCACCCCTGGAAGGGCAACGTGCGCGAGCTCCGGAACTTCATCGAGCGCACCATGATCCTGGCCGACACCGGGGTCACCGACGACGTGTTCCTCAGCGACAGCGTGGCGCCCGAGGTGCGCGACGACGCCGTGGCGGTGCAGTCGACCGAGGGGCCCATCCTGAACCTGTCGGTGCGCATCGACGAGCAGTTCAAGGACGTGAAGGAGCAGCTCCTCACCGAGTTCGAGCGCGCCTACTGGAGGCGCATGCTGGAGTTGAACGCCTGGAACATCACCCGCACGGCCAAGGCGTCGGGGGTGCACCGCAAGTCTCTAGAATACCTCATAAAAAAATACGACCTGAAGAACAACTGACCGGGATTGGATGGATTGGACGGGGAGGCCGGGCGGCCCTACTGCGCGAGCTTCTCGGCCACTTCGTCGGGGATGTCGAAGTTGCCGAAGACGTTCTGCACGTCGTCGTTGTCTTCGATGACGTCGATGAGCCGGAGCAGCGTCTCGGCCTTCTTCTCGTCGAGGGTGACCGTGGTCTTGGGGAAGAGGCCGAGCTTGATCTCGTCCATCTCCAGGCCCTTGGCCTCGAGCGCGCCGCGTACGTTCTCGAGCTCGCCGGGCGCCGTGTAGATCTCCCACACGTCGTCGGCGTCCTGCACGTCGTCGGCGCCGCAGTCGAGCGCCATCTCCATGAGGGCGTCTTCGCCGATCTTCTCTTTCTCGACCAGGATGCGGCCCTTGCGCTCGAACTGCCACGCCACCGAGCCGGACTCGGCCAGCGAGCCGCCGTGCTTGCCGAGGATGTGGCGGATCTCGGCCACGGTGCGGTTCTTGTTGTCGGTCAGCACCTCGATGCAGAGGGCCGAGCCGCCGGGACCGTAGGCCTCGTACATGGCCTCTTCGTACGTCACGCCCTCGAGCTCGCCCGTGCCCTTCTTGATGGCGTTCGTGACGTTGTCCTTGGGCATGTTGGCCGTCTTGGCCTGAGCGATGGCGGTGCGAAGGCGCGGGTTCCCGTCGGGGTCACCGCCTCCGAGCTTGGCCGCGATGGTGAGCTCCTTGATGATCTTCGTGAAGACCTTGGAGCGCTTCGCGTCGGCCGCGCCCTTCTTGTGCTTGATCGTGCTCCATTTATTGTGGCCGGACATCTCGTCCCTCCTTGAAAGGCAAGGCCCTACCTAGCAGAACGCGAACTGGATTTCAACGGAAACCGTCACGATTCCTCCGTCCAGGGTGGCGCTTGACGATCCCGGCGGGTCAAACTACAGTCGCCCAATCGAACCACCGGTGCCACCGGCGCCACCCCGGGGAGTGTCCATGAGCGACGAGAACAAGCCCTTCGTTCCCTTCGTCCCCGAGAAGACCGATCTGCGCGAGTTCACGCTGCGCGCGCTGCTCATCGGCCTCGTGATGTGCGTGGTGCTCGGCGCCGCCAACGCCTACCTGGGCCTGAAGGCGGGCATGACCATCGCGGCCACGTACCCCGCGGCCGTCATCGGGATGGCGCTCCTCAAGATCCTGAAGGGGTCCATCCTCGAGGAGAACTTCGCGCGTACCGTCGGCTCCATCGGCGAGTCGGTGGCCGCCGGCGCGATCTTCACCATCCCGGCCTTCGTCATCCTGCAGCTCTGGACGTTCGACGACGTGGCCAGCTACGTCACGGCGTCGGCGCTCATGATCGTGGGCGGCGTGCTCGGCATCCTGTTCGTCACCATCCTTCGGCGCGTGATGGTCGAAGACAAGGATCTGCCCTTCCCCGAGTCGGTGGCCGCCGCCGAGATCCACAAGGCGGGGCAGCGCGGCGCCGACGCGGCCATCCAGCTCTTCCGCGCCATGGGCGTGGGCGCGGTCGTCAAGCTGCTCGACGCCATGGGCGTGTTCCACGCGTCCAACACGTTCACGCTGGCCGTGGGCAACGTGAAGGAGAGCGTGGTGCGCCTCGGGCTCACCAAGGCCTCGCCCACGCTGAAGGCCGGCGGCTTCACGCAGATCGCGGCCCCCGCCGTCACGCCCGCCTACATGGGCGTGGGCTACATCATCGGGCCCGAACTGGGCGCGTTGAACTTCGCGGGCGGGCTGCTCGCGTGGGGCCTGTTCGTGCCGCTGCTCGTGTTCTTCCTGGGTCCGCAGATGATCGACGCCTACACCCAGACCGCGGGGGGCAACGAGACCGCGGCCTGGGAGGCCATCGTCGGCCACCTGTACAAGTTCGTGGTGCGCCCCATCGCCGTGGGCGGCATGCTGGTCGGCGCCGTGTTCACCCTGTACCGCATGCGCAAGAACCTGTGGCTGGGCCTGAAGCGCGGCGTGGCCGACGTCAAGAAGAGCGCGGCCGCCGGCGAGACCACCCTGCGCACCCAGAAGGACATGAACTTCAAGATCGTGCTGCTCGGCCTGGTGGCCGTGTTCGTGCTGATGTGCGGCCTCTACTTCTACTTCACCCAGATGATCTCGGGCGCCATCCTGGCCGCGGTGGTCATGCTGGTCACCGGCTTCTTCTTCGCCGCCGTGTCGGGCAACCTGGTCGGCATGATCGGCTCGTCGAACAACCCCATCTCGGGCCTGACGCTCGCCACCACCATCATCGCCGCCCTCACCATGGTGCTCATCGGCGTCACGGGTCAGCAGGGTGTGGCGGCGGTGCTCGGCGTCGCGGCCGTGGTGTGCGTCAGCGCGGCCGTGGCCGGCGAGATGCTGCAAGACCTGAAGGTCGGGCACATCCTCGGCGGTACCCCCTGGAAGATGCAGATCGGCGACCTCATCGGCGTGGTGCTGGCCGGCGCCGTCATGTTCTTCCCGCTGTACGTGCTGCACTTCTCGGACCTCAAGCTGAACCCCGGCGTCGGCGGCTTCGGCGGCCCGAACCTGCCCGCGCCCCAGGCCGGCCTCATGGCCGCGCTGTCGCAGGGCATCGTGGGCGGCGAGATGGCCTGGCCGCTGGTGCTGGTCGGCATCGCCATGGGCGTGTCGCTCATCCTCATCAAGGTGCGCAGCCCCATGCTGTTCTCGGTGGGCATGTACCTGCCCCTCGAGACCACCTTCGCCATCTTCCTCGGCGGCCTCATCCGCGGCCTCGTCGACAAGTTCGCGGCCCGGCGCGGCTACAACGCGGCCCAGAAGGCGCGCGTCGAGAACGCGGGCGTGCTGGCGGCCTCGGGCTTCATCGCCGGCGAGGCGCTCCTCGGCCTGCTGGTCGCCGCGGTGGTCTTCTTCCGCGAGGGCTTCTGGAGCGTCGACCTCGGCAGCCTGGCCGGCTGGCTGGCCATCCCCGTGGCCGTGCTGCTGGCCGTGTACCTGGTCGCCATGCCCCTGAAGAAGGCCGGCTCGCCCGACGAGGCCGCGCCGCCCACCGCCGTGATGTAGGCCCCACCCGTGGCCGACTCCCCCTTCCAGAACCTGCTCGACGCCGTCGCCAGGCCCCTCGTGCCCCACGAGGAGGTCGACGGCTGCGTGGTGCTGCTCATCCCCCGCCTGGGCAACCCCTGGATTCGCGCGCTCTTCGGCTGGCTGAACCCCAAGCCCGTCAAGCTGCGCCTGGCGGGCCTGGGCTCGGCCACCTGGCGCGCCATGGACGGCAAG